>NZ_CAXUQS020000002.1:0-390120 GCF_964253435.1 Knoellia sp. LjRoot47
GCGCGACGGTCAGGAGGTGACGACGTGGACCTCGTTGCCGTCCGGGTCGATGACGACGACGACGGCGCCGTCGAGACCACTGGACCCCGGCTGCAGGCTGGCACCGAGCGCGACGAGACGGTCGAGCTCGGCGTCAAGGTCGGTGTCGGAGACCGCGACCTCGAGGTGGAACCGGTCACGCCCCAGCCGCGGCATGAGCGGCGGACCGCTCCACGTGATCTTCGAGCCGCCCGTCGGTGACTGGATCGCGGTCTCCTCGTCCTGGTCCCACACGAGCGGCCAGCCGAGGAACTCGCTCCAGAACAGGCCGAGCTTCCGGGACCCGTCGCAGTTGATGCCGCCGATGACGCCCGTGTCGGCGAGGAAGCCGTTGCCGGGCTCGATGACGCACAGCTCGTTGCCCTCGGGGTCGGCGAGGACGACGTGCCCGTCGTCCTCGGTCTGCCCGATGTCGATGTGCTGCCCGCCGAGCTCGAGCGCCCGCGCGACCGTGGCCGCCATGGCCGCGTCCGAGGAGCTGGTGAGGTCGAAGTGGATGCGGTTCTGCCCGACCTTGGGCGTGTCACCCTCGCGGAGGACGATCCGGTATGCCGTGCCGTCGTGGGGGAGCGCATGGACTTCCCCGGACAGGTGTTCGACGAGCTCCCATCCGAGGACCCCGGCCCAGAACCGGCCGGCGGCCACCGGGTCGGAGCACTCGATGCTGATGCCGTGGAAACGTGCCGTCGCCATGGCGCCACCGTAGGGACGCCACGGACGGGGCCGCAACGCGATTTCGCGTGCCGCGACCCGTCGATCGCGCGGCGTCTAGGGTGCGAGGCATGCCCGGTGCCGAGGTCACGCGATGATCCTGCCCGCGGTGCGCGACCCGCGGCTCGTCACCGTCCGGCGCGGTGGCAGCCTCACCGACGAGGACCACCACCTGCTCGCGCTGTGGGCGGCCGACTGCGCCGAGCACGTCCTACCGCTCTTCGAGTCGGAACGTCCCACAGACCGAAGGCCCCGGCACGCCATCGAGGCGGTGCGGGCCTGGACGCGCGGGGAGGTCGCGATGATGGAGTCCCGGGCCACCGGGGGACACGCGATGGGAGCGGCCCGTGACCTCTCCGGCTCGGCGAGGCACGCAGCATACGCGGCTGGTCAGGCGGCCTGCGTCCCGCACGTCGCCGAGCACGACCTCGGCGCCGCGGCCTACGCGATCAAGGCCGTGCGTGCGACGGCGCGCGGAGATGACGGGATTGCCCTCGGGCGGCTGGAGCTCGCGTGGCAGCGCGAGCGGCTGCCCGCGCCGGTGCGTCAGCTCGTCCTCGAGGACATGGCGCGTCGCGACGACATCTGCTGGTCGGTGTTCGGTGCCTGAGGTCGGCGTCGAGGCCGACGGATAACCTGCGCGGATGGATGCACCGCAAGGATCGCGCAGACGACGACGTGCCGACGTCACCGAGATCGAGCTCGTCGGTGGCATCGAGCGGCGCGAGCTGCACCTGGCCGAGCACGACCCGGCGTGGGCCGGGTGGTTCGCCGACCACGAGGCGCGGATCAGGGGCGCGCTGGGCGACACCGCCCTGGCCGTCGAGCACATCGGCTCGACCTCGGTCACGGGACTCGCCGCCAAGCCGATCCTCGACATCCTCGTGACCGTCGCCGACATCACGGCGGACGAGGACTACGTCGACCCGTTGGTGACGGCCGGCTACGTCCTGCGGGTTCGAGAGCCCGGGCACCGGCTCGTGCGCACCGAGCAGCGTGACGTGCACGTCCACATCCTCGAGACCGGCGACCCGGCGGCGATCGACTACCTGCTGCTGCGCGACCACCTGCGCGCCGACCACGCGGACCGACGACTCTACGAGGACACCAAGAGAGAGCTCGTGACGCGCGACTGGTCCGACATGAACGCTTACGCCTACGCCAAGACCGAAATCATCGAGTCGATCAAGGCCCGTGCGAGGGCCCGCACGGACGCTTCCCCCGACCCCTCCGTATAACGCCGATAATCAACATTATGTCAAGTAGAGTAGTGGGGATGCCGTTTATGCACTTTCGCACTCCCCTCTAGGGTCGAACCGTGATCCGGATCGGGGTGTCGGGCTGGAGGTATGCCGGGTGGCGCGGCGACTTCTACCCGACCGGTCTGCGCCAGAAGGACGAGCTCAGCCACGTCGGTGAACGCATGTCGAGCGTCGAGATCAACGGCTCGTTCTACTCGCTGCAGCGTCCGACGTCCTACCAGCGCTGGCGCTCGTCGGTGCCCGACGACTTCGTGTTCGCCGTCAAGGGCAGTCGGTACGTGACCCACATGAAGGCGTTGCGGGACGTCGAGACGCCACTGGCCAACTTCTTCGCCTCCGGGCCGCTCGCCCTGGGTCCGACGTTGGGGCCGCTGCTCTGGCAGCTGCCGGAACGGCTCGTGTTCGACGAGGAGCTGGTTGCGACCTTCCTCGGGCTGCTCCCCCGAAGCCACGGCGAGGCGGCGACCCTCGCCGCGCGTCACGACGACCGGATCGTCGACGAGCGAGCGTTCACTCAGGCCGAGGTGACGGCTCCCCTGCGCCATGCGTTCGAACCGCGCCACGAGTCGTGGAACTCGCCGACCGCCCGAGCGCTGCTGGCAGACCACGGAGCCGCCCTCGTGCACGCCGACACCGCAGGGCGCTTCCCGACGATGGGCGACGGGACCGCGGACTTCCACTACGTCCGTCTCCACGGTGAGCAGAAGCTGTATGCCGGCGGCTACAGCGACGAGACGCTCGACGCCTGGGCGGGTCGGCTCGTTCAGTGGGACGCCGCGGGCGAGGACACCTACGTCTACTTCGACAACGACATCGACGGTCGCGCTCCGTGGGACGCGCTGCACCTGCTCGACCGGGTGAGCCCCTAAGGGCCGGCACTCCCCCGCCTCAGCCGAGGCCGCGGTGCGAGCTCCACATCTGCGCGGCTCGGGTGGCCGCGGCGTCGATGAGTGCTGCGAGCTCGGGTCGGTCCGGCACCCGGAAGGACGTGTATCCGCCACGTCCACCCGCCATCGGGCGGCCGTACGCCTTGGCGGCGACGTGCCCGTCCGGCAGCAACCGCACGTTGATCGAGGTCAGCAGGAACTCCTCGCCGCGGCGCGAGTCGTGCCACTGGAGCGACTCGGGAACGGTGACGTTGATCGCCAGCGCGCTGACCTCCACCTCGTCGGCGCCCGGGACGGCAGCCGAGTCGTTCATGACACCTCCTGCGTCGAGTCGTTGTGCTGGAGCGCGGCCACGAGCATCCTCAGCCCCTGCGCCTCGAAACCCTCGTCACCGACCTGGTGGGCCCAGGCTGCGGTCGAGACCGCCTCACGCAGGAGCTGTCGACGCCAGGCCCGGGGCTCCCTCGGGTCCGAGCCGTAGCCCTCGACGAACGCGCGCTCGAGGTCCGGTCTCCCGACGAACTGCTGGACGGCCAGCCGGGTCCAGTCGGTGTACGCCGGACGGAGGTCGGCCCGGCCGAGGTCGATGACCCGGACGGTGCCGTTGTCGACCACCCAGTTGCGCGGCTGCCAGTCGCCGTGCGTCGGCACGAGCACGGCGACGTCGTCGGACCAGCGCTCGACCTCGGCACGCACGCGCTCGACCTGGTCCCTCGGGATCCGGTGCGGACGGTCGAGCCACGCGAGCGTCCGCTCCGTCTCCCGCCCCTCGTGACCGGGGTCCTCGACGGCACTCTGGCCGTGCATCCGGGCCAGCAGCGCACCGGCCTGTCGGTAGGTGTCGGTCTCCCCCTCCGCCCCACTCCCCTGGACCAACGACCCCGGCACCCACTCGGTGACGAGGATGCGCGCGCTCTCGTCAGCGAACCGCAGGACCGGCGCCGCTCCCACCGAGGTCCACGGCTCGAGCCACTGAGCGTGAGCCCGGAGCTCACGCACGAGGTGGTGGTCGTCCGCTGCCGCAGCCTTGACGGCATACGTCCTGTCGTCGACCGCGACCTCGAGCACGACCGTGCTCGTGAGCCCCCAGCTGTGGTCCCGCACGACCTGCGCACCGGGCAGCCACGCGTCGAGCAACCCCAGCTGACGCGGGCTCAGCCGGGACCTCAGGGGATCGGGCACGGCGCACCCTCGCAGCACGGGCGGATGTAGCCGCACCCGTCACAGCGCTCGTGCGAGGTCTCCCATCGCATGAGACGGCCACAGTTCGGGCACGGTTCGGTGAGATCAGCCATATCGTCAAGCCTATGGGCTTCCGCGTCATCCCCTGGGACCTGACTCGTGGGACGGCTTCGCCGACCTCGTCGACCGCAACAGCGGCATCTTCGGGGGCTGCTGGTGCATCGGCTTCCACCTCGACCGCGGTGAGCGCGGCCTCGACCACCGCGAGGCCAGGCACGAGCGGGTGCTCACCGACCGCGCCCACGCGGCCCTCGTCGTCGACGACGAGGGTGCGGTCCAGGGCTGGGCCCAGTTCGGTGACGTCGAGGAGCTGCCCGGGATCAAGCACCGCAGGGTCTACGACCAGGACCCTCCCCCGGTGCCGGACTGGCGGATCACGTGCGTCGTCGTCGACAAGCAGCACCGCGGGCAGGGCGTGGCCCGGCAGGCGGTCGAGGGTGCGGTGGACCTCATCGCGAGGGCGGGCGGCGGTGTGGTCGAGGCCATCCCCGAGATGACAGCGGGGAGAGACGCCCCCGGCCGGTTCCTCTTCAGCGCCACCCTCGAGCTCTTCGAGGACCTCGGCTTCACCCGGGTGCGGCAGGTCGGCAAGCACGCGCGGGTCGTCAGCCGTCGGCTCGAGCCGGTGAGCTGAGCCGTGGGGCTGGCGAGCGACCTCGGCTACCACCACAGCACGGCCAACCCCGCGCAGGCCGCGGTGCGATGGCTCGGCGGGACCCGCGCCGGCGGCTGGGTGTTCTCACGCACCCTGCGCCACCTCGACACCGCGGTCTCACGCCTCACCGGTGGCCGACACAGCGCACCCGGCCTCCTGACGGGGATCGCCGTCCTCACCGTCACCACGACCGGGCGGCGCTCCGGAGCACGACGCACGAGCCACCTCATCGCCACTCCCCTGGCCGGTGACCTCGCCCTGCTCGGCACGAACTTCGGCCAGGAGTCCACCCCCGCCTGGGTCCTCAACCTCGAGGCAGATTCGGAGTGCACGCTGACCTACCGGGGACGCAGCATCCGGGCGCAGGCACGCCCCGCCACCCCCGCCGAGGTCGACGAGGTCTTCGCCCGGGCCGCGACGTTCTACGACGGCTACCGCCGCTACCGCTCGCGCATCAACGACCGCAGGCGGGTGCGCGTCTTCGTCCTCAGTGAGAGCGTCGGCTAGTCGAAAACCGTTGCGGCACAGCGCGACCCGCCGTCATCGGTGCTCAGACCACCAGGTCGACCCGCAGCTCCACGGTCACGACGTCGCCGAGCTCGACCTGCTCGGCACGCCGCACCCTGTCCTTGAGCGGGACGACGTAGCCGCCGTCCTTGGGCCAGAGCGACGTCGTCCACGACGTGTCGCCGATGCTCACCGCGACGGGCACCATCCCCCATCCGTAGCTCACGACCTCGGCGGCGTCGCGCACCTCGTCACAGAGCTCGTCCGGGACGGACACGAAGTGGTAGGGCGCCGGGCCGCGCCACTCCCACACCTCGGCCTCGAAGGCGAGCTCGACGACGTCCGACGCACCCATGGCGACCACCGTAGGACCTGCGGAGGACACACAGCCCTGACCCGGCATACCAAGTCTTGACTGGCGACAGACCCGATGCTGACCGGAGCGTTCCTAGGTTGGTGCTGCGATGCCGACCAGGTGATCAGGGAGTTCGTCCTCGGCAGCGCGTCGACTGCGCGATTTCCTCCCGCGCGGTCCGAAGTCACCGCCACCGGTACCCAGGGGCTCTGAGCCGGTGGGGGTGACTCACGTCCCGGGCAGGTCGAGCAGGTGCGCGCGCTCGTGGCCGATCGGCGTGAACCCCTCACGCAGCAGGAGCGGCAGCGACTCGCCACGTCGCGCCTTGGTGATCGCGGTGTGGCACCGCGTCGTCGCGGCGAGGTCGAGACGCGCGGCGAGCATCGCGGCATACACGCCCCGTCGTCGCGCGTGCGGGAGGACGGCCGCCCCGATGAGCGGTGCGACCTGCCACTCGAAGCCGACGCTCGCCCGACCCACAGGCTCCCCGTCGAGCCAGCCCACGACCCAGGCGCTGCGCGCGTGGTCGAGGTCGTCGAGGACCTCGGCGAGCCAGGCGTCGCGATCAGGTGGCACGGGGTTGTCGAAGACGGCGGAGCCGATGGTGATGACGGCGTCGAGACCGGCCGCGTCCTGCACGAGCGTCACCGCCACCCCGGGTGCGAACGCCGGGACGACGCCGTCGACGGCCCGGGCCACGCAGACCTGGTCCTCGGTCGTCGTGGCACCAGCGTCGAGGACGAGCTCCTCGAGACCCGCGGGGGTCGAGTCGTCGCGGAACCACCACTCCGCGCCGCGCGCTCCGCGCTCGCGAAGGTATGCCGTGAGGTCCGCGAAGAGGTCCGCCGGCTCGCGCTCGGACGCGGTCCAGTGCACGACGAACGGCCGGTCGGGGTCGTCCGGGTAGTGGCTGACCAGGGCCTCGTCGTGGGGAAGCGTCACGTAGCCGCGGCTCGGGACCACCCCGTGACGCGTCATCGCGCGCATCACGAGCTCGGGGAACGGCTGGTCCGAGGTCACCGACCCCGTCACTCCTCGAAGCGGCTCGGGTCACCAGCCCCCACGCGCACGACCTCGGGCAGGTCGCCCGAGAGGTCGACCACCGTCGTGGGCTCGCTGCCGCACTCCCCCGAGTCGATGACGACGTCGACGACGTGGTCGAGCTCCTCCTTGACCTGCCAGCCGTCGGTCATCGGCTCGCTCTCGCCGGGGAGGATGAGCGTCGACGTGAGCATCGGCTCGCCGAGCTCGGCGAGCAGCGCCCGGACGACGGGGTGCTCGGGGATGCGGACGCCGACGGTCTTCTTCTTGGGGTGGAGCAGCTTGCGCGGCACCTCACCGGTCGCCGGGAGGATGAAGGTGTAGGGCCCCGGCGTGGACGCCTTGACCGCGCGGAAGACCGAGTTGTCGACGTGGACGAAGTGCCCCAGCTGGGCGAAGTCGGCGCACACGAGGGTGTAGTGGTGCTTGTCGTCGAGCTTGCGGATGTCGCGGATCCGGTCCTTGGCGGACTGGTTGCCGAGCGCCGCGCCGAGGGCGTAGCCCGAGTCGGTCGGATAGGCGATGAGTCCGCCGTCCCTCAGCGTCGCGACGGCCTGGGCGATTGAACGGGGCTGCGGGTCGACGGGGTGGACGTCGAGGTAGCGCGCCATCGCTCAGTCCTCGACCATCGTGACCGGGGTCCCGAGCTGGACCGCTCGGGAGACGGTGCAGAGGCGGTCGTGCGACTGGGCGATCGCGCGTGGCAGCATCTCGCGGGCCTTGTCGCCCTCGGGTCCCTCGGGGAAGCGCACCCTGAAGGTCACCTCGAGGTCGGTCATGTGGTTGCCCTTGACCGGGTCCTTGGCCTTGACGCCGGTGCTCGTGGCGGTGAACTCGGTCGGCTCTGCGCGCTTGCTCGTGATGAAGTCGACGTCGATGGCGCTACAGCCCGCGATCGCGGTGAGCAGGAGCTCGACCGGCGTGAAGTCGTCGGTCTCGCCCGTGCCGATGTGGAGCGTCCCGCCGCGCACGTTGGTCACGTCGAACTCGCCGTGGGCGGTCCGCGACATGGTCACCGAGCGGTGGCCCGTCCCCGTGCCGCCCGTCTCCTGCGCGACGCCGTGCTCGGTGTCGGTCATGTGGTGCTCCATTTCTCGTCGATGGCGCGCACGACCTTGAGGTCGCGAGCCGTGAGTGGGGTGCCGGCGAGCCGCTCGAGCTTGGCCCCGGCGAGCTTGGACACGGTGAAGGCCGTGTCGATCTCGAGCAGGATGTCTCGCCCCACGACGCGTGAACGTTCCGGAGTCGCGTCGTATGCCGTGAGCGCCTGTGCCGCGTCCTTGCTCACCTCGCCCTTGGCGAACGCGACGTAGCGCCGGGCACCCTCGGCGAGCAGCGGCGGCGTGGCGTCGACCGCCTTGCGGAGCGCTGCGAGCTCGGACGGCGACCGGACCATGGTCGGCACCTCGAAGCCGCGCCACTCCCCCAGCAGCTCCTCGAGGGCCGCCTCGACCTTGGCCTGGGACCGCATCGTCGACGACAGGGCGATGTTGCCCGTCTGGATGTGGGTCTGGACGTCGGTGAACCCCGCGCCCTCGAGCCGTTCGCGCAGCTCGGCCATGGGCACCTTGTGGTGAGGACCGAGGTTGATCGCCCTGAGGAAGGCGAGGTGGCGCGGCATACCGGGATCCTGCCAGAGTGACGACCATGACCGGCGCACCCGCTGTCCCCGAAGGACGCATCGTCCTCGTCCGCCACGGCAAGACGGAGTGGAGCGAGTCGGGGCAGCACACCGGGACGACCGACCTGCCGTTGACCGAGCAGGGTGAGGCGGACGCGGCGACGCTCGGCGAGCGGCTCACCGGCTTCGACTTCGGGCTCGTCCTGTCCTCACCCATGCAGCGGGCACGGCGGACCGCCGAGATCGCCGGGTTTGGGTCGCGGGCCGAGGTCGACGACAACCTCGTGGAGTGGGACTACGGCGCCTACGAGGGCCGCACGACCAAGGAGATCAGGGCTGAGCTCGGCTACGACTGGGCGGTCTTCGAGCACGGCGTCGTGCCGGGGACCACGCCCGGCGAGACCGTCGAGGAGGTCGCGGCGAGGACATCACGTGTGCTGCTGCGCGCGGCGCCGGTGCTGGCGTCACGCGACGTGCTCCTCTTCGGGCACGGGCACGCGCTGCGCATCCTCGCGACGGTGTTCCTGCGCGAGCAGCCCCGTGGCGCGGCCAAGCTGCTGCTGGACGCGGGGTCGGTGAGCGTCCTCGAGTACGAGCGCGAGCAGCCGGCGATCAAGCTCTGGAACAGCCTGGGCTGAGGTCGCTCAGCGTGAGCGGCCGCCCGAGGCCGGGGCTCGGTCAGGGCAGCGGCCAGGTGTGGACCGGCTCGTTGGTGGCCATGTGCTCGGAGTAGAGCGCGAGCATCTGGTGCAGCGCCGTGCGCCGGTCGCTGCCTTGGTCCTCGAAGCGGCGGACCGCGTCGGTCTGCCACGTGGCCCCGTTGACGCCGGCCCGGGCGCGGGCCTCGATGATCCCGAGGAAGCGGTCGCGGACGGCCTGCGAGACTCCCCACTCCTCGAGGCCCTCGTGGGCGAGCGGCAGCAGGTGGCGCAGGACGAGCTCGTCGGCGCCGACCTCGCCGTAGCCGGGCCAGTAGAGCCGCGACTCGATGCCGTCACGGGCGCCCAGGTGGAAGTTCTCCTCGCACGCGGCGAAGCTCATCTTCGTCCAGACGGGCCGCTCGGTGGAGGCGAGCTTGCGGACCGCGCCGTAGTAGAACGCAGCGTTCGCCAGGGTGTCGGCGATGGTCGGCCCGGCCGGCAGCACGCGGTTCTCGACGCGGAGGTGGGGCCGGCCCTTGACGATGTCGTAGATCGGCCGGTTCCAGCGGTAGACCGTGCCGTTGTGCAGCCGCAGCTCGGCGAGGTCGGGCGCCTCCCCCGCCTCGAGGCGGGCCATCGGGTCCTCGTCGGTCGTCTCGGCGAGCAGCGCCGGGAAGTAGCGCGAGTTCTCCTCGAACAGGTCGAAGATGCTCGTGATCCACCGCTCGCCGAAGAACACGCGCGGGCGCACGCCCTGGTTCTTGAGCTCGATGGGCCGGGTGTCGGTGGCCTGCTTGAACAGCTCGATCCGGGTCTCGGCGTGCAGGCGCTGCCCGAAGAAGAACGGCGAGTTGGCCGCGAGGGCCACCTGCACCGGTGACAGCGCCTGGGCGGCGTTCCAGTGGTCGGCGAAGTCCGCGGGCGTCACCTGGAGGTGGAGCTGGACGCTGGTGCACGCCGACTCGGGTGCGATGGAGTTGCAGTAGGTCGCGACGCGCTCGCCGTGCGGACCGTGGATGTCGAGGTAGATGTCCTCGCCGCGCGCCACGAAGATCGAGTCGTTGAGGGCGGTGTAGCGGTTGTTGTCGCTGATCCAGTCGCCCTCGTAGTGCTCGGGCATGATCGTCGGCAGGATGCCGATCGACACGAGCCGCGAGCCCACCTCGCGGGCCTTGGAGTCGGCGGCGTTGAGCGAGGCCCGCAGGTCCTCCTCGAGCTCGAGGGCGGAGTCGCCGGGGAGCGGGCGCGGCGGGACGTTGAGCTCGATGTTGTACTGCGCCAGCTCGGTCTGGTAGCCGGGGTCGGCGATCGCCTGCAGCACCTCCGCGTTGGCGAAGTGCGGGTCGTAGTCGCCGTTGACGAGGTTGAGCTCGATCTCGAGTCCGGTCATCGGGCGCTCGAACTCGAACTGGTCCTGCGTGAGCATCCGCTCGAAGACGTCGAGGTTCTGCCGCACCTTCTCGCGGTAGCGCTGACGCTCCTCGCGCGTGTAGCTCTGTGCGCTGACCTCAGCACCCACACCCATCACCTCCGGTACTCGTCGGCCACGGCGCGGCTCGAACGCCAACTCAACCACCATCCGAGCACAGCGCGCGAGGGGAACGTGACCGAATCCGCGTTTCGGTCATCGGCCCTGTCGGTGCGCCCACCTAGCCTCGAACCGTGCGCATGATCCACACCTCCGACTGGCACCTGGGACGAGCGTTCCACCAGGTGGGGCTGCACCGCGCCCAGTCGGCCTACCTCGACCACCTCGTCGACGTGGTCCGCTCGGAGTCCGTGGACGCCGTGCTCGTCTCGGGTGACGTCTACGACCGCGCCCTGCCCGCTCCGGACACCGTGGCCCTGCTCTCCGACGCGGTCGAGCGCCTCATCGACGCGGGCGCGGCCGTCGTGCTGTCCAGCGGCAACCACGACTCGGCCATCCGGCTGGGCTTCGCCTCGCGTCTCCTCGAGAGGTCGGGCCTGCACATCCGCACGAGCCTCGACGACATCGGACGGCCGGTCCTGGTCAAGGGCGTCGCCGTGCACCCCCTCCCCTACCTCGAGCCCTCGCTCACGGCCGGGCCGCTCGGCGCCACCGAGCGCACCCACGCCGGCGTCCTGCGCGCGGCCATGGACCGTGTGCGGGCCTCGCTCGCCGACGGCGGGCACGAGCGTTCGGTCGTCATGGCCCACGCCTTCGTCACCGGTGGTGCCACGAGCGAGTCCGAGCGTGACATCTCCGTCGGTGGCGTCGCCGCGGTCCCGCCCGAGGTCTTCGACGGCGTCGACTACGCCGCGCTCGGGCACCTCCACGGCCGTCAGGAGGTCGGCGAGGGCGTGCGCTACTCGGGGTCCCCGGTCGCCATGTCGTTCAGCGAGGCCCGTCACACCAAGGGGTCCTGGCTCGTCGACCTGTCCGGCGACGACGCCGACGTCGAGTTCGTCGCCGCGCCCGTCGAGCGTCCGCTCGCCCTGCTCAGCGGCACGCTGGACGAGCTGCTGTCGGACCGTCGTCACGACGCCGCCGAGGACGCGTGGTGCCAGGTCACGCTCACCGACCCGGTGCGCCCGCTGGGCGCGATGGAGCGGCTGCGCGTCCGCTTCCCCCACACCCTCGACCTCCGCTTCGCGCCCACGGGCGCGGTCACGACGATGAGCGCGTATGCCGCCTCGCTCACCGAGCGCTCCGACCTCGCCGTCTGCTGCGACTTCCTCGCGCACGTGCGAGGTGGCCACGGCCCCGACGACGAGGAGCAGGCCCTGCTCGAGGAGGCCGTCGAGGGCGCCCGGCTGCGTCGGTCCGCCGCCGACGGCGAGACGGGCGCGACGACCTCACGGCGCTCGGGGGCGGCGTGAGGATCCACCGGCTCCGGGCCACGGCCTTCGGACCGTTCCCCGACGAGGTCACCGTCGACTTCGACACGCTCACCGCGGCCGGGCTCTTCCTCATCCACGGGCCCACGGGCGCGGGCAAGACGAGCCTGCTCGACGCCATCTGCTTCGCGCTGTTCGCCGACGTGCCCGGCGTGCGCGACCGGCGTGGCATCGTCAGCGACCACGCTGCACCCACGGCGACCCCGTCGGTCGAGCTGGAGTTCACCTGTGGCACACGGCGGTTCAGCCTCCACCGCTCGCCGGCCCACACCCGGCCCAAGAAGCGCGGCACCGGCACGATCGAGAATCCCGCGACCGTGACGCTCTCCGAGCACGACGGCGCCGGCTGGCGGGTGCTGTCCCACCGCAACGACGAGGCCGCCGAGGTCATCAACGACGTGCTCGGCATGGGCAAGGAGCAGTTCGCCAAGGTGGCGATGCTCCCCCAGGGCGAGTTCGCCGCCTTCCTCACGGCCAAGGACGACGAGCGCCGCGCCCTCCTGGAGAAGCTCTTCGACATCTCGAGGTTCGCCGACGTCGAGGAGTGGCTCGTCGGGCAGCGTCGTGAGAGCGAGGCCGCCGTCGCCAGCCTCCAGGCCGGCATCGACACCGACCTCGCCCGGCTCGGCGATGTCGTGGCGGCGGTCGGGCTCGTGGGCGACGGCGGTGAGGCGGCAGCGGACGGCTCGGCCCACCCCGACGGCGCCCCTGCCGCCGCGACGGACTCCCCCGAGGCGATCCGGGCCAGGCTCGACGCCCTCGGGGCCGAGCTCGACGGACAGCTCTCCGAGGCGATGGTGGCGCTCGACGTGACCGCCTCCGCAGAGGCCCTCGCCTCGGCCGACGCGGAACGTGCCCGGGCCACCATCGCCCTCCGCGCGCGAGCGGCCTCGGCCAGGTCCACCCTCGCGATGCTCGACGTCGCCGAGGACGACCTCGCCGCCGTGCGTGAAGCCCACGAGTCCGGGCGCCGAGCCGCGAGCGTGCGCGGCCACCTCGACACCGTCCAGCGGGCCACAGCCGACGCCGCGCGGCACGAGTCGCTGACCCAGGCAGCCGCGCGACGCGTGCTCGCCGTCGTCCCGGAGGCGGACGACCCGGCGACGCTCGTGGCCGATCTGCACCTGCACGACGACTCGGTGCGCGAGCTCGTCCGCCTCGAGGCACAGTCCGTGGCCCGGGCCGCCCGCGTCCGGACGCAGCAGCAGGCCGTCGACCAGGCCGGTGTCGTTCTCGAGACCGCCGACGCCGACCGCGAGGCTGCCGAGGCTGCTGCCTCCGAGGCCGAGGAGCTGCTCGCCGAGTCGGTCGAGGCCGGTGCCGCGCTCGACGGCGCCGCCGCGGCCGCCCGCGCCGCCGACCAGCGGGTCCGGCTCGCCCAACGCGTCGTGACCGACGAGGCCACCATCGCGAGTCTCGCCGAGGAGTCCGCCGCGGCACGCACCGCCGCCCAGGATGCCCGTGACCACGAGCAGGACCTCGTCGCACGACGGCTGGCGCAGATGGCCGCCGAGCTGGCCGAGGGCCTGGTCGAGGGGTCGTCCTGCCCGGTGTGCGGCTCGCACGACCACCCGGACCCCGCAGCCGGGACAGACCGGGTCACCCAGGCCGAGCTCGAGGAGGCACGCGAGCACCACGCCGCCCTCGTGGTGGCGCACCAGCACGCGGTGTCGACCGCAGCCAGCGCCGCGGCACTCCTCGCCGACGCCCTCGGGACGCTCGGTGTCGACTCTGTGCGCGAGCTCGACCTCGCCGCTGAGCGTGCCGCCGCGCAGGAGGCCACCGACCGGCACGACACCGTCCGCCGTCTGGCATCCCAGCGACCGGCACGCGAGCAGGCCCTGGCGGTACGGCGCGCCGACGTGGCTCGGATCGACGCCGCGGTCAGCGCCGCGCGACGTGATCTCGCCCGTGCGACGACCGTCGCGGAGGAGGAGCTGCGAGCCGAGGAGGCCGACCTCGCCGCCGTCCGCGAGCTGGAGCTCGCGCACGCGCTCTGCCCCTGCCGTCCCGCGCAGGGCGCCACCGGCGCCGCTGGCGACGACGCGACCGCCGCATCGGCGGTGCCTGCTCGTGGGGGTGCCGACGCGGCGGTGCCGAGCAGCGCCGAGGCCCTGGCCCGTCGCCACCACACCCTGACCTCCGACGCGTCGGCGTGGCTCGACGCCCTTGAGCGCCGGGTCACCGCGGCGGCACGCCTCGACGAGGCGTCGGCGGCGGCGACCGCGGCGGCGTACGAGGCCGGGTTCGACTCCGTCGAGGCGGCCGCCCTGGCCCTCGTTGCCCCCGCGACCCTCGAACGCCTCGGCGATCGGGTCCGCGACCACGACCGGGCCCGTTCCGCGGCGCTTGCCGTCCTCGACGACGAGGCCGTGCGCGCGGCCGAGTCCGCCCCCGAGCCGGAACTCGAGGTGGTCACCGCCGCCGCTCAGCAGGCGCGGGCTGCTCTGCTCGACGCCCAGTCCGACCGGACCCGGGTCGCAGCGGCCGCCAAGGCCTTCGCCACGGTGCGGGCCAGCCTCGTCGCCGGCCTCGACGCGGCGGGCCCCACGCTCGAGCGCCACCACCGGGTCAAGGACCTTGCCGACACCTTCGCCGGTGGCGGCGTCAACAACACCCTCCGGATGAGGCTCACCTCCTACGTCCTCGCGGCCCGGCTCGACAAGGTCGCGCAGCTCGCCAACGAGCGGCTGCGCGTCATGGGTGACGGCCGCTACCGGCTCGAGCACTCCGACCGGCTCGCCGCGCGCGGTGCCCGCAGTGGGCTGGGGCTGCGAGTGCTCGACCAGTGGACCGGCGTGACCCGCGAGACGTCCACGCTGTCCGGCGGCGAGGCCTTCATGGCCTCGCTCGCCCTCGCCCTGGGTCTGGCCGACGCCGTGCGCGAGGAGGCCGGCGGGTTCGACCTCGGCACGCTGTTCGTCGACGAGGGGTTCGGCACACTCGACGACGAGAGCCTCGAGCAGGTCATCTCCGTGCTGGACTCGCTGCGCGAGGGCGGCCGTGCGGTCGGAGTCGTCTCCCACGTCGGCGAGCTCCGCAGCCGGATCACCAGCCAGCTCGCCGTCCGCAAGACCGCGAGCGGGAGCACCGTCGCCGTCTCTGCCCCGGGCGCCGAGAGCGCCGCCTGAACGACACGCGCCGCGTGACCCGAGCGGGTCACGCGGCGCGTTCTCACGGCATACGGTGCCGTGAGGGTCAGTCCTCGAACGCCTCCGGCGGCGGGCAGGAGCAGACGAGGTGGCGGTCGCCGTAGGCGCCGTCGATGCGACGGACCGGCGGCCAGTACTTCGCGAGCGGGTCGACGCCCTTGGGGAAGGCCGCCTCCTCGCGCAAGTAGTCGACGTCCCACTCCCCCGCCAGCGAGAGCGCGGTGTGGGGAGCGCCGCGCAGGACGCTGGACTCGGCGTTGCCGGACGCACCCGCGGCGTCGATCTCGGTGCGGATGGCGATCATCGCGTCGCAGAAGCGGTCGAGCTCGGTCTTGTCCTCGCTCTCGGTCGGCTCGACCATGAGCGTGCCCGCGACCGGGAACGACATCGTCGGGGCGTGGAACCCGTAGTCGATGAGGCGCTTGGCGATGTCGTCCACGCTCACACCGGTCTCCTTGGTGAGCGGCCGCACGTCGAGGATGCACTCGTGGGCCACGAGCCCGTCCTCACCGGAGTACAGCACCGGGTAGGAGTCGCGCAGCCGGGCCGCGACGTAGTTGGCGTTGAGGACGGCGACCTCGGTCGCCCGGCGAAGGCCGGCGCCACCCATGAGGCGGACGTAGGCCCACGAGATCGGCAGGATCCCGGCCGAACCGTAGGGCGCCGCAGACACCGGGCCGACGCCGGTCTCGGGTCCGGCCTCCGGGTCGAGCGGGTGGTTGGGGAGGAACGGCGCGAGGTGCTCGCGCAGCGCCACAGGACCGACGCCCGGACCTCCGCCACCGTGCGGGATGCAGAAGGTCTTGTGCAGGTTGAGGTGCGACACGTCCGCCCCGAACCGGCCGGGCTGGGCGAGCCCGACGAGCGCGTTGAGGTTGGCGCCGTCGACGTAGACCTGGCCGCCTGCGTCGTGGACCATCGCGCAGAGGTCCTTGATGGTGTCCTCGAAGACGCCGTGGGTCGACGGGTAGGTCACCATGATCGCGGCGAGGTCGTCGCGGTGCTCCTCGACCTTGGCCTTGAGGTCGTCCATGTCGACGTTGCCGGTGATGGTGTCGGTCTTGACGACGACGACCTTCATTCCGGCCATGACGGCGCTCGCGGCGTTGGTTCCGTGCGCGCTCGCCGGGATGAGGCAGATGTTGCGCGCGGAGTCACCGCGCGAACGGTGGTATGCCGCGATGGCCAGGAGGCCGGCGAACTCACCCTGCGAACCGGCGTTGGGCTGGAGCGACACGGCGTCGTAGCCGGTGATGTCGCAGAGCCACTCCTCGAGCTGGCTCACGAGCGTGCGGATGCCCTCGGTCTGGTCGAGCGGCGCGAACGGGTGGAGGTTCGCGAACTCCGGCCACGTGATGGCGAGCATCTCGGTCGTCGCGTTGAGCTTCATCGTGCAGGAGCCGAGCGGGATCATGCCGCGGTCGAGCGCGAAGTCGCGGTCGGAGAGCCGGCGCAGGTAGCGCAGCATCGCGGTCTCGCTGTGGTGGCTCGAGAACACGGGGTGGGTGAGGTAGTCCGAGGTGCGGTCGAGCGCTTCGCCCCAGCCCGGCTCGGCGATGGCGACCGAGGTCGGCTCGGCGACCCCGAAGGCCCGGGCCACGCCGGCGACGTCATCGAGGTCGGTGGTCTCGTCGACCGACACGATGACGGTGTCGGCGTCGTGCCGCCAGACGTTGGTGCCCTCGGCCAGCGCCGCGGCGACGACCTCGTCGGACTTGCCCGGCACGGTGATCGAGAGGGTGTCGAAGCGCGGGCCGGCTGCGACGTCGACGCCGCCGTCCACCAGGGCCGAGGCGAGGGCCTCGGCGTGGGCGTGGATGCGCAGCGCGATGGCGCGCAGGCCACGAGGGCCGTGGTAGACGGCATACATGCTCGCCATGACGGCGAGGAGGACCTGCGCGGTGCAGATGTTGGACGTCGCCTTCTCGCGACGGATGTGCTGTTCGCGGGTCTGCAGCGCGAGCCGGTAGGCCGGCGCGCCGGAGACGTCGACCGAGACGCCCACGAGGCGGCCGGGCAGGGTGCGCTCGAGCCCCTTGCGCACGGACATGTAGCCGGCGTGCGGACCGCCGAAGGCCATCGGCACACCGAACCGCTGCGTGGTGCCCACGGCGATGTCGGCGCCCCACTCCCCCGGCGCGACGGCGAGGGTGAGGGCCATGAGGTCGGCCGCGGCGGTGACGAGCGCGCCGGCTTCGTGGGCGGCGTCGGCCAGGGCGCGGTGCTCGCGCAGGCGGCCGTGGAGGTCGGGGTACTGGACGACGAGGCCGAACACGGCCCGACCACCGGCGGCCTGCGCCAGCGCGTCGGCGTCAGCCACCTCGGAGAGGTCGGCGACGACGATCTCGATCCCGAGCGGGAGAGCGCGGGTCTGCATGACCGCGAGGGTCTGCGGGAACACGGCCTTGTCGACGAGCAGCACCGCGTCGGCCGCGGCCTTGCTCGAACGGCGCATGAGAGTCATCGCCTCGGCGGCAGCCGTCGCCTCGTCGAGGAGCGAGGCGCCCGAGGTGGTGAGTCCGGTGAGGTCGCTGACGACGGTCTGGAAGTTGAGGAGCGCCTCGAGCCGTCCCTGCGAGATCTCGGGCTGGTACGGCGTGTATGCCGTGTACCAGGCCGGGTTCTCGAGGACGTTGCGCTGGATGACGGGCGGGACGACGGTGCCGTAGTAGCCCAGGCCGATCATCGACGTGAGGACCGAGTTGCGACCCGCGAGGGCCCGCAGCTCCTTGACGACGGCGGCCTCGGACGCGGCCGGGGCGATGTCCATCGCCCGGGTCGCCCGGATCGCGTCGGGCACGGCGGTCGAGGTGAGGTCGTCGAGGCTCGAGCGACCGATGGCCGAGAGCATCTGCGCCACGGCCGCGTCGTCGGGACCGATGTGGCGGCCGGCGAACGCGGGCAGGTCGGTCGGGCTGAGCGTGGTGTCGGTCATGAGGTGAGGCTCCTGGCGCACGGGACGGGCACGGGCCTCCCCATCTGTCGCGGCCTGGGCCGTCTCAGAGGTGCCTGATCCGTGCGGTCCTTTGCGCCTGAGAGGTTCCGGGGAGTTTGCCCCTTCGGCGCCCCGGTCCCTGTCGGGCCGAGGACTCTCCCGCACGGTTTTTGCGGCGCGCTCAGGGTAACAAAACGGTGCGTGCCCCGGAGGGCACGCACCGCTGGTGGTCGTCGTGGCGTCGGTCAGGCGAGCCGGGCTGCGCGTCGTGCGCTGAGCTCGTCGTCCGGGTGCGCCGCAGGGGCCTCGTCGCTCGGGCGCTCGCTCGGCAGGTGCGAGAGGTCACCCTCGACCTCGCGCCACACCTTGCCGACGGCGATGCCGAAGACACCCTGTCCGCCCTGGAGCAGGTCGATGACCTCCTCGTCGGAGGTGCACTCGTAGACGGAGGCGCCGTCGCTCATGAGCGTGATCTGGGCCAAGTCGTCGACCCCGCGATCACGCAGGACCTGGACGGCCCCACGGATCTGCTGGAGCGAGACCCCGGTGTCGAGCAGCCGCTTGACGATCTTGAGCGCGAGGATGTCGCGGAAGCCGTAGAGACGCTGCGATCCGGAGCCGGCCGCGCCCCGCACGGAAGGCTCGACGAGCGCGGTGCGGGCCCAGTAGTCGAGCTGGCGGTAGGTGATCCCCGCGGCCTTGCAGGCCGTGGGGCCGCGGTAGCCCATCTCCTCGTCGAGCTCGGGCAGGTCGTCGGTGAACAGCAGACCCTGGGCCGCGACCGGCACATGCCCCTTGGGGTTCTCTTCGATGGCGTTCACGCCGGCCTCCTGCTGCTCCACGATGCGCTGTAACTACATGGTCGTCGTTCTCTTGAGGGCGACGCTAAGGGGCGGAGGGGCAGGGGTCAACTACCACTGGACCCTAACCTCACGCGTGTCGTGAGTCACTTCAGTAACACTCAGGCTCAACTAGACGGTTGCTGTCCCGTGTCGAAGTCGTCCGCCGAGACGTGGTCGAGGAACTCCTTGAACTTCTCGACCTCGTCGTCCTCCTGCTCTCCGGCCATGGCGACTCCGGCCTCGTCGAGCAGCTCCTCGGACGTGACGATCTCGACGCCGGCGCGCAGGGCCAGGGCGATCGCGTCGGAGGAGCGGGAGTCGATGCTCTGGCCGCCACCGCTCTCTCCCCCGTCGATGTCGAGGACGGCGTGGAAGACGCCCTCCTGCAGCGAAGTGATCCGGACTCGGTCGATCGAGTGGCCGAGGTCGGTGAGGACGTTCTTGAGGAGGTCGTGGGTGAGCGGCCGAGGCGGCACCACCCCCTGCTGGGCGTAGGCGATCGCGGCAGCCTCAGCAGCACCCACCCAGATGGGCAGGTAGCGGCTCCCGTCGCGCTCGCGGAGCAGGACGATGGGCTGGTTCGTCGGCATCTCGACTCGGACCCCGAGGACGTCCAATGGCTTCACTGCTCCACCGTACGTCGTCAGGGTCGAGCCAGACCACCCTTGACCAGGGCGGCGTGGAGCTGCAGGCACAGCCGCGCCACCTGGGCCTGGTCGGCTGCCCGTCCCCCGGCCCGCCGCGTGCTCATCGCCTGCTCCACGAGGCCCACCTCGCGGTCCGCGGCCGTCCGGAACGGCCGCAGGTGCCGCGCCTCGATCCCGTATGCCGCGAGGCCGGCGGCCGCGTGCGCCGCCTGGAGCTCGGTGGCGGAGAAGTGCCCGTCGGCGTCGCTGTTGAGCACACCGAAACCCTCGAGCGAGGCGATGACGTCGGGCTCCAGCCCGGTGGCCTCGGCCAGCTCGTCGCGCGTGAGCCGCACGACCCGCTCGCTCCGCAGCTCGGCCTCATCAGGGACGTCAGGGTCGGACGCGGGCCGCGGCGGACGGGGCCGGGCATCACTGTCGACCGCCGGCTCGAGACCACGGTCGATCGCGTCCAGAGACTCACGGATGACCTTGAGCGGCCAGAACCGGTCTCGCTGGGCACGCAGGACGTAGCGCAGGCGCTCGACGTCGCTCGCGGCATACGTCCGGTAGCCCGCAGGCGTGCGCGCCGGCTCGACGAGACCCTCGGCCTCGAGGAAGCGGATCTTGGAGATGCTGATCTCGGGGAACTCCTCGCGCAGGGCGTCGAGGACCTTCCCGATCGTCAGCGGGCGGTCAGGCCTGCTTGGCGGCATAGAAGACCAGGCGGTACTTGCCGATCTGCACCTCGTCGCCGGTCTGCAACGTCGAGTCGTCGATCCGCTCACGGTTGACGTAGGTGCCGTTGAGCGAGCCCGCGTCCTTGACCACGAAGCGCCCCTCGGTGCGCTCGAACGTCGCGTGCTGGCGCGACACCGTCACGTCGTCGAGGAAGATGTCGCTCTCGGGGTGACGACCCGAGGTGACGACGTCGTCGTCGAGAAGAAACCGGGCGCCCGTGTTGGGACCGCGCAGGACGACGAGGAGGGCGGTGCCGGGGCGCAGCGCCTCGACGGTCGCCTGGTCGGCACGGGTGAGGACATGCTCGCTCTCGTGGACGACCTCGGACTGCTCGAGCCCGGGGACCGCCTGGAACTGCATCGTCGTCGACGACTCCGGCTCGCGGGCAGGCGCCGACTCCCCCTGCTGCGGGGTCGGCTCCGATGCGCGATCGGGCGTGTCGCGACTCTGGTCACTCATCTGTGCGGCTCCTCATATCGTCTGGAGCACTCACCCTAGATGACCACTCGAGGGATGACTAGGCATCCGGGCCCGAGAGCACCTGCGAATCAGCTGAGCTGTTGCTGGTAGGCCTCGACGTCAAGGAGGTCACCGACGGCGGCGGTGTCGCTGGGGCGCATCTCGTACATCCAGCCCTCGCCGTAGGGGTCGGAGTTCACGAGCTCGGGCGAGGCGTCGAGCGACGCGTTGACGGCGGTGATCTCGCCGGCCAGCGGCGCGTAGAGGTCGCTCACCGACTTCGTCGACTCGACCTCACCACACGCGTCGCCCACGGCTACGGTGTCGCCGACGGCGGGAAGGCTGACATAGACGACGTCACCGAGCGCGTCCTGGGCGAAGGAGGTGATCCCGATCCGCACGGTGTCCCCGTCGGCGGAGCGCACCCACTCGTGCTCGGCCGTGTAACGCAGGTCGCTCGGGTACTCGAGGTCGCTCATCGGTGAACTCCTTCTGGTCCGGTCAGGACGTGGTGGGGCTGGGAATGGGTCGAGCGTACTGAGGCTCGGAAACGCTCTGCAACGCGGACACCGTGACCTCGTCCTTGGTCTCGACGACGGCCTCGCCGCCGACGCTCCGGACGGTGTTGGTGACGCCGCCGGGGATCTCCATGGCCGACGCCAGGGTGGACCCGTCGCCGATCGCGGTGATGACGTAGGGCGCCGTGACGGCCTTGCCGGAGATCGAGATCCCGCCCTCACCATCGGTGAAGTACGTGTTGGCCACGATCCGCACGTCGTTGATCTCGACGGCCTCGGCGCCTGCGTCGCGCAGCTCCTGCAGCGTGTCGAGCAGCATCGGGGCCGTCACCCCGAAGTCGGGGTCGCGGACGGTGAGGACGATGCCGGGCCCCTTCGCGGGCGCCGTGCCCGTCAGGATGGCGAGCGAGTCGAGGCGCTGCTGGGCTGCCGTGCGCGCCTCGGTGAGGCTCGTCGTGTCGCTCTGGAGCCGGTCGCGGGAGAAGCGCAGCGTCTGGATCTCCTCGGCCAGCCGGTTCCCGTCCTGGTCGACGGTGTCGAGGATGCGGATGAGCTCGTCCTCACGCAGGTCCTCCAGGCCCTCGATGGAGGTCTGGCGCACCTGTGCGGCGATGGCGAAGCCCAGACCGATCGCGAGCAGCGTGGCGAGGACGTTGGCCTTGGTCGCGCGCGGTCGCGCCGCCCGACTCAGCCGGCGCCAGGCTCGCTGTGACGTCGTCGTGGGGCCGGGGCGGCCGGGATAGGGCTGCGAGTCGTCGACCGGTGCGAGGTCGGTGTCGTCCCCGGCTGGGGCGCCGCGGTCGGGCTCCCCCGGCTTCTCGTGGCGCCCGTGCCACGTGCCGCCGGCCGACTCGGGTGCGTTCGCGCGTGCCGAGGACGCCTCGGTGACGGACCGGTCCTCGGGCTCGCGGGTCGGTTCGGCCTCGTGGAACGGGTCGGACTCGGGCGACGGGTCGGACTCGGGCGACGGGTCGGACTCGGGCGACGGGTCGGACTCGGGCGACCGCTCGAGGACGGTCCGGGGCGCACGAGCCGTCTCATGGACCGGGGCCGGCTCCGGCTCAGCCTCGACGGTCGCCTCGGGTTCGCGGACGGGGTGGGTCGCCGGACCGGTCACGTCGGCCTGCGCCTCCTCCGCCTCGCGGGCTGCGGACATCGCCTGGGCATAGATCTGCAACTCGGGCTCGGGCTCGTGTGCCGGCCGATCCTCGGAATCTCGCTCCACAGGCGACTGCGGGCCCGGAGTGCCCTGCGCGCGCTGCTCGGGCGCCTCGGACTCGGCAGGCTCCTCGACCTCGACCGGCGGGTCAACCCGGGTGGGCTGGTCGAACTCGGCCCCGGCGTCCTGAACCTCCGCGGGAACCCGACTGGGGGCGACAGCCTCGGTCTCCGCGGGAACCCGACTGGGGGCGACACCCTCGGTCTCCACGGGAACACCGGTCTCCGGTGCCTCGGTCTCCGGCGCCTCGGTCTCCGTCCCGGCAGGTGTCGGTCCGGGCCGCGCGGGCCCGCCCTGCCACGCCGAGGTGCCCCCCGGGCGGCGGGAGGCCTTGGACTTCTTCTTCTTGGGGCTCACGACGACCGGCTCAGGCGTTGAAGAGATGGCGACGGATCGAGGCCACGTTGGAGAAGATCCGGACGCCGAGAACGACGACGACACCCGTGGAGAGCTGGCTGCCGACACCGAGCTGGTCACCGAGGAAGACGATGAAGGCCGCGACGACGACATTGGACAGGAATGAGACCACGAAGACCTTGTCGTTGAAGATGCCGTCGAGGACCGCGCGGACGGCACCGAAGACCGCGTCGAGCGCGGCGATGACGGCGATCGGCAGGTACGGCTGGAGCCACAGGGGAACCTCGGGCTGCAGCAGGACACCGACGAGCACGCCGATGACGAGACCCAGGGCAGGAATCACGAGGGTTCTCCTTCGGGCGAGGGCGTGGCGGCGTCGTCGAGCCTAACCGCGGGCGTCGCGGCCCGGGTCCCCAGCGTCGCCGAGGCGGGGATCGTCACCTGCTTGCGCACCACGGTGCCCACCCTGATGCCGAACGAGTTCTTGAGCGTCGCGAGGTAGGTGCCGCCGCTGCCGTCGGCGAAGGTGGTCGGCATCTTCGACGGGTTGCCGATCGAGGTGATGACGTAGGGACGCTTGAGCGGCCGGTAGTCGACGAGGATCGCCTCGCCGGCGAAGCGGATCGCCGCGGTCGACGTGAGCCGCTGGCCGTTGACGGAGACCGCCTCGGCCCCGGCCTGCCAGAGGCTGTTGGTGATGATCTGCAGGTCGCGCGCGATGACCTTGCCGTCGGTCGAGCCCTTCTCGCCGCGCGGGTCCGAGTTGGTGCCCTCCCCCTCGTTGCTCGGCGCGTCGTCCACGGTGACGACGAAGCCCGGGCCCTGCACGGGGACGGCGCCGGCGACCAGCGAGAGCCGCTGGACCCTCTGAGCCAGCACCTCACTGACGTCGCGCAGGGTCTCGGCGTCGAGCGCGGCGATCTCGGACCGGAGCGCACCGGCCTGGGCCGCCTGCGTGTCGACCGACTTCTGTTCGCGCTCTATGCGCTCGATGAGGCTCGTCTTGGTGCGCTGCTTCGTCGTCTCGCCACCGCGCAGCTGCATCGCGGCGATCCCGACGAGGACACCGATGACCACGGCGAAGATGATGAGCGCCGGCGACCGCAGCCCGGTGGCCCGTGGCAGCCCCGCCTTCTCGCGCCGTTCGGCCGCCGCCGCGTAGCCGGGGTCGAGGGGTCGCTCGAGCATCGAGGTGATGAGCGTCATCGACGCGTCCGGCCGCCGGGCCGGACGGGGTGAGGCCGCACTCACGGGGCACTCCGGTCAGCGATGAGACGACGCAGCTGCACGGCATACAGGATCCCGGCGACCCAGTAGAGGACGGTGCCCCACCAGGCGAAGCCCCACCCGACCGGACGCATGAAGGTCGCGAGCCACCCGTCACCGTCAGCCATGAGGAGCGCCGGGAAGGCGTAGAGCAGGTTGAAGGTCGCAGCCTTGCCGATGAAGTGGACCGGCAGGCCAGTCCAGCCATGGCGCTTGGCGATGAGCACGACGACACCCATGAACGCCTCGCGCGCGAAGAGCACGACGACCAGCCACCACGGGATGATGTCACGCCACGCCAGGCCGACGAGGGTGGTGACGATGTAGAGGCGGTCGGCGATGGGGTCGAGCAGCTGCCCGACGCGCGAGACGAGGCCGAAGTGGCGGGCGATCTTGCCGTCGAGGTAATCAGTGATGCCGGACGCCATGAGGATGACGAGCGCGATCGCGTCGTGCTTGGTGGCGATGGCCCAGATGAAGGCCGGAACCCCGAGGAGCCGCAGCGCCGAGAGGGCGTTGGGCAGCGTGAGGACGCGGTCGACGGGGGCGCTGTCGGTCCCCCGCAGGCTCTCACCGGCAGTCATGTCCTCAGCCTATGTGGTCGTGTCTACAGTCAGGTCATGAGTTCTCTCCTGACGGGTGATGCGACGACGTGGCGGTCCCGGCGGACCGGGGTCAAGTGGGGTGTCTACGGCTCCGACGTCCTCCCGCTGTGGGTCGCCGAGATGGATGCCGAGCCGTGCGCGCCCGTCGTCGACGCGGTCACGGCGGCCATGAACCGCGGTGACACCGGCTACCCGCTCGGCGACGAGTTCGTCGAGGCAGGAGCCGCGTTTGCCGCGGACACCTGGGCGTGGGACGTGGACCCGCGCCGGACCTCACCCGTCGCCGACGTCATGATCGGGCTCGCCGAGATCGTGCGCGAGACCACCGACCCCGGTGGTCCCGTCGTCGTCTCGTCGCCGGTCTACAACGCGTTCTTCGACTTCGTCGACATGACCGGGCGCACGGTCGTCGACGCTCCCCTGTCCCCGGCCGGCCGCCTCGACCCCGAGGCCCTCGAGCGAGCGTTCGCGCAGGCCCGTGCGGGAGGTGGGCGAACGGCATACCTGCTGTGCAACCCGCAGAACCCGACAGGAACGGTGCACACCGCCGAGGAGCTCGAGACGCTCGCGGGGATCGCGGCGGCCCACGACGTCACCGTCATCGCCGACGAGATCCACGCACCGATCGTCCACGACGGGGCGTTCACGCCCTACCTCAGCGTCCCGGGCGGCGAGCGGGGCGTGAGCCTGCTGTCGGCGTCGAAGGCGTGGAACCTCGCTGGCCTCAAGGCCGCCCTCGTCGTCACCGGCGCCGAGGCGCCACTCGGCGCGACCCTGCACGAGGTGCACTCGCACGGCGCCAGCCACCTCGGCCAGATCGCGGGCATCGCGGCCTGGACCCACGGGCGCGACTGGCTCGTGACCGTCACCCACGAGATCGACGCGAACCGTCGTCTCCTCGCTCGCCTCCTCGCGGAGCGGCTCCCGCAGGTCGGGTATGCCGTCCCGGCCGCCACCTACATGGCCTGGCTCGACTGCCGCTCGCTCGGGCTCGGCGACGACCCGGCCGCGGTGTTGCGGCAACGCGGACGGGTGGCGTTCTCGTCCGGGCCGTCGTTCGGTGAGACGGGGCGCGGCTTCGTGCGCGTCAACCTCGCCACCTCGCCGGAGATCCTCACCGAGGCCGTGGACCGCATGGCCGGAGCGCTGGCATGAGCGGCACCCCCGGCTCCGACGTCACCCGCTGGCTGCTCACCGCCGACGAGCGCGACAACCCGCACACGACGATCGACGACCACCACCCGGGCGAGCAAGCCTGGTCCACGGGCAACCACGTGCGCCCGCTCGTCGACGGCGCGACCTACTTCGCCGAGCTGTTCGACACCATCGAGGCGACGCGCCCGGGCGACCTCGTCCTCTTCGCGGGGTGGCGCGTCGACGGTGACCAGCAGCTCACCGATGACCCGTCGAGCACCCTGCTCGAGGTGCTCGACCGCGCCGAGGACCGGGGCGTCCAGGTCCGCGGGCTCATCTGGCGCTCGCACACCGAGCAGCTCGACTTCTCGGCCGAGGACAACCGCGAGGTGGCCGAGGAGCTGGCCGACGAGGACGACGAGCACGCCGAGGTGCTGCTCGACATGCGGGTGCGCCGTGGTGGCTCACACCACCAGAAGTTCGTCGTGGTACGCCACGGCGACGACCCCTCGCGCGACATCGCGTTCGTCGGCGGGATCGACGTCGCACACTCGCGTCGCGACGACTCCGACCACCGGGGCGACCCGCAGCAGCAGGCGCTCGCGGACGAGTACGGCCCGAGCCCGGGCTGGCACGACGTCCACTGCGCCATCACGGGCCCGGCCGTCGCCGACGTCGAGACGGTCTTCCGCGAGCGGTGGGACGACCCCTCCCCCCTGACCCCGGCGTGGCACTCGCGGGTGCGCGACCGCCTCAGCAAGGTCAGGCACGAGCCGACCCCGTTGCCGGAACGCCTGCCGCCACCGCCACCGGTCGAGGGAGGGACCCACGTCGTCCAAGTGCTCCGCACCTACCCCCACCGCCACCTGCGCCGGGCCTACCCCTTCGCGCCGAAGGGTGAGCGGTCGATCGCCCGGGCCCACCTCAAGGCCATCGCCCAGGCCCGCCACCTCATCTACCTCGAGGAGCAGTACCTCTGGTCCTCGACGGTGAGCCGGGCACTCGCCGAGGCCCTGTCGGCGAACCCCGAGCTGCACCTCGTCACCGTGCTCCCCCACCGGCCGGACCTCAGCGGCATGGCCGAGCTGCTCCAGCTCGAGGGCCGGTTCGAGGCGATCAAGCAGCTCACCGAGGCGGCACCGGACCGCTTCGCGGCATACGGGATCGAGAACCACGCGGGCTGGCCGGTCTACGTCCACGCCAAGGTCGTCGTCATCGACGACTGGTACGCGACGATCGGGTCGGACAACGTCAACCGGCGGTCGTGGAGCCACGACTCCGAGCTCGCGGCGCTCGTCGTCGACGACGCGGGGACCGACCACTCCCCCTTCGCTCGCTCGCTCCGCCTGCGCCTCGCCGCCGAGCACCTCGACCGTCCTCTGGAGGGTTCGGAGCATGATGCGGCCATGGCCGACTGCGTGCCTGCGGGCGGTCTTTTCGCGGCCTACGCCGAGGCTGCTGCGCGGCTTCAGGCGTGGCACGACGGCGGCATGGTCGGGCAACGTCCGGCCGGGCGTCTGCGACCGGTGCGCGAAC
This sequence comes from Knoellia sp. LjRoot47, assembly GCF_964253435.1. Classification (NCBI taxonomy): domain Bacteria; kingdom Bacillati; phylum Actinomycetota; class Actinomycetes; order Micrococcales; family Intrasporangiaceae; genus Knoellia; species Knoellia sp. LjRoot47. Next base: position 27,211 of record NZ_CAXUQS020000002.1, read on the forward strand.
CCGACATCGGGCGCTGGCCACGACGTGTCCTCGAGGTGCCCCAACGCCTTCTCGGCGACCCCGACGGGCGCCCGTTCGAGCTGCGTCGACGACGCGACTACTGACCGGCGCCCGCCCGGGCGGACCGATTCGGTCCGGGCTGTGCGCATGGGATATGGTTTCGTTCGCTCGCGCGGCAACGCGGGAGCAAGCCACGGGCTGTGGCGCAGCTTGGTAGCGCACTTGACTGGGGGTCAAGGGGTCGCAGGTTCAAATCCTGTCAGCCCGACACACGAAGGGCGGTCCACCGACAGAGTCGGAGGACCGCCCTCGTGCATTCCCGTGTGCGCGGTCGTGGTGGCGGGGCTGACTCAGGCGCCTTGGCCGACATCGGCCCACTCCCGTACCGACGGGGCCGTCGCCTCATCGGTCCGGCTGATCGGCAGGACGAGGACGACGGTCGTCCCCTCGCCCTCGACCGAGTGCAGCTCGAGCTCGCCGTGGTGGGCCTCGACGATGGCCTTGACGATGGCCAGGCCCAGACCGGTGCCGGGGATGGCCTGCGACGTGGCGTTGCTGGCCCGGAAGAAGCGCGAGAACATCCGCTCCATGTCCGCCTCGGGGATGCCGATCCCGGTGTCGCGGCACTGCACCCGCACGCGCGTCGCCTCGACGACGGCGGTGATGGTCACCGATCCTCCCTGCTGGGAGAACTTCACGGCGTTGCCGAAGACGTTGGTCAGGGCCCGACCGAGCTGGAGCGCGTCACCCGACACGACGCAGCTCTCGGGCATGTCGAGGACCTCGAGCACCACCTCGTTGTCGGTGGCCTGCGGCTGGAGGTCCTGGACGACGTCGGCCACGAGGGCCGAGAGGTCGACCGGGACGAAGCTCGGGTCGAGCCCACGGGTCTCGATCCGGTTGAGCACGAGGACGTCCTCGATGAGGCCGCGCAGCCGCTTGGTGTTGCGCTCGATGACGGTGAGGGCCTTGACCTGGGCGGGCTCGAGCTCGCCGAGGTCGCCGTCCTCGAGCATCTCGAGGTAGCCGGCGATCGAGGTCAGCGGCGTCCGCAGCTCGTGGCTGACCGTGCCCACGAACTCGTCCTTCTGGCGGTCGAGGGCCTCGAGCCGCTCGACGTGCTCGACCTGCTGCGCCCGCCGCTCCTCCGCCACGAAGGCGCGGGCGGTGTGCGCCGTCGCCTGCTGGAGGGCGGTGCGTTCGTGCGCCGTCCACTCTCGGGGCTCCGGCGACACGAGCAGCATCGCGCCGATGACGCCGTCCCCGACCCCGAACGGGGTGCCGAGCAACGCACCGGTGGGCACCTGGTCGGCGATGCTCTGGATGAAGGGCCAGTGGCGCAGCTCGTCGTGCTCGAGGTCGGAGGTCTCGAGCAACCGGCCTGAGAGCCACATGCCCTGTGCGATGCTCTCGCGCGAGACGGGCGGCTCGAGGACCATCCGCGACTCGTCGACCGCGTCCGTCGGCCACACGACGGCGAGGCGCCAGGTGGTGCCGTCGTGGTCCCCCATGGGTGTCGTGAAGATCAGCGCCGTGGTCCCCGTCGCCTCGGCCAAGGTCTCCGCCATGAGCCCCAGGGCCTCTCGGCCGGTGACCCGGCCTCGCAGCTTCGTGGCCAGCCCGAGGGTGACCTCGCGCAACCGTAGGGCCTCCCGCTGGTCCTCCTCGAGCCTTCGCGTGGTCGCGGTGAGGTGGTTGAAGTTGGTGGCGAGGGCACGCACGTCGAGCGGTCCACGGCCCTCGTCGGCCCGGGCGCTCGGGTCGCCGTCTCGCTGCCGGTCCACGACGCGGCGTAGGGCCTCGATGGAGCCGCTGAGCGATCGGGCGATGCGCCAACCGGCCCACAGCGCGATCACCGAGGCGACGAGCGTTCCGCCGATGAGCAGGACCAGCGCGCTGCGGAGCTCGCTGGTCGACGCCTGGCGCGCCTCGACCCGCCGCTCGCGCAGGTCGCTGCCGAGCGCGTCGTTGGCCGCGCGCACCTCGTCGAAGAGCTGCTTGCCGGTCATGAGGTCGAGGTTGCCCCCGGCGTCGAGGCGACCCTTGGACTCGTTCGCGTAGATCCACCAGGCGTCAACGGCGTCCGCCTGTGCGCTGATTCGATCGGACCACTGTGAACGCTCCGGGGCAAGCGCTGCACGCATGGCTCGCTGCTGGGCCACCGACCTCTCCTGCGCGCCGTAGAAGGGCTCGAGCAGGAGAGGGTTGGTCGTCGCGTCGTAGGCACGCAGGCCGGTCTCGGCGTCGGTGAGCGTCTGGAGCAGCGACGCGTTGGCGTCGGCGGCGGGCCCGAGGACGACCGCGAGTCGATCGACGTGTCGGGACGCTCCCACGACCGCGGCCGTACCCGTGAGCAGAGCGAGCAGCATGAGCCCGACGAGGAGGAAGACCAGGCGCCTGAGCCGCTGGGTGACGCTGAGGTCGCCCGTGAGCTTCACGGCTTGTTCCCCTCGCCGAGCCCGACGCGCGTCATCGTGCCCCAGACCTGCTTCTTGCCACGCAGGCTGGCCCACCAGCCCTGTAGGCGCCACCAGGCGGTGAGCTGGCGGTAGCCGATGTTCTCGGCGATGGCGGCCATGAGCATGGTCCCGAGGTCACGCCACCGTGCGTACTTGCGGAAGGTCATCTCCTCGAGGGTCATCGCGGCGAGAGTCACGAGGATGGCGTAGCCGTAGGCGACAAGCATGAAGAGGATCGCGAAGGGGACGTTGATGACGTCGAGGGCGAGGCCGAGGATGACGAGGAGAAGCCCCACGAACTCGAGCAGCGGAGCGATGAGCTCGAAGAACCAGTAGTACGGCACCGCCAGCATCCCGACCTTGCCGTAGCGCGGGTTGAACATCATGTGCTTGTACTTCCAGAGCGTCTCCCAGAGACCCCGGTGCCATCGGGCGCGTTGCTTCTGCAGCACCTTGGCCGTCGAGGGAACCTCGGTCCAGCACACCGGCTCACCGACGAACTTCACCCGGTAGTCGCGGCCCTCGCGCTTGAGGTGCTGGTGCACCCGCATGAGGACCTCGAAGTCCTCGCCGATGCTCTCGGTGTCGAGACCGCCGACCTCGACGAGGACGTCGCGGCGGAAGACGCCGAAGGCTCCGGAGATGAGCACGAGGGCGCCGAGCCGTGACCATCCCGCGCGCCCGATGAGGAAGGCACGGAGGTACTCGACGACCTGGATGCGAGGCAGCAGCTGGCGCGGCATGCGCGGTTCGACGAGCCGGCCGGCCACGACACGGCTGCCGTTCGCGGCCCGGATGACGCCACCGGTCGCGACCATGCGCGTCGGGTCGTCGGCGAAGGGCACCGTGACGGTCATGAGGGCATCGGGGTCGAGGATCGAGTCGGCGTCGACGAAGACGAGGAGCTCGCCTGCCGCCGCGTTGATGCCGAGGTTGACCGCGTCCGACCGGCCCGAGTTCGACTTGCGGATGATCGTCAGCGGGGTACGTCCGTTGCGCGGGACGTGGACCGAGAGCACCTCGGCCTTGACCGGCACGTCACGCGGGATCTCGCGGTCGACCTCGACGAGGTCGAAGGCCTCCTTGAGGACCGCGAACGTCTCGTCCGTGCTGCCGTCGTCGACGCCGACGACGTCGTGGTGCGGGTAGCGCAGCGAGAGCAGCGACTGGATGGACTGCACGATCCCGGCAGCCTCGTTGTACATGGGGACGACGAGGGTGACCGGTGGCACGAACTCGCTCGCCACGCGCTCCTGGCGGCCTGTCTGCTCGACCCGGCGCAGGTGGTGCACGAAGTCCCACGCGGCAAGGGCGATGAAGATCAGGTAGGACGTGTTGATGAGGACGAAGTAGACGAGGACCGGCCACTGGACGGCGGCGAGGACGTCGATGACGACCTCGCGCAGGCCGGGGATGATGTCGTCGGGGCTCATCGGGCTCCTCGTTCGCTGTCGCGCAGGTCGAGCATCTGCAGCACCCCGGCGACCGCGGACCTGGCCGTGGGGGCCGCGTCGTCGTCGGCGGCCACGGCGCGCAGGGCGGTGCGTCCGTGCTCGGACTGGGACAGAGCGGCGGCGGCCGTCATGGCGAGCGACCGGTCGTCATCGGCGAGGACTCCGACCATCGCCTCGACGGCGATCTCGCCACCGAGGTCACCGAGAGCCCTGGCCGCGGCACGCCGGACGGCCGGTGGCTCGTGCGGGGCGAGCAGCCGGGAGATGACCTCGACGTCTCCGGGCCGGCCCACCGAGCCGAGCGCCTCGGTCGCGCTGACCCGGACCATGCGGTCGGGGTCGTCGGCGGCGAGACGGGTCAGCTGCGGTGCGCAGCTGAGGAAGAGGCTGTGGCCCGCCACCGCGGCGGCGACGTTGCGCACGCCGGGGTCGTCGTCGTCGAGGCCGACGGACACCGCGGCCTCGGACTGGACGCCCAACTGGGTGAGGGTTCCCATGGCGACGGTCGCCGGGACGCCCGGCGCGGAGCGGCGTTCGCGCACCGCGCGCAGCACCGAGGCCGCGGCGCTCGGGCCTGCATCGGGGCCGAGGGCGCCGATCGACCTGGCGGCCACGATGCGCACCTCCCCGGAGCGGTCGTCGAGCATGCGGACGAGGTCGAGGGTGAGCGCAGGGTCGCGCAGGAGGCCGAGCGCTCGGGTGGCACGGGCGCGACGCACGCTGGAGCGGGATCCGAGGGCGCGCCGTGCCTTGTCGATCGTGTCGCGCTCGCGCAGGACCTCGACGAGGTCCTCCGCCGGCGCGCCCCTCACCTTGGTGAGCAGGTCGATGACGGCACGGTCGAGGTCGGCGCCGGCCGTGCGGTCGGCGGCGAGCCGTCGTCGCGCAGCTCCTGACTCGTCCTCCCCCGCCCCCACGGCGAGCAGGTCGTGGCGCAACGGTGCGAGCCGCTGCCTGGTCGCCTCGCGTCCGCGGGCGATCCGGATCCGGCTCAGCACCACGACGCACGCCAGCAGCACGCAGAGGACCAGCACCCCGACGAGGACCTCGTCGAGGAAGTTCAGCGAGACCGGCGGCTGACCGGTCACTGAGAGCGCGCGACGAGGGCCGACACTCGGTGGACCAGCTCGCGGGGGCTGAAGGGCTTGATGAGGTAGTCGTCGGCCCCTGTCGAGAAGCCCATGTCGACATCGGTGTCGCGGGAACGCGCCGTGAGCAGCACGACCCGCACCCCCTTGAGAGCCTCGTCGGCCCTGACCTCACGCAGGACGTCGATGCCGGACAGCCCCGGCATCATGACGTCGAGCACCGCCAGCTGGGGCGGGTCGCGACGGATCTCCTCGAGGGCGTCGACACCATTGACACAGGCCCGGACGGTGTAGCCCGACTGGGTGAGCTTGAGCTCGACCAAGTCCCTGATGTCGTCGTCGTCGTCGGCTACTACTACCTGAACCCCATTGGGTGGCACGCGGACCCCTCTCGTCGAGCCACCAGCGTATAGCCCCGAACTAGTTACGGCTGGTAATTGACGATGAAACCACCATGGGTGTCGACGCGTGGCTCACGGTGCGCTCCGGACGGGGGTCGTCCGGCGAGGATCGAGCGACCGCTCAGCGCCGAGACCGCTTCTCGCGCACCCTCACCGACACCTCGAGCGGCGTGCCCTCGAAGCCGAACTCCTCGCGCAGACGACGCTCGATGAAGCGGCGGTAGCCGGCCTCGATGAACCCGGATGCGAAGAGCACGAACCGCGGCGGCCGCGTCGAGGCCTGGGTCGCGAAGAGGATGCGCGGCTGCTTGCCACCACGCACCGGGTGCGGGTGCCCGGCGACGACCTCGCCGAGGAAGGCGTTGAGGCGGCCGGTGGGGATGCGGGTGTCCCACGACTCCAGCGCCGTCTCGAGAGCGGGCACGAGGCGGTCCATGTGACGACCGGTCGACGCGGAGACGTTGACGCGCGGCGCCCACGGGATCTGGACGAGCTCGCGCTCGATCTCGCGCTCGAGGAAGTGACGGCGCTCCTCGTCGGTGAGGTCCCACTTGTTGTAGGCGATGACGAGCGAGCGGCCGGAGTCGACGACCTGCTGGACGACACGGATGTCCTGCTCGGTGATCTGGGTCGACGCGTCGATGAGCACGACAGCGACCTCGGCCTTCTCGAGCGCGGTCTGGGTACGCAGCGAGGCGTAGAAGTCGGCGCCCCGGGTCTGGTGCACCCTGCGCCGGATGCCGGCGGTGTCGACGAAGCGCCACGTCTTGCCACCGAGCTCGATGAACTCGTCCACGGGGTCACGAGTCGTGCCGGCGACGTCGTCGACGACCACGCGGTCGGACTTCGCCAGCTTGTTGAGCATCGACGACTTGCCCACGTTGGGGCGACCCAGCAGGGCCACCCGACGGGGGCCACCGCGCTGGTAGGCGCCGACCGCAGACTTCTCGGGCAGGACGTCGAGGATGGCGTCGAGCACGTCCCCACTGCCCCGGCCGTGCAGCGCCGACACCGGCCACGGCTGTCCGAGGCCGAGGTTCCACAGGGCAGCGGCGTCGGCCTCGGTGCGCTGGTCGTCGACCTTGTTGGCGACGAGGACGACGGGCTTGCCGGCGCGCCGCAGCAGCTTGACCACGGCGGCGTCGTCGTCGGTCGCACCGACCACGGCGTCGACGACGAAGAGGACGGCGTCGGCGAGCTCGACGGCGATCTCCGCCTGCTCGGCCACGCGCAGGTGGATGCCCTTGGCGTCGATGGCCCAGCCGCCGGTGTCGACGAGCGTGAAGCGCTTGCCGGTCCACTCGGCGTCGTAGGCCACGCGGTCACGGGTCACACCGGGCACGTCCTCGACGACCGCCTCGCGACGCCCGATGATGCGGTTGACCAGGGTCGACTTGCCCACGTTGGGGCGCCCGACGACGGCGACGACGGGGACGGCACCCTCGTAGGCCTCGCTGTCGACGGAGCCCTCGCCCCGGTCGACGAGCGCGAGGTCCTCGTCGCTCAGCTCGAAGTCGTCCAGGCCAACACGCAGGGCATGCGTGACGGACTCGTCCAGTGACCCGTCGTCGGTCACGGTCTCGTCGGTCTCGGGGGTGTTCATGGCATCCATTCTCCCAGAGATCGCGTCATGCTCCGTCCGGCGCCGGGTCCGTCAGTCCCAGACGTCGGGCGGCACGTCGGTGGGCAGTGCGATGCCGTGCCGGTCGCTCGCCTCGCGGACGTGCTCCGCGAGCGAGACCCGGATCTCCTCGGCCGCCCGCTCCAGGCGCACCCGACCCGGTATGCCGGCAGCCCGCGAGACCGAGACCGGCTCGCCGAAGTCGACGACGAGCCTGCTGCGGAGCCTCGGCCACGAGGACGCGAGGTCCCCGGTGGCCCGGGTGCCGAGGCAGGCGACGGGGACGACGGGCGCGTGCCCCTGGAGCGCCAGCCACGCCACCCCCTTGCCCGCCTGTGCGAGGTCGCCTCGCCCCCTCCCACCCTCGGGGAAGATGCCCACCACTCCCCCGCGCTCGAGCACCCCGAGCGCGGACGTCAGCGCCGTGCGGTCACCGCGACCCTGCTCGAGCGGGATCTGGCCGGTGAGGTGCAACAGCGGGCCGACGCCGAGCTCGAAGGTCGAGGCGAGGACGAGGAAGTGGGACGGGCGGGGCGCCATCGCGAGGACGACGGCACCGTCGAGGTAGCCCGTGTGGTTGGCCGCGAGGATGACCGGACCGGACGCGGGGACCCGCTGCGCGCCGGACGCGTGCGCGGCATACAGGGAACGGACGAGACCCTGGCCGACGCGGTGGCCGAGCGTGGCCCGCCATGGTGCGGGACTGAGGTTCTCGTGCGTCACGGGCGGTGACGATAGTCCACGCCCGACGGACGAGAGGAGGTTCGGGCGGGTCAGTCCTCGGCGTGCCCTGCGAGCGAGGCGACGACGGCGAGGACCGCCTCGACGCTCTCGTCGAAGTCCAGGTCGGAGGTGTCGACGGTGACGACGCCGTCGGCCGCGACGGTGAACTGCGAGACCGCCGAGTCGTCACGGTCGCGGCGCAGGACCTGGTCGCGGGTCGCCGCGATGGCCGCCTCGTCGGCCGAGCCGTGGACCTCTGCGGAGCGACGACGGAGCCGGGCCTCCTCGCTGGCGGTGAGCAGCAGTCGCACGAGCGCGTCCGGCGCGACGACGGTGGTGATGTCACGTCCCTCGGCGACGACTCCCCCGGTCTCCTGCGCGATCGCGGCCATCCGGTCGCGCTGTGCCTGCTGGAGGATCGGGCGCACGCCGGTGTTGGTCGCGACCTTGGAGACCTCGGAGCTGATGGCGGTGGTGCGGATGTCGGCCGTGACGTCGGTCCCGCCGACGACGACCCGCTGGTCCTCCGGATCGGTCGAGAGCTCGAGCGGCAGGACCTGCGCGGCGGCGACGACGGCGCCCTCGTCGGTGAGGTCGACGCCCTGGTCGAGGCACCACCAGGTGAGGGCGCGGTACATCGCCCCAGTGTCGAGGTAGCCCACCCCGAGCTGCGCCGCGACCGCTTTGGAGACGCTCGACTTGCCGGACCCCGAGGGGCCGTCGATGGCGATGGTCAGGGGGGCGGGCTCGCGCGTCATGGCGGTCAGCCTAGGTGGTCCCACGGCGGGTCCGGTGCTCCGGTCGTGGCGCCCGGCGCCTCAGCCGTGCAGCCGCCAGCCGCGCTCCTCGAGACCCTCGGACAGCGCGGCCGCCGAGCCCGGGACGACGTCGATCTCGGCGAGCCCGAAGGCCTGCCCGAGGCCGTGGTCGAGGTGGAACTCCTCGATGTTGGTGCCGATCGACCCGACGTCGGCGAAGAGCCGCCCGAGCTGTCCCGGCTCGTCCGGGATGAGCACCCGGACGGTCGTGTATGCCGTCGGCGCGGCTCCGTGCTTGCCGGGGATCCGCGCATGGCCGGCGTTGCCGGCGGCGATGGCGCGGGCAAGCGTGCCCCGGGCGCCGGGGGGGTCGTCGTCGGTGCCGAGCGCGTCGAGAGCCGCGATGACGCCGTCGAGGTCGGTGGCCAGCGCCGTGAGGACGTCACGCACGGCGTGCGCGTTGCCCGAGAGGATCTGGGTCCAGAGGTGCGGGTCGCTCGCGGCGATGCGCGTGACGTCGCGCAGACCCTGCCCGGCCAGCGCCACCGACGAGTCGGCGAGGTGCTCGAGCCGCGCCGCGACGAGGCTGGCGACGAGCTGCGGCACGTGCGACACCGACGCCACGGCGGCGTCGTGGTCGGCGGGGTCGAGGGTGACGACCGCGGCCCCGACGCTCGACGCCACCGAGCGCACGAGCGCCACGGCGACCTCGGACGTCTCGTCGGTGGGCGTGAGCACCCACGCCCGCCCGTGGAAGAGGTCGTGCCGGCCGGACACCGCACCGTTGCGCTCGCGGCCCGCCATGGGGTGCGAACCGCAGAAGCGCGAGAGGTCGGCGCCGCGCGACCGCAGTGAGTCCAGGATCGCCACCTTGACGGACGCGACGTCGGTGACGACGGCCTCGGGCCAGCGTTCGAGCGACTCGGCGACGCAGGCCGCAGTGACGTCGGGCGGCGTCGCGACGACGACGAGGTCGGGCGACAGTACGTCCGACGCGGCACCGGGGGTCTCGCCCGCACCGAGGTCACGGGCCAGCGCCGCATTGGTGCTCGAGATGTCCTCGAGGGTCACGACGCCACCGGCGCGCGTCAGGGCGAGCCCCAGGCTCGTCCCGATGAGGCCGGTGCCGACGACGTGGACCCGGGGAGTGTCCGGCGCGTCGGTCACATCCCCGCCGCGGTGTAGAGGTCGCCGACCTCACCCTTGGTGAGCCGGCGGAACTTGCCGGGCTTGGTGTCGCCCAGCCGGATCGGTCCGACCTGGGTGCGCACCAGCGACAGCACCGGGTGGCCCGCCTCGGCGAGCATCCGGCGGACGATGTGCTTGCGCCCCTCGTGGAGGATCACCTCGACGATCGCCTTGCCGGGCTGGCTGTCGACGACGCGGAACGAGTCGACCTGCACCGGACCGTCCTCGAGCTCGATGCCCTCGCGCAGCCGCTTGCCGAGGTCGCGCGGGACCGGCCCGCGGATCTGGGCGAGGTAGGTCTTGAGGACGCCGTACTTCGGGTGCTGGAGCCGGTGAGCGAGGTCGCCGTCGTTGGTGAGGAGCAGCAGGCCCTCGGTGTCGGCGTCGAGGCGTCCCACGTGGAAGAGCCGCTCCTTGCGGTCGCCGAAGTAGTCGCCGATGTCGATCCGGCCGAGCTCGTCGTTCATCGAGGTGACGACGTTGAGCGGCTTGTTGAAGGCGAGGTAGACGCGCGACTCGTCGAGCGTGACGCGGACCCCGTCGACGTGGACGACCTGGTCGGCGTTGATCCGCACGCCGAGCTCGGTGACGGCCTGGCCGTCGACCTCGACCCGGCCCTCGGAGATGAGCTGCTCGCAGACCCGTCGGGATCCCACGCCCGCGGAGGCGAGGAGCTTCTGGAGGCGTATGCCGTCGGGGTCGTGGACGTCGACCGCCTTCGCCTTGGGGCGCTGGGGCAGCGAGGTGGGCTGGCTCTTCTTGGTCGTCCCGACACCGCGGGGACGACCGGCGCCACCACCGGCACCGGCGGGCGCACGACCACCCTGGGCAGGGCGGCCACGGCCGCCACCGGACGGCTTCTTCGCGGGTCCGCCGCGTCGGCTCTGCGGCGGGGTCATGACCGGCCGCTCTCTGCGATCTCGTCGAGCACGTCAACCTCCGGGAGGTAGGGAGCAAGGGCTGGTAGGTCGTCGAGCGACTGCAGTCCGAGCCGCTCGAGGAAGTAGGACGTCGTGCCGTAGAGGTTGGCGGTCGACTCCTCCTCGGACCCGACCTCCTCGATGAGGCCACGGGTGAGGAGGGTGCGGATGACGCCGTCGACGTTGACGCCGCGGACGGCCGCGACACGCGAGCGTGACACGGGCTGGCGGTAGGCGATGACGGCGAGGGTCTCGAGGGAGGCCTGGGTGAGCTTGGCCTGCTGGCCATCGAGCAGGAACTTGCTCACGACCGGCGCGTACTCGGGACGGCTGTAGACGCGCCACCCTCCACCCACCTGCCGCAGGGTGAAGCCACGCTGCTGCGCGGCATACCCCTCCTCGAGCTCGGCGAGGGCGGTCTCGACGTCGGGCACGGGGACCTCGAGTGCGGACGCGAGGGCGAGCTCGGTCACCGGCTCGTCGACGACCATGAGGACGGCCTCGACGGCGCTGCGCAGCCCGCCCGGGAAGTCGCCGACGTCGAACGCGAGCTGGTCCTGGGGAACGTCCTCGACGACGCCCTCCTCGAGGACGCCGTCCGCTGGCGGGTCGGTCACGGGTGTGTCAGTCATGGTCAGCCTCTCGCTGATCGGTGGTGGGTGCGTCGCCTCGTGGCGCGTCACCCTCGGCCGCGACGACGTCGAGGGGCAGCGCGTCGTCGTCGGCCCCCTCGGCCGGTGCGGCGTCGTCGAACTCGTCGTCGACGTCGATGTCGCCCTCCATCGAGCCGGTCCAGCGCACGGTGAGCTCGCCGAGGGCCTCGACCTGCTCGAAGGTGATGGCCGACTCGCGGAAGAGCTCGAGGAGCGCCAGGAAGCGCGCCACGATGACGAGCGTGTTGTCGGCGTCGCGCACGAGCGCGCGGAACGACGACGTGCCGTCGCGGCGCAGGCGCTCGCCGATGATGCTCGCCTGCTCGCGCACGCTCACGGCGGGCGCGTGGAGGTGGGTCAGGCCGACGGTGTCGGCGACCTTGGGGGTGAGTGCGCCGGCGGCGATCATCGCGAGCTGCTCCGGCGTGATCGTCATGATGAGCTCTGGAAGGAGCTTGGCGAACTGCGGCTCGAGACCCGCCTGGCGCGCGGTCATCCGCGCTGCCGTCGACATCCGGTCGTCGAAGGTGCGCGCGATGTCCTTGAACGCGCGGTACTGCAGCAGCCGGGCGAAGAGGAGGTCGCGCGCCTCGATGAGTGCGAGGTCCTCCTCGTCCTCCGGGCCGACCTGCGGCAGGAGCCGGGCAGCCTTGATGTCGAGCAAGGTCGCGGCGACGAGGACGAACTCCGAGGCCTGCGACAGGTCCCAGCCGTCACCGCCCTTGGCCTGCTCGGCCTTGATGTGCGCGATGAACTCGTCGGTGACCTTGGCGAGGGCGATCTCGGTGATGTCGAGCTTGTGCTTGGAGATGAGACCGAGGAGCAGGTCGAACGGACCCGAGAAGACGTCGAGGTGGACCTCGAAGGCCGTCGTCGCTGCCCGCCTCGTGAGAACGCCGCCGGGGGCCTCGGTCATGGTGTCAGGCTGCTCCGCCACGGGCGATGAGCTCCCTTGCGAGCTGACGGTAGGCGCCGGCCCCCTTGTGGGTGGAGTCGTAGGTCGTGATCGGCTCCGCGGCCAGGGTCGCGTCGGGGAACTTCACCGTGCGGCTGATCACGGTGTGGAAGACGCGGTCGTCGAAGTGCTCGACGACGCTGGCGACGACCTCGCGCGAGTGCAGGGTGCGCCCGTCGTACATCGTCGCGAGGATGCCGTCGACCTGCAGGCGCGGGTTGAGCCGGTCGGTGATCTTCTCGATCGTCTCGACGAGCAGCGCCACGCCGCGCATGGCGAAGAACTCGCACTCGAGCGGGATGAGCACACCGTGGGCCGCCGTGAGGGCGTTGACGGTGAGCAGCCCGAGCGAGGGCTGGCAGTCGATGAGGACGACGTCGTAGTCGTCGAGGACGGGGCGCAGGACGCGGGCGAGGATCTGCTCGCGGGCGACCTCGCCGACGAGCTGGACCTCGGCGGCCGACAGGTCGATGTTGGCCGGGATGACGTCGAGGCCCTCGACCTTGGTCTTCTGGATGACGTCGCGCACGTCGTGACCCCGCTCGGTGAGCAGGTTGTAGACGGTGACGTCGAGCTCGTGGGCCGGGATGCCGAGGCCGACCGACAGGGCGCCCTGCGGGTCGAAGTCGACGAGGAGGACGCGTCGGCCGTACTCCGCCAGGGCCGCACCGAGGTTGATCGTCGTCGTGGTCTTGCCGACGCCACCCTTCTGGTTGCACATGGCGATGACCCGCGCCGGGCCGTGGCTCGCCAGGGGCGCCGGCTCGGGGAAGGTCGGCAGCGGACGGCCGGTGGGTCCGACGGTGCCGACGGCCGCGTCCTCCGTCCCGGGCAGGTGTCCGTTGCGGCTCGCGGTGTCGCTCTGGTCGTGGGTCCGGGTGTCGACGGACTCATCCATTGAGGTCACCACGGCATCGATGTCTGACGAATCCATCTCTCTCCCGAACTGGCGTGCACGCGGTCAGCATCCCGCTGATCGGGACGACACTATCAGCGGGCACGCGGGTGGCTCTGGGCGTAGACCTCGCGCAGCTGCTGCACCGTGACGAGCGTGTAGACCTGCGTCGTCGTGACCGACGCGTGCCCGAGCAGCTCCTGCACGACGCGGACGTCGGCACCGCCCTCGAGCAGGTGGGTCGCGAACGAGTGGCGCAGCGTGTGCGGTGACAGGTGACCGGACAGCTGGGCCCGCTCGGCCGCCGCCCGCAGGATGGACCACGCGCTCTGTCGCGACAGGCGCGAGCCGCGCTGGTTGAGGAAGATCGCCGGCGTCCCGCGCCCCTTGACGGAGAAGGTGCCCCGCCCTCGGACCAGGTATGCCGTGAGCGCCTCCTTCGCGTACGACCCGAGCGGCACGAGACGCTGTTTGCCGCCCTTGCCCTCGAGACGCACCACACCCGAGTCGAGGTCGACGTCGTCGACGTCGAGCCCGATGGCCTCGGAGATGCGGGCACCGGTGCCGTAGAGCACCTCGAGCAGCGCCCTGTCGCGCAGCGACGCCGGCGTGTCCCCCACCGCTGCGGCGTCGAGGAGTCGCTCCACCTCGCCCACACTGATCGCCTTGGGCAGGCGCGACGGCGGTGGCGGGGGGCTCACCGCGGCCGCGGGGTCGGTCTCGACCTCCCCCTCGAGCGCGAGGAAGCGGTGCAGCCCGCGGACCGCGACGAGCGTGCGGGCTGCGGAGCTCGCGGCGAGCGGTGGGTGCTCCTCGTCGCCCTCGCGCAGCCGCGCGAGGAACTCGCTCACCTGCAGCTCCCCCACCCGCGCGGGGTCGTCGACGCCGATCGAGGCGAGGTATGCCGTCCACCTGCCGAGGTCTCGCCGGTACGCCTTGAGCGTGTTGGCCGACACCCCGCGCTCGACGTCGAGATGGGTCAGCCAGGACCGGACAGCACGGTCGACCCGGGTGGCCCTCCTTGCGTCCGGCGCGGTGGGGGTCATGACCTCCAGCCTGCCGGACGGGAGTGGTGCGCGGCTCAGCCGAGCACCTCGGCGAGCTCGCGGGACTCGAGTCCGTGGGCCTCGGCGACGGGTGCGCACACGATGTCGCCGGCGTGCGTGTTGATGCCCAGCGCCAGACCCGGGTCGCGACGCGACGCGTCGAGCCACCCCTGGTCGGCGAGACGCACGGCATACGGGAGGGTGGCGTTGGTCAGGGCCCAGGTCGAGGTGTTGGGCACGGCACCGGGCATGTTGGCGACGCAGTAGAAGACCGAGTTGTGGACCTCGTAGGTCGGGTCCGCGTGGGTCGTCGCGTGCGTGTCCTCGAAACAGCCGCCCTGGTCGACGGCGATGTCGACGAGCACCGAGCCGGGCTTCATCTGCGACACGAGCTCGTTGGAGACGAGGGTGGGTGCCTTGGCGCCGGGGACGAGCACGGCACCGATGACCATGTCGGCCTCCATGACCTGCTGCCGGATCGCCAGCGTCGAGGACGCGAGCCCGTGGACGCGGTTGTTGTAGCGCCAGAAGCTCATCCGGAGCTTGTCGAGGTCGGTGTCGAGGAGCGTGACGTCGGCTCCCATGCCGAGGGCGATGTTGGCGGCGTTCTGGCCGGACACGCCGGCACCGATGATGACGACCTTGGCGTTGGCGACACCGCCGACACCACCCATGAGGACTCCGCGGCCACCCTGCGGCTTGGTGAGCGAGTAGGCGCCCACCTGCGGAGCGAGGCACCCCGCGACCTCGGACATCGGGTAGAGCAGCGGGAGACCGCCGGAGGGCAGCTGGACCGTCTCGTACGCGATCGCGGTCGTGCGCTTGGCGACGAGCTCCTTGGTGAGCGGCTCGTCGGCAGCGAGGTGGAGGTAGGTGAAGAGCGTGAGGTCCTCGCGCAGCCGGTGGTACTCCTCGGCGATCGGCTCCTTGACCTTCATGACCATCTCGGAGTCGCCCCACACGTCGTCCGCGTCGTCGACGATCCGTGCGCCCTGCGAGACGAACTCGTCGTCCGTGATGGACGACCCGAGGCCGGCGCCCTTCTGGATGAGCACCTCGTGCCCGTGGGTCACCAGCTCGTGCACCCCCACTGGCGTGATGCCGACCCGGAACTCGTTGTTCTTGACTTCGCTGGGGATGCCGATGCGCACCGATGACTCCTTCGTCGTGGTCGCGGTGGATGTGCCGCAGTGCGAGTCTAGGGCGCGTGAAGCTCTATGCAGACCTGCCCGGACGCCGCCTCGCGCAGATCCTCGCCGACCTCGGCATCGTCGCCTGGGTGGTGCTGTGGGTCTGGGTCGGACGCCGCGTCCACGACGTGACGATGGCGCTGGCCGAGCCCGGTCGCCAGCTCCAGGGGGCGGGAGCCGGCTTCCGGGAGAAGCTCAACGCAGCGGGCGACGGTGTCGACGACCTGCCGGTGCTCGACGACCGCATCGCCGGGCCGTTCCGGTCCGCGGCCGGCGCCGGCACCGACATCGAGAAGGCCGGCACCGACCTGGTGAGCGCGGTCGAGCGGTTCGCGGTGCTCCTCGCATGGACGACGGCGCTCGTGCCGATCCTCATCGTGGGGATCTGGTGGGCGTTCGCGCGGGCGAGGTTCGTGCGCCGGGCCTCGGCGGCCCAGCGCTTCATCGACGCCGACGACGACCTCGACCTCTTCGCCCTGCGTGCCATGGCCAACCAGCCCATGGCCACGCTCGCGAAGGTCTCGTCCGACCCCAGCGGCGCGTGGCGCCGCGGTGACCGCGAGACCATCCGCGCCCTGGCCCTGCTCGAGCTCAGGGACTCGGGACTGCGGCCTCCACGGACGGCGTGAGGTCCTGCGCCGGCGGCTCCCACGACTGCGGGTCCGCGTCGACCTGGTCGCCGGAGCGGATGTCCTTGACCTGGTGCTCGACATCGCCTGAGCCCGGGAACCAGACGAACGGGATCCCGCGCCGGTCGGCGTAGCGGATCTGCTTGCCGAACTTCGCGGCGCTCGGCGCCACCTCGCACGGGATGCCGCGACCGCGCAGGGCCTTGGCCACCGCGGCGGACTCCGCCCGCGACTCCTCCTCGACGACGGCCACGAGCACCGCCGCCGGGGTCGCCCTCGACGCTGTGACGAGCCCCTTGGACAGGACCAGGCCCAGCAGCCGTGAGACACCGATCGAGATGCCCACACCGGGGTAGGTCGTCTTCCCGTCGCTCGCCAGGGCGTCGTAGCGGCCGCCGGAGCAGAACGACCCCCACGACTCGTAGCCCTCGAGCTGGGTCTCGTAGACCGTGCCCGTGTAGTAGTCGAGCCCGCGGGCGATCTTGAGGTCGGCGACGAGGGCGCCCGGGGCGTTGTCGAGGCCGCTCTGGATGACCGCGGCCAGCGCCTCGAGGCCCTCGTCGAGGGTCGCGTGCTCGACGCCCAGCGCACGGACGCGGTCGACGAACGACAGGTCCTCGGTGCGGATCTCGGCCAGGGCGAGGCACTGGTCGGCCTGCTCGGGCGTGCGGCCGGCCTCGACGAGCAGCGCCTTGACCTTGTCGGCGCCGATCTTGTCGAGCTTGTCGACGATCCGCAGCGTCCCCGCGACGTCGTCGATCCCGATGCCCCGGTAGAACCCCTCGGGAATCTTGCGGTTGTTGACCTGGATCGTCATCCGGCCGATCGGCAGCCGGGCGAAGACCTCGGCGATGACGAGCGGCATCTCGGCCTCGAAGTGCGGCGCGAGCTCGCCGACGTCGACGACGTCGATGTCGGCCTGGGTGAACTCGCGGTAGCGCCCCTCCTGGGGCCGCTCCCCACGCCAGACCTTCTGCACCTGGTAGCGGCGGTAGGGGAAGGCGAGCTTGCCGGCGTTCTCGAGGACGAAGCGCGCGAAGGGCACGGTGAGGTCGAAGTGCAGGCCCAGCTCGGGCTCGCGCGAGGAGCGCTCGGCGCCCGCGTCGGCGAGACGGGTGACGCCGTAGATCTCCTTGTCGGCGTCGCCGCCCTTGCCGAGCAACCGGTCGACCGGCTCCACGGCGCGCGTCTCGAGCGAGGTGAACCCGTGCAGCTCGAACGTCTCGCGGATGACGTCGAGGAAGTGCTGCTCGACGATGCGCTCGGACGGGAGGTACTCGGGGAAGCCGCTCAGCTTGGTGACCTTCACGCCGTCAATCCTTGCAGGTAGGGGTTGGAGCTCCGTTCACGCCGCATCGTCGTCGCGGGTCCGTGCCCGGGCAGGACGAGCGTGGAGTCGGCCAGCGGGAGCACGACGTCGCGCAGCGACCGCTGCATCGCGGAGCCGTCGCCGCCGGGTAGGTCGGTGCGGCCGATCGAGCCGGCGAAGAGGACGTCGCCAGAGATCATCGTGCGATCGAGCTCCTCGGGCGCCCGGACCCCTTCGGGAAGGCTCTCGAACCCGAACATCACCGACCCCTCGGTGTGGCCCGGGGCGTGCAGGACGTCGAGGTCGAGGCCGGCGAGCGTGAGCGCCTGCCGGTCGGTCACCTCGACGACGTTGTTGGGCTCGGACCACGTGGCCTTCGAGCCGAACTGCTGCTCGAGCATCCCGACGATGCCGGGGCTCGCGGACCCGAGCGGGTCGGACAGACGGTAGCGGTCGTCCGAGTGGATGTATGCCGCGGTGTCACCTCCGCAGACCGGCGTCACCGAGTAGACGTGGTCGATGTGGCCGTGGGTGAGCAGGACCGCCGTCGGCTTGAGCCGGTGCTCGGTGAGGACCTCGCGCAGGGTCTCCTCGATGCCGATGCCCGGGTCGACGACGACGCACTCCTGCCCCTCCCCCGTCGCGAGGACGTAGCAGTTGGTCCCGAAGGCCGCGGCGGGGAAGGCGATGGTCAACACACCGCAGAACCCTAGTCGGGTGCGCGGACGGCATACGGCCTCCCTAGACTTCCGCGGGTGACGAAGAAGCAGGAGCGCGACCGGGCACGGCGCCGATGGGAGAAGCAGCAGGCCACGGCCGCTGCGCGAGCCGCGAAGCGCGACCGCACGAGGCGGGTCGCGGCGATCGTCGCGACGGTGGCCGTCGTCGCTGCGCTCGTCGGTGGGCTCGCCATCGCCCTCAGGCCGGACGAGCCGGACAAGCCCCAGCAGACGGCAGCAGGGTGCGAGCAGCCGCCGGCGCCGCTCGGCACGGCGGCCAAGCTCGACCTCCCCGACAAGGCGACGGCCAAGGGCGCGATGTGGACGGCGACGCTCACGACGAACTGCGGTGACATCGTCCTCGACCTCGACGGCGCCAAGGCGCCGCAGGCCGTGGCGTCGTTCATCCAGCTGGCCAGGGCCGACTACTGGCTCCGCTCCCCCTGCCAGCGCCTCGGCGTCGGTGACGGCTTCAAGCTGCTCCAGTGCGGCGACCCGACGGGGACCGGTCAGGGGAACCCCGGCTACGGCTTCGGCGTCGAGAACGCCCCGAAGGACGGCACCTACCCGCGCGGCTCCGTGGCCATGGCGCGGACCCAGGACCCGGCCAAGGGCAACGGCGGGCAGTTCTTCCTCGTCAACGGCGAGACGAGCCTGCCGGACCCGAACGGATACACGATCTTCGGCACGATCACCAAGGGTTTGGATATCGTCGACAAGGTCGCCGCAGCGGGTGTCCAGCCCGGCGGCGAGTCGGAGACCATCGGTGCCCCCAACGCACCCATCAGCATCCTTCGGGTTGCGGTGACAGAGAAGAAGGCATAGCCGTGAGCGACGAGACGACGAGCACCACCCCCGCGGACGCACCCGGGCAGGAGCAGGTCCCAGCAGCTGCGCCCGACGGCGCGGCGGAGGTGACGACGTCGCACGAGGCCGAGGCGTCCGAGGCGCCGGTACCGGAGCAGGAGACCAGCGCTCCGGTCGAGGAGACCCCTGCTGCGGCTGAGCCCGAGGGTGCCGAGACGCCCACCGCCACCGAGGAGCACACCGACGCACCGGAGGCGGTTGTCTCGGACCCCGAGCCCGCCACGTCCCTCCCCACGCCCGCGACCCCGGCGCCTGCTCCCGCGGCGCCCAAGCCGGCCGCGCCCTCACCCGCGGCGCTGGCCTCGCGGATGGCCGCGCGCCCGACCCCGCCCGTGACGCCGGTAGTCCACGAGCACTCCGAGTCCGCGCGGTTCGGCCGGGTCGACGATGAGGGCCATGTCTTCGTCACCGTCGGCGACGAGGAGCGTGAGGTCGGTTCGTACCCCGGTGCCACGCCGGACGAGGCACTGCAGTACTTCGCCCGCAAGTACGACGAGATCGCCGCGTCGGCCGAACTCCTCGAGCAGCGGCTGGCCAACCCCGATGTCTCCGCCAAGGAGGTCGGCGAGGGCCTCAACACCCTCAAGCAGCACCTCGCCGACGCCCACGTCGTCGGTGACCTCGCCGCCCTCGACACCCGCGTCGCGGCCATCGAGACCGGCCTCGTCGCCAAGCGCGAGACCGAGCAGGCCGCCCGGGCGCAGGCTCGTGCCGCGGCAGCGGTCGAGCGCGAGGCCATCGTGGCCGAGGCCGAGGCCATCTCGGGCCAGGACCCCGAGCAGACCCAGTGGAAGCAGAGCGGTGAGCGCATGCGCGCCCTGCTCGACCAGTGGAAGCAGCACCAGCGCGGCGGGGCCAAGCTCGACAAGCCCACCGAGAACGCGCTGTGGCAGCGGTTCAGCCACGCCCGCAACCATTTCGACAAGGGCCGGCGCAGCTACTTCGCGCAGCTCGACTCCTCGCGCGCGGAGGCACGCGGCACCAAGGAGTCGCTCGTCGCCGAGGCCGAGGCGCTGTCCACGAGCAAGGACTGGGGCCCGACCGCTCGCGCGTTCAAGAACCTCATGGACCAGTGGCGCCAGGCAGGTCGCGCATCCCGCTCCGAGGACGACGCCCTGTGGGAGCGCTTCAAGACCGCTCAGGACGCCTTCTTCAACGCCAAGGACGAGGTCTCGGCCGCGGAGGACGAGGAGTTCCGCGCGAACCTCGCCGTCAAGGAGGAGCTGCTCAAGGAGGCCGAGCAGATCCTGCCCGTGACCGACCTCGACCAGGCCAAGGCACAGCTGCGCGTCATCCAGGACAAGTGGGACGCCGCGGGCAAGGTCCCCCGCGCCGACATCGACCGCACCGAGAAGGCCATCCGCCGGATCGAGACGGCGGTGCGGGAGCAGGAGGACAAGAAGTGGAAGTCCTCCAACCCCGAGGTCGCCGCCCGCGCCAACTCGCTCGTGACCCAGCTCCGGTCCTCGATCGAGTCGATCGAGGCCGACCTCGCCAAGGCCACAGCCTCGGGCAACGACCGCAAGGTCAAGGACCTCACCGCCAAGCTCGAGTCGCAGCAGGCGTGGCTCGCGCAGGCCGAGGCCGCCGGCGACGAGTTCGGCTCCTGACCCTCACCTGACGTTCAGTGGCGCGCCCCGGCTTCGGCTGGGGCGCGCCCTCGCGTCGTCCGTGCCGCGCTAGCGGCCCTCCACCCTGCGCGCCACCTTCCGTATGCCGTCCGCCTCACCTTCATCGGGCGCGCAGGCTTCCGGGCCGACGCACGTCCCGGACGACGCCACAGGCGCTCCGTACGCGAGGCCGTCCCGACAGAAGGAGCGTCAGGTCTGGGTGATGCGGTAGGCGTCGAAGACGCCACCGACGTTGCGCACGGCCTTGATGACGTGGTCGAGGTGCGAGGGGTCGCCCATCTCGAAGGTGAACTTGAGGGCTGCCACGCGGTCACGGGACGTCTGGACCGAGGCGCTGAGGATGTTGACGCCGCTCTCGGAGAGCACGCGGGTGACGTCGGACAGCAGCGCCGAGCGGTCGAGGGCCTCGACCTGGAGCTGGACGAGGAAGACGCTGTTGGAGGTGGGTGCCCACTCGACGTCGATGATCTTGTCCTGCTGGCGCAGCAGCTCACCGGCGTTGGTGCAGTCACGGCGGTGGACCGAGACACCCATGCCGCGGGTGACGAAGCCGAGGATGTCGTCGCCGGGGACGGGGGTGCAGCAGCGGGCGAGCTTGATCCAGACGTCCGACATGCCCTTGACGACGACCCCTGGGTCGCCGGCGCGGCGGCGCTTGGTGGAGATCGGGCGCGGCATCGTGACCTCGGCGAGGTCGTCGCTCGACTCCTCACCGCCCTGGGCCGCGACGAGCCGGGCCACGACGTGCTGGGCGCTGACGTGCCCCTCGCCGATCGCGGCATACAGACCGTCGATCCCGCTGAGCCGCAGCTCCTCGGCGACACCGGTGAGGGACTCCACGGACGACAGGCGCGACAGCGGCAGGCTGCGCTTGCGCATCGTCTTGACCAGCGCGTCCTTGCCCTGGTCGATCATCTCCTCGCGGCGCTCACGGGTGAACCAGTGGCGGATCTTGTTGCGCGCCCGCGCCGACTTGACGAAGCTCAGCCAGTCGCGCGACGGTCCCGCTCCGTCGGCCTTGGAGGTGAGGACGTCGACGGTGTCGCCGTTGTCGAGGCGCGACTCCAGCGGCACGAGGCGGCCGTTGACCTTGGCACCGATGGTGCGGTGGCCGACCTCCGTGTGCACGGCATACGCGAAGTCGACGGGAGTCGACCCGGCTGGGAGGCCGACGAGCTGGCCCTTGGGGGTGAAGACGTAGACCTCGCTGGCGTTGATCTCGAAGCGCAGGGACTCGAGGAACTCCCCCGGGTCCGCGGTCTCCTTCTGCCAGTCGAGGAGCTGGCGCAGCCACGCCATGTCGTTGGCGCCGGTGTTGCTCGTCGACGGTGAGTCGGTGCCGGCCGGGCTCTTCTCCTTGTACTTCCAGTGCGCGGCGACGCCGTACTCGGCGCGGCGGTGCATCGTGTGCGTGCGGATCTGGATCTCGACCGGCTTGCCCTCGGGACCGATGACCGTCGTGTGCAGCGACTGGTACATGTTGAACTTCGGCGTCGCGATGTAGTCCTTGAAGCGGCCGGGCACCGGCGTCCACCGGGCGTGCATCGCGCCCAGTGCGGCGTAGCAGTCCCGCACGGTGTCGACGAGGACGCGGACCGCGACGAGGTCGTAGATCTCGTCGAAGTCGCGGCCGCCCACGATCATCTTCTGGTAGACGGAGTAGTAGTGCTTCGGGCGGCCGGTGACGGTGGCCTTGAGCCGGGCCGCGCGCAGGTCTGACTCGACGCTCTCGCGCACGGTCGCGAGGTACTCCTCACGGGCCGGGGCACGCTCGGCAACGAGCCGGACGATCTCGTCGTAGACCTTGGGGTAGAGGGTCTGGAACGACAGGTCCTCGAGCTCCCACTTGATGGTGTTCATGCCGAGCCGGTGCGCCAGCGGGGCGTAGATCTCGAGGGTCTCTCGGGCCTTGCGCTGCGCCGACTCCTTGGAGACGTAGCGCCACGTGCGGGCGTTGTGGAGCCGGTCGGCGAGCTTGATGACGAGGACCCGGATGTCGCGCGCCATGGCGACGACCATCTTGCGCACCGTCTCGGACTGCGCGGCCTGGCCGTAGGTGACCTTGTCGAGCTTGGTCACGCCGTCGACGAGCATGGCGATCTCGGCGCCGAAGTCCTTCTCGAGCTGGTCGAGGCCGTAGTCGGTGTCCTCGACGGTGTCGTGGAGCAGTGCCGCGGCCAGCGTCGGGGGGGTCATGCCGAGCTCGGCGAGGATCGTCGTCACCGCGAGCGGGTGCGTGATGTAGGCGTCGCCGCTCTTGCGCATCTGGCCCTCGTGGGCACGCTCGGCGACCTCGTAGGCCCGCTCGATGACCGAGACGTCGGCCTTGGGGTGCGTCACCCGCACCGTGGTCAGCAGCGGCTCCAGGACGGGGTGGGCCGAGGGACGGGCCGAGCCGAACCGGGCGAGGCGGGCACGCGCGCGGGCGCGGTTGGAGCCAGCTGCCCCACTGCGCACCGGGATCGGCGTGGTCTCCTCTGCCATGGACGGAGTCTAGGCGTCCGCCGCGCCGCCGACGACATGCAGGGAGTGCACCGGCCGCTCGCCGAGAGCCTCCCGGCCGCCGAGGAACGCCAGCTCGACGACCGTGGCGAGCTCGACGACGTCGGCGCCGCAGTCGCTGAGCAGGTCCCAGGCCGCGATCGCGGTCCCACCGGTGGCGAGCACGTCGTCGACCAGAACCACCCGCTGACCGGGCGAGACCGCGTCGGCGTGGATCTCGATGGTCGCCGTGCCGTACTCGAGGTCGTAGGTCCGCTGCACGGTCTTGCCGGGCAGCTTTCCTGCCTTGCGGACGGGGACGAACCCGACCCCGAGCTCGAGGGCCAGGGCCGCGCCGACGATGAAGCCTCGTGCCTCGACACCGGCCACCGCGTCGACCGTGCCGTCCGAGTCCGTATGCCGTCGCGCCAGGGCGCGGATCACGTCACCGAACGCGTCGGCGTCACCGAGCAGCGGCGTGATGTCCTTGAACACCACCCCCGGCTTCGGGAAGTCGGCGACGTCCCGCAACCGGCTGGCGACGAGGTCGCTGATCGCCTCGGGTTCGGTCATCGTTACTTGCGACGCGACTTCGGAGGGCGCTTGGGCTGGTTGCGCGGTCCGGACTGGGCGTACTTGTGGACCTGGCGACCCGTGATGGTGGCCGACTCCTCGTCGTGGGCCATCGGCGCGCCCGAAGGGACGCCGTCGCTCGAGGGCTCCATCCCGGCCGACGTGGCACCGGCAGCACCGGCAGCACCGGCACCGGCGGGGGCCACCGCCATCTCCTTGGCGCGCTTGGCCTCGGAGCGGGCAGACCGCTTGTCGAGGTCGACGACCGCCGCGTCCTTGGTGCGAAGGCTCACGAGGAGCGGCGTCGCGAGGAAGATCGAGGAGTACGCGCCGACGAGGATGCCGATGAAGAGGACGAGGGCCAGGTCGAGGAGCGTGCCCGGACCGAGGAACAGGGCACCGACGACGAGCACCGCGAGGATCGGCAGGACGCCGATGACCGTGGTGTTGATCGACCGCACGAGCGTCTGGTTCACGGCGAGGTTGGCTGCCTTGGCGAAGCTCATCCGGCCGTTGGCGAACGCCTCGTTGGTGTTCTCCCGCACCTTGTCGAAGACGACGACGGTGTCGTAGATCGAGTAGCCCAGGACGGTGAGGAAGCCGATCATCGTCGCCGGCGAGACCTCGAACTTGCTGAACGAGTAGATGCCGACGGTGATGATGAGGTCGTGCACGAGCGCGATGAGCGCCGCCGCCGCCATCTTCCAGTTGCGGAAGTAGATCGCGAGCACGCCGGCCACGAGCACGAGGAAGATGATGAGCGCGCGCAGCGCCTGCTTCGTGACCGAGTCACCCCACGAGGGGCCGATGAAGGTCGCGCTGACGTTGTCCTCGTTGACCGAGAAGGTCTTGGCGAGCTGGGTGCGGACGTTGGCGCTCTCGGCGTCGTCGAGACGCTCGGTCTGGACCCGGACGGTGCCGGCGCCGAGCTTGGAGACGCGCACGCCCTGGGAGTCGTCGGCCGCACCGAGGGCGTCACGGGCCTTGGACTCGTAGTCGCCCGGGACCGACGAGCTCGTCACGCGGAACTCGGAGCCACCGCTGAACTCGAGGCCGAGGTTGAGCTTGTTGATGCCCAGGCCCGCGATCGCGATGGCCATGAGGACGAGCGAGACGATGTAGTAGGTCTTGCGCTTGGGGACGACCGGGATCGACTTCTTGCCGGTGTAGAGGTCGTTGCCGAGGTCGGCGAAGCTGATCATCGGGGTCCTCGCAAAGTATCGGAGTGACGCAGGAGCGCAGAACTTTGTGGGGTGATGTTCATGACCGGCTCCCTTCGGGGGCCGCGACGCGGGGCGGGTTCGTCGTGAACCGGCCGCGGCCGGCATACGAGGTCTTCTTCACGGCACCGAGCTTGTCCGGGTCGAGCCCAGACATCGGGTGTCCGCCGCGGAAGAACTTCCGGCGGGCGAGCAGCGTGACGAGCGGGTGCGTGAAGAGGAAGACGATGAGGATGTCGAGCAAGGTCGTCAGACCGAGGGTGAACGCGAAGCCGCGCACGCTCGAGCTCGCGAGGACGTAGAGGACGATCGCCGCGAGGAAGTTCACACCGTCGGCGATGAGGATCGTGCGCTTGGCGCGGTCCCAGCCGGTGGCGACGGCGCTCTCGAGCGAACGGCCCTCGCGCAGCTCGTCACGGATGCGTTCGAAGTAGACGATGAACGAGTCCGCGGTGAAGCCGATGGCGACGATGAGGCCGGTGACGCCGGCCATGTCGAGCCGGTAGTTGTGCGACCAGCCGAGGATCGTGATCGCGAGGTAGGTGAGGACACCGGCCGCGAGGATCGAGGCGATGGTGACGAACCCGAGCACGCGGTACTGGAGCAGCGAGTAGATCGTCACGAGCAGCAGGCCGACGAGGCCGGCGTAGAAGCCGTAGCGGAGCTGCTCGCTGCCGAGGGTGGGGCTGATCTGCTCACGCGTCTGCAGGTCGAACGAGATCGGCAGGGCACCGAACTTCAGCTGCTGGGCGAGGTCGCGGGCCTCGGTGATGCCGAAGCCGCCGGTGATGCTGGCCTTGCCGTTGGGAATGGCCTCGTTGAAGCTCGGGGCCACGATGACGCGCGAGTCGAGGGTGGCCGCGAGCTGGTTCTGCGGCTGCTGCAGCGGCACCATCTTGCGGGAGATGTCGGCGTACTGCTTGGCGCCCTCACCGTTGAGGGCCAGCTGGATCTCGACCGTGCTGGTCTGCTGGCCGTTCTGGCCGACCTGGTAGCCCGCGCTGGCGTCGGAGATCTTGTCGCCGGAGACGACGACCGGGCCGAGGATGTACTTGGCCGCGCCGTCCGCGTCGCAGGTGACGAGCGGCTTGGTGTCGTCGTCGACGAGGTTGGCGAGCGCGTCCTCCTTGGAGCAGTCGAGGGCGGTGAACGCGGCCGTGAGCTCGGGGGTGATCTGCTCCAGGCTCAGAGGGTCGGTGGCCGTGCCGCCGGAGGCGCTGGCGCTGGGGCTCGGTGAGGCGCTCGGGCGCGGGGACGCGCTCGTGCCGGCCGAGGCGCTGGGGCTCGGCGACGGGCTGGCCTCGGTCGTGAACGCGCTTGGCAGCGCGGAGTTGTTGGTCGCCGACGGGGCCGGGCTGGCCGCGGGGACGCTCGCCGACGGCGAGGGAACCGGGACGGCCGAGCCGCTCGGGCTCGGGCTGGCGGAGCCGCTGGGCGACGGCGAGGCGGAGGGCTGCGCCTGCGGCGAGCCGGCCGCGATCGCGAGGACCGGGCGGAACTGGAGCTGCGAGGAGCGACGGATCGCGTCCTCGGTGCGCTTGTCGGGCGTGCCCGGCATGCTCACGACGATGTTGCGACCACCCTGAGTGGTGACCTCGGCGCCGGCGACGCCACCGGCGTCAACGCGCTGGACGATGATGTCGCGGGCCTGGGCGATCTGCTGCGCCGAGACCTGCTTGCCACCGGTCACGCGCGGCTCGAGGATGATCTGCGTGCCGCCCTCGAGGTCGAGGCCGAGCTTGGGGGCGTAGCTGCCGTTGCTGAACTGGTTGGCCCCGAAGAGCAGGCCCATGAGGGCGATCGTCAGTACGGCCATGCCGGCGAGGGCACGCCGGGCGAACTTCAGGTGGCTCATCTGCGCCATGTCAGTCCACCTCGGGCGTGGCGTCGGCGGGGCGCTCGGCGCTCGGCTGCTTCATGCCGACGGCGCGACGGTCGACCGTGACCTGGACGCCGGTGGCGATCTCGAGGGTCACCACCGCGTCGTCGAGCGTGAGGATCGTGCCGTAGAGGCCCGAGGTCAGGACGACCGCGTCGCCCACGGACAGGCCTGCCTGGAAGGTCTGGACCTCACGCCCGCGCCTGCGCTGGGTGAACATGAGGAACGCCAGCAGCAACAGCGGCAGGGCGAGCACGAGCAGGTTGCCGAAGCCGGCACCGGAATTCATGAGAGTCCTTCGAGTGTGGGTGCGGGCCCTCATCGGGGCCGGGCGCGTCAGCTGCCCGGTCGTGGCCGGGCAACCGGGTCAGCATAGGTGACGTGGTCACTCTCGCCAACGCGTGACACTCCCCCGTGGTGCCCGCTCATCCACCCCAGTGGTGCTCTCCGCGCCATCCACCCGTGCGGAGAGTGTCTTTGCTCCCGCTCACGACGCACAGACACCCCCATGCGCTCCAGCCCTCCGACGCACAGGCCGGTTGCGTCACCGACTGACGCGAATGGGGGTGTCTTTGCGTCCGGGGGTGGATGCAAAGACACGTCTCGGACGGACAGGGTGCACGAGGCCCGGTTCGCGCGGCTGTGCGCCGCCCGTCCGACCTCGCGGGCCAGGGAGACGAGCGCGTATGCCGTGCGGCGATTCCGTGTGCGCCGTTGCGTATGCCGTGCGGCGATTCCGTGTGCGCCGTTCCGGATGTTGCGGGGTCAGCCGCCGAGGCGGCCGCCGCCCTCGTTGAGGGGCAGAGCCTCCTGCGTGGCGACGTCGCGGGGCGGGGTGAGGCCGAGGTGCGCCCAGGCCTTGGGCGCGGCGGCCCGTCCGCGCGGGGTGCGGACCATGAAGCCCTCACGCACGAGGTAGGGCTCGGCGACCGTCTCGACGGTGTCGGACTCCTCACCGACCGCGATGGCCAGCGTCGACAGCCCCACCGGCCCACCACCGAAGCGGCGGCACAGGGCGTCGAGCACCGCGCGGTCGAGTCGGTCGAGGCCCGCGTCGTCGACGTCGAACAGCGACAACGCCTCGTGCGCCGCCTCGAGGTCGACGTGCCCCGACCCGTGCACCTGCGCCCAGTCGCGCACGCGGCGCAGCAGCCGGTTGGCGATGCGGGGTGTGCCACGCGAGCGACCGGCGATCTCCTCGATACCGGACTCGTCGGCGTCGACCCCGAGCAGTCCTGCCGAGCGGCGCAGGATCGTCGTGAGGTCGCTCGCGTCGTAGTAGTCGAGGTGCCCGGTGAACCCGAAGCGGTCGCGCAGCGGTGCGGGCAGCAGCCCCGACCGGGTCGTGGCGCCCACGACGGTGAACGGCGGCAGCTCGAGCGGGATCGCCGTCGCACCCGGGCCCTTGCCGACGATGACGTCGACGCGGAAGTCCTCCATGGCGAGGTAGAGCATCTCCTCGGCCGAGCGCGACATGCGGTGGATCTCGTCGAGGAAGAGCACTTCGCCCTCGTCGAGCGAGGACAGCACCGCGGCGAGGTCACCGGCGTGCTGGATCGCGGGACCGGACGTGATCCGGATCGGGCGCTCGAGCTCGGCCGCCACGATGAGGGCGAGCGTCGTCTTGCCCAGACCGGGCGGACCGGACAGGAGGATGTGGTCGGGGACGCTCCCCCGCCGCCGGGCCGCCTCGAGGACGAGCGAGAGCTGGTCGCGCACGCGGGTCTGGCCCGGGAACTCGGAGAGACGCTTGGGTCGCAGCGCCGCCTCGACGACGCGCTCGTCGTCGCTGTCGGCCCCCGCGTCGACGATCCGCGCCGTGGCGTCCAGCGAACCGTCGCCGTAGCGACCCTCGGCATCCACCTCGCCCGAGTCGGATGCCTCGACGATGTCGGACCGGAAGCCGCGCACGCTGCCGCCGGGGTCGTCCTCGCTCGTCGACGTCGGTCGCATCGCGGGGCCCGTCATCGGCCGAGCTCGCGCAGGGCCATCCGCAGCAGTGCGGCCACGGAGGCGTCGGGGTCGGCGGACGCCGAGACGGTGGACACGGCATCGGACGCCTGCTTGGTGGACCAGCCCAGACCCACGAGCGCCTCGGCCACCTGGTCGCGGCGCTCGTCGCCGGAGGGCGCGACTGCCGAGGCGACGTCGGCACCTACGGGGGCGGACGGCATACCCACCTTGTCCTTGAGCTCGAGGACGAGACGCTCCGCGCTCTTCTTGCCCACGCCCGGGATCTTGGTGAGCGTCGCCAGGTCACCGGCACGCAGCGCGGCGCTCACCTCGTCGGGGGTGAGGACGGAGAGCATCGCCAGCGCGAGCCGCGGGCCCACGCCCGAGACGGTCTGCACGGTCTCGAACATGTCGCGCTCCCCCGCCGAGCCGAACCCGAAGAGCGTCAGCGAGTCCTCGCGCACGACGAGGGTCGTCGCCACCGTGACCTCGGCGCCCGTCCGCACGTCGGCCACGGTGCGCGGGGTGGTGTGGACGAGCATCCCGACTCCCCCGACCTCGACGACGAGGCGGTCGAGCCCGACGTGGCTGACCCGGCCCGACAGCGACGCGATCATCGCGCACCCGCCCTGGCGAGGGCGTCGAGGCGGGCGGTCGCGGCACCGCGCCACAGGTGGCAGATCGCGAGGGCGAGGGCGTCGGCCGCGTCGGCCGGTCGCGGTGGCGCGTCGAGCTTGAGGATGCGGGTCACCATCGTCGTCACCTGGGCCTTGTCGGCGCGACCGGAGCCGGTCACGGAGGCCTTGACCTCGGTCGGGGTGTGGAAGACCACCGGGATGTTGCGCTTGCCCGCGGTGAGCAGGGCGATGGCGGTGGCGTGGGCGGTGTTCATCACCTGGGTGACGTTGGTGTCGGCGAAGACTCGCTCCACCGCGACGACGTCGGGGCGGAACTTGGCGAGCCAGCCGTCGACCTCACGCTCGAGGAAGATCAGGCGCTGCGACGCCTCCGCGTCGGACGGCGTGCGCACGACGCCCACCGCCACCATCGAGGCCCGGCCGGCGCGACCGTCGACGACGCCGAGCCCGCACCGGGTGAGGCCGGGATCCATGCCGAGAACGCGCACGCGCGCCGCCTTCCGAGAGAACCGAACAGGTGTTCGGTGCCACGCTACACAGCGCGTGGGAGGGCGGCGCGCAGCAACACGCAGGTCACTCCTCGTCGCCCAGCTCCGCCAGCACGTCGTCCGGGATGTCGCCGTTGGCGAAGACGTCCTGGACGTCGTCGGAGTCCTCGAGGGCCTCGATGACGCGGATCATCTTCTTGGCCCCGTCGAGGTCGAGCGGCACTTGGAGGTTGGGCACCCACGAGGCCTCGGCCGAGTCGTAGTCGATGCCGGCGTCCTGGACCGCCTTGCGGACGGCGACGAAGTCGGTGGCCTCGGAGATGATCTCGAAGGACTCGCCGAGGTCGTTGACCTCGTCGGCACCGGCCTCGAGGACGACCTCGAGGATGTCGTCCTCGGTCTTGTCGCCCTTGGGGACGACGACGACGCCCTTGCGGTCGAAGACGTAGGCCACCGAGCCCGGGTCACCGAGCTGGCCACCGTTGCGGGTGAGCGCGGTGCGGACCTCGGCGGCGGCGCGGTTGCGGTTGTCGGTGAGGCACTCGATGAGGATGGCGACACCGCCGGGCGCGTAGCCCTCGTAGGTGATGGTCTCCCAGTCGGCGCCGCCGGCCGTGGCACCCGAGCCGCGCTTGACCGCGTTGTCGATGTTGTTGTTGGGCACCGAGCTCTTCTTGGCCTTCTGGATGGCGTCGTAGAGCGTCGGGTTGCCGGTCGGGTCGCCGCCCCCGGTGCGGGCCGCGACCTCGATGTTCTTGATGAGCTTGGCGAAGAGCTTGCCGCGCTTGGCGTCGATGGCGGCCTTCTTGTGCTTCGTGGTCGCCCATTTGGAGTGGCCGGACAAGGTGTCTCCTCGTGCTGTGAACGTGCAGGACTCGGCGTCGATCCTATGTCGTATGCCGTCCGCACCCGTCGCGACGCCATCGTGGGGTTCCGTCGTGGCGCGGTCTCAGGCGTGACGGACGACGTCGACGAAGAGCTGGTGGAAGCGGTGGTCGCCGGTGACCTCGGGGTGGAAGCTCGTGGCGAGGACGTTGCCCTGCCGGACCGCGACCGGGTGGTCCGCTCCCCCGACATCGACGCTGGCGAGGACCTGGACGCCCTCGCCGACCTCCTCGACCCACGGGGCGCGGATGAACACCGCGCGCACCGGCTCCGGGCCGAGCTCGCGGATCCGCAGGTCGTCCTCGAAGGAGTCAACCTGGCGGCCGAACGCGTTGCGGCGCACGGTGATGTCGAGCCCGCCGAGCGTCTGCTGGTCGCGGTGGCCGTCGAGGATGCGGTCGGCGAGCATGATCATCCCGGCGCAGGAGCCGTACGCGGGCATCCCGGCGCGCAGCCGCGCCACCAGCGGGTCACGCAGCTCGAAGATGCGGACGAGCTTGTCCATCGTCGTCGACTCACCACCGGGGATGACGAGGCCGTCGATCTGCTCGACCTCGCTGGC
Source organism: Knoellia sp. LjRoot47 (assembly GCF_964253435.1). Lineage (NCBI taxonomy): Bacteria > Bacillati > Actinomycetota > Actinomycetes > Micrococcales > Intrasporangiaceae > Knoellia > Knoellia sp. LjRoot47. Next base: position 58,396 of record NZ_CAXUQS020000002.1, read on the forward strand.
ACGACGGACCGCGATGGCCCGGGCACCTGCCGACTCCAGTGCCCGGACGTGCTCGCGCACGTCGCCCTGGACGGCGAGGACTCCGATGGTGGGTTGCGGGCTCACGCCCGGAATCGTACGTGCGCCCCGCGGCCGAGCAAGACGGTCCCGCCGGCCTAGGGTGGACCGATGACGACACCAGCGACCGGGGACCAGAACGCCGACCAGCTCATGGAGGCGAAGGTCGAGGCGTTGCAGGCTGTGCTCGACCGGGTGCTCTCGTGGCGGGAAGGCGCTACCGAGGGCACCGTGCGCGAGGAGCTCGACTCGGCGCTCGACGAGGCCGGCATCGACCTCGGGGAGCCCGCGCGCGAGCGCATGGTCGAGCACATCCACGAGGGCAACGAGCACGTCGACGTCCGCACGTTCCTCGACTGAGGAGCCGGAGACCAGGCCTCGAGCCTTCGGCGCCGGTCGTCCGCAGGGCCGCGCGGACGGCATACCGTTCTCACGTGCCCGTCACCACTCGCCCACGTCTGTCCAACGACCTGCCCACCCTCGTCAGACTGCTCGGTGAGCAGCAGCCGGCGACGTCGTACCCGCAGCGCTGGCCCCTCCCCTATCCCGCCGAGGAGTTCATCGTCCGGCCCGGCGAGCTGGTGGCGTGGGTCGCCGTCGACGACGGCGAGGTCGTCGGGCACGTCTCCGTGACCGCCCTGCCGGACGGCCGCATGGCGACGGAGTGGGTCGAGGCGACCGGCCGGCCGCACGAGGGGCTGGCCGAGGTGTCGGTGCTGTTCGTCGCCGGCGGCCGGCGGGGGTCCGGCATCGGTGGGCTGCTGCTCGACGTGGCGCTCGCCGAGATCCGTCGGCGTGGGCTCACCCCGATGCTCGACGTCGTCGGCGAGGACACGAGCGCGGGCCTGTTCTACCGGCGGCGCGGGTGGCGGACCGTTGGCCGGGCGCGCCCGGCGTGGCTGCCCGACCACCGGCCGGACCTCGCGTTCATGCTGCTCGCGGATGAGAGGCTCGGGTCATGAGCCACACCGCCACGACGGCCTCCACACCGGAGACCCTGCGAGCCCGGGCCGTGGAGCTCGACGCCGAGCACGCCGCCACCGACCGGCGCGATGCCTTCGTCCTGCCCGACGGGGTGGTCTACCTCGACGGGAACTCGCTCGGCGCCCTGTCCGTCGCCGCCCGCGAGGCCACGGCCGACGCCATCTCGCGGCAGTGGGGCGAGCAGCTCATCCGCGCGTGGAACGAGTCGGGCTGGTGGACCGCGCCTGAGCGCGTCGGCGACCGGATCGCCTCGCTCGTCGGAGCGCCGGCCGGCTCGGTCGTCGTGGGCGACTCGACGACCGTCAGCCTCTACAAGGCGGTCCACGCGGCGGCGCGCCTGCGGCCGGGTCGCACGGTCGTGCTCACCGACCCCGACTCCTTCCCCACCGACGTCCACGTGACCCGCGGCGTGTGCGAGCAGCTCGGCCTCACGCTCGAGCTCGTGTCGCCTCGGGACGCGGTCACGAGGCTCGAGGGCTCCGACGACGTGGCGCTCGCGTCCTACTCGCACGTCGACTACCGCACCGGCGAGCTCTGGGACCTCGCGGCCATCACCACGGCGGCACACGACGCCGGCGCGCTCTCGTGCTGGGACCTCTGCCACTCGGCGGGAGTCGTCGAGGTCGGGCTGGCGGTGGGCCGGGCCGACTTCGCCGTCGGGTGTGGCTACAAGTACCTCAGCGGCGGGCCCGGCGCCCCGGCCTTCATCTACGTCGCCCCCGAGCACCTCGCCGCCTTCACCAACCCGATCCTCGGCTGGAACGGCCACGCGACCCCCTTCGCCATGTCACCCGACCACGTGCCCGCCGACGGCATCACCCGGGCCCGGGTCGGCACTCCCCCGGTGCTCGGGATCGCCGCGCTGGAAGGCGCGCTCACGGCATACGACGGGTTGGACATGGGCGACGTGAGGCGACGTTCGCTCTCGCTCACCGGCTTCTTCGTCGAGTGCCTCGACGCGCTCGGTGTCGACCTGCCCGTCGTCACGCCGCGAGACGAGACGCGCGGCTCGCAGGTGAGCCTGCGGCACCCCGACGCGTATGCCGTGGTGCAGGCGCTCATCGCCCGCGGGGTCATCGGTGACTTCCGCGAGGCCGACATCGTGCGCCTCGGGTTCGCGCCGCTCTACCTCTCGCACGAGGACGCGCTCGCGGCGGCCGTGCACCTGCGCGACGTGCTCGACGGGCGTGAGTACGAACGTCCCGAGTTCGCCACGCGTGCAGCGGTCACCTGACCGGGAGAGGATGGGGCCATGGCACGCAGAGCACCCAGGCAGGACGTCGGCGACGCCGACCTCGAGGTCGACGAGCGACGGACCACCGCCGCCGGGGTGCCCGCCGTTGCGCGCGCACTTCAGATGTCGGTCGGGCAGATGGGGACGGTCCGTTCGGCCCGCACCCTCCTCCGGCTCAACCAGGACAAGGGTTTCGACTGCCCGGGGTGCGCGTGGCCGGACCCTGCACCGGGCGCGCGCCACGTCGCCGAGTTCTGCGAGAACGGCGCCAAGGCCGTGGCGGAGGAGGCGACGCTGCGCCGGGTCGAGCCCGACTTCTTCGTCGAGCACTCGATCGACTCGCTTCGCGGGCGGTCCGACCACTGGCTCGGGCAGCAGGGCAGGCTCACGACGCCGATGCACAAGCCCGAGGGCGCCGCGCACTACGAGCCGGTGACCTGGGAGCGGGCACTCGAGATCGTCGCCCGGCACCTGTGCGAGCTCGACAGCCCCGACGAGGCGATCTTCTACACGTCCGGGCGTACGAGCAACGAGGCCGCGTTCGTCTACCAGCTGTTCGTGCGTGAGCTCGGCACCAACAACCTGCCGGACTGCTCCAACATGTGCCACGAGTCGAGCGGGACCGCGCTGCTCGAGACGATCGGCATCGGCAAGGGCACGGTCTCGCTCGACGACCTGACCTGCGCCAACCTCATCCTCATCGCCGGCCAGAACCCCGGCACCAACCACCCACGGATGCTGTCCACCCTCGAGCAGGCCAAGGCCGGTGGCGCCCGGATCGTGTCGATCAACCCGCTCCCCGAGGCCGGGCTCAAGACGTTCCACAACCCGCAGACCGTGCGGGGCGTCGTGGGCAGCGGCACTCCGCTGGCCGACCGCCACCTCGGCGTCCGGCTCGGCGGTGACCAAGCACTCTTCCAGGCCGTCGGGCACCTCCTCCTCGAGCGCGGGGCGGTCGACGAGGCGTTCGTCGCGGAGCACACGACCGGCTTCGAGGCGTATGCCGCGGCACGGGCCTTCGTGGACTGGCCGGCGACACTCGCCGCGACCGGGCTGACCGAGGACGAGATCCGTGGGCTCGCCGACGACGTGGCCAGTGCCTCGCGCGTCGTCGTCTGCTGGGCCATGGGCATCACCCAGCACCGGCATGCCGTCGCGACGATCCAGGACATGCTCAACGTGCTGCTGCTCGGCGGTCACATCGGGCGCGAGGGTGCCGGGGTCTGCCCGGTCCGGGGCCACTCCAACGTCCAGGGCGACCGCACCATGGGGATCTTCGAGCGGCCCGCGCCCGGCTTCCTCGACGCGCTCGACGCCGAGTTCGGGATCCGGGCGCCCCGCGAGCACGGCGTCGACGCCGTCGACACGGTCCGGGCGCTGCGCGACGGGCGCGCCAAGGTCTTCTTCGCGATGGGCGGCAACTTCGTCCGGGCGATGTCCGACTCCGATGTCACCGAGTCGGCACTGGAGCGCGCCGAGCTCACCTGTCACGTGTCGACCAAGCTCAACCGGTCGCACGCCGTCACCGGTCGAGAGGCGCTCATCCTGCCGACGCTGGGGCGCACCGAGCGCGACGACCAGCTCACCGGCGAGCAGGTCGTCACGGTCGAGGACTCGATGGCGATGGTCCACGCCTCACGCGGAAGGCTCGCTCCCGCCAGCGACACCCTGCTCAGCGAGGTGGCGATCGTCTGCGAGCTCGCGCGCCGCACCCTGCCCGGGTCCCGGGTCGACTGGTCCGGGCTGCGCGGCGACTACCGCCGAATCCGGTCGCACATCTCGCGGGTCGTGCCGGGGTTCGACCGCTTCGAGGAGCGCATCGCCGAGCCCGGCGGCTTCCAGCTGCCGATCCCTCCCCGGCAGCGCGAGTTCCAGGTCGACGGCGGTCGGGCCCGGTTCACCGTGCACGCGATGGAGTACCCCGCGTGTCCCCCGGGGCGCCTGCTCCTGCAGACCATCCGCAGCCACGACCAGTACAACACCACGATCTACGGGCTCGACGACCACTACCGCGGGGTCAAGGGCGGGCGACGGGTCGTGTTCGTCAACCCGGTGGACCTCGCCGAGCTCGGCCTCACCGACGGGCAGCTGGTCGACATCGTGTCCGAGTGGCGCGGGGTCGATGGTGATGCGGTGCTGACCGAGCGCCGGGCCGAGGAGTTCCGGGTGGTGGCATACGACACGGCACGCGGGTGTGCTGCGGCGTACTTCCCCGAGACCAACGTGCTCGTCCCCCTCGACTCGACGGCCAAGGGCAGCAACACACCCACGTCGAAGGCGGTCGTCGTCCGCCTGGAGGCACGCTGATGGGCCGGCTCACCTCACGCCACAAGGTGGTGCGGATCGACCTCGACGGCGAGGCCACCCGCTCCATCGACACCATCGCCGGCGAGGAGCCGCTCGAGATCAGGCTCAACGGCGCCACCTTCACGGTGACGATGCGCAGCCCGGGCCACGACGTCGACCTCGCGCACGGGCTGCTCCGGGCGGAGGGCGTGATCTCGGGCCGGGACGACGTCCTCGCCGCTCGCTTCTGCTCGGACCTCGACACCCTCAACGTCCTCAACCTCGACGTCCCCGGCCGCGGCGGCGAGCTCGCCGTGACCTCGACACGCAACCTCGCCTCGCTCGGCGGGTGTGGGCTGTGCGGCACCACGGCCGTCGACGCGGTCGACGCCGTCGTCGCACGCCGACCGCCGGAGGTGCTCTGGGAGGCGCGGACCGTCGCCGCTGCGCTCGAGGAGCTGCACTCGCGGCAGACGGTGTTCGCCAAGACCGGTGGTGTCCACGGCGCCGGGCTGGTGGTCGCTCCGGCCGAGGTCGCCGGTGCCGGTGACGCCGAGGGGTCCGGTGTCGCCGAGGGGTCCGGTGACGCCGAGGGGTCCGGTCACCCCAGCGGGGCGCGCACCGCTGACGACGCCACGGCCTCCCCCGGGCTCGCCCTGGTCCGCGAGGACATCGGGCGTCACAACGCCGTGGACAAGGTGCTCGGCGCAGCCCTGGTCACGGGTGTCGCGACCGAGGGCGGGCTGCTCGTCGTGTCGAGCAGGGCGAGCTTCGAGATCGTCCAGAAGGCCGCGGTGTCCTGCATTTCGGTGCTCGCGTGCGTCTCGGCGCCGTCATCGCTGGCGATCGAGGCGGCGGACCGCCTCGGGGTGACGCTCGTGGCGTTCGCCCGGGGGCGGCGGATGAGCGTCTACACCCACTCGCACCGCATCCCCCACTGACACGACGGCTCGCGACGCCGACCGCGCCTCACGACGTGGGAGATCCCGCGTTCCGAGGCAGGATGCGCGCAACGAGCCAGGTGCGGGCCGGCGCAGGTCAGCCGGGCTCGATGGTCGCGCCCGCCTTGTGCAGCAACCAGAGCAGCTCGTCGGCGTGGCGGCGCTGCCCGGCATTGGCCAGCGAGTTGCCGAGGGGGATCTCGATCGGCTCGTGGCTCACCGTGAGGTTGAGCCGCCCGGTCTGCTCGGAGTCGATCCACACCTCTGCCTGCGAGAACACGCTGTGCAGTCCGGCCCGCAGGTGGGTGACCGGCACCAGCCAGGTCGGCGTCGCCACCCCGGCGACGTGGAAGCCGAACCAGCCGTTCTCGAGGTGCACGACACCGCTCACGCCGTCCTGCTCCCGGTGTCCCCGGGGTGTGACCCTGGCGTTCCACTGGCCCACGGGGCTCGGCCCGATCGTCGACGGGACGCGACCCGCGGCCCACGCCGCCGGCGCGGTCGTCAACGGGACCCGGGGCACCCGCGACCTGACGTAGAGCGCGAGCAGGCCGAGGCCGACGAGGACGGGGAGCAGGGTGCCGAAGAGACCGAACCCGCCGAAGAGCCACTCGGCCGGGTGCGGCACCGGCGACCCGTCGATCCCACGACCCATGCTCGTCATGGGCAGAGGTTAACGGCGCCCGGTCCCCCGCCTGCGGAGTTTCGCGAGACCGCCGGCGGACGGCATACGGCGTGCAACGGATGGCAGACCGCCGCCGCCGTCCCGGTGCGGGACGGCGACGGCGGTCTGTGGGGTGTCGGGGTGGTCAGCGCCGGTGAGCACGGCGGCTCGACGAGGAGCCGCCCGGCGTCACCAGCCGCGCTCGGCCAGGCGGTGCGGCTCGGGGATCTCGTCGACGTTGAGGCCGACCATGGCCTCGCCGAGACCGCGCGACACCTTCGCGATGACGTCGGGGTCGTCGTGGAACGTCGTCGCCTTGACGATTGCCTCGGCACGCTGCGCCGGGTTGCCGGACTTGAAGATGCCCGAGCCGACGAAGACGCCCTCGGCGCCGAGCTGCATCATCATGGCGGCGTCGGCCGGGGTGGCGATGCCGCCGGCGGTGAAGAGGACGACGGGGAGCTTGCCGGCCTGCGCGACCTCCTTGACGAGCTCGAACGGCGCCTGCAGCTCCTTGGCCGCGACGTAGAGCTCGTCCTCGGGCAGGCCCCGCAGGCGCAGGATCTCGGCGCGGATCTTGCGCATGTGCGTCGTGGCGTTGGAGACGTCGCCGGTGCCGGCCTCACCCTTGGAACGGATCATCGCCGCACCCTCGGTGATGCGGCGCAGGGCCTCGCCGAGGTTGGTCGCACCGCAGACGAAGGGCACGGTGAAGTTCCACTTGTCGATGTGGTTGGCGTAGTCGGCCGGGGTGAGGACCTCGGACTCGTCGATGTAGTCGACACCGAGAGACTGCAGGACCTGGGCCTCGACGAAGTGGCCGATGCGGGACTTGGCCATGACGGGGATGGAGACGGCCTCGATGATGCCGTCGATCATGTCGGGGTCGGACATGCGCGACACCCCGCCCTGGGCGCGGATGTCGGCCGGGACGCGCTCGAGCGCCATGACGGCGACGGCGCCGGCGTCCTCGGCGATCTTGGCCTGCTCGGCGTTGACGACGTCCATGATGACGCCGCCCTTGAGCATCTCGGCCATGCCGCGCTTCACCCGGGTCGTGCCCGTGTGGGAGGTGGTCGTGGAGGCTGCGGAAGCGGTCGTGTCGACGGCGCTGGTGTCACTCATGCGCGCAAGTGTAGGACCGGCTCAGTCGACCACTGCAGGGGGAAGGTCGTCGTCGAAGTCGACCCGGTGCGGCAGGGCTGCGTGACCCGCGAGACGGAACACGCGCACCACCGCCTTGCGACGCACACGCCGCACCTCGCGGACAGCGTCGTTGTGGAAGCGGCGGGCCAGCTGCACCCTCAGGGCGGTCGACTCGACCCTGGCCAGACCCAGTGCCCCCGGGCTCTCGGCGTCGCTGCGCAGCGCCTCGACGGTCTCGGCCGTGAGCACCGCCCGGAGCGCCTCGGTGAGGTTGGTCTCGGTGTCCTCGCGCCCCGCGAAGGTCTGGCCGTCGAGCGGGTCCTGGCTCAGCGGCTGGTGGGTGTGGCGTTCGAGCGCCTCGCTCGCGGCGTCGGCGAGGAGCAGCGACGTGGCCGGGTCGACGGCGCCGCTCGTGGCGAGCTCGAGGCTGGCCTCGGCGCGCCGCACGAGCTGGGCGTCGAGCGCCGACACGGCGCCCTCGACCTTGGCGTGCAACCGGTCGAGCCGGGCCGCGGAGTACGAGAGGTACCAGGCGGCCCCGAGCAGCACCAGCGCGACCATCGTCGCGACCTGCAGGACGTCGATCTCGGTCATCAGGCCTCACCTCTCGCCGGCCAGCGCAGGCGGCCGAAGAGTCCGCTGCGGGTCAAGGACTCCGTCGGGGAGTTGTCGGCACCCTCGATGACGGTCTCGTAGACGGCCATGACCCGTTGGGCCACGACGTTCCAGTCGAAGGAGCGCGCCCGGCGCAGCCCGAGGTCGCGCAGCCTACGGCGTTCCTCCGGGTCGCGCACGAGCTCGATGACGGCGTCGGCGAGGGCGTCACCGTCGCCCACCGGGAAGGTCCGTCCGGCGGGCCCCTCACCGAGCACCGCGACGAACGCCTCCAAGTCGCTGGCGAGCACGGGCGACCCGGCGGCCATCGCCTCGACGAGGACGATGCCGAAGCTTTCACCGCCGGTGTGCGGGGCGACGTAGAGGTCCGCCGAGCGCAGCAGGGCGACCTTGTCGTCCTCGGAGACCGCCCCGAGGAACTCCGTGGCCGCTCGCACCCGCGGGTCGAGCGTGGCGGCGATCTCGTCCACCTCGCCGGGCCCGGCGACCACGAGCCGCGCGCCGGGGAGGGCGTCGAGGATGCGGGGCATCGCGGAGACGGCGACGGCCAGGCCCTTGCGCGGCTCGTCGATCCGTCCGAGGAAGGCGAGCGTGGGACGGTCCACGGTGCCGGACCACCGCGTCGTCGCGCCGTCGGGCGTGAAGCGGCTCGTGTCGACACCGTTGGGGATGATGTAGGCGTCACCTCCCAGGTGGCGGCGCACCGTCTGCCGCGCCTCCTCCGACACCGCGATGCGCGCCCGGATCTTCTCGGTCGACGGCCGCAGCAACGGGTTGGCCGCGTGCATCGCGCGCGACCGCAGGTTGGCGGTGTGGAACGTCGCGACGACGGGCTCGGCCGACGCCCACAGCGCCATGAGCGAGGCGCTCGGCGTGATCGGCTCGTGCAGGTGCAGCACGTCGAAGTCACCGTCCTCGAGCCACCGGCTCACGCGCGACGACGTCACCGGGCCGAAGGTCAACCGGGCCACGGACCCGTTGTAGCGCACCGGGACCGCGCGTCCGCACGACGTGACGTATGCCGGCAGCTCGGCTTCCGGGTCGTCGACCGGTGCGAGGACGCGCACCTCGTGACCCTCGGCGAGGAAGAACTCGGCGAGGTCGCGGACGTGGAACTGCACGCCCCCGGGCACGTCGAAGGCGTAGGGGCAGACGAGGCCGATCCTCATCTCGCGCCTGCCCGGGCGAGGCGCTCGAGATCGAGGTCCTTGGTGAACACGGGCTGGAGCATGTGCCAGTCGGCGGTGGAGGTGCGCACGGTCTCGCCGAGGGCGTCGGCGCACGACTGCGTCATGGCGGCGACCTTCTCGCGGGTGGTGCCCGACTCCGGCACGGGCACCGCGTCGTGGAAGGTGATGACGATGCCCCAGCCACCGTCACGGCGCTCGTGGCGGATCGAGACGGGGTGGAGCGGGCGCCGTCCCGCGAGGGCGAGGGCGGCCGGACCTGCCGCCATCCGCGCCGGCTCGCCGCAGAACTCGACCTCGACCCCGTCGCGCGAGAGGTCGCGGTCGGAGAGCAGCGGGATGAGCCCACGCTCTCGGGCGGCCTCGCGCAGCAGCGGGAAGGGTGCCGGTCCCCCGGTGAGCGGATGGATCGTCATGCCGAGCCCGGTGCGGAACGCGAGGAACTCCTCGAAGACCTCCTCGGGCTCGAGGCGCTCGGCGACCGTCGTCACCGGCCCGAGGTGCACCGCACCCCAGGCACCGGCCAGGTCCCAGTTGCCGAGGTGGCCGAGGAAGCAGACCACCGAGCCGCCGGCACCGAGCACCTCACGGATGGGCCCGTCGCCCTCGACCCGGACCCGGGCCGCGAGCTCGGCGGGCGTGAGCACCGGCAGCCGGAACGCCTCGCAGTAGTAGCGCATGTAGGCCCGCATCCCCTGACGCACCAGCGCGTCGAGCTCGGCGTCACCGAGCTCGGGTCGCACCGTCGCGTAGTTGGCGCGCATCCGCGAGCCCCCTCCGCGGGCGACGGTGAGGTCGGCGATCCGGTCGAAGAGGGCGTATGCCGTGCGCTCCGGCATACGACGGATGAGGGACCAGCCGACCCGGAAGCCGGCCACGGTCACGACGTCGGTGGCTCGGGAGACCACTGCTCCGGGGAAGCGGCTCACGCGACGTGGAGGGCCTGCCGGCGGACCTCGAGCATCCGCTGCACGACGGTGATGAAGCTCGCGAGGGCGAGCAGCGCGAGGACGACGGTGAGGAAGATCTCGGGCACGAACCAGCCGACGAACCCCGTGATGACGAGGACGGCGACGAGGCGCTCGGCGCGCTCGGCGATGCCGACGTTGGCCGTCATCCCCAGGCCCTCGGCGCGCGCCTTGGCGTAGGACACGACCATGCCCAGGATGAGGCAGGCGAGGGCGAGGGCGGCCATCACCCCGGGCCGCACCTGGAGCCAGCCGTCGGACCGGAGGTGCTGACCCCCGGCGTAGAAGAGGACGAGGCCGCCGAAGATGGACGCGTCGGCCACCCGGTCGAGCGTCGAGTCGAGGAAGGCGCCCCACGTGCTCGACCGGCCCGATCGGCGGGCCATGATGCCGTCGACGGTGTCGGAGAAGACAAAGGCCGTGATGACGAGGGTCCCGATGAGGAACTCCCCCTGCGGGTAGAAGACCAACGCACCGAGGCTGACGCCGAGCGTTCCCACGATCGTCACGACGTCAGGGCTCACCCCGAGCCGCAGCAGGAGCGAGGCGAGCGGGGTGAAGAGCTGTGTGAAGAAGGGGCGCGCGTACTTGTTGAGCATGGTGGCGCCAGCCTAGTGGGCGGCGCTCACTCCCCCGGCCAGGCCGCGGCGAGTCGGGCCCGCGCGTCCTCGAGCAGGACGGGCAGCGCCTTGGTCTGGCCGACGACGGGCAGGAAGTTCATGTCGCCGCCCCAGCGCGGGACGATGTGCTGGTGCAGGTGCGCGGCGACGCCGGCGCCCGCGACGTCCCCCTGGTTCATGCCGATGTTGAAGCCCTGGGGTCCCGAGGACTGCTGCAGCGACCGGATCGCCGACTTGGTGAGGGCGGTGAACTCGGTGGTCTCCTCGTCGGTGAGGTCGACGTAGAGGGACACGTGCCGGTAGGGGCAGACGAGGACGTGACCGGGGTTGTAGGGGAAGAGGTTCATGACGACGTAGCAGTGCTCGCCGCGATGGACGATGAGCCCGTCCTCGTCGTCGCGCTCGGGGGCGGAGCAGAACGGGCACCCGTCGCCGGCGTCCCGGGAGGGCCGCTCCCCCGTGATGTAGGCCATGCGGTGCGGGGTCCAGAGCCGGTCGAAGCCGTCCGGGACCCCGACGAGCTCGTGCTCGGCCTCGGTCGGGATGCCGTCTCCGGGGCTCTGGTCCGTCATGCGACCGATCCTAGACAGGACCGCTGGCGAGCCCGAGGAGGCCGTCACGTGGTGAGGGGGTGCGGCGCTCCGACCCCTGCACCGGAACGCCGAACCCCTTCACCACCTCAGACGTCGCTGAGGTGCCGGAGGTTGTCGTCCCGGAGCAACGTTCTCGAGGTCTGTGGACATCTGCCGCAGGAACGCCGTCGCGTTGTGGGTTTCCGCCAGCCGTCAGTCGTCAGCGGCCAGCCGCCGGGCCTGGCGGCGGACGCACCGTGAGCCGGGTCAGCGGTCGTCCGCGCGCCACTCCATGAGGGAGTCCGGCGGCTGCGTGAACCCCGCGCGGGCGTAGAGCGAGCGGGCTCGCGGCGCTGCGTTGAGCCGTATCCGGGACACGCCGTTCTCGGCACACCACTCCCTGAGCGCCTCGAGCAGACGGCCACCGAGACCGGCGCCACGCGCGTCGGCCGTCACGAAGAGCAGCGAGACGTAGAGCCAGCATCCGTCGGGTCGCCGCGAGCTCGGCAGCTTGGTGACGACCGACGCCGTCACCATCCCGAGAGGACGGCCGTCCGGGGCCTCCGCGAGGAACGTCACGCGTGCCCGGTCGGCCAGCCACGCGTCCGCGTGGCGGTCGAGGAACCCGGGCTCGACGACGGCCCCGCACTCACGGTCGTCCTGCAGCGTGAGCGCCGACACCGCGAACGCGTCACGGGGCTCGGCGAGGCGGATCGCGACGTCCTCCACTCGACCCACCTCGCCGACCCCGGTCAGACCTGGGCGCGGGACTCGACCGCGGCGAGCACCTCGGCGATGGCGTCGGCGACCGGCACACCGTTCTTCTGCGAGCCGTCGCGGTAGCGGAACGAGACGGCGCCCGCCGCCCGGTCCTCCTCGCCGGCGATGAGGATGAACGGCACCTTGGACTTGCTCGCGTTGCGGATCTTCTTGGGGAACCGGTCGTCGCTCTCGTCGAGCTCGATCCGGATGCCCTTGGCCTTCATCTGCTTCAGGACGTCCCAGAGGTAGTCGTTGTACTCGTCGGCGACGGGGATACCGAGCACCTGGACCGGGCTGAGCCACACGGGGAACGCACCGGCGTAGTGCTCGACGAGGACACCGATGAACCGCTCGATCGAGCCGAACTTCGCCGAGTGGATCATCACGGGCTGCTGGCGCGAGCCGTCGGACGCCTGGTACTCGAGGCCGAAGCGCTCGGGCTGGTTGAAGTCGTACTGGATCGTCGACATCTGCCAGGTGCGCCCGATGGCGTCACGTGCCTGGACCGAGATCTTCGGGCCGTAGAACGCGGCGCCACCGGGGTCCGGCACGAGGTCGACGCCGTACTTGCCGGCGGTCTCCTCGAGGACCCTGGTCGCGGTCTCCCACTGCTCCGCCGACCCGATGAACTTGTCGGCCTTGTCGCCGTCCTCGTCACGGGTGGACAGCTCGAAGTAGTAGTCGTCGAGGCCGAAGTCCTTGAGCAGCCCGGTGACGAAGTCGAGGAGGTGCTCGACCTCGGCCGGCGCCTGCTCCGGGGTGACGTAGGAGTGCGAGTCGTCCTGCGTCATCGCCCGCACGCGGGTCAGGCCGTGGACGACGCCGGACTTCTCGTAGCGGTAGACCGAGCCGAACTCGAAGAAGCGCAGCGGCAGCTCGCGGTAGGAGCGCCCGCGCGAGCGGAAGATGAGGTTGTGCATGGGGCAGTTCATCGCCTTGAGCCGGTACTCGGCGTGCTCGAGCTCCATCGGCGGGAACATCGTGTCGGCGTAGTAGGGCAGGTGTCCCGAGGTGTGGAACAGCCCGTCCTTGCTGATGTGCGGGGTGCCGACGTAGTCGAAGCCCTCCTCGATGTGGCGCCGGCGGACGTAGTCCTCCATCTCGCGCTTGATGACGCCACCCTTGGGGTGGAACACGGCCATGCCCGAGCCGATCTCGTCGGGGAACGAGTACAGGTCGAGCTCGGCCCCGAGCTTGCGGTGGTCGCGCTTCTCGGCCTCGGCGAGACGGTCGAGGTAGGCCTTGAGATCGTCCTTGGTCGGCCAGGCGGTGCCGTAGATGCGCTGCAGCTGCGGGTTCTTCTCGGACCCGCGCCAGTAGGCGGCGGCGCTGCGCATGACCTTGAACGCGTTGCCGAGGACCTTGGTGGTGGGCACGTGCGGCCCGCGGCACAGGTCGCCCCACGCGCGGGTGCCGTCACGGCGGACGTTGTCGTAGATGGTCAGCTGGGCGCCACCCACCTCGACGTCGGCGCCCTCGGCCTTGTCACCGGCGGAGCCGCCCTTGAGCCCGATGAGCTCGCACTTGTAGGGCTCGTCCTTGAGCTCGACGAGAGCGTCGTCGTCGCTGATCTCGCGCCGCACGAAGGTCTGGCCCTCGTTGACGATCTTCTGCATGACCTTCTCGAGGGCCTTGAGGTCGTCCGGGGTGAACGGCTCGGCCACGTCGAAGTCGTAGTAGAAGCCGTCGCGCACGGGCGGCCCGATGCCGAGCTTGGCGTCCGGGTTGACCTGCTGCACGGCCTGGGCGAGGACGTGGGCGGCGCTGTGCCGCAGCACATCCAGCCCGTCCTGCTCCTGCGCGGTCACCGGCTCGACGACGTCGCCGTCGGCGAGGACGTGCGCGAGGTCGCGCAGCTCGCCACCGACCCGGGCGACGAGCACGTCGCGCCGGCCCTCGAAGAGGTCGCCCGCCGTCGTCCCCGGGTCCACCGATCGCTCGTCTCCGGCGACGTGGACGCTGATCTGGGATGACACAGGCTTCTCCTGGGGTGGGAACTGCGGAAGGTATGCCGTGTGCGGACGTCCCGACACGGCATACCGATGCTATCCGTCGCAAAACGGCGGGCGCGACGCAGTTCCGGGCGCGCTCGATAGGCTCGGCAGCGCCGCACGACTCCCCCACTGCAGGAGGCACCCGTTGATCTTCATCACCGCCCGGTTCCGCGTCCGCCCCGAGCACGCCGACCAGTGGCCCGAGATCTCGCGCTCGTTCACGGAGGCCACCCGCGCCGAGCCGGGCTGCCTGTGGTTCGACTGGTCGCGCAGCCTCGACGACAGCACCGAGTACGTGCTCGTCGAGGCGTTCCGTGACGACGAGGCCGGGGCGGCGCACGTCGGGTCCGAGCACTTCCGCACCGCCCAGCAGGAGCTGCCTCCCCACCTCGCGGAGACGCCGCGCATCGTCAACGCCACCGTCGCGGGCACGGATTGGTCCGAGCTCGGCGAGATGGCCGTCGACAGCGACTGAACCGCCCGGCTCACGCGGGCGCGGCCGGACAAAACCGGGTGCGCACGGGGTTCCGCCAGCCCTACCGTCGGGGCATGGACCTCGTCATCGCCAGCCTCGAGGAGCGCCCGGACCTCGCTCCGCTGCTGCGGACGTTCGACGACCCGTGGCCGGAGTTCATGAAGTGGGACCCGGTGAGCGACCAGTACTACTCGCGCGCCGCCACGACGTTCGCGCCGTGGACTCTCGTCGCCTGGGACGCCGACGACCCCGGGCGGCTCGTCGCGAAGTCGCACTCGATCCCGTTCGCCATGGGCGAGGACCTCGGCCGGACGACACTCCCGGACGACGGCTGGGACGGTGTCATCACCTGGGCCTGGTACGACGAGGTCGCCGGCCGCGAGCCCACGCACGTGTCCGCGCTCGAGGTCGCGATCCGGCCCGACCTCCAAGGCACCGGACTGGCCTCGGTCATGCTGGAGGCCAAGCGCGAGAACGCTCGTCGCCGCGGCTTCCACGACCTCGTCGCACCCGTGAGGCCGAGCCGCAAGCACTTCGTCCCGCGCCTTCCGATGACCGACTACGTCCGCCGGCTGCGCGAGGACGGGCTGCCCGAGGACCCGTGGCTGCGGCTTCACGTCCGGATGGGTGCGGAGGTGGTGGGGGTCTGCCCCCGTGCCATGACGATCTCGGGGACGCTGGCCGAGTGGCGTCGCTGGACGGGGCTGCCCTTCGACGCCAGCGGCGACGTCGAGGTGCCGTTCGCGCTCAACCCGGTGCACGTCAGCGTCGAGCACGACCACGCGGTCTACGTCGAGCCGGGTGTCTGGGTGCACCACCACATCTGAGCACCTAGGTTGTCGGGCATGACAGCGCTGCCCTTCGGCTCCTGGCCCTCTCCCCTGTCCCCCGCCTCGCTCACCGCGGCCACCCGTCGCCTCGACGAGGTGCGCGTCGACGGCGACGACACCTACTGGGTCGAGTCCCGACCGTGGGAGGGCGGACGCGACGTGCTCGTCCGCCACGTGGGCGCGACCGACGAGGTCGTGGACGTCGTCGGTGAGGGTGTCAACGTGCGCTCCCGGGTCCACGAGTACGGCGGTGGAGCGTATGCCGTCCGCTCCGGGACCGTCGTCGTCGCGACGATGCCGGACCTGCGCGTGCACGTCGTCGAGGGCGACGGGGCGCTGCGGGCGATCACCCCGGAGGGTGGCTTCCGCTACGGCGGGCTCGTGCTCGGAGACGAGTTCGCCCTCGCCGTGCGCGAGGACCACTCCGGTGACGGCGAGCCCATCAACACGCTCGTCCGGCTCGAGCTCGACGGCGACAATGCCGACGGGGGCGTCGTGCTGTGGGAGGGCTCGGACTTCGTCTCGCGCCCCGCCCTGTCGGCCGACGGGTCCCGGGTCGCGGTCGTCACCTGGGAGCACCCCAACATGCCATGGGACACGACGACGCTGCGCGTGGCCGACGTCGGCTCCGCGTCCCGTGCGGTTGGAAAGGGTGGCGGGGGCGGCCTCGCCTGGGACGTCGTCGCCGGTGACGAGAACGTGTCCGTCGGTCAGCCGCAGTTCGCCGCGGACGGTGCGCTGTGGTTCGTCTCGGACGAGTCGGGTTGGTGGAACCTCAAGCGGCACACCGCTTCTGGCGTCGAGGCCGTGCACGAGGTCGCAGCCGATCTCATGACGCCCCAATGGGTGCTGGGCGTGAGCGACTTCGCCCTCCTCGACGACGGACGGGTGCTCGTCCACTGGTGGGCCGACGGCGTCGGCCACCTCGGCATCCTCGACCCCTCCTCCGGCGAGATCGCCGACATCGACGTCGAGGGCGTCCAGTTCGACCAGCTCCAGGCGGTCGGCGCCGAGGTGGCGTTCCGCGTCGGCACCCTGACGGACCTGCCCGTCGTCGCCCGCGGCCCGGTAGGTGGCCCCTTCGCCGTGGTCCGGAGCAGCCGCGACGAGGGTCTCGACCCGGCATACGCCAGCACCGCGCAGCGGTGGACCTGGCCCAACAGCGACGGTGACCCGGTGCACGGTGTCTTCTTCGAGCCCACCCACCCCGACGCCACCGGTCCCGAGGGTGAGCTGCCGCCGCTCCTCGTCTTCGTCCACGGCGGGCCGACGTCCGCCACCGAGGCCGGGCTGCAGCTCGCGCGCGCCTTCTGGACGACGCGCGGTTTCGCCGTGCTCGACGTCAACTACTCGGGCAGCACGGGGCACGGGCGGGCCTACCGCGACCGGCTGCTCGGTCGCTGGGGCGTCATCGACATCGACGACGTCGTCACGGGTGCCCGGTCGCTGGCGGAGTACGCCCGTGTCGACGGCGACCGGCTCGCGATCCGAGGCGGGAGCGCCGGTGGCTACACCGTGCTGCGCGCGCTCACGACGAGCGACGCCTTCGCGGCCGGCACGAGCTATTTCGGGGTCGCCGACCTCGAGGCGCTCGCCACCGACACGCACAAGTTCGAGTCGCGCTACCTCGACCGCATGGTCGGTCCCTACCCGGAGGCCAAGGACGTCTACGTCGAGCGCTCCCCCGTGCACCACGCCGACAAGGTGCAGGGCGCCGTGCTCCTGCTCCAGGGCGGCATCGACGAGGTCGTGCCCCAGGCGCAGGCCGAGGCGATGGCCGCGGGGATGCGCGCAGCCGGTGAGGAGGTCGAGCTCGTCATCTATCCCGACGAGGGCCACGGCTTCCGCGCCGCGTCGGCCATCGAGGACTCGGTGTCGCGCGAGCTCGCCTTCTACGGCCGCGTGTTCGGCTTCACCCCCGCCCTCGACTGATTGCCCCACCCCGAGGCATCCGAACGACTGATTGCCCTTGCGTGAGGGCTTCGCACCTCACGCAAGGGCAATCAGTTGGGGGTCGGGCCTCGTCAGGCGTGGGGCGTGTCGAGGGTGAGCACGAGGTGCTCGGTCTCGGGCTTGCGGGTCGACCGCAGGCCGGCGACGACCGGCGACTGGCTGCGGTCGACGACGAAGTCGACCGTGCCCGGCAGCAGCACCGGCTTCTTGAACCACACGTGCGAGGTGCTCGGTCCGTTGACCGACCGTCCGAGGGCGGCGAGCACCCGGGCCGAGGTCCACATGCCGTGGGCGATGGCCTTGGGGAAGCCCATCGCCTTCGCCGTGAGGGCGTGCATGTGGATCGGGTTGACGTCACCGGACACGGCGGCGTACTGCCTGCCGAGGTCGCCCGGGAGCGACCACTGCGCGGCGGCGACACCCGTCGGGATGGCCGGCGACTCGGCACCACGCTCGGCGTCCGGGTTGCTCTTGCCGCGCGCGAGGTAGGTCGAGCGACCGCTCCACACGGACTCGCCGGCGACGGTGACCTCGGTGACGAGGTCGACCTGCCGGCCCTTGGGGTGCTCGCGCAGGCCCTCGGCCGACACCGCCACGTCGAGGACGTCGTCGGCGGTGAGCGTGCGTCGCACCGTGATCGCGTTCTCGACGTGCACGAGCCCGACGAGCGGCAGCGGGAACGTCTTGCGCGCCATGAGCTCGGCCTGCAGCGGGAACCCGAGGATGTGCGGGTAGGTGTGCGGCAGGACGTCGTCGACGCCGAAGCCGCACAGCCGCTGGTAGTCCATGAGGTGCTGCCGGTCGACCGTGTGACCGGTGAGCACGAGCTCGCTGGCCGGCAGGGTCGAGCCGGACTTCTTGCCTGCGATCGCGGCCCGCACGAAGACCTTGGCTAGCGAGGGCGCGGTCTCGAACCGCTCCTGCTGCACCATCAGGCGCCCATGAGCATCTGACCGCAGACCCGCACGGTGTTGCCCGTGACAGCGCGGTTGGCGTCCCAGGCGAAGTAGCCGATGGTCTCGGCGACGTCGACGGGCAGGCCGCCCTGCGACAGCGAGTTCATGAGGCGACCGACCTCGCGCGTGGCGAGCGGGACCTTGGCGGTCATCTCGGTCTCGATGAAGCCCGGCGCGACCGCGTTGACGGTGACGCCCTTGTCGAGGACCCGCTTGTCGGCGGCGAGGGCCGACGTCATGCCGATGACCCCGGCCTTGGAGGCGGCGTAGTTGGTCTGCCCGCGGTTGCCCGCGATGCCCGCGATCGACGAGACGTTGACGATGTGGCCGCCCTCGTTGATCGCCGGGACGAGCGCCTCGTTCATCCGCAGGATCGACAGGAGGTTGACCTGGAGCACGGAGTCCCACCGGTCGGCCTCGGTGTTGGCGAGCAGCTTGTCGCGGGTGATCCCGGCGTTGTGCACGACGATGTCGAACCCGCCGTGACGCGCCGCGGCGTGCTCGACGATCTTGGCTCCGGCGTCCTCAGCCGTGACGTCGAGCTGGAGCGCGGTGCCACCGAGGCGGTTGGCCACCTCGGCGAGCGGGCCACCGGCCGCGGGGACGTCGACGGCGATGATCGTGGCGCCGTCGCGAGCCAGGGTCTCGGCGATGGCGGCACCGATGCCACGCGCGGCGCCGGTGACGACCGCGACCTTGCCGGCCAGCGGCTGGTCCCAGTCGGCCGGGGCGACGACGTCACCCACCGGCTCGCTCACGTGGAAGACCTGCGCCGAGACGTAGGCCGAACGACCAGAGAGCAGGAAGCGCACGGTGGCGTCGACACCGGCGTCGGCACCCTCGGCGACGAGGACGGTGTTGGCCGTGCCGCCGCCGCGCATCTCCTTGCCGATCGAGCGGACGATGCCCTCGACGGCGCGCCGGGCCGCAGCCTGGGCGACCGAGGTCGCGGACTCCGGCGGGCGCCCGATGACGATGACCCGACCGGTTGGGGCGAGCGTCTTGAGTGCCGGCGAGACGACCGCACGCAGGGTCTCGAGGTCGGCCGGCGTCTCGATCGCGGTGAGGTCGAGCACGACCCCGGCCACCGACGTCGACGGCTGCGAGGCGACCGTGACACCGGCGTCGGCGAGCAGGTGGCGAACCCGCTCGGCGACGGGGCCGTCGCCGTGGCCCGCGACGAGCACCTCGCCCGGGACGAGCGATCCGCCGAGCTTGTGACGACGCAGCCGGGTGGGTCGCGGCAGGCCCAGTGTGGTGGCGAGCTGCTTGCCGATGCCACCGCTGACGAACTGTCCGTAGTTGAACGCCATGGGTCAGGCTCCTTCGAGGATCGCGACGACGCCCTGGCCACCGGCGGCGCAGATCGAGATGAGGCCGCGGCTGCCCGGGCCCTTCTCGTGCAGCATCTTGGCGAGCGAGGCGACGATGCGGCCACCGGTGGCCGCGAACGGGTGGCCGGCGGCGAGCGAGCTGCCGTTGACGTTGAGCCTGCTGCGGTCGATCGAGCCCAGCGGCTTCTCGAGACCCAGACGGCCGCGGCAGAAGTCCTCGTCCTCCCACGCCTTCATCGTCGACAGCACGGTGGACGCGAAGGCCTCGTGGATCTCGTAGTAGTCGAAGTCCTGGAGCGAGAGGCCCTGGCGCGCGAGGAGGCGCGGCACGGCATACGCGGGAGCCATGAGCAGGCCCTCGTCGCCGTGGACGTAGTCGACTGCGGCGACCTCGCCGTCGACGAGCCACGCCTGGACGGGGAGGTTGTGCTCGGCGGCCCACTCCTCGCTGCCGAGGAGGACCGCGGACGCGCCGTCGGTGAGCGGCGTCGAGTTGCCGGCGGTCATCGTCGCGCCCTCGCCCTTGCCGAAGACCGGCTTGAGCTTCGCGAGCTTCTCGACACTGGAGTCCGGACGGAGGTTCTGGTCCTTGGCGAGGCCGAGGTAGGACGTCATGAGGTCGTCGAAGAAGCCGCGGTCGTAGGCCGCGGCGAGGTTCTGGTGGCTCGCGGCCGCCAGCTCGTCCTGCGCCTCGCGGGTGATGCCCCATTTCTTGGCGGTGATCGCCATGTGCTCGCCCATCGACAGTCCGGTGCGCGGCTCGGTGTTGGCCGGGGTCTCGATGCCGAGGTCGGTGGGACGGATGCGCAGGGCGCTCTTGGCCATGTCGACCGTGGTCTTGGAGCGGTTGATCCGCAGCAGCTTGCGACGCAGCTTCTCGGTCACCATGATCGGCGCGTCCGACGCGGTGTCGACGCCGCCGGCGATGCCGGACTCGATCTGGCCGAGCTTGATCTTGTTGGAGACGAGGAGCGCGTTCTCGAGACCGGTGCCGCACGCCTGCTGGACGTCGTATGCCGTCGTCTCCGGCGCGAGGCTCGACCCGAGGACCGCCTCGCGCGTCAGGTTGAAGTCGCGGCTGTGCTTGATGACGGCGCCACCGACGACCTCACCGAGACGCTCTCCGGCGAGACCGTGACGGGCGACGAGGCCCTCGAGCGCGGCCGTGAACATGTCCTGGTTCGACGCGTTCGCATAGGGCCCGAACTGCCGGGCGAAGGGGATGCGGTTACCGCCGAGGATCGCGGCGCGGCGGGGACTGGTTGGTGTCACCGGGGACTCCTGAAGGTCTGTCGGAGGGAGGACGACGTGGTCGCGTGGGACGCGCCACATATCCGGTACTGACGGTAGCAGGTATCGCCTTCCACCTGCTACGGTCCGATCTTGTGACCGGCACCACGAAGACGCAGCGCGACGAGGCGGTGGACGGACGGAGCAGTCGGTGGGAGAGCCACCGGGCCCGTCGTCGGACCGAGCTCGTCGAGGCGACCCTGCGCGCCATCCGCGCGCGCGGCGCCGGGGTCGGCATGGACGACATCGCCTCGAGCGCGGGCACGTCGAAGACCGTGTTCTACCGGCACTTCACCGACCGGGCCGGGCTCTACTCGGCCGTGGCGGAGCGGGTCAACCGGATCATCCTGCGCGACATCACGAAGGCCGTCGGTGACCTCAGTGCGTTCTCCGGCAGCGCCGCCCGGCGCTCCGCCGAGCCGCGAGCCCTGCTCGGAGCAGCCGTCGACGCCTACCTGTCCTTGGTCGAGACCGACCCCGAGGTCTACCGCTTCATCGTCAACGCTCCCCTGGTCCCGCCGTCCGAGCGCACCGAGACCATCGACCTCGCGTCGACGGTGAGCCGTGCCATGGGCGTCCAGATCGGGTCGCTCATCGCTGTCACCCTCGCGGGCGCCGGCCGCGGCACCGAGCCGGCCGAGACATGGGGTCACGCGGTCGTCGGCATGGTCCGCGCGGCCGGGGACGAATGGCTGCGGTCCGGGGCGGCTGCCTCGGGCACCTCGCGTGAGACGCTCAACGAACACCTCACCGAGCTCATCTGGGGCGGACTCTCGTCGGCCTGGCCGACCGAGGACGCCACACCCGACAAGGAGTGATCCGTGGACGACCTGAACCCGGACGAGGCCAGCACGATGACGGCCGAGACCACCGCCGCCCAGACCGCTGAGCCCGAGACCGACCTCGCGGCCGAGCTGTCGCGGATCCTCGACGGACGCTGGGGCGACGTGCGTCGTCGTCTGCGGGCCCACGACGACGTGTCGCGCTTCGCCCCTCCCACGAAGCCGCTCTCGATGGAGGAGCACCGCTCCTTCACCACGCGGCAGCTGCTCGCCCTGACGGACGAGGACTTCGCCTCGGCGGGCCTGGCCAAGGGCATGGGCGGCACCGGTGACTTCGGGGCGTCGGTGACCGCATTCGAGATGCTCGGCCACGGTGACCTGTCGCTGCTCGTCAAGGCCGGCGTCCAGTTCGGCCTGTTCGGAGGGGCGCTGGCGAACCTGGGCACCCAACGGCACCACACGGCATACGTCCCCGGCATGTTGGACGGCTCGCTCCTCGGCTGCTTCGCGATGACCGAGACCGGGCACGGGTCCAACGTCCAGCACCTCGAGACCACGGCGACGCACGACCCGTCGACCGACGAGCTCGTCATCCACTCCCCCAGCCCCGGTGCGCAGAAGAACTACATCGGCAACGCGGCCCGCGACGGGCGGATGGCGGCGGTGTTCGCGCAGCTCGTCACCGCCGACGGCGAGTCGCACGGCGTCCACTGCGTCCTCGTGCCGATCCGCGACTCGAGCGGTCGCCCGGTCGACGGCGTGACGATCGGTGACTGCGGCGCCAAGGGCGGCCTGCCCGGTGTCGACAACGGGACGCTCGAGTTCGACACCGTCCGGGTGCCCCGGTGGAACCTGCTCAACCGCTACGGCGACATCTCCCCCGACGGGACCTACACCTCCCCCATCGACAACACCTCGCGGCGGTTCTTCACCATGCTCGGCACGCTCGTGCGCGGGCGGGTGTCGGTCGCCGGTGGTGCCGGCGCGGCGACGCGGTCGGCACTCACCCTGGCGACGCGCTACGCCCTGCACCGTCGGCAGTTCGCGGCGCCGGGTGGCTCCGAGGAGCTCACGCTCATGAGCTATCGCGCGCACCAGCGCAAGCTGCTCCCGGCCATCGCCCGCAGCTATGCGCTCATGCTCGCGCAGAACGACCTCGTCGCGATGATGCACGAGGTCGCCGGACACGAGGGCGACGCTCCCGAGGAGCGCCAGCGCGAGCTCGAGGCGCGCGCGGCGGGCATCAAGGCCGCGGCGACCCGCCACGCCACCGACGCCATCCAGATGTGCCGTGAGGCGTGCGGCGGCGCGGGATACATGGCCGACAACCGCCTCACGGCCCTCAAGGCCGACACCGACGTCTTCACGACGTTCGAGGGCGACAACACCGTGCTGCTGCAGCTCGTCGCCAAGGGCCTGCTCACCGAGTTCCAGGAGACGTTCGAAGACAACTCGCCGCTCGCGATGATCGCGTTCGCGTCGCGCTTCACCGCCTCGTCGATCCTCGAGAAGACACCTGCGGCCGGGCTCATCTCCAAGCTCATGTCGCGCGCACCCAGCAGCGACGAGGACGGCGCCGAGCGCCACCGTGGCCGCCAGGTCGCCCTCTTCGTCGACCGCGAGAAGCACCTCCTCGAGGGCGTGGCGCTGCGGCTGTCCAAGGCGGCGAAGGCCGAGCCCGCCGATGCGTTCCGGATCTTCAACAACGCGCAGGACCACCTGCTCGCGGCGGCCGAGGCGCACATCGACCGCGTGCTCCTCGAGGCGCTCTGCGCTGCCGTCGAGGACTGCGAGGAAGGCGCCACCAAGGAGCTGCTGGACGACGTCACCGACCTCTTCGCGCTGTCGACGATCGAGAGCCACCGCGGCTGGTACCTCGAGCACGGGCGGCTCACCCCGGTCCACTCCAAGGCCGTCATCCACGACGTCGGGGTCCTGTGCAAGGACCTCGCGCCGCACGCCCGCACCCTCGTCGACGCGTTCGCCATCCCCGATGCGTGGCTCGGCGCCCCGGGCCTGCTCGACCCCCTGCCCACCGGGACCGACGCGTGAGCGAGGCGCCCGAGCCGCACGAGGCGCCCGAGCCGCACGAGGCGCCTGAGCCGCCCGAGGTCCCGCCGAGCCGGTGGTCCCTGGCGGGCGAGGGCACCCACGGCTACGGCGCCCGCTTCGCCGAGCTCGTGGCCGGTGGTGAGGACGTCGACGGTGAGGCGCGTCTGGCCGATGCCGTGGCGCCCCGCGGCGCGCGCATCCTCGACGCCGGCGCCGGCATGGGCCGCGTGACCGCCGCCCTGCGCGCCCGCGGCCACGTCGTCACGGGGATCGAACCGGACCGCACCTTGGTCGCGCAGTCCGAACGGACCTACCCCGGCATCGGGCTGCTGCCGCTCGACATCCTCGAGACGACGCCGGAGGTGCTGGAGGCACACGGGCGAGCCACGGCATACGAGCTCGTCGTCGCGGTCGGCAACGTCTTCATCCTGCTCGCGGAGGGCACCGAGCAACGAGCCCTGACGATGCTGCGCGGCCTGCTCGCCCCCGGCGGGCGGATGCTCATCGGCTTCCACCTGTCGTCGGGTCCGGCGGGCAGCCGCAGCTATCCGCCCGAGGAGTTCCAGCGCGACGTCGAGGCGGCCGGGCTCGTCGTGGACCTGCAGGCCGGCAGCTACGAGCTGCACCCGGCGAACGCGGAGTATGCCGTGTGGCTGCTCAGCGTCGCCGCGTCACCCGGTGGAGATCACTCGGCGGGCGGCGCCTGACCGACGCTGGCGCGCATCTCGTCGGAGGCGTCCCAGTCGTTGGCCTGCATGGCCGCGACCACCGTGTCGTCGCGGACCCACCAGGCCCGGAACGGCCCGCTGAAGTCTCCACGGGTGATGACGCGGTCGTAGCCGTCGGGCCCCGTGTGACCGAAATACTCCATGCCGAGGTCGTACTGGTCGGTGAAGAAGTAGGGCATCCGGTCGTAGGGCTCGGCCGCACCGAGGATCGTCGCCGCCGCCGCCTTGCCCTGCTCGATGGCGTTGTCCCAGTGCTCGACCCGCACGCGGCGACCGAGCACGGGGTGCTGCTCGTTGGCGATGTCGCCGACGGCGAGGACGTGGTCGTCGGAGGTGCGCAGGAGCTCGTCGACGAGGACGCCGTTGTCGACGTCGAGCCCGGCGGCCTCGGCCAGAGCCGTCCGCGGGGCAGCACCGATGCCGACGACGACGAGGTCTGCCTCGGCGAGGTCGTCTGCCGTCACCGAGGTCCCGAGACGCAGGTCGACACCGTGCGACCGGTGGAGGTCGGCGAAGTGCTGGGCGACCTCGGGTCCGAGCACCGCGAGCAGCGGGAGGTCGGCGCTCTCGTGGACGGTGACGGCTGCCCCGGCGGCGCGGGCGGCGGAGGCGACCTCGAGCCCGATCCAGCCGGCACCGATGATGTGCACCCTGGCGTCACTGGTGAGCGACTCCTTGAGGGCCAGCGAGTCCTCGACCGTGCGCAGGTAGTGCACCGGCCGGCCCGCCTCGTCGGCGAGCCGGAGGCGGCGGGGCTCGGAGCCGGTCGCGAGCACCAGCCATTCGTAGGGCTGTTCGCCGGCACTCGTGACGACGCGGCGCCCGGCGAGGTCGATCGTCTGGACCTCGACACCGGTGCGGACGTCGATGTCGTGCTCGCGCCACCACGCCTCGTCGTGGACGAAGGCGGAGTCGGCCTCCTTGTCGCCGAGGAGGACGGCCTTGCTCAGCGGCGGCCGCTCGTAGGGCAGGTGCTCCTCGACGCCGTAGATGACGACCTCGCCGTCGTAGCCCCGCTGCCGCAGGGTCTCGGCGACGTTGGCGCCGGCGAGCCCGGCGCCGACGATGACGACGCTCATGACGCCCACCACGGCCGCAGGGGCACTCGTGGCAGCGCTGACTCGTCCGGCCTGACGGCGAGCACCTGGTGCAGCTGGACGACGTTGCGCTCGAAGCCGCGCCGGCAGCCGGCGAGGTAGAGGCCCCACACCTTGGCGGTGCCCTCTCCGACCTCCTCGACGCACTCGTTCCAGTGCTCCACGAGGTTCTCGCTCCACCCCGTGAGGGTCAGGGCGTAGTGCTCGCGCAGGTTCTCCTCGTGCAGGACCTCGAAACCGGTGTCCTGCATCGTCGTGATGATCCGTCCGGAGCCGGTGAGCTCGCCGTCGGGGAAGATGTAGCGGTCGATGAACGCGCCGGTGCTCTTGGGCCGGTTGTCCGGTCGGGTGATGCAGTGGTTGAGCACGAGTCCGCCCTCCTTGACGTGGGTGAGCATCCAGCGGAAGTACGCCGGGTAGTTGCGCACCCCGATGTGCTCGGTGATCCCGATCGACGAGATGGCGTCGAAGCCGCTCTCGGTGACGTTGCGGTAGTCGTCGTGGCGCACCGAGGCGAGGTCTCCCAGACCCTCGCGCTCGATGGCCTCCTGCGCCCAGGTGGCCTGCTCCTTGGAGAGGGTGACGCCGAGGGCCCGGACACCTCGGCGGGCGGCGTAGCGGACCATGCCGCCCCAGCCGCAGCCGATGTCGAGCAGCCGGTCCCCGGCCTTGAGCCCGAGCTTGTCGAAGACGAGGCGGTACTTGTTGTCCTGGGCGTCGTCGAGGTCGGTCTCGTGGTCGGGGAAGACCGCGCAGGTGTAGGTCATCGTCGGTCCGAGCACGTGCTCGTAGAACCGGTTCGAGACGTCGTAGTGGTGCTGGATCGCCTCTCGGTCACGGCTGAACGAGTGCCGCAGGCCCTCGGTGACCCGACGCCAGCGCGGCAGCGCCTCCTGCCGTGGCGGTGGCGGCGGTGTCAGGCCGCGCGGACCGAGCACACGGGCGAGGTCGAGGACGAGCCGCGGGTCGGGCCGGCGGAAGTGCAGTCGCTCGAGGTCGACGAGCACGTCGTAGGGGTTGCCGGGGTGCACGCCCTCGACGACGAGGTCGCCCGTCGTGTAGGCCCGGGCCATCCCGAGGTCCCCCGGCGCCGTCGCGAGGTAGGAGACCGCGCGGTGGCTGGCGATGTGCAGGCTGCGCTGGGCGCTGTCCGGTCCGGTCTTGGACCCGTCGTATGCCGTGATCCGGACGGGGAGCGGCCCTCTCACCACCTCGTCGACGAGGTCAGCGATCGTTCGGGTCTCGCGGGTCGTGCTGGTCATGCGTGTCGCACCGCCTTGTCGTAGAGGTGGGGGAAGCGTCCGGAGGGGTCATGGGTCGCCTTGAGGACGGCATACGCGTCTCCGCCATAGAGGGCGTCGAACTGCTCGCGCGTGTAGAAGGACTCGGAGTAGAGGGACTTGTGGCCGTGCAGCTCGTCGACGCGCCGCTCGATGGCGCGGTTGGTCGCGCCGGGCTCCCGGCCCGGGACGCTGGACCAGAAGCCGACGTTGACGTAGGTCTCACCGGGGCGCAGGGGGTAGAGGTCCCAGGTCCGGTCGCTGCGAAGTCGCAGCGGGCACAACCAGATCGGCTCGATCGGCACGGTGTCGAGGAACCAGTGGAGGAACTCGGCGGTGTGCTCGAGAGGGATCTCGACGTCCTGGACGACGCGCTCGCGCGGCGGGTTGCCCTTGCGGGCCTCCATGCGGTCGGAGAAGTGGGTGCGCTGGTCGAGGGCGACGAGCTTCCAGTAGGCGCTCGAGCGTCGCCACCGCTTGGGCCACAGCCGGCGGACACGAGGGTTCTGCGCACCGAAGGCACGCGAGCACCAGAACCAGTCGGTGTCCCAGCGCCAGAGGTAGTCCAGCGTGGTGAGCAGGTCGCGCCTGGGCTCGGTGCCGTCGTGCTGGATCGACCGGTAGAAGATCTGCTGGCCGGTGTAGTCGCTCGTCGCACCGTCGTCGTCGCTGTGACGCGCGAGGGTGAGGTAGGCCTCGTCCGCGCTGAAGACGACGCCGTCGACGAAGTCGACCCGCTCCCCCTCGTGCTCGCGGGTCGCGACGACGTCGGCGATGGCGGCGCAGAGGGCGTCGAGGTCGTGGAACCGCACGTGGCGCAGGGCGACGTACCGCTCGACGGGTTCGAGCTCGATGAGCAGCCGGGTCGCGTAGCCGAGCGAGCCGTAGGAGTTGGGGAAGCCCCGGAAGAGGTCCGCGTGCTCGTTGTCGGGCGTCGCGGTGACGATCTCGCCACTGCCGGTGAGGATGTCCATCTCGAGGACCGACTCGTGCGGCAGCCCGTTGCGGAACGACGACGACTCGATACCGAGCCCGGTCACCGCGCCGCCGAGGGTGATCGTGCGCAGCTGCGGGACGACCAAGGGCATGAGGCCATGCAGGAGCGTCGCCGCGACGAGGTCCTCGTAGGTGCACATGCCGTCGACCTCTGCGGTCCGCCGTCCGACGTCGACGACGCGGACGCCGGTGAGGCCGGTGGTGTCGAGTCCCGGCGTGCGGGTGCTCGCGCGCTCGCGGAAGAGGTTGGAGGTCCGCTTGGCCAGGCGGACCCGCTCGTTCGGCGGGATGGCGGCGAAGCTGTCGAGCAGCCGCTGCTCCCCGGTCGTGCGTGCGAGGGCGGGGAGGGTGCGCTCCATGTTCCGCACGTTACGCCTGTGGTGCGACACCCGTCTGCCGACTTCCCGCAGGACGGACATCCCGTATGCCGTCCGCCCCCGTTCGGCTCGTCCGCTCGGCTCGGTCAGGCGGTGGCGTCACGCCAGTCCCGGTACTTCTCGGGCAGGCAGGTGTGGCACGGCCGGAACCCAGCAGCGACGGCCGTGTCCTCGTCGGCGAAGAAGACCCGGTGCGTGACGTACTTGCCCTTGGCGATCCACCGCAGCGCGCCCGGGCAGTCGAGCCTCCCGTAGACCTTGGTGCGTCGGTGACCGCCGAGCGTGCCCGGTGTCGCTGACTCGTACGGCTGCCCGTCGCGCCCGAGGAGCGTGTAGGTCGTCATGCCCTCAGCCTCGCATCGACTCCACGAGATCGGGCGGACGGCTCTTCTTTGCGCTCCACACGTGCCGTCCACCCGATCTCGACGTCGGTGGACGTGAAGGCGGGCCCCATCACGGGGCGCCCGAGCTTGTGAGGGTGGACGTGAAGGCGGGCCCCATCACGGACACAAGAAGGACCTGCTGGCGCGCCAGCGCCAGCAGGTCCTTCTTGTGGACGTGAAGGGACTCGAACCCCTGACCTCTCGCGTGTGAGGCGAGCGCTCTAACCAGCTGAGCTACACGTCCGGCGCCCGTCGCGAGGCGGGCTGGATGAGGATACCCGTCGCCTCTCCCGTCGACGAAATCGGGGCCGACGGGTCAGATGCGGGCGGTGGTGCGCATCCAGTTCTCGAGCCCGTCGGGGAAGAACCCCGGGATCCCGGAGAAGTGGAACGTCAGCCACAGCACGGTGGCGATGAACGCGATGCCGACGATGCCGGCCAGTGCCTTGACGGCGGGGTTCTGGCGCTTGATCCACCCCTCCCAGGCGCGCACGTACCGCTTGACGAACTCGAGGACGCTCTGCGCCCGCTCGAACTCGGTCGCCCAGATGGCCAGGCCACCGATGACGATGAGCCAGCCCGGCCCGGGGAACGGGATGAGCAGGATGCCGACGACCACGACGACGAGCCCGAGGGCGAACACGCCGATGCGGTAGACCTTGGCCGACGTCGGGTTGGCGCGGATGCGCCGGCGCCAGGCCCAGTCGTCGTCCTCGGAGTCGACGAAGACGTGGTGGTCCTGGTGCTCCGGTCGGGACTCACCGGTGGCCGCGGCCTCCGCGGGATCCGGCGACTCGTCACGCAGGTGCGACTCGCTCACGGGTCGATCCCGAGGTCGGCCTCCGCGGTGCGCCAGATGTCGACGACCTTCGCGGTGACCGGGCCGGGAGCCGGGGTCAGCTGGCGGTCGTCGACGAGGTGGACGCCCTGCATGTCACGCGAGGAGTTGCTGATGATGACCTCGTCGGCGCTCTGGAGGACGTCGAAGGGCAGCGCCTCCTCGACGACCTCGAGCCCGGCCTCGCGGCACCACTCGATCGCCAGCTCGCGGGTGATGCCCGCGAGGCAACCGCTGTCGAGCGGGGGGGTGCGCAGGACGCCGTCGGTGACGACGAAGACGTTGGACGCCGTGCCCTCGCACAGCTCGCCGCGGGTGTTGGCGAGGAGTGCCTCCTCGGCCCCGTTCGAACGGGCGTGCGTGATGGCGATGACGTTCTCGGCGTACGACGTCGTCTTGAGCCCGGCGGTGGCGGCACGTTCGTTGCGCACCCACGGGACGGTGACGACGGCGGCGGACGGGGCGTGCGCGGAGGACGGCGTCGACGCGATGACGATGGTGGGCGGCGAGTCGTGGCGGTCCGAGCTGAGCGGTCCTGCGCCGGCGGTGACGGTGATCCGGACGCGACCGAAGGCGATCGGGTCCTCGATCGACAGGACCTCCTTGACGCCCTCGCGCACCACGGCGTCGTCGATCGGTGGGAGCCCCAGCCCCGAGAGTGTGCGACCGAGACGACGCAGGTGCCGCGTCATCGCGAACGCCTCACCCTTGACGATCTTGCACGTCTCGAAGGCTCCGTCCCCGACGGTCACCCCGTGGTCCAGCGCCCGTATCGACGGGACGTCCGCGTCCACGACCTGACCGTTGACCCACACCCGGATATCGCTCATGGGTCGAGCATCGCAGATGTCACCTGCGCGCCCCATGAGGACATCCCCCGAGTCAGCCCTGAGCCGGGCCGCCGGGACGCCCCCGCACCTCGCCACGGGCCAGGGCCATGAGCCGCCGTGCCTTGAGCTGGGTCTCGCGCAGCTCGCCCGTCGCGTCCGACCCCCACGTGATCCCGGCACCCGTCCCGAACCTGAGCGCACCCGCGCCCGAGCCGTCCCGCTCGACCCAGAACGTCCTGATCCCGACGGCGAGGAGAGCCTCGTCCCGGTCGGCGTCGATCCAGCCGATCGCGCCGCAGTAGGGGCCGCGCGCCACCGGCTCGAGGTCGGCGATGGCCTGAAGCGCCGTGTGCTTGGGCGTCCCCGAGACCGACCCCGGCGGGAACGACGCGTCGAGCAGCTCGCGCCATGACGCCCCCTCGCGCAGCTCTCCCGACACGTCCGACACGAGGTGCACGAGCCCGGGGTGCTGCTCGACCCTGCACAGGGCGTCGACGCGGACGGTGCCGGGACGGCATACGTGCTGGAGGTCGTTGCGGACGAGGTCGACGATCATGACGTTCTCCGCGTAGTCCTTGGGCAGCATCTCCTCGGTCGTCGGCGCGGTGCCCTTGATCGGGCTCGACCGCACCGTGCCGCCACGTCGCTCGAGGTAGACCTCGGGTGAGGCGCACGCGATCTCGAGACCCGCCTCCGGGATGTCGAGCGTCGCGGCATACGGGGCCGGGTTGCCCTGTGCGAGAACGTCGCCGAGTGCCCGGACACTCACCTCCGCATCCACCGCGGAACTGAGGACGCGACACACGTTGACCTGGTAGACCGTGCCGCGCGCGATCCGCCCGCGGACCTCCTCGACGCCCGCGACGTATGCCGTGTCGTCCAGGCTCGCGGTCCACTCCCCCTCCACGCCGGACCAGTCCACGACAGCGGCGGCGCCGCCCGAGGAGCGGCGGACGGACGCCATGCGCACCGCGGTGAGGTCGCCCTCGAAGGTGATGACGACGGCCCAGAATCCCAAGGTGACGTCGTCGATGTCGTGGGTGACCGCGTCGATGCCGCTCGCCTCGATGACTCCCCCGTCCAGGGAGCTGAACCTCGCCCACGCCACGGCGACGATCGTAGGGGGTGGCCCGCGTGTGAGACCGTGGCCCCGTGCGTGAGAGTGCGGCCCGGGCGGCCCTGCGGGCGATGGGGGTGCTGCGTGAGCGCGACGGTCGCTCCTGGCTCGAGCTCACCACGTCGGGGACGAGCGCCGCGCCACGCACCGTGCTCCGGTCGCTCGCGTCCTGGGAGGACAGCTTCGGCCACGTGAGCCGGCTGACCGGGATCACCGACGACGACCGGGTGCTCGTGCCGGCACCCCCGAGCGGGTCGATGTTCGCGTTCGCCCACGCCCACGCCGCGCATGTGGGTGCGGAGGTCGTCGCGCTCGACCGCTGGAGCGTCACGGACGCCGCCGCTGCCCTCGCGGCGTGCACCGCCGCGCACCTCACGCCGGGCATGCTCGCGGCCCTTCTCGAGCGGGACCTCGGGACCCTGCGGACCGTCGTCTGTGCCGGCGCGAGCCTCCCCGAAGTCGTCCGACGGCGCGCGCACTCGGCAGGTGTCACGGTCGTCGACTACTACGGCGCGGCCGAGCTGAGCTTCGTCGCGATGCGGGTCGGGGCGCGGCTCGACCCCTTCCCCGAGGTCGAGGTCGACCTGCGCGAGGGCGTCGTGTGGGCCCGGAGCCCGTGGCTCGCCGAGGGCTATGCACCGGGGCAGACCGGTCCCCTGCGACGCGACGCCGACGGGTTCGCGACGGTCGGCGACCGGGCCAGATGGGACCCCGACACCGGTCTCGTCGTCCTCGGTCGCGGCGACGACGTCGTCACGACCGGTGGGGTGACCGTGCTGTGCGCCGACGTCGAGAACGCCGTGCGCTCGCTCCCCGAGGTCGAGGCCGTGGCCGTCGTCGGCACACCCCACGGCGGGCTGGGCGAGGTCGTCGAGGCCGTGGTCGTCGGCACCGGCGCCCTCGACCTCGGCATCCTCCACGAACAAGCCTCCGCCCTGATGACCCGCAGCCACCTCCCCCGACGCTGGCACCACTGGGACGCCCTGCCGCTCACCGCCGCCGGCAAGCTCGACCGCGCCGAGGTGCGCGCCCGGCTGCTCGCCGCCGCCCGTCCCGAGGAGCCTGCGTGAACGACACCACCCCCGTCATCGTCGCCGCCCGCCGCACCCCGATCGGCACGGCCGGACTGGCCCTCACGGACGTCGACACGACCGGCCTCGCCGCACCCGTGCTCGACGCCCTCCGGGCCGACCTCGACCACGCACCCGACCATGTCGTCCTCGGCAACTGCATGGGCGCCGGCGGCAACGTCGCCCGCGTCGCCTCGCTGGCCGCCGGCTTCGACGTCGCCGTCCCCGCCCTCACGGTCGACCTGCAGTGCGGGAGCGGCCTCGCCGCGATCACGACTGCGGCCGCGTTCGTGCGCGCGGGCATGTCGGAGGTCGTCCTCGCAGGCGGCGTGGAGAGCGCCAGCACGGCACCGTGGCGCATGTGGCCCCCGGTGGATGGTGCTGTGCCGCAGCGCTACTCGCGTGCGCCCTTCGCTCCAGCCGACATCGGCGACCCCGAGATGGGCGCCGCTGCGGACGAGGTCGCCTCGCGCTGGGGCATCACCCGAGAACGACAGGACGCGTATGCCGTCCGCTCCCACTCGCGCGCCGCCGCGGCTCGCGCCGCCGGGTGGTTCGACGACGAGCTCGTACCCCTCCCGCAGCTCGACCGCGACGAGCGCGTCCGGTCCAGCCTGAGCACCACGACGCTCGCCCGGCTCCCGTCCGCCTTCACGCCGGGTGGCACGGTCACCGCCGGCAACGCGTGCGGGATCAACGACGGAGCCGCCGCGGTCGCGGTGGTGAGCCAGGCACGGAGGCGGGCGGACGGCATACCGGGTCTGGCCTGTCTCGACTGGGAGACAGTCGGGGTCGACCCCAACCTGCCCGGCGTCGGACCCGTTCCGGCGATCCGGAACCTCCTGCGTCGCAACGGGACCACCCTCGACGACGTCGGCGTCATCGAGGTCAACGAGGCCTTCGCCGCACAGGTGCTTGCCTGCTGCGACGACCTCGGGCTCGACGACGAGAGGGTGTGCGTCGAGGGCGGTGCGTTGGCGCTCGGACACCCGTGGGGCGCCTCCGGTGCGGTCCTCGCCGTCCGCCTGTTCAGCCAGATGGTGCGTCGTGACGGCCCGGAGCTCGGGCTCGCCGCCATCGCCGTGGGTGGTGGCCAGGGCGTCGCGGTCCTCGTGCAGCGGGTGGGCTGACCGCCGCGAGTGTCCGGGTCCTGCGCGGCACATGTGCAGGACCCGAAGTGGGTACCGTCCGGTCATGGAGCCGGCACCGCGAGACCAGGACCGCGACGAGACCCCGACCGAGCGCTTCGACCGCAACTGGGACGAGCTGCTGCAGGAGCTGCGTGTCACGCAGACCGGGGTCCAGGTCCTCGCGGGCTTCCTCCTGACGATCCCCTTCCAGCAGCGGTTCACCGAGCTGACCTCGACGCAGCGGACGGCATACCTCCTCGCCCTGGCCACGGCGGTGGTGGCGACGACGCTGCTCGTCGCGCCGGTGAGCGCCCACCGCCTGCTGTTCCGGCGGCGGGCGAAGCAGGAGCTCGTCCGCTTCGCCGACCTGGCCGCCCGGGCCGGCCTCCTGGCGCTGGCCGTGAGCGTCGTCTCCGCGACGTTCCTCATCTTCGACGTCGTCCTCGGACGGGGAGCTGCCGTGTCCGCCGGTGCGGTGGCCCTCGCGCTCTTCGTCGTGAACTGGCTCGTCCTGCCACTCGTCGTGCGGAGCCGGCTCGACACCTGAGCCCGCGCCGGCCGCTGTCGCCCACCGCGCGGTCCGGGACCTTGGGCCCTGTGCGGTGGGGCCGGCCGTCGACACCCTGAGGTCATGGACACTCACGGAGGCGCAGACGACCCCGGCAGCGGGACCGGGACGAGTGGAGGCACGCGACCGCTGAGCACCGAGGAGTCGTGGGACCTGCTGCGCCAGTCGGTCGTCGGACGGCTCGCCGTCATCCACGACGGCGCGCCCGACATCTTCCCGGTCAACTACGCGGTCGACCACGGCACCATCGTCATCCGCACGGCGGGCGGGACGAAGTACGAATCGGCCCGCAACCAGCCGGTCGCGTTCGAGGTCGACGGCTACGACGTCGACGTGGCCGAGGCCTGGAGCGTCGTCGCGCGGGGTCGCGCGGTCGAGGTCAGGGACGTCGACGACTCGATCGCCGTGATGTCGCTGCCGCTGCTCCCGTGGGCGGAGGGCTCCAAGCCCCACCTCATGCGGCTGCTGCCGGACACGGTCACGGGTCGGCGGATCCACGTCGTCGGTGGGGTGCGCCGCGCGTGATCGCCTCGACGACGACCGCGCTGTCGGCCGCGCTGCGACGTGCGGCCTGGCGCCTCGACCGCCCCCTGAGGGTCGTCGCGGGTGGCAACGCCTCGGTGCCGTGGACGCTGCTGCGGGTGCTCGACGAGTCCGTCCACGACTACGAGCTGTTCATGCTCAACGCGCCCCACGGCATACCGTCGCGTGACGGGGTCACGTACGTGACGCCCTTCGTCGGACCGGGGATGCGAGGGGTCCCTGGCCTGTCCTACCTGCCCGCCCGTCTCTCGCACGTGCCCGCGCTCTTCCGCTGGTCCTTCGTCCCCGACGTCGTCCTCGTGACCGTGTCGTCACCCCGGGGCGTTGGCGAGGTGTCGCTCGGCGCCGAGGTCAACGTCCTCCCGGCCGCCATCGACGTGTGCCGTGCCACCGGCGGTCTCGTCGTGGCCGAGTCGCGCCCCG
Source organism: Knoellia sp. LjRoot47 (assembly GCF_964253435.1). NCBI lineage: Bacteria > Bacillati > Actinomycetota > Actinomycetes > Micrococcales > Intrasporangiaceae > Knoellia > Knoellia sp. LjRoot47. Next base: position 93,478 of record NZ_CAXUQS020000002.1, read on the forward strand.
ACGTGCCGTTCACGTTCGGCGACTCCGAGACGACCCTGACCGACCTCGACATCGTCGTCTCGGTCGCCGCGACGCGCGGCGCGGCGCGGACACCTGCCGCACGCTCCGCCGAGGTGGAGCGCATCGGTGCGCACGTGGCCTCGCGGGTCTCGTGCGGCGCCACGCTGCAGCTCGGCATCGGTCTCATCCCCGACGCCGTCGTCCCCCGGCTCACGCACCTGCACGGGCTCGGGGTGTGGAGCGAGATGGTCTCCGACGGCATCCTCGACCTCGACGACGCCGGCTCCCTCGACGCCGGGCGACCGGTCGTCGCGTCGTTCGCCGCCGGCAGCCCGAGGCTCATGGGCTGGCTCCACGAGAACCCGAAGGTGCGGATGCTGCGCACCGAGACGGTCAACGACCCCGGGCGGATCGCAGCCAACCCGGCCATGACGAGCGTCAACACCGCCCTGTCGGTCGACTTGTTCGACCAGGCCAACGCCAGCCACATCGGGTCACGCCTGCACTCCGGCTTCGGCGGGCAGTGCGACTTCGTCGTCGGCGCGATGGACTCAGCGGGAGGGCAGTCGGTCATGGCGCTGCGGTCGTGGCACCCGCGCGCCGAGGTGTCGTCGGTGGTCGGGCTGCTCGAGGCGCCGGTGACCTCGTTCCAGCACACCGCCGTCATCACCGAGCAGGGCATCGCCGAGATCTGCGGATGGGACTCCCAGACCCAGGCGCAGCACCTCATCGACGAGGCGGCGCACCCCTCGGTGCGCGACGAGCTGTGGGAGGAGGCCGAGGGACTCGGCCTCGGCGCGCTGCGACGCGCCGGGGCGAGGACCTTGTCGCGGCAGGGCTGAGACCAGCAGGCTGGGTACACCTGACGAAGGAAAGGAACCGCGATGCTGGTGTCCGAGGTCATGACCTCCCCCGCGCTCTCGCTCCCGGTCTCGGCCACGCTCGACGACGTCGTCGAGCTGCTCGGCGGTTCGGGGATCAGCGCGATCCCGGTGGTCGACGAGGCGGGGCGCTGCGTGGGGATCGTGTCGGAGGCGGACGTCCTCAGGCAGCCACTCCCCCGGGACCCGCGCGCCCACCTGTGGACGACGTCGGCGACCAGCGGGCCCTCACCCAGCCTCGACGAGGTCATGACGAAGGACCCCACGTGCGTGGCGCCCACCGACGACTGTGCCGACGTCGCCGCCCTCTTTGCACGCTCGGGGTTCAAGAGCATGCCCGTCGTCGACGACGACCGGCTCGTGGGGGTCGTGAGCCGCAGCGACATCCTGCGGGCGATGTCGGTGTCGAGCGCCTCGCTGGCGGACGCGGTCTCCAAGGCCGTCACGAGCGTCGGTATGCCGGAGCGCACCGTCACCGTGCAGTCCGGGCACGTCGTCGTGACGCCTACGGGCGACGGTCTCGATGACGCGGTCGTCGCGGTGGTGTCGACCGTCCCCGGGGTACGCAGCGTTCGGCTGGGCTGAGGTCAGGACGCTCGCAGCTCGCGACCCGTGATGGCGTCGGGACGGATCCGGACCCACACCGACAACGCCGGGTCACCGATGGTCCACGGCGCCCGGTCGCGGCTCTCGACGTCCGCGACGGCCGAGTCGTCGTCGAGGAGCGAGGCGGTGCCCGTGACGGTGACGCTCCACCCGGACCTCGTCGAGACGTCGTAGTCGTCGACCTCGTAGCTCATCGGGTCGTGGTCGGCGGCCGCCTCGATCTTGCTGCTACCGCTCGTCCTGAAGCAGACGTCGCTGCCGTGCATGACGTGGTGGACCGGGAGCAGGACGACCTCGCCGTCGTGGACGAAGGCCACCCGCCCGATGACGGTGGCGCCCAGGCGTTCGAGGCACTCGTCGGTACCCATGACCCGGAGGCCGCTGTGGTCCGTGGCTGCGTCGGTGTCCATCACGCCTCCCGGTGCTCGGCGTGGATCACTGCAAGGGGGCACGGACGGTCGCGGTGGAGCAGCCCCTGGCTCACCGACCCGACGAGCAAGCCGACGAAGCCTCCATGTCCCCGGCTGCCGACGACGATGAGCCGGGCGCCCTCTGACTGCTCGAGGACCGCTTCGACGGGCAGGTTGCGGCGGAGCACGGTGCGGAGCTCGACGTCCGGGAACTTCGCGGCCCACGGCGCGACCGCCTCGTCGAGCACCGACCGGTGGTGCTGCTCCAGCTCGGCGATGTGCTCGGGACGCAGCCACGCCGTGTCGAACGTGTCGGGGACGTCGAGTGTCCAGGCGTGGACCGCGACGACCGGGGCCTCGAGCTGGGTGGCGCGGTCGAAGGCGAAGGCGAGGGCCGCGTCGTTGGGTGACGACCCGTCCACGGCGACGACGATCGGTGCCCGGGTGCTCGCACCGGCATGCCGGTCGACCACGACGACCGGGCAGCGGGCGTGCGCCACGACCTGGGCAGACGTGGAGCCCTCGACCAGCTCGCCGAGCAGCGAGTGGTGGTGTCGGCCGACGACGACCATCTCGGCGTCCTCGGCGGCCGTCACGAGGACGGCGGCGGGAGTGCCGACGACCGACTCCGTGACGGTCTCGACCGTCGTCGACAGCTCGGTCACACGCTGCTTCGCCCGCACGACGACCTCACGGTCGAGGTCCTCGGGCCACGGTGCGGCGGGACCGAACCCGGGCGCCGTCGACCACAGCATCCCGCGGGCCACGACGACCTTGAGCGGACGGTCGAGCCGTTCGGCCTCGCGGACGGCCCACTCGAGGGCGATCTCGCCCTCGGGTGAGTCGTCGTAGCCGACGACAACGGGGCGGGTGGTCTGGGCGTCCATGGCTCCTCCTGCGCTGGTGGCTGCTGCTGCGTTCCCAGCCTCGCCAACACCCGCGCACACCCACAGGGCCCTAGGTCCCGAAGGCTCTGCCCCGAGCGGATGTCTTCGTCGCCGACGCTCTCCACCGCCGCGGCGTTCGCGCCGTCAGCCGGAGCTCGAGCCGTTCGACCCGTGCTTCGTGACGTAGATCGCGGCCTGGGTGCGACGCTCCAGCCCCATCTTCGCGAGCACCGACGTGACGTAGTTCTTCACCGTCTTCTCGGCCAGCGACATGGTCTCGCCGATCTGCCGGTTGGTCAGCCCTTCGGCGATGTGCTGGAGGATCCGGCGCTCCTGCGGCGAGAGCTCGGACAGCCGCGGGTCGTCGACGTCGTGGCCCCACTGCTTGCGCAGCCGCGCGACGACGCCCTCGTCGAGGAGCGACTCACCGCCGGCGACCCGCCGGATGGAGTCCACGAGCTGCGTGCCACGGATGTCCTTGAGGAGGTAGCCCGCGGCCCCCGCCATGACTGCGGCCCGCAGGGCCTCGTCGTCGTCGAACGAGGTCAGGACGATGCCGGCGACGGTCGGGTCCACCGAACGCACGTCACGGCACACGTCGATCCCGGATCCGTCCGGGAGACGGGCGTCGAGGACCATGACGTGCGGGCGCAGGGCAGGGATGCGCCGCGTCGCCTCGCCGGCGCTGGCGGACTCACCCACCACCTCGATGTCGTCCTCGATCTCGAGCAGCTCACGCAGCCCTCGGCGGACCACCTCGTGGTCGTCCAGCAGGTAGACCCGGATCATCGACATCCTCCTCGTGGTTCGGCCCATCGTAGGGTCCGCGCCGGCTCAGATCCCACGGCTTCGCACGACCGCCACCGGGAGCTCGGCCCGTCGCAGGACGCTCCGGCTCACAGAACCGAGCATGAGCCCAACGAACCCACCACCGCCCCGCGCACCGACGACGAGCAGCCCGGCGTCAGTGGCCTCGGCGAGCAGGACCTCGGGCGGGCTCCCCTGCGGTGTGCGCGTGGAGGTCGGCACCTCCGGGTGGTCCCGTGCGACGACCGCCAGCGCAGCCGACACGTTCGACACCGCGCGGTCGTACTCCTCACCCGCTGGGCCGGCGCCGGGCGCCGACGGGCCCCACAGCTCCGCCAGCCACGGCTCCACCTCGCGCCCGGACCAGGCCGAGACCACGACGAGCCCGACCCCGGCCGCTGCGGCGGCGCGCGCCGCGAACTCGACGGCCCGAAGCGAGGCTCGCGACGTGTCGACGCCGACCACCACGGGGCTCCCCTGCCCCAGCCCGAGGCGTCGCTCCCCCTGGACGACGACCACGGGACAACGCGCGTGGGCGCTCAGGGCGAAGGACACCGATCCCAGGCTGGCGTCTGGGCGCTCCGCCCGGCTCCTACGCCCGACGACGACCAGGTCCGCCGTCTCCGAGAGCGCGACGAGCTCGGCGGACGGTCGCCCGATCGCCCCCACGCTGCGCACCTCGAGCTCGTCGTGACCGCGTCGGGCCAGCGCCGCGCCCCGGTCCGCGACCCGCGAGACGGCCCGGCGCAGCGCACTGACGTCGGGACCCTGGCCCCGGCGTGCGTCGGTGGGGAGCAACGGGTCGACGGCGCACGCGACCATGAGCCGGCAGCCCTGCACGTCGGCCCAGTCTGCGGCCCACTCCAGCGCGGCCGCGGCCTCGGGGGTCTCGTCGTAGCCGACGACGACCGTTCCCTCGGGCCGGGTACCCACGTGAGCGTGGGGGGCGAGGACGGTGTCGGGGTGCAGCTCAGCCATGGCACGACTCTGCGTCGGGCCACTCGCCCTCGACAGGGAACTAGGTCCCGTTGCTCCTCGGCGCCGGGACCAGGGGCACCCGCCACTCGAGCGTGGCCCCCGAGTCCGAGCCCGAACCCACCCGGAACGTGCCACCGCGGCCCTCGGCCCGGCGGGCCAGGTTGCCGAGCCCGGATCGCACCACCCCGTCCGGAAGCCCTCGCCCGTCGTCGGACACGACCACGCTCACCTCGCCGCCGACCTCGACCTCGACGCTCACCGACGAGGCGGAGGCGTGTCGTGCGACGTTGCTCAGCGCCTCGCGCACCACTGCGAGCAGCTCGGCGGAGACCGCCTCGGGGACGTCGGCGATCGGTCCCGACATCCGCAGCTCCGGCGAGAACCCCAGGGTGACGGCCGCGTCCCCGCACACGGTCGCGATCTCCGCGCTCAGCGGCCGTCCGCCGGGGACCCGGTGGAGGGCGAAGATCGTGTGACGGATGTCGGAGATCGCCGCGTCGAGCTCGTCGACGGCCCGGTCCAGCTTGGCGCGCACCTCGGGAGGGCTCACCGGCGCAGCGGACTGCAGCGACATCCCCGTCGCGAAGAGCCGCTGGATGACGTTGTCGTGCATGTCGCGCGCGATGCGGTCGCGGTCCTCGAGCAGCTCGGACCGGGCGCGGTCGGTGCGAGCGCTCGCGGCACCCAGCGACACCGCCAGGCCTTGGCCGAGAACCTCGAGGTGGGGGCGCAGGTCGATGGGCTCCTCACCCTCCCAGTCGACGACGAGCACCCCCATCGGGCTCTCCCCCAACGCGATCGGGACCGACGTCCTCGCAGCCGCAGGGTCCCGCGGCTCCGAGTGCGCGGGCTCGAGCATCGACGCCAGCACCCTCGGGTCGCGGACGACGTCTCCCGTCGCCCAACCCGTCGGGGCGTCGCTCGCCACCGCCGCGACGACGACGTCGGACCCGTGGCGCAGGGCAACGGCGCAGGAGGTGGCCCGAGCCAGGTCGCGCACCCGCGTGGTGACCTCGCGGAGCACCTCGGACTGCGCGGTGCCCGCGAGCAGGGCCTGGGTGGCGTCGCCGAGCACCTCTCCCCAGAGCTGCTGCGTACGGGCGTGCTCGTAGAGCCGCGCGTTGTCGATCGCCACACCGGCCGCGGCCGCGAGCCCGCCGAGGATCGCCTCGTCGTCGTCGCTGAACTCCGGGGCCGAGCGCTTGTCGGTGAGATAGAGGTTGCCGAAGACCTGGTCACGGATCCGTACCGGCGCACCGAGGAAGCTCGTCATCGGTGGGTGGTTCGGCGGGAAGCCGTAGGAGTCGGGGTGCTCCCCGATGTTGCTCACCCGCTGCGGGTGCGGGGTCCTGATGACCATGCCGAGGAGGCCGTGCCCGCGCGGGAGGGGTCCGATGGCGGCGCGCTGCTCGTCGGTGACCCCGTGGGTCACGAACTCGACGAGCTCCTCACCGCTCGGACCGAGCACGCCGAGCGCGCCGTAGGTCGCATCCACGAGGTCGCACGCCGCGACGACGATGCGGTGCAGCACCTCCGCGAGCTCGAGGTCCGAGCTCACCGCGATGACGGCGTCGAGCAGCGAGCCCAGGCGCTCCTGCGAGATGCGCGCGCTGAGCGCACGGGCCCTGAGCTCGTCGACGAGGTCATCGAGCTCGAGCGACGACAACGGCCATCTCTGGCCCCCACCGTCGGGGACCTCGCCAATTGTCGACGCCGGCTGCGGGGAACCGAGCTCAGTCACGTGTCGATCGTATGGGCTCGCCGCTTGCGTCGTTCGGCGTTCCCGCACGACCCGTCGTATGCCGTCCGCCCACCTGCCGCTCCCGGTGCACCACACAGGGTCGTCCGCAGTGTGTGTGCTCGACGCACAGAGGGACTTCCGACCCTGTCCGGCGGGCGTGCCCCGCCGTGAACTGGTCCCGTGCGGCACCCGGCCGCCTCGGAAGGAGCTCGACCATGAAGGCACTCGTCTACCACGGCCCCGGACAGAAGGCGTGGGAGGAGGTTCCGGACCCGACGATCGTCGACGACACCGACGCGATCGTCAGGGTGGACGCGGTGACCATCTGCGGCACCGACCTGCACATCCTCAAGGGAGACGTCCCCGCCGTGACGGACGGCAGGACCCTCGGGCACGAGGCGGTCGGCACCGTCATCGAGGTCGGCTCCAGCGTCCGCAACGTCAAGCCCGGCGACCGGGTCCTCGTCTCGTGCATCACGTCCTGCGGTGCCTGTCGCTTCTGCCGTGAGGGCCGCTACGGCCAGTGCCTCGGTGGCGGCGGGTGGATCCTCGGCCACCTCGTTGACGGCACCCAGGCCGAGTTCGTCCGTGTCCCGTTCGCGGACACCTCCACCTTCGCCATCCCCGACGGGGTGAGCGACGAGGAGGTTCTCATGCTCGCCGACATCGGTCCGACGGGCTACGAGGTCGGCGTGCTCAACGGGCGCGTCTCCCCGGGTGACACGGTCGTCGTCGTGGGCGCGGGCCCGATCGGACTCTCGGTGATCATGGGCGCCAAGCTCTTCAGCCCGGCCCGGATCGTCGCGGTCGACCTGGCGGACTCCCGCCTCGAGGCAGCCAAGCAGTTCGGCGCCGACGTGACCGTCAACCCCTCCCGCGAGGACGCGGTGGCGATCGTGCGCGGCATGACCGAGGGGCTCGGCGCCGACGTCGCCGTCGAGGCCGTGGGCGTCCCCGAGTCCTTCGAGCAGTGCACCGCCCTGGTGCGCCCGGGCGGTGTGGTCGCCAACGCCGGAGTCCACGGGGTCCCGGCAACGCTCCACCTCGAAGACCTCTGGATCAAGGACGTGACGATCACGACCGGTCTCGTGGACACGTTCTCGACGCCGACGCTGCTCAAGCTCGTCGCGAGCCACCAGATCGACCTCGCGCGGTTCGTGACCCACCGCTTCGCCCTGGACGAGTTCATGGAGGCCTACGACGTGTTCTCGGCCGCTGCCGACACGCACGCGCTCAAGGTCGTCCTCACCCGATGACGGTCGCCCCGACCTCGGGGCGGTCACGGCGCAGAGCGGTGGGATGCCATGCCACGTGAGCACGCAGGGAGCTCGGCGCCCCGCGCCGCTCTCCGGCACGCGACGCTCGCGGTCCCCCGGACCTCACCGGGCGAGCAGGTGGACCACCTGCTCGCCCGGCTGCGTGGCGACCCGGTCGCCGCGGCGGAGTGCGTCGCGGTGTTCGAGGGTGAACGGCTCGTCGGGATCGCCCGCACCGGCGCCCTCGTGGCTGCCGGCCCCTCCGCGCGGGTGCGGGAGGTCATGGACCGCAACCCGCCGACCGTCTCACCATCCACCGACCGGGAGCCGGCGGCCTGGCGAGCCGTCGAGGCCGGCTGGTCCACGGTCGCCCTGGTGGACGACGCAGGTCGCTTCCAGGGCCTCATCCCGTCGGAGACCCTGCTCGCGCTGGTCCACTCCGAGCACGACGAGGACCTGGCCCGGCTGGGTGGCTTCGGCGGCTCGGCCGCGGCTGCCCGCTCGACGAGCGTCGAGCCGGTCGTGCGGCGGCTGCGTCACCGGTTGCCCTGGCTCGTCGTCGGACTCGTCGGTGCCCTGCTCGCTGCCGGGATCGTCGGCGGCTACGAGGAGACGCTGCGCGCGAACGTCCTCGTGGCCTACTTCCTGCCCGGTGTCGTCTACCTCGCCGATGCGGTCGGCACCCAGACCGAGGCCCTGGTGATCCGCGGGCTCTCCCTGGGCGTGAGCATCCGGCAGGTGGTCCGGCGCGAGGCCATCACGGGTGCCGTGCTCGGCGGCCTGCTCGGCGCGATCGCGCTCGTCGTCGTGGCGGCGGTGTGGCGCGACCGACACGTCGCCGTCGCCGTGGCGCTCGCCATCCTGGGAGCCTCCCTCATCGCCACCCTCGTGGCGATGGCCCTCCCCTGGCTGTTCCACCGCCTCGGCACCGACCCCGCCTTCGGGTCCGGCCCGTTGGCCACCGTCATCCAGGACGTCGTCACGGTCGCGGTCTACTTCCAGCTGTCCAGCTGGATCGTCCGCTGACAGGAACGCCACCGGGCTGCCCGGGGTCCCGACGACCCCTGTCGCACTCGTGCACTCACGACCTGCCCTGCGTCGGGTGCTCCGACGACCACGCGGCATACCCCTTGACCGCGGACGGCAAGGTCATGAAGATCCGGTCCTCCCCGACGCGGTCGACGAACCCGCTGCGCTCCAGGTCGGCGCGCAGCTCCTGCTTGACGCGGCCCAGCGCGAGGACGACTCCCCGCCGGCCGAGCTCCTCCCTCAGGTCCTCGAGGGTGTCGGACGCCGTCACGTCGACCGTGACGTTGGCCTCCATGTTGAGCAGGAGCCATCGGGTGGGCGTCGGCGCACCGTCGACTGCGGCCAGCGCCCGGGTGACGAAGTCGTGCGCGTTCGCGAAGAACAACGGCGAGTCGTAGCGGTAGACCACGAGGCCGGGCACCGGCCGCGCCGACGGGTAGTCGTCGACGTCGTGCATCCCCGCCACCCCCGGAACGTAGCCCAGGACCCCGTCATGGGGACGGGTCACGCGGTGCAGCAGGTCGAGCAGCGACAGCACGATCGCCACGAGGACCCCGGGCAGGATACCGGCGACGAGGACAGCGGCCGTGGTGCCGAGCGCGAGGACCCCCTCGGTGCGCCGGAAGGCGAAGATCCGCCGGAACTCCGCGACGTCGATGAGCCGGACCGCGGCATACACGACGAGAGCCCCGAGCGCGGCCGTCGGGAAGAGCGCCAGGACCGGGTTGGCCACGATGACGGCGAGGACCACCGTCACGAGGGCCACGAGCGAGTTCGTCTGGGTCCGGCCCCCACTCGCGGCGACGATGGCCGTGCGGCTGCCGCTGCTACTCACCGGGAACCCCTGTGCCACACCGGTGGCCAGGTTGGCGACGCCGAGTGCGAGGAGCTCCTGCTTGGCGTCGAGCCCGGCATCGTGACGCGGCGCGAAGGCCCTGCCGGTGAGGATGTTGTCCGTGTAGGCGACGACGGCGATGCCCAGCGCCGCGGGCAGCAGGGACCGCAGGTCGGCCACGCCGAGGTCAGGGAGGCGGGGCAGCGGCAGCTCGCGCGGCACCGGGCCGACGACGGCGACTCCCCGCTCCTCGAGGCTCAGGAACGCGACTGCCGCCGCCGACCCGAGCACGCCCAGCAGTGGCGTGGGGGCCCGGGGCATGAGCCTCGACACGACGAGGAGGAACGCCAGCACACCGAGGGCCAGGACGACGGTGGGGCGGTGCACCTCGTCGAGGTGCTCCACGACCGACGTCACCTCGGCGACGGTGCTGTCCCCGGTGACGACGAGGCCCGTCACCTTGCCGAGCTGGCTCACGACCATGAGCGTCGCGACGCCTGCCATGTAGCCGACGAGCACCGGTCGTGAGAGCAGCTCGGCGAGGAAGCCGAGCCGCAGCAGCCAGGCCAGCAGACAGAACCCGCCCACGAGGACGGCCAGTCCGGCGGCGAGCGCGGCGTACCGCACCGGGTCCCCGTCGGCGAGCCCGCCGAGCGCGACCGCGGTCATGAGCGCGGTGGTGGACTCGGGCCCCACCGCGAGCAGCCGCGAGGACCCGACGAGGGCATAGACGACGATCGCGGTCCCCGCCGCCCACAGTCCGGTCACCGCAGGCAGGCCCGCGACCCCGGCATACGCCATGACCTGGGGGACGAGGTATGCCGCGACGGTCACGCCCGCGACGACGTCACCCCTGAGCGACGACCGGTCCCCGATCCCCCGGGCGGCGCGCACGGCCGGTCAGAAGAGCCCGACGACGTTGCCGTCGGGGTCGAGATCGATGGAGGCGGCCGCAGGATGCCTGGGCAGGCCCGGCATCGTGCGCATCTCGCCGCTGAGGGCGTAGACGTAGCCGGCGCCGGCGGCGACCCGCACCTCCCGCACCGGCAGGCGCCAGCCCTGGGGGTCCCCGCGCAGCGTCGGGTCCGACGAGATGGACAGGTGCGTCTTGGCGATGACGACGGGGAACTCGCCGTAGCCCAGCACCTCGAAGCGGGCGAGATCCCTGGCCGCCACGTCCGAGAAGTCCACTCCGTCGGCGCCGTAGACCCGCGTCGCGACGGCCTCGATCTTGTCGCGAAGAGGGGCGTCGAGCTCGTAGGTGTGGCGCAGCTCGTGCGGGTCCGCGCACGCCTGCGCGACGACCGTCGCGAGGTCGGTGGCGCCCTTGCCCCCGTCGACGACATGGGTCGACACGGCGACCCGGGCACCGGCCTCCTGGGCCGCCTGCGCGACCACCGCGAGCTCGGAGTCGTGGTCCGTGGGGAACGCGTTGACGGCGACGACCGGTGGGATGCCGAAGGACCTGACGATCTCGATGTGCCGACGCAGGTTGGCCGTTCCGGCGCGCACGGCGTCCGGGTCCTCGAGCAGCATCTCCGGCGGCAGGGGCCGTCCCGCGACCACGGTGAACCGCCCCGAGTGCGCCTTGAGCGAGCGCACCGTGGCGACGAGGACTGCGGCGTCCGGCGCGAGCCCGGAGACCCGGCACTTGAGGTTGACGAACCGCTCCGCCCCCATGTCCGAACCGAAGCCCGCCTCGGTGAGGAGGTAGTCACCCGTGCGGATCCCGATCCGGTCGGCCACGACCGACGAGTTGCCGGTGGCGATGTTGCCGAACGGTCCGGTGTGCACGAGGACCGGTGTGTTCTCCGTGGTCTGGAGGAGGTTGGGCATGAGGGCGTCCTTGAGGATCACGGCCATCGCCCCGGCGGCGTGGAGGTCCTCCGCGGTCACGGGGCGGCCGCGGGTCGTGAACCCGACGACGATCCGTCCCAGCCTGGCGCGCAGGTCCGCGAGCGACGACGCGAGCGAGAGGACGACCATGACCTCGCTCGCCGCGGTGATGTCGAACCCCGACTGGCGGGGGACGCCGTCGATCCGGGCACCCAGGCCCTCGACGATGCTGCGCAGCGCGCGGTCGTTGACGTCGAGCACCCTGCGCCACGAGATGTTGCGCGGGTCGATGTCGAGCTCGTTGCCGTGGTGGAGCGAGCTGTCGAGCATCGCCGCGAGGAGGTTGTGCGCGGCCGTCACGGCGTGGAAGTCCCCGGTGAGGTGGAGGTTGAGCGTCTCCATCGGCAGCACCTGGCTGAACCCGGCCCCGGCGGCGCCGCCCTTGATCCCGAAGGTCGGCCCCATGGACGGCTGGCGCAGCGCGAGGGTGGCCCGGTGGCCGAGCTGCGCCAGCCCTTGGGCGAGACCGACCGCGGTGGTCGTCTTGCCCTCGCCGAGCGGGGTCGGGGTGATGGCTGTGATGACGACGTAGCGCGCCCGAGAACGGTCGGCCAGGTCCTGCTCGGCGGCCAGCGACACCTTGGCGACGTGCCGCCCGTAGGGCTCCAGGCGTTCGAGCGGTATGCCGGCCGCCCCGGCGACCGCCTCGACCGGCTCGAGGTGGGCGGCTCGCGCGATGTCGAGGTCCGAGGGCGGGGCGGCACTGGTCATGGCACCACGGTCCTCCTCCTCCCCCGATGCGTCACGGGACGTAGGGCCCGCCGCGCACCCCCCGACGGGCTATGGCCCCCTGCTCACGACGTGCCATAGCGTGAAGAGGATCAGCGTCGGGCTCCACACCCGACCCACGACGAAGTGGATGATCATGACCGAACCGCGTCGAGCCAGGACCCGAACGACCCGCATGGCGGCCCTTGTGGCCGTCGCCGCCCTCACGACCGCCCTGACCGCGCAGACCGCGTCGGCCAAGCCGTCGGAGGCGTGCACGAACCGCAACAACAACACGTACCAGAAGCTTCTCGAGTGCGTCACCGTCGACGGTGTGCGCGCCCACCAGGCCGCACTGCAGAAGATCGCCGACAACAGCAACGACCCGGTCTACCCGGGGACCCGCGCTGCGGGAACCGTCGGCTACGACCGGAGCGTCGACTACGTCGCCGGCCTCCTCCGCAAGGCTGGCTACCAGGTCACGCTCGACCCGGTCGACGTCACCTTCAACTTCCCGGCGAATCTCCGCCAGCTCACCCCGGCGCCGCCTGACGACTACGAGACCGGCGTCTTCACCGGCAGCGGCTCGGGTGAGGTCCAGGGCAACGTCATCCCCGTCGACATCGACCTCACGCCGACAGGAGGGTCCACGAGCGGTTGCGAGGCGGCCGACTTCGCCGGGCTCGACTTCAGCGGCCCGAGCGACATCGCGCTCGTGCAGCGCGGGACGTGCTTCTTCGGCACGAAGGCCTACTACGCCGAGCAGGCCGGTGCCGAAGCCATCGTCATCTTCAACGAGGGCAACACCCCGGAGCGTTCCGGCCTCATCGTCGCCGACGGCACGAGCATCGACGAGCCGATCCCCGGTGCCCCCGGACCGATCACCCACGGCATCCCGGTCGTCGGAGCGAGCTTCGCCGACGGTGCGCTGCTCGCGCGACCCGGCTCGACGGCATACGTGCTCGTCCTGCCCGCCGAGACACGCAACGACTACAACGTCATCGCCGAACTCCCCGGACGCAACACCGACAACGTCGTCATGGCCGGCGCCCACCTCGACAGCGTGATCGAGGGGCCCGGCATCAACGACAACGGCTCGGGCTCCGCCGCGCTGCTCGAGACGGCCCTCAAGATGGCCAAGCTCACGCCGGAGAACACGCTGCGGTTCGGGTGGTGGGCCGCCGAGGAGCAGGGCCTCGTCGGGTCGGCCGACTACGTCAACGGCCTGTCGGCCGCGGAGCGCGACCGGATCGCGATGTACATGAACTACGACATGGTCGGCTCGCCGAACGACATCTTCATGGTCTACGACGCCGACGAGTCGACGTTCGAGGCGCCCGTGCCGGTGCCGGCAGGGTCCGCGGCGATCGAGGACGTCTACGAGTCGTACTACACGAAGGTCGGTGAGCCGTACGACGACACCGAGTTCTCGGGTCGCAGCGACTACGAGGCCTTCATCAACGCCGGGATCCCGTCGAGCGGGCTCTTCACCGGTGCCGAGGAGATCAAGACGGCCGAGCAGCAGGCCATCTGGGGCGGCACGGCCGGTGACGCCTTCGACCCGTGCTACCACGCGGCCTGCGACACCTATGCCAACGTCGACCTCCACGCACTCGAGGTCAACAGCGACCTCATCGCCTTCGCGATGCTCACCTTCGCGTACTCGACCGAGTCCGTGAACGGCGTCCCCGGCAAGAAGGTCCCCGGCCCCGCGTTCACCCTCCCGGCCCCGGCCGGACCGCAGGGCACCTTCGCCGGCGAGGACGGAGGCCTCGCACACGGTTCCGGCGGCTGACGCCGGCCCTTTCCTCGACGGCCCCCGACGCGCACCGCCGCGTGTCGGGGGCCGTCGACCTTCCCGGTATGCCGTCCGGCCTCGAGTTCCGGGACCTTGGCCCTGTCGGCGAGGGCCACGGCCGCGGTGCACTGGTGCAGGAGGTCGAGGTCATGGGTGCGAGATGGCGGGCGGTGTGGGTCGCAGTCGCGGCCGTGCTGGTCCTGGCGGCGTGCGCCGCTGCGGGCAACGAGGACGCGGGAACGGCCACGGGTCAGCCGGGCTTCTGGCTCGGCCTGTGGCACGGGGTGATCAGCCCGATCACGTTCATCGTGTCGCTGTTCCGCGACGGCGTCGGGATCTACGAGGTGCGCAACTCGGGTGCCTGGTACGACTTCGGTTTCATGCTCGGTGTCTCCTTCGCCTTCGGGTCGACGGGACGTGCCGGTGCCGGCTCGTCCCGTCGCCGCGAGTCCTCGCGAGCGGGTCGTGGCGACCATGGGTGAGTGGCAGGAGCGTCGACCGCCGCGCGCGACCACCGTCGTCGGTGCGCTCTACCTCGTCGCCTCGGGGAGCCACGTCGGGCTCGTGAGCGCGGACCCGTCTGTCTACGAGTCGTTCGCCGCGAGAGGGCTGTTCGCGTTCGTCCGCTCTGGTTGGACCGACATCGTCATGGCCTCGCCGCGCCCGTGGATCTATGCCCTCGCAGCCGGCGAGGCGACCCTCGGAGCGCTCCTGCTCAGCGGCGGGCGCGCGGCGCGCGCCGGCTGGATCGGGGTGCTCGCCTTCCACGCCCTGCTGCTCCTGTTCGGCTGGGGGTTCTAGCTGTATGCCGTCCCCGCCGGCGCATTGCTCGCCTGGCTCGCGCATCGCGACTGGCCGGGGTTGGGGCGTCAGTCGGTCGAGCGGGAGCCGAGCGTCGCACTGTGGTCGGGCACGTAGGTCGCCTGCTCTCGGGGCGGGCGCTCGTACCCGCGCGGCGCAGGACGGTCGGGCAGCACCAGGGTCGGCGGTGGCACCTCGACGTAGGGGATCGTCGAGAGCAGGTGGGCGATCATGTTGAGGCGGGCACGCTTCTTGGAGTCGGACTCGACGACGTACCAGGGTGCCTCCGGGATGTCGGTGTGCACCATCATCTCGTCCTTGGCGCGGGAGTAGTCCTCCCAGCGGGTGATCGACTCCAGGTCCATCGGTGAGAGCTTCCACTGACGCATCGGGTCGCTCAGCCTCGACCTGAAGCGGCGTTGCTGCTCGGCGTCACTCACCGAGAACCAGTACTTGCGCAGGAGGATCCCGTCCTCGAGGAGCAGCCGCTCGAAGATCGGGCACTGGTGCAGGAAGCGCCGGTACTCGTCCGGCGTGCAGTAGCCCATGACGCGCTCCACCCCGGCGCGGTTGTACCAGGACCGGTCGAACAGCGTGATCTCGCCGGCGGCGGGCAGGTGCTCGATGTAGCGCTGGAAGTACCACTGGCCCTGCTCCCGCTCGGTCGGCTTCGGCAGGGCGGCGATGCGGACGTTGCGCGGGCTGAGGTACTCGGTGATCCGTTGGATGGTGCCGCCCTTGCCTGCGGCGTCGCGTCCCTCGAAGATCACGACGATGCGCTGCCCTTCGGCCTTGACCCACTCCTGGACCTTGACCAGCTCGGCCTGGAGGCGGAGCAGCTCGCCCTCGTATGCCGTGGTGCTGAGGGACCCGGCGTCTCGCGCAGGCGATGCCATGCACCGATCGTAGGGCGGTGCCCGTACGGCCGCCTGACTCTGGGCGAAACCTCAGTCGGTGACGAGGTCCTCGATCCGCTCGAGCGTCCTCTCCATGTTGCGCCGGGTCGTCGTGGCCATCCGGCGGACCGCCGGTCGACCGGGCCACGCCTCGGTGCTGATGTCCCACGTCTCCCGGACGAGAGTGCCGGCCTCGACGGGCTCGAGCTCGTAGCGCCACGTCCGGCCGGTGAACAGCAGCGAGAGGGGGAACGGTGCGAGGGTGCGCCAGGCGATGCGGCGGTCGTCGACGAGCTCGACCACCTCGTTGCGCGTCGAGTACCTCGCGCCCAGCTTCATGTCCATCCCGAACGAGTCGCCCAGCCGCAGCCGCCGCCCGCCCGAGCGTGCCCGCTGCACCGTGCCCGAGCCGTCGATGTCGAGGTGCCGGGCCGGGTCGACCAGCAGGTCGAAGATCTCGCCGGCGGAGGCGGGGATGAGTCGTTCGACGCTCACGCTGTCACGGTCGGTCATGGGGCTCAGGCTACGTGCGGCCCGAGCGGCGCCCTGCCTCGGGCCGTCACCACAGGCCGTACACGTCACCGGCTACGGCGCTGGCCACCACGCCCACGAGGCCTTGCTCGGTGTGCAGCATCCCGAAGAGAACCGACGACCCCACCACCGATGCCCCGAGCCCGGCAGGCCCCCGACCGAGGAGCTCGGTCAGGCGGGTGAGCAGGTAGCCCCGGAAGGCGACCTCCTCACCCAGCGCGGCCACGACCCACCCGGCGACGAGGTCTGCTCCGGGCAGACGATCACCCGGGGAGCACTCCGCGGTCTGTCGGCCGGGTGGTACACCCCCTTCGTCGGCAACACTCCCTACGTCGAGACCGCCTTCGAGCAGAAGGTGACAGCGGGCCGCCCGTCCTACACCTTCAGCGTGGAGATTCCGCGCTACACCTACGCGCGCGACTCCGCCGGCATCTACCGCCGGACCGCGACGACCGCCTGGGTGACGTACAAGCTCTGACGCCGCACCACGGCATACGCACGACGAAGGCCCCGGATCGCTGTCGCGGTCCGGGGCCTTCGTCGTGCTGGTGGGCGATACTGGGTTTGAACCAGTGACCTCTTCCGTGTCAGGGAAGCGCGCTACCACTGCGCCAATCGCCCGTGAGGGGTACTACTCGAGGTGGAGACGGGATTTGAACCCGTGTAAACGGCTTTGCAGGCCGCTGCCTCGCCTCTCGGCCACTCCACCATTGAGGGGTGGCTAACCCTCCGAGCGGATGACCGGGTTCGAACCGGCGACCTCAACCTTGGCAAGGTTGCGCTCTACCAACTGAGCTACATCCGCGCGACGCCCGAAGTTTCCTTCCTGCGTGCGGAGAGAAACTTAACCGATCCTGCGCGTGAACTCCAAACCGGCTCGGTCAGCGGCCGGAGCCGACCCTGATCCGGGGGATGACGAGGGTCTCGTCGTCGCTGATCGGGGTCAGCGGACGCCGGGCCGCCTGCCGTATGCCGTCCAGATCGAGGTCGTCGTCGACGTCGCCGTCCGCGGGCTCCGCGTCGTCGTCCACTCCCCCGCCGGCGGTGCCTGCGGCGGTCGTCGGCGGCGGCGTGGCGGGACTCCGCTTGGACCTCACCCACTCCGCCACCCGAGTCCGCAGGCTGCGCTGGTCCTCGGACGGCCAGAGGTTGCGGATGCCGGCGTTGAGGGCGGCGCCGATGAGGACGGCGATGGCGAGCATGTAGAGCCAGATGAGCAGGACGATCGGCGCGCTCAGCGGGCCGTAGATCGACGTCCCCCCGAGCGAGGCGGCGATGGAACCACGCACCGCGAACGACGCCACGACCCAGATGAGGAGGGTGAGCACCGCCCCCGGGACGTCGTGGGTCCACGGGCTCCGGACCGGCGTGGACACGTGGTACAGGCTCGTGAACGCCGCGATGACGAGCAGCGAGACGACCGGCCAGTAGAGCAGCGTGAGGAAGTCCAGCCGCTCCGGGAGGAACTGGCCGAGCAGCGTCGGCCCGATGAGCACGAGTGGGATCGTGACGATGCCGACGAGCAGCGCGACGACGTAGAGCGAGAAGCTCAGCACGCGCGTCGGCACGATCCCGCGCACGCCCGACTGGCCGTACATGATCGAGACGGTGTCGACGAGGACGTTGAGGGCACGCGACCCCGACCACAGCGACAGGACGAACCCGACGGAGATGAGGTCGAAGCGCCCCGCCGTGAAGACGTCGTCGACCGTGGGAGCGAGCGTCGTGGAGATGACGTCCGTCGTGAGGAAGCGCCCGGCGAACTCCGTGATCCCGTTGCGGACGGTCTCGACGGTGTCCGTGCCGAGCCAGCGGCCCACGTAGCCGACGCCACCGAACAGCCCGAGGACGAGCGGCGGCAGCGACAGCAGCGCGAAGAACCCGGCCTCGGAGGCGAGCCCCGTGACCCGGTAGCGCAGGCAGATCCGGATGGTCTCCACCGTGAGCCTGGCCAGCGCCTCGACGGCAGGGAACCGCGCCAGCCAGCGCCGGAGGCGTCGCTTCGCGTCGGTCACCCGTTCACGCTAGCCGCCCCACCTGCACGGACCCGACCGTGACACGGCCCGGCGGCGGACACGAGCCGGTCACATCTGACCCGTGCGCCCCGTGCCACGGGCTAGCGTTCGGGCCGTGCACACCCATGACGTCGCGAACCAGGTGCCCGACTTCACCGGGCACGACCTCTTCGGTACCGACGCCGTCGCCGTCGAGGCGGTGCAACGGTGGGGTCGGCCCGAGGACGTCCCCCGGCTGCACGCGCTGGGCGAGCTTGCCGGCAACCCCCTGACCCAGGCGTGGGCCGACGACGCCCACCGCGACATCCCTCGGCTGCGGACCCACGACCGCACCGGGCAGCGCGTCGACGAGGTCGACTACTCCCGCAGCTACCACGACCTCATGCGGGTCGCCGTCGGCCATGGGCTCACCGCCGAGGCCTGGACGCAGCCGGCCGACAGCGGCGCACACCTGCGACGTGCCGCCGGCTTCGTCACGTGGTCACGTGCCGAGGCGGGTCACCTGTGCCCCGTCTCGATGACGTATGCCGCGGCGCCCGCCCTGCGCTCGACGCCCGCCCTCGCGGACCGTTGGGTCCCGCTGCTCGCCTCGCGAGACTACGACCCGGCGTTGCGGGCGTTCGGCGAGCGGACGTCGGCGATCGCCGGGATGGGAATGACGGAGAAGCAGGGCGGTTCCGACGTCCGCGCCAACGCCACTCGGGCCGAGGCCTTTCCGGGCGGGCCCATCGAGGGTGGTGACACCTACCGGCTCACCGGCCACAAGTGGTTCTTCTCGGCCCCCATGAGTGACGTCTTCCTCGTGCTCGCGACGACGGCGGCCGGCGTGACGTGCTTCCTCGTGCCGCGGATCCTCGACGACGGGACCCGCAACGCGCTCCGCCTCCAGCGCCTCAAGGACAAGCTCGGCAACCGCTCGAACGCCTCCTCCGAGGTCGAGCTCGAGGAGGCGTGGGCGGTGCGGGTCGGCGAGGACGGGCGGGGCATCCGCACCATCATCGAGATGGTCTCCTCGACCCGGCTGGACTGCATCCTGGGCTCCTCGGCGACGATGCGGGAGGCGGTGACGCGCGCCCTGCACCACGCGCGCCACCGTTCGGCCTTCGGAGCCCGGCTGGTCGAGCAGCCCCTCATGCGCAACGTCCTCGCCGACCTCGCCCTCGAAGTCGAGGCGGCCGAGCTGCTCGGCCTGCGGATGGCGCACGCCGTCGACGCCGGCGAGAGCGACCTCGCCCGGCTCGGGGTGGCGCTCGGCAAGTTCTGGGTGTGCAAGCGGACGCCGCCGGTCGTCGCCGAGGCGCTCGAGTGCCTCGGTGGCGCCGGGTACGTCGAGGAGAACGGCCTTGCCCGGCTGTACCGCGAGGCGCCGCTCAACTCCATCTGGGAGGGGTCGGGCAACGTCGGTGCGCTCGACGTCCTGCGCGCCATGACCCGTGAGCCGGCGACGGTCGCGGCCCTCGCTAAGGAGCTGTCCGCCGCGCGCGGCCACGACCGGCGGCTCGACCGGGCCATCGACGCCGTGCCCGGGCTCGTCGCGATGGCGGCGACCGACCGCGGGCCGTGGCAGGCGCGCCGGATCGTCGAGCACCTGGCGCTGACCCTCCAGGCCTCGTTGCTCACCCAGCACTCCCCCACCGTCGTGTCCGAGGCGTTCATCGCCGGGCGGCTCGACGCGGACGGGCACGGCGCGACGTTCGGGTCGCTGGACGACCTCGGCGCGGCCGAGGTGACGCAGATCCTCGACCGCACCTTCGCCTGACCCCATTCGCCGTCGCTGCAGGGCAGCGGTTCAGGGCATCTGGGACAAGCGCCGCTGTTCGGCCTCGACGTCGAAGTCGGCCTCCGGCCACTGCGGGTCGAGCGCCTCGAGGTGCTCGAGCACGAGGTTGGTCACGGCGAGCCGGGCGTACCACTTGCGGTCGGCCGGGACGACGAACCACGGCGCGACGTCGGTCGAGCACTTCTCGATGGCGACCTGGTAGGCCTCTTGGTAGTCGGCCCAGTGGGCCCGCTCGTCGAGGTCGCCCGGGTTGTACTTCCAGTGCTTGTCCGGTCGGTCGAGCCGCTCGGCGAGCCGCGCCTTCTGCTCGTCGCTGGAGACGTGCAGCATGACCTTGACGATCGTCGTGCCGGACTCGACGACCGAGGCCTCGAAGTCGTTGATCTGCGCGTAGCGCCGCGACCACTGGCTGCGCGGGACGAGGTCGTGGACGCGCACGATGAGGACGTCCTCGTAGTGCGAGCGGTCGAAGACGCCGATGTCGCCCGGGCTCGGCAGGGCGTTGCGGATACGCCAGAGGAAGGGATGCCTCTTCTCCTCGTCGCTCGGCGCCTTGAACGCGGTGATGTCGACACCCTGCGGGTCGAACGACCCGACGACGTGTCGCATGATCCCGCCCTTGCCCGAGGTGTCCATGCCCTGGATGACGAGCAGCACCGAGCGGGTGCCGCCCCCACGCGACTCGGCGTAGAGACGCTCCTGCAGCTCGGAGAGCCGGTCGGCCAGACCCTCCATCGCCTTCTCGCCGCCGGCCTTGTCGCCGTCGAAGCCCGGCGTCGCGCGCGGGCTCAGCGCAGCGAGGTCGAAGCCCTCACCTGCGCGCAGCGCCTGGGTGAAGGTCGCCTGCTCGGTGCCCTTGCCCGTGCCGGACTTCTTGTCCCTGCTCTTCTTCGCCATCCCGGCATCCTGTCAGCCGTCGGACCCACCGTGGGGTGACAGACTCGACGTCGTGCGCCTGCTCCTCGACACGCGATCCGCCGCCAGCCCCTCCAGCCTCGCCGGTCAGGGCAGTGAGGTCGGCGACGACGACCTGACCCGACTCTATGCCTGGCCCTCGGACGGGGGCGTCCGAGCCAACTTCGTCAGCACCCTCGACGGCTCGGCGGCCGGGGGCGACGGCCGCAGCGGGTCGATCAACACCGACGCCGACGGACGCGTCTTCCACCTCCAGCGCGAGCTCGCCGACTGCGTCCTCGTGGGCGCGGGAACGGCACGGGCAGAGGGCTATCGACGTGGCGCGACCCCGATCTTCGTCGTGAGCGGTCGTGGGCACCTGCCCGAGTCACTCTCCGAGGGCGAGGGCAGCGTCGTCCTCGTGACCTGCGCGTCCTCCGGCCTCGAGCCGAGCGACGAGGTCTGGGTCGAGGGAGACGACGACGTCGACCTGCGTACCGTCGTGGCCCGCCTGAGAGATGCCGGTATGCCGTGCATCCTCGCCGAGGGCGGTCCCTCCCTCTTCCACGACCTCCTCGCCGCCGGGCTGGTGGACGAGCTCGCGCTCACGATCGCTCCCCGGCTCGTCGGTGGCGACGCCACGCGGGTCGTCGCGGGCACACCGCTCGACGGCGCCTCCGGGCTGGACGCCGAGATCGGCCACCTCCTCGAGGAGGACGGGTCACTCCTCACCCTCTGGCGCATCACCCCCGTTGCCTGAGTCGACTTATTGCCGCGGTGGGACGGCGAGCGCGAGCGAGCTGTCCCACCGCGGCAATAAGTCGCGTGTTCCTGGGTCAGTCGGTCGAGGCGAGGAGCTCGAGGGCGCGGAGCCGGTTGTCGAGGCCGGGCGCCGCGTTGGTCACCATGAGCTCGTCGGCCTGCGCGTGCTCGGCGAAGCGCTCGAGGTAGTCGCGCACCGTCGTGATGTCGCCGACGGCCGAGTACGTCATCATGTGCCGGGCCTGGGCGGCCACCGGCGAGTCCATGAGGGCGTCGACGGCAGCGTCGTCGAGGCGGCCGGCATACGCCGGGACGCGGGAGGCGAGCGAACGCACGCGTGAGCGAAGCACGGAGGCGGCCAGCGCCTCGGCGTGCTCCTGCTCGTCCGCGACGACGACGTTGAGTGCGGCGATGGCGTACGGCTCGGGGAGCTGCTCGGAGGGCCGGAACTCGCGGCGGTAGACCTCGATCGCCTGGACGAGCGCGTCGGGTGCGAAGTGGCTCGCGAAGGCGTAGGGCAGACCGAACCGGGCCGCGAGCTGCGCGCCGAACAGCGAGCTGCCGAGGATGTAGAGGGGCACCTTGGTGCCCCGCCCCGGGATCGCGTTGATCGTCGGCACGAGGCTCTCGTCGGAGAGGTAGCCCTGGAGCTCGAGCACGTCGTCGGGGAACCGCTCGGAGGCCCGCGGGTCAGCGCGCAGCGCGCGCATCGTCACCTGGTCGGTGCCGGGCGCGCGACCGAGCCCGAGGTCGATCCGGTCCGGGTGCAGCTCGGCGAGCGTGCCGAACTGCTCGGCGATGACGAGCGGCGAGTGGTTGGGCAGCATGACGCCGCCCGAACCGACGCGGATGCGCTCGGTCCGGGCAGCGACGTGCGCGAGCAGGACCGCGGTCGCCGCCGACGCGATCGAGGGCATGTTGTGGTGCTCGGCGAACCACAGCCGCTCGAACGTGCCGAGCGAGTCGGCCTTCTGCGCCAGCGTCACACTCGTCTCGAGGGCCTCGCCGATGGGCTGGTCGCGGCCCACCGTGGCGAGGTCGAGCAGCGAGAGCCGCGGTCCTGCGGGGCTCACGCGAGGACCGCCACGCGCTGCTCGTCGCGGGCCTCGGCGGAGTCCGTCTCGTCCTCGTCGAGCTCGAGCCGGGTGTCGGCGCCACCGAAGGTGTTGGCGTCGTAGACCGACTGGTCGAGCAGCCCGTTGCGCTTGGCCACGATCGTCGGGATGAGCGCCTGGCCGGCCACGTTGGTGGCGGTGCGGATCATGTCGATGATCGGGTCGATCGCGAGGAGCAGCCCGACGCCCTCGAGCGGGAGGCCCAGGGTCGACAGGGTGAGGGTGAGCATGACGACCGCACCGGTGAGGCCCGCCGTGGCAGCCGAGCCGACGATCGAGACGAACGCGATGAGCAGGTAGTCGGTGACGCCGAGGTCGACGCCGAAGAGCTGGGCGACGGTGATCGCGGCGAGTGCGGGGTAGATCGCGGCGCAGCCGTCCATCTTGGTCGTCGCACCGATCGGCACGGCGAACGAGGCGTAGTCACGCGAGACGCCGAGGTTGTGGGTGACGACGCGCTGCGTGAGCGGCAGGGTGCCGATCGAGCTGCGCGAGACGAACGCGAACTGGATCGCCGGCCAGGCACCGGCGAAGAACCGCACCGGGTTGAGGCCATTGGCCCGCGCCACGATCGGGTAGATCACGAGCAGGACGATGGCGCAGCCGATGTAGACGTCGGCAGTGAAGATCGCGAGCGGCCCGATGAGGTCCCAGCCGTAGTTCGCGACGGCGGAGCCGATGAGCGCGGCCGTACCGATCGGCGAGAGCTTGATGACCCACCACACGAGCTTGCTGAAGATCTCGAGGGCGCTGCGGGTGAGGTCGACGAACGGCTCGGCCTTGGCGCCGACGGCGAGCGCGGCGGCTCCGATCGCCAGACCGAGGACGACGAGCTGGAGGATGTTGAACGACGGGCTGGAGCTCAGCGCGCCGCCGTCCTCCGCGGAGGTCGACACCTCGAGACCGAGGAAGTTGCCCGGGATGATCGAGGTGAGGAAGTCGAGCCAGCTGCCGGTGTGGTCCGGAGCGGCACCGGCCGACGTGTCGAGCGTGGCGTTGGCGCCGGGGTTGGTCACGAGGCCGAGCGTGATGCCGACGACGACCGACGCAGCGGCGGTGACGGCGAACCACACGAGCGTCTCG
Source organism: Knoellia sp. LjRoot47 (assembly GCF_964253435.1). Lineage (NCBI taxonomy): Bacteria > Bacillati > Actinomycetota > Actinomycetes > Micrococcales > Intrasporangiaceae > Knoellia > Knoellia sp. LjRoot47. The sequence continues at coordinate 117,187 of NZ_CAXUQS020000002.1, forward strand.
CCCGCGAGCCGGGCCGCGTTCGTCACCTGCCGAAGGTTGGCGATCGAGACGATGATCGCGGCCAGCACGAGCGGGACGACGATGACCTTGAGCAGCTGGACGAAGATGCCACCGACGGTCTTGAGGGTCTCGGCGAGCCACGCTTGGTCGAGCTGGCGGGCGAGGAAGCCGAGGACGACGCCGACGGCGAGACCGATGAAGACCTGCGCCCAGAAGGGCAGGCCCGGACGCTTGGCGCGGGGTGAGGGTTCGGCCGCGGGCGCGACCGGCTCAGGGGTGGTGCTGGACATGACGGACTCCTGGGAGGAAGGGATGTGGGGCGGAGGCGGTCAGCGGCGACAGCGGTCGCTGGCGTCGAGCCTCAGGTCCACATGCAGACGCCGCCACAGGGCAGGAGTCATCGTCGGGGTGCACACAGGGGCGGCAACCGGGCCCGCGGCGGAACTATTCCCCGCTGACGAAATCGGTGACGACGCGTTCCCACCGCTCAGGATCGGTGTTCCACTCCTTGCAGTGGCGGGCCACCCGCCACTCCTCGAACGTCACGAGGTCCGGCCGTCGGGCCGCCAGCGCCCTCGACGGGCCCACCGGCACGAACTCGTCGTCAGCCGAGTGGATGAGCAGGATCGGGTGGTGCAGCTCGTCCGCCCGCCGCACCCAGTCGGTGAGGGCGACGTCCACCGATTCGTGGACCCCGACGAACCGCTTGCCCCAGGCCCGCCCCATCATCGAGCGCGAGAGGGAGCCGACGCCCTTGGGCAGCCGGTGCAGGTGGGCGTGGTGCGTGAGCACGTCGCCCCAGTCGATGACCGGGCCGTCGAGCACCACCTTCGTCACGACGTCGGCCGTCGGCGAGCGATCGAGGAACTGGAGCACGATAGCCCCGCCCATGGACCACCCGACGAGGAGGACCTCCCGGGCACCGGACCGGACGGCGTGCTCGACCGCCGCCTCGAGGTCGCGCCACTCGCTGAGGCCGAGGTTGTAGCGACCGTCGGGCCCGGCTGGCACGTCCTCGTCGTTGCGGTAGGTCGGGACGAGCGAGGTCCAGCCGGCGGCGTGCAGGGTGGGCAGCGCCCGCAGGGTCTCCTGTCGCTGGGCGCCACGACCGTGCACGAGCACGGCCCAGCGCGTCCCCGGACCGCCGGGCGCCGGGACGAGCCAGGCCGGCATACGACCGAGCTCTCCCTCGAAGGTGACCTGTTCGGTGGGCAGGCCGAGGGCCTGCTCCGGTGTGCCCACGTAGTGGTAGCCGTTGAAGCGGGCACCGCCGGGTCGCAGCTGGCCGGCATCGACGCCGAGGACCTCGCGCTCGACCGTGCCGGCCGCGACGTCGGTGGACGTCGGGTCACCGATGCGGACGTGTCCACGCCCGCCGTCGAGCCACAGGCCGTAGCGCCCCGGCACGACCGTCTCGTCCGTCGCCGACAGCAGGACTCGCCCGTCGCGGACCTCGAGGATCTCGGTGTCGTCGGGCCGTTGCCTCTCGGGCGTGAGGACGCGACGCGCGAAGTATGCCGCGGCCGCCAGCGAGCCGGCCGCGCTCGCGAGCGTCGTGGTCGCCCCCACAGCGGCCGCGGCGACGGCGGCGCGTCGCAGGCCCTTGGCCTCAGCCATCGAGGACGTCGGCGAGTTCGTAGGACACAGGCTCTTCGAGCTGGGAGTAGGTGCACGACTCGGGATCGCGGTCCTCGCGCCACCGCACGAACTGCGCGGTGTGCCGGAAGCGCACGCCCTCCATGTGGTCGTAGCGGACCTCGACGACGCGCTCGGGGCGCAGCGGGGTGAACGACAGGTCCTTGCCCGCGGCCCACCGGGACTGGGCGGCGTTCTGCGGTGTCCGGGTGCCCTCCTCCTGCTTGGCCCACGCCCACGGGTGGGCGTCGAAGTCGGTGACGAGGGGCTGCAGCTCCTCGAAGAGCTCCTTGCGCCGCGCCATCGGGAACGCACCGATGACCCCGACGCTCGCGAGCGTGCCCTCGTCGTCATAGAGCCCGAGAAGCAGCGAGCCGATGAGGTCGTCGCCGCTCTTGTGGGTGCGGTAGCCGGCGACGACGCAGTCGGCGGTGCGCTCGTGCTTGAACTTGTGCATCGTCCGCTTGTCGGGCTCGTAGGTGCCGTCGAGTGGCTTGACCATGACGCCGTCGAGCCCGGCGCCCTCGAACTGCTCGAACCACTGCCGCGCCTCGTCGGGGTCACGGGTGGCACGGGTGAGGTGGATGGGCGCCTCGACCTCGGCGAACGCCTTCTCGAGCTCGGAGCGACGGACGGAGAACGGCTCACCCATGAGGTCGCGCTCCCCCAGCGCCAGCAGGTCGAACGCCACGAAGCTCGCAGGTGTCTCTGCCGCAAGCTTCTTGACGCGGCTCGCCGCCGGGTGGATCCGCTGCTGGAGCAGGTCGAAGTCGAGCCGGTCCTCACCCGGGCGCACGAGGATGATCTCGCCGTCGACGACGCACTTGTCGGGGAAGTTGGCGAGCACCGCCTCGACGACGTCCGGGAAGTAGCGGGTCATCGGCTTCTCGTTGCGGCTACCGATCTCCACCTGGTCCCCGGAGCGGTAGATGATCGAGCGGAACCCGTCCCACTTGGGCTCGTAGCTCACGTCGCCCTCGACGAGCTTCTTGGACGGCTTGGCGAGCATGGGCGGGATCGGCGGCACGACCGGCATACCCCACTGCTCGCGCACCTCGGCGTCGCGCTCGGCCTTGGGCTTCATGTAGTCCTCGTCGGCGCGGTCGGTGCGCCGTTTGCTCGGCTGCACCCGCGGCGGCTCTCCCGGCATCTTGGGGTAGTCCGGGGGGAAGTTGAGCTCGCCGAGGCCGCGTTCGACGTCGGCGTCCCAGAGCGCGAGGGCCGGCCCGATGTCCCCGACCGACTCCCCCATCTCGGCCCAGGCGTCGCCTCGGTCGGCGAGGATACCGGGCACCGTGAGCACGGTGAAGTCGGAGGGTGTCACCGAGGTCAGCTCGGCCCAGCCCACGGGCATCGACACCGGCGCACCCGGCAGCGGCCGCGGGCTGTAGGCCGACGCGATGGTGCGGTCGCGACAGGCCTGGTTGAAGTCGACGAAGACCCTCTCTCCCCGCTCCTCCTTCCACCAGCTCGTCGTCACGAGGTCCGGCAGGCGGCGCTCGAGCTCGCGGGCGATCCCGATGACGCCGTGCCGCACGTCGAGGAACTCGTGCGTCGGCTTCACGCGGGCGAAGACGTGCACCCCGCGGTTGCCCGAGGTCTTGGCCCACCCGGTGAGTCCGAGCCCGGTGAGCAGCTCACGCAGGGCGAGCGCGGCCTCGACGGCGTCCTCGAACGAGCGACCCGGCTGCGGGTCGAGGTCGATCCGCAGCTCGTCGGGATTGTCGTTGTCGGCGGTGCGCACCGGCCACGGGTGGAAGGTGATGGTGTTCATCTGCACCGCCCACACCGCCGCAGCGGTCTCGTCGACGACGAGCTGCGCGTGCCTCCGGCCCGACGGGTAGCGGCACGACACCGTGCGGATCCAGTCGGGCATCCCCTTCGGTGGGTTCTTCTGGTAGAACTCCTCGCCGTCGATCCCCTCCGGGAACCGTTGCAGCGTCACCGGCCGGTCGCCGATCGCGCGGACCAGCGGCTCGCCCACCGCCTGCACGTATGCCGCGAGGTCGCCCTTGGTGATCCCCTCATCGGGCCACATGAGGCGGTCGGGGCTGGAGAGCCGGACCTCGCGGGTGCCCTCGGGTCCGTCGATCTCGATCGTCGTCGCGCCCGTCATGAGCACACCCTAGTGAGGCGGCTCGAAGAGTTTGCCCAATGCTGACGTGAGGACTACATACAAAACTGTGCAAACGGCATACGGTCGGGGCGTTCACTCCCTGCACCCCTGAAGGGCTCCTTCATGTCCGTGTTCTCCCGCAGAGCCTGCGCCGTCGCCGCAGCACCACTCGTCGCCCTACCGCTCGCCGGGGCCACCGCCCTGTTCGCCGCGGCCCCCGCCAGCGCCGCGTCCACGACCGTCGTCATCTCCGAGGTCTACGGAGGTGGCGGCAACTCCGGCGCCCCCTTCCAGAACGACTTCATCGAGCTCGGCAACCGCTCGTCCTCGGGCGTGAGCCTCGCCGGTTGGAAGGTCGAGTACTTCTCCGCCGCCGGCGGCTCGGGTGGCGCGACGACGCTGTCCGGCAGCATCGCCGCGGGCAAGACCTTCCTCATCAAGCAGGGTGCGGGCGCCGGTGCCGGCGCCGCCCTGCCCGAGCCCGACGCCTCCGGCACGCTCAACATGAGCGCCACCAACGGCCGGGTCGACCTCGTCGACCCGAGCGGCGCGCTCGTCGATCGCATCGGCTTCGGCACCGCCAACCTCTCCGAGGGCACCGCGACCCGGTCGCTGTCCAACTCCACCTCGGCCGCCCGCAACGCCACCTTCACCGACACGGACGACAACGCTGCGGACTTCACGGTCGGCGCGCCGACCCCGCAGGCCTCCGGCGGTGGCGGCGGCACCGACCCCGAGCCCGAGCCCCCGACCGCTGTGTCGATCGCCGAGATCCAGGGCACCGGCGCGGCCTCCCCGATGCAGGGCAAGCAGGTCCGCACCCGGGGCGTCGTCACCGCCGTCTACCCGACCGGCGGGTTCAACGGCTTCTACATGCAGACCCCGGACACCGGTGGCACGACCGACGCCACGCCCGGCGCGTCCGACGGCATCTTCGTCTTCGGCACGACCGACGCCACGATCGGCCAGTGCCTCGACGTCACCGCCACGGTCACCGAGTTCAGCACCCTCACCGAGCTCACCAAGCCGACCCTCACGGCCGCGACCGGCTGTGCTCCCGTGACGCCGACGCCGCTCGCGACCCTCCCGGCGACCGACGCCGAGAAGGAGCAGTACGAGGGCATGCTCGTGCAGCCCCGGGGCACCTACACGATCACGAACAACTACGGGCTGAACCAGTACGGCCAGGTCGGTCTGGCGGTGGGCGACGAGCCGCTCTACACGGCCACGGACGTCGTCCTCCCGGGCGCCGCTGCCACGGCATACGAGGCCGAGAACGTGAAGAAGTACGTCACGCTGGACGACGGCTCGAGCTGGGACTACATCCGCAACGCGACCGCGCAGGACTCGCCGCTGCCCTACCTCTCGCAGACCGAGCCGATGCGGACCGGCTCGCAGGTGACCTTCGGCAAGCCGGTCATCCTCGACTACCGCTTCCAGTGGAACTACCAGCCCACCGGCCAGATCGTCGGCTCGACCGACGCCGACGACCCGGTGACCACCGAGAACGACCGCGAGGTCACGCCTCCCGCCGTGGGAGGCGACATCCGCCTGGCGACGTTCAACGTCCTCAACTACTTCACCGACCTGGGCGAGACCGAGGACACCTACAAGAACTGCCCGTTCTACGCCGACCGCGACGGCACCCCGGTGACGACGAACTTCTGCGAGGTCCGCGGTGCATGGACCCCGCAGGCGTTGAGCGACCAGCAGACCAAGATCGTCACTGCGATCAACGGGCTCGCTGCCGACGTCGTCTCGCTCGAGGAGATCGAGAACTCGGCCGGCATCAGCTACCTGCCCGGCCAGCCGCGGGACAAGGCCCTCGCCACCCTCGTCACGGCGCTCAACGCCGCGGGCGGGCAGTGGGCCTACGTCCAGTCGCCGTCCGTGGTTCCGGCCAACGAGGACGTCATCCGCACGGCGTTCATCTATCGCAAGGACCGCATCCAAGCGCTCGACGCGTCGCAGATCCTGCTCGACCCGGCCTTCGCCAACGCCCGCTACCCGCTGGCGCAGAAGTTCAAGGCCAAGAACGCCGGCTCGCCGTTCGTCGTCATCGCCAACCACTTCAAGTCCAAGGGCTCGGGCGTGGACGACGGCACCGGTCAGGGCAACTCCAACCCGTCGCGCGTCGAGCAGGCCAGGGCCGTGAGCACCTGGGCCAACACCGTCTTCGCGGACGAGGCCGTCTTCATGGTCGGTGACTTCAACGCCTACGCGATGGAGGACCCGGTGCGCGAGATCGAGGCCCGCGGTTTCACCAACCTCGGCAAGACGTTCGAGCCGACGTCGGCGAGCTACCAGTTCGACGGGCGCCTGGGCTCCCTCGACCACGGCTTCGCCAACGCCAAGGCCCTCCGGATGGTCACCGGCGCCGGTGTCTGGGACATCAACGCCGACGAGTCGGTCGCGATGCAGTACTCGCGTCGCAACTACAACGTGACGGACTTCTTCGCCGCCACGCCGTACTCGTCGTCGGACCACGACCCGCTGGTCATCGGCCTCGACGTCAAGGGCCGCGGCCCCCGCTGACGACCCGTACCGCAGGGCGCGTGAGCGCCCGAAAGCCTGAACCGCGAAGGCCCTCGGGAACGATCCCGGGGGTCTCGTGGTTTGCTCATGACATGGAGTCCACCAACCACACGTATGCCGTCACCAAGTCCGACGAGGAGTGGCGCTCCGAGCTCAGCCCGGAGGAGTACGCCGTCCTGCGCCAGGCCGGGACCGAACGCCCCTACACGGGCGAGTACACCGACGCCAAGACCGAGGGCGTCTACTCGTGCCGGGCCTGCGGCGCGGAGCTCTTCACGTCGGAGACCAAGTTCGACAGCCACTGCGGCTGGCCGTCCTTCTACTCGCCGCTCGCCGGCGACTCGGTCCAGTTCCTCGAGGACGCCTCCCTGCCCGGCCGTCCGCGCACCGAGGTCCGCTGCGCCACCTGCGGCAGCCACCTCGGCCACGTCTTCGAGGGCGAGGGCTACGACACCCCGACCGACCAGCGGTTCTGCATGAACAGCATCGCCCTCACCCTGCGCCCGACCGACGGCGCCGGCGACAACGCCTGACCCACCCGTCGTCGCGGCCAGCGGCGCACAAAACCACGAGGGGCGCACCCATGGGTGCGCCCCTCGTCACGTTCTGCGCCGGTCGTGCCGGTGCGACGCCCACCCGGCCGCCCCCAAAGGCGCCGCCGGCCCGGGCTCAGCGCTGGCGGGCGATGAGGTCGGCGACGGCGACGCGCGGGCCCGTGAAGAACGGGACCTCCTCGCGCACGTGCAGCCGGGCCCGCGAGGGCCGCAGGTCGCGCATGAGGTCGACGATGCGGTGCAGGTCGTCGGCCTCAAACGCGAGGATCCACTCGTAGTCGCCGAGCGCGAACGACGAGATCGTGTTGGCCCGCACGTCGGGGTAGTCGCGCGCCATCTGGCCGTGCTCGCGCAGCATGTCGCGGCGCTCGGCGTCCTCGAGGAGGTACCACTCGTAGGACCGCACGAACGGGTAGACGCAGATGTAGTCGCGCGGCTCCTCACCGGCGAGGAACGCCGGCACGTGGCTCTTGTTGAACTCCGCCGGACGGTGCAGCGCCGCGTTGGACCACACCGACGACAGGTGCCCGCCGAACTCGGTGCGCAGCAACCGGTGGTAGGCGTCCTGGAGGTCCTCGATCCGCTCGGCGTGCCACCACACCATGAGGTCGGCGTCGCCGCGCAGGCCCGCGACGTCGTAGAACCCGCGCACGACGACGTCGCGCGACTCGAGCTCCGCCACGAGCTCCTCGACCTCGGCAGCCATCGCGGCCCGGTCGCCGTCGCCGAGCCGCTCGGTCACCTCGAACACCGACCACATCGTGTAGCGGATCGACTCGTTGATCTCGCGCATCCGCGCGGGGCTGGGCTTGCTCGGGGCGGGACGACCGGTCGGGGTGCTCATGGCCTCATTCTCGCGCCCGCCCCGCCAGCCCATCGAGGTGGGTGGTGGTCGCCTCGGCCGCGAGCCGCGCGGACGCGATGACAGCCGGGATGCCGACGCCGTCGTAGGCCGCCCCGGCCACGGCGATCCCCGGTACCTCGGCCACTGCAGCGCGCACGCGGGCCACCCGGTCGACGTGGCCGACGGTGTACTGCGGCAGCCCGCCGCCCCACCGCTGCACCTGGCTGTCGACGACGGTGAGAGGAGGGGCGCCGACGGCCTCGGCGATCTCGAGCGCCGCGAGCGCGACGAGGTCGGAGTCGTCCCGCTGGAGCGTCGCGTTCTCGCCCGCTCGCCCCACGGACGCCCGCACGTATGCCGTCCCGTCCCCTTCCGCGGCCAGCCACCCCCACTTGGCCGAGCTGAAGGTGCTGGCCTTGATGCCCCGGCCGTCGACGGGTGGCACGAGGAAGCCGGAGCCCGGCCACGAGGAGACCTGGGCCGCCGGGACCGCCAGGGTGATGACGGCGACCGACGCCATCTCGATCTCGCCGAGCGGTGCCGCGGCCGCCGGGGCGACCCCTCCGAGCAGTCGGGATGCCGCGGGCGGCGGAACGGCCACGACCACGGCGTCGGCCTCGACGAGGCGAGGCCGGGTCGTCGGGCCGGTGAGGACGGACCACCCCTGGGCCGTGCGCTCGACACCTCGCGCGATGACCCCCGACTCGATGACTCCCCCGCGCGCCACGACGTCGGCGGCGAGCAGCTCCGGCAGCCGCCCGACGCCTCCGCGCAACCCGACGAACGGCGGCCGCGACCTGCCCACCTGCGGGTCGACCGCCGGCTCGGCGAGCAGCGAACCACCGCTCGCGGCCGTCGCCCACACGGCGGGCATCGTCGCGCGCAGGGACAGCTCACGGGACCGGCCGGCATACACACCCCCGAGCAGGGGCTCGACGAGACGGTCGACGACGGCGTCACCGAGCCGCGCCGCGACGTAGTCGCCGACCGAGACGTCGTCGCCCACCTCGGGCGCCTCGGACTCCGCCCGCATCCGGTCGGCCTCCTCGTCGGTGAGCAGACCCGACACGTCGGAGCCGGCGAAGGGGATGCCGATCCTGGTGCGCGGCAACGGATGAAGCGCACCCCGCGACCACACGCGGGCCGATGTGGTCGTGGGGCTCACGACGTCGGACAGGTCGGCGAGCTCCCCCAGCAGGTCGACCGCCTCGGGTCGTACGGCCAGCATCGCCTCGGCACCGACGTCGACGAGGTGACCGGCGATCGACTCGCGGCGCAGCTTGCCCCCCACTCGGTCCGACGCGTCGAGGACGACGACCCGGGTCGTGGGGCGGGCGACGAGCAGGTCACGCGCGGCGGTGAGCCCGGCGAGACCTCCCCCGATGACGACGACGGTGCGGACCGTGGGGTCGATGCTGCTCTCTGGGGTCACCTCGCCACTCTCTCACCGGCCGTCACCACATCGTGACCCGAGTGTGCGGAACCGGTGACCGCCCGGGAGGAGTCTCACCCTCGACAGGCACACCGCCGTGCCGGGGCAGCCCGGAGGAATGGAGAGACACCATGAGCACCCACCTTCCTCGCCGGCGACGTCGTCGGGCCCACCGCGTCGTCGGCGCGGCGCTCGCCGGGCTGCTCACCCTGGGCGCACTGGGCGCCTGCAGCGGTGGCGGCGACGACTCGGCGAGCACCAGCGCGGGTGGCGACTCCGGCACCAGCGCGCAGCAGGACTCGGCAGGCAAGTCCGCCGACGGCGACACGGGCGGTCGTGCAGTCGACGCCGTGTCCCCCGAGTCCGCGCGTGCCAGCGCCGGGCAGAAGCTCGTTCGCCGCGCCAACCTGCAGCTCAAGGTGGGCTCGCTTCCGGGTGCGGCACAACGGATCCGCTCGATCGCCGCCCAGCAGAGCGGTGTCGTGGTGAGCGAGGAGCTCTACTCCGGCGAGCGCGGCGACACCTCCGGCTCGATCACGATCAGCGTGCCGTCCAGCTCGCTCGAGTCGACCATCTCGCTCATCGAGAAGGTCGGTGACGTCCAGTTCCGCAACAGCTCGAGCGAGGACGTCACCGGAACCTACGTCGACACCCAGGCACGCGTGACGTCGATGACCGCCAGCGTCGCCCGGATCCGTGACCTGCTCGCCAAGGCCTCGACGGTCAACGACCTCGTCGCCCTCGAGAGCGAGCTCTCCCAGCGCCAGGCCGAGCTCGACTCGCTCACGGCCCAGCTCGACAGCCTCAAGGACTCGGTGACGATGTCGCCGATCTCGATCACGCTCTCGACCGACGACTACGAACCGGTCGCCGCGGGCGGGTTCCTGTCGGGCCTGCGGTCCGGGTGGAAGGCGTTCGTCACGTCGGCCGCGGTCCTCGCGACCGTCGTGGGCGCGGTCCTGCCGTTCGCGGTCGCCATCGGGCTCGTCCTCGTCCCGGTGCTCTGGTGGGTGCGTCGTCGCCGGCTCGGGGCCGCGCCGCTCGCCGCCACGGCCGGACCTGCCGGACCCATCGGACCGTTCGGCCCGGCGGGACCCTCGGGACCGGTGCCCCCGGGGTCAGCGGGCTGAGTGCTCGTGCACGACCTCGACGATCCTCGTGAGGACGTCGGGGTCGGCGTGCGGCGGGACGCCGTGGCCGAGGTTGAAGATGTGGCCGGGGGCGACGCGGCCCTCGTCGACGATGGCGCGCACCCGGGCCTCGAGGACCTCCCAGGGCGCACCGAGCAGAGCCGGGTCGAGGTTGCCCTGCACGGCATACGAGTCACCGAGGCGTGCGACGGCATCGGTGAGCGAGACGCGGTAGTCCACGCCCACGACGTCCGCGCCGGCCTCGCCCATGAGGTCGAGCAGCTCGCCGGTCCCGACGCCGAAGTGGATGCGCGGCACGCCGAGGTCGGCCACCGCGGCGAGCGCTGCGGTCGAGTGCCTCTGCACGTATGCCGTGTAGTCGGCCCGCGGGAGCGCGCCCACCCACGAGTCGAAGAGCTGGATGGCGCTGGCGCCGGCCTCGACCTGCGCCCGGAGGAAGGCGCCGGAGATCTGGGCGAGTCGCTCGCAGAGGTCGTTCCAGAGCTGCGGGTCGCCGTGCATGAGCGCCTTGGTCCGCTCGTGCGTCTTGGACGGTCCACCCTCGACGAGGTAGGAGGCGAGGGTGAAGGGCGCCCCGGCGAAGCCGATGAGGGGGGTGCTGCCGAGCTCGGCGACGAGGCGCTGCACCGACTCGGTGATGTCCGGGATCATGTCCGGCGTGAGGTCGGGCAGCCGGTCGAGGTCGGCACGGGTCCGGAACGGCTCGGCGACCACCGGTCCGGTGCCGGGGACGATGCTGAGGTCGACCCCCACGGCGGCGACCGGGACGACGATGTCGCTGAAGAAGATCGCGGCGTCGACCTTGTGGCGGCGCACCGGCTGGAGCGTGATCTCGGTGACGAGGTCGGGCGTGCGGCACGCGTCGAGCATGTCCGTGCCCTCGCGCAGCTCGCGGTACTCGGGCAGCGACCGACCGGCCTGGCGCATGAACCACACGGGGGTGTGCGGGACCGGCTGGCGGGTGGCGGCAAGGACGAGCGGGCTGTCGGCGATCACGGCGCGATCCTCTCATCCGCGCACCGGCCCCCCGAACCCCGCTGATTGCCCCACGGTGAGGCGCCTCGCTGCGCTCCTCGCCTCACCGTGGGGCAATCAGTCGTCAGAGGGAGATGACGGCGGCGCCGGCGAGGGCACAGAGGACCCCGACCTGCTGGATCGCGCGCAGCCGCTCCCGCAGCACGAGCCGGGCGAGCAGGATCGTGGCGACGGGGTAGAGCGAGCCGAGCACCGCGGCGATGCTCACCTGCCCGCGCGAGGACGCGGTGGCGTAGAGCGCGTTGGCGAGCAGGTCGGCCGAGCCGATGAGGGCGAGCTGCGGGAGGTCCGCCCGGCGGGTGCCACCGACCGAGCGCGGCACCAGCGCCACGACGACGAACATCGTCACCGACGTGGCGCGCATCCCCCAGAGCGCCATGAGCAGGGACTCGCGCGCGGCCCGGTCGAGCGAGAACAGGGCCGTGCCGAAGGAGACCGCCGCGATGCCGGCCAGCAGGACCGGACGCGGTGACACCGCACCGGAGAGCTCGGGCCCGGACGCGAGGACGATGCCGATGACGGCGACGAGGATGCCGACCCACACCCACGACGACGGGGTCTCCCCCGTGGCCACGCCCAGCACCACGGGGACGACGACACCCATCGAGGCCACCGGCGCGACGACACCCATGGTCCCGCTCGCGAGCGCGGTGTAGAACGCGACGAGCCCCGTGGCGCCCGCGAGCCCCGCGAGCATCGCCCAGGCGAGCCACGCGCCGAACTCCGGCGGGTGCCCGAGAGCGAGCCGGACGAGCAGGACGCACGACAGGAGGACCAGCGCCAGCCCCTGCGTCACTCCCACGACGGCGATGGCCGGGAGGCGTTTGGCCACGAGCCCGCCGAAGAAGTCCGAGGTCCCCCAGACCGCCGACGACGCGAGCGCGAGGAGGGAGAGCACGCTGGCAGCCTAGGGCGACCGGCGTGCCCTGCCCCGCGAAGCCCGCCTCCCGGCATACCCTCATGGGGTGGCAACACGCTCCCTTCCCGGCCGCGAGTCCCCGGAGTTCACCGCGGCGCTCGAGGCCCTGAGGCACGTCCGGTTGCGTCCCGAGGTCCGGATCACCGAGGTGCCCGCCCCCCAGCGCATCGCGCCGTATGCCGTCGCCCTCACCGCCGACGTGCTCGGCTCCGCCGGCGACGACGAGGAGCTCGCGTCGGGTCGGTTCGTCCTCCTGCACGACCCGTCGGCGCCCGAGCCGTGGGGTGGCGAGTGGCGCGCGGTGACGTTCGCCCGTGCCGAGCTCGAGCCCGAGCTCGCCGCCGACCCCCTCCTCGGCGAGGTGGGCTGGACCTGGCTCGTCGACGCCCTCGCGGGCCGCGGCGTCGAGGCGACGGCCGAGGCCGGCACCGTGACGCGGGTCGTGAGCCAGAGCTTCGCCGGGCTGTCCGACCGCCCGGCCAGCGTCGAGATGGAGGTCCGCGCGTCGTGGACGCCGATCGGCCCCGACGCCGGCACCCACCTGCTGGCCTGGTCCGACCTCCTGTGCACCATCGCGGGCCTCCCCCCGCTGCCCGAGGGTGTCGTGGCCCTCCCCGGGCCGCGGCGCTGATGGGCTCCGACAGCACCGGCCCCGACGCCACGGTCGCGACGCGCGCCGACGACGCGCCCGCCGACGACTCGGCCCCTGACATGAGCACCGACGCCGACGCACCCGAAGCCGCGCCCGACGCCCCGCAGACCCCGCCGCCCATCCCGCTCGACGAGCCGGCCGAGGGCGTGCCCCACGTCGTCGAGACCGAGCGCGGCCTGAGCGAGGCGGCCGCCGCCATCGCCGCCGGCGAGGGGCCCGTCGCCGTCGACGCCGAGCGGGCGTCGGGCTACCGCTACGGGCAGCGCGCCTACCTCGTCCAGGTGCGGCGCGAGGGTTCAGGCACCTGGCTCATCGACCCCATCGCCTGCCCCGACCTCAGCCCGCTCGACGACGCGATCGGACGTGCGGAGTGGATCCTGCACGCCGCGACGCAGGACCTCGCCTGCCTCGCCGAGGTGGGCCTGCGCCCGCGCCAGCTCTTCGACACCGAGCTCGCCGCCCGCCTGCTCGGCCTCCCCCGCGTCGGGCTCGCCGCCGTGGTCGAGCACTACCTCGGGCTCGCCCTGGCCAAGGAGCACTCTGCCGTCGACTGGTCGACCCGTCCGCTGCCCGAGCCGTGGCTGCGCTACGCCGCTCTCGACGTCGAGGTCCTCACCGAGCTGCGCAACCTCATGGGTGTCGACCTCGCCCGACAGGACAAGTCCGAGTGGGCCCGTCAGGAGTTCGAGTCACTCCTGTCGTGGAAGCCGACCGAGAAGGTCGACCCGTGGCGGCGCACCAGCGGCATGAACACCATCCGCAGCCGCCGCGGCATCGCCGTCGTGCGCGAGCTCTGGTTCACCCGCGACGACATCGCCCAGGACCGCGACACCTCGCCCGGCCGGGTGCTGCCGGACGCTGGGCTCATCTCGATCGCCGCCGCCGCGCCGACCTCGGTGTCGGACCTGCCGAGCGGTCACCGCGCCATCAACCGCTACGGCCGCCAGTGGGTCGCGGCGGTCAAACGCGCGGAGGCCCTCGACGAGGCCGATCTCCCGCAGCGGACCCTGCGCTCCGACGGCCCGCCGCCCGCGCGCTCGTGGGCCGACAAGGACCCGGTGGCCGCGGCGCGGCTGACGGACGCCCGAGCCGAGCTCACGGCATACGCCGAGCAGCACGAGATCCCCGTCGAGAACGTCTGCTCGCCCGACCCCCTGCGCCGTGTCCTCTGGCGACCGCCGGCCACGCCGGACGCCGACGGCTTCACCGAGGCCCTGCTCGGGCTCGGCGTGCGCCAGTGGCAGGCCGACATCGTCGCGCCGATGCTGGCCCGGGCCGTCGAGGCCCACCCCGACGCCGACTGACGGCCCCTTGCGTCTGCGGAAGTGGTGGCTCTAGCAACCGAAGTCGCAGACGCAACGTATGCCGTCCGGCTGCGTCTGCGGAAGTGGCGGCTCTAGCAACCGAAGTCGCAGACGCAAGCGGGTCGGTGGGTGAGGTGACGGCTCTCACGGCCGACCGGCATACCCGACTAAGCGGGCGCTTAGTAGCCTGAGCGGAGCATCACCCATCTCCGACCAGAGAGGCCCCAAAGTGCCCCGCACCCTGAGTGAGGTCGTCTTCGTCGACGGCGTGCGCACCCCGTTCGGCAAGGCCGGCGAGAAGGGCATGTATGCCCAGACCCGCGCCGACGACCTCGTCATCCGCTGCATCCGCGAGCTGCTCAAGCGCAACCCCCAGCTCCCCAAGGACCGGGTCGAGGAGGTCGCCATCGCCGCGACCACCCAGACTGGCGACCAGGGCCTCACGCTCGGTCGCCTCGCCGCCCTGCTCTCGGGCCTGCCCAACACGACCCCGGGCTACTCCGTCGACCGCATGTGCGCCGGCGCGATGACCGCCGTGACCAACGTCGCGAGCTCGATCGGCTTCGGCGCCTACGACATCGCCATCGCCGGCGGCGTCGAGCACATGGGCCGCCACCCCATGGGCGAGGGCATCGACCCCAACCCACGCCTGCTCGCCGAGAAGCTCGTCGACCAGTCCGCGCTCTCGATGGGCAACACCGCCGAGAACCTCCACGACCGGTTCCCGCAGCTCACCAAGGAGCGTTCCGACGCGTATGCCGTGGGCAGCCAGACCAAGCTCGCGAAGGCCTACGAGGCCGGCAAGATCCAACCCGACCTCGTGCCGATGGCGACCCGCCACTCCGAGCGCGGCGCTGGTCTCGCCACGAAGGACGAGCCGCCGCGCCCCGGCACGACCGTCGAGGAGCTCGCCGGGCTCAAGACGCCGTTCCGCCCGCACGGCTCCGTGACCGCCGGCAACGCCGCAGGTCTCAACGACGGAGCGACCGCGTGCATCCTCGCCTCGGAGACCGCCGCCGAGGAGCTCGGCCTGCCGGTGAAGATGCGGCTCGTGTCGTTCGGCTTCGTCGGCGTCGAGCCCGAGGTCATGGGCATCGGACCGGTCCCGGCGACCGAGAAGGCCCTCGCCAAGGCCGGGCTCACCATCGAGGACATCGGGCTGTTCGAGCTCAACGAGGCGTTCGCCGTGCAGGTGCTCGCCTTCCTCGACCACTTCGGCATCGCCGACGACGACCCGCGCGTCAACGAGTACGGCGGCGCCATCGCCACCGGCCACCCGCTCGCCTCCTCCGGCGTACGCCTCATGACCCAGCTCGCCCGCCAGTTCGAGGAGCACCCGGAGGTCCGCTACGGCCTCACCGCGATGTGCATCGGCATCGGCATGGGCGGCTCCGTCATCTGGGAGAACCCGCACCACGCCGACTACGGGAAGGACGCCTGACATGGCCGACACCACCACCCTCGACGCTCCGGCGGCCGTCGATCGCGCACCGCGGGGCGAGGTCGTCACCCGCGCCCTCGTCCACGACGTCGCTCTCCCCGGCGACGGGGGCACCCTCGCCCTCGTCACCCTCGACAACGGCTTCGACCACACCAAGCCCAACACGTTCGGCCCCGAGGGCATCGCCGGCCTCCACGCCGCCGTCGACACCCTCCGCCAGCGCGCCGAGGCCGGCGAGATCCAGGCCGTCGGGATCACCGGCAAGCCGTTCATCTTCGCCGTCGGCGCCGACCTCTCCGGTGTGCCGACGGTGAGCAGCCGCGACCAGGCGCTCGAGATCGCCCGGGCCGGCCACGCCGCGTTCGCCGCGATCATGGACCTGCCCGTGCCGACCTTCGCGTTCGTCAACGGCGCCGCGATGGGCGGAGGCGTCGAGGTGGCACTGTCGTGCGACTACCGGACGATCAGCGCCGGAGTCCCGGCGATCGCCCTGCCCGAGACCTTCCTCGGCCTCGTGCCGGGGTGGGGTGGCTGCTACCTGCTGCCCAACCTCGTCGGCCCCGCCAACGCGCTCAAGGTCATCATCGAGAACCCGATGAACACCAATCGCATGCTCAGCGGACCCGCCGCCGCCAAGCTCGGGCTCGGTGACGTCCTGCTCGAGCCCGCCGACTTCCTCGAGGAGTCGATCGCGTGGGCCGCCCGCGTCATCTCCGGCGACATCACCGTCGACCGCCCCGAGGTCAGCCGTGATGAGGCCGAGTGGGCCGCCGCCCTCAAGGCCGCCAAGGGCCTCGTGCTCGCCAAGACGGCCGGCCGCTCCCCCGGTCCGCTGCGTGCCCTCGCGCTCGTCGAGGCCGCCCGCACCTCCACCCGTGACGAGGCCTTCGCCGCCGAGGACGAGGCACTGGCCGACCTGCTCCTCTCCGACGAGCTGCGCGCCGGGCTCTACTCGTTCGACCTCGTGCAGAAGCGGGCCAAGCGCCCCGCCGGCGCACCCGACAAGGCGCTCGCCCGCAAGGTCACCAAGGTGGGCGTCGTCGGCGCCGGCCTCATGGCCAGCCAGCTCGCCCTGCTCTTCGCCCGCAACCTCAAGGTGCCGGTCGTCATGACCGACCTCGACCAGGAGCGCGTCGACAAGGGCGTCGCCTGGGTCCATGGCGAGATCGCGACGTCCCTCGAGGCCGGCAAGATCGGGCGCGACCGCGCCAACCACCTCACCGGGCTCGTCACCGGCTCGACGAGCAAGGACGGCTTCGCCGACGCCGACCTCGTCATCGAGGCGGTCTTCGAGGAGATGTCGGTCAAGAAGCAGGTGTGGGCCGAGGTGGAGGCCGTCGTCTCTCCCGAGTGCGTCCTCGCCTCCAACACGAGCTCGCTCTCGATCACCAAGATGGCCGCGGACCTCCAGCACCCCGAGCGCGTCGTCGGGCTGCACTTCTTCAACCCGGTCGCCGTCATGCCGCTGCTCGAGATCATCCCCGGTGAGCGGACCGACGACGCGGCCCTCGCCACGGCGTTCGCCACCGGCAAGGGCCTGAAGAAGACGACGATCCTCGTCAAGGACTCGGCGTCGTTCATCGTCAACCGCCTCCTCGGCCGCTTCATGGGCGAGTTCAGCCGGATCGTCGACGAGGGCACGCCCGTCCCTGTCGCCGAGAAGGCGGTGGCCGGTCTCGCGCCGATGCCGCCGTTCGTCCTGCTCGGCCTCGTCGGCCCGGCCATCGCGCTGCACAACAGCGAGACCCTCCACCGGGCGTTCGGCGACCGGTTCCACGTCTCGCCGAACCTCCAGAAGATCGTCGAGATGAAGAAGCCCGGCTACTACCAGATGGTCGACGGCCGCCCCGTCGTCGACCCCGAGGTCGAGGCCGCCCAGGTCGCCCCCGAGAACCCTGTCGAGCTCGACGCCGCCCAGGTCCGTGAGCGTGTGCTGTCGGTGCTCGCCGAGGAGGTCGGCCTCATGCTCCAGGAGGGCGTCGCGCAGGCCCCCATGGACATCGACCTGGCGCTCATCACCGGCGCCGGCTTCCAGTTCTGGAACGGCGGGCTCACCCCGCTGCTGGACCGCGAGGGCATCTCCGAGAAGGTCGTGGGACGGCGCTTCCTGCCCGCTGGGGCGGCCAGCGTCCCGGCCTGACGACGGGAGGTGGGCGGACGGCATACCTGACCTGCAGGTATGCCGTCCGCTCCGCCTTTGCCCGACCACGCTGGCTTGCGTTATCTCACATATGACATACGCTGGAATGCATGACTGAGTCCAGCTACCTCACTCGAATCGGGACCCTCATCCGGGACGCCCGGCGCCACCAGGGCCTGACCCAGCACGAGCTCGCCGACAAGCTCGGCACCAGCCAGAGCGCGGTCGCCCGCATCGAGCAGGGCCGCCAGAACCTCAGCCTCGAGATGCTCGCCCGTGTCGGCGAGACGTTGGGCAGCGAGTTCGTCTCCCTCGGCCACAGCGGCCCCCAGCACCTGCGGATCGTCGGCGGCACCAAGCTGTCCGGCTCCATCCCCGTCAAGACCAGCAAGAACGCCGCCGTCGGCCTCCTCTGCGCCGCCCTGCTCAACAAGGGCCGCACCACGCTGCGCAATCTCGCGCGCATCGAGGAGGTCAACCGGATCATCGAGGTGCTCACCTCGATGGGCGTCAAGGTCCGCTGGCTCGAGGGCACGAGCGACCTCGAGATCATCCCGCCGGCGACCCTCGACCTCGCGTCGATCGACGTGGCCGCGGCCCGTCGTACCCGCACCGTGATCATGTTCCTCGGTCCGCTGCTCCACCAGTTCGACACGTTCTCGCTGCCCTACGCCGGTGGCTGCGACCTCGGCACCCGCACGGTCGAGCCGCACCTCATGACCCTGCAGTCGTTCGGTCTCGACGTCGCGGCCACGCACGGCTTCTACGAGGCCAAGGTCGACAAGAACACGCGCCCCGAGAAGGCCATCGTCCTCACCGAGCGTGGCGACACCGTGACCGAGAACGTCCTCTTCGCCGCGGCCCTGCACCCGGGCACCACGGTCATCCGCAACGCCTCCTCGAACTACATGGTCCAGGACGTCTGCTTCTTCCTCGAGAAGCTCGGTGTGACGATCGAGGGCATCGGCACGACAACCCTCAAGGTCACCGGCTGCGAGAGCATCGACGTCGACGTCGACTACTCCCCCAGCGAGGACCCGATCGAGGCCATGAGCCTCATCGCCGCAGCCGTCGTCACCGAGTCCTCGATCACCATCGAGCGCGCGCCGATCGAGTTCCTCGAGATCGAGCTCGCGACCCTGGACGGGATGGGTCTGCAGTACGAGATCTCGGACGAGTACCTCGCCAAGAACGGCCACACCCGGCTGGCGGACCTCACGATCCTGCCCAGCCAGCTCACCGCGCCGATCGACAAGATCGCGCCGATGCCCTTCCCGGGCCTCAACATCGACAACCTGCCGTTCTTCGCGCTCATCGCCGCGTGCGCCGAGGGCACGACGATGATCCACGACTGGGTCTACGAGAACCGCGCGATCTACCTCACCGAGCTCACCAAGGTCGGCGCCCAGGTCCAGCTGCTCGACCCGCACCGCGTCATGATCACCGGCCGCACCGCCAAGTGGCGTCCGGCCGAGGTCATGTGCCCGCCGGCGCTGCGTCCCGGCGTCGTCGTGCTCCTCGCGATGCTCGCCGCCAACGGCACCTCGGTGCTGCGCAACGTCTACGTCATCAACCGCGGCTACGAGGACCTCGCCGAGCGCCTCAACGCCCTCGGCGCGACCATCGAGATCTTCCGCGACATCTGACGCGGCGGTGACCGACTCCACCGAGATCGACTTCGGCGACCTGCGCCGCTGGCCCGACGTCGAGGCCAGCAACCTCCAGGCGTGGGACGCGACCGACCGGCTCGTCCTCGACGAGGCCGGACCGCTGCCCGACGGGACTGACGACGTCGTGGTCATCGGCGACACCCACGGGGCGCTGACGCTGGGAGCACTCGAGCGTGGCGCCTCGCGGGTGCGCGTGCACCAGGACGGCGTCCTCGGTGAACGGGCGCTGGTCGCGAATGCCCAGCGTCGTGGTCTCGGCCACGACGGATCCCGTATGCCGTTCGCCCACCACCGCCTCGACGTGTCACTCGTCGAGGGGGCGCGGGTCGTCCTGCTCCAGCTCCCGCGATCGCTCGACGAGCTCGACGAGATCGCCCAGCTGGTCGCGGCGCACGCCGGCCCGGACGTCCGGGTCGTCGCCGGCGGGCGCGTCAAGCACATGTCGCGCACCATGAACGACGTTCTCTCGCAGTCGTTCCAGCACGTGCAGGCGAGCCTGGCCCGACAGAAGTCCCGCGTGCTGCACGCGTCCGCTCCCCGCGCGGACGTGTCGTCGTCGTGGCCGCGACGAGAGCGCCACGACGACGCGCGACTCACCGTGGTCGCGCACGGCGGCGTCTTCGCCGGGACGTCGATCGACATCGGCACCCGGCTGCTCCTCGAGCAGATCCCCGCGATGCGCCCGGCCGAGCGCGCCATCGACCTCGCCTGCGGCAGCGGTGTCGTGGCGTCCGCACTGGCGCTGGCCCGCCCGGACCTCCACGTCCTCGCCACGGACCAATCCGCGGCCGCGACGGCATCGACGCGCGAGACCGCGGCCGCCAACGGCGTGAGCGACCGCGTCGAGGCGATCCGCGCCGACGGGCTCGAGACGGTGGAGTCGGCCTCGGCCCAGCTCATCGTGCTCAACCCGCCGTTCCACATCGGCGCCGCCGTCCACACCGGCCTTGCCGAGCGGCTGTTCGCCGACGCCGCCCGAGCCCTCGAGCCGCGCGGTGAGCTCTGGTGCGTGTGGAACTCGTCGCTGCGCTACCGCCCGATCCTCGACCGGATCGTCGGCTCGACGAAGCAGGTCCACCGCACGAGCAAGTTCACCGTGACGTCGAGCCGCCGCCGCGCCTGACCACGCTCAGTGGGCGGTCCAGCCGCCGTCCATCGTGAACGAACTGCCCGTGATCGAGTCCGATGACGGGCCGCAGAGGAACGCGGCGAGGTCGGCGACCTCGACCGGCTCGATGAGCCGCTTGACGGCGACCGGCGTGAGCATGACCTTCTCGAGCACGTCGGACTCCGGTATGCCGTGTGCCGCGGCCTGGTCCGCCACCTGCTTCTCGACGAGCGGGGTGCGCACATAGGCCGGGTTGATGCAGTTGCTCGTGACGCCCCTGTCGCCGGACTCGAGGGCCACGACCTTGCTCAGCCCCTCGAGGCCGTGCTTGGCGGCGACATAGGCCGCCTTGTAGGCACTCGCGCGCAGCCCGTGCACGGACGAGACGTTGACGACGCGACCCCAGCCCCCGGCATACATGTGAGGGAGGCAGGCACGCACGAGTCGGAACGGTGAGAGCAGCATGATCCGGTGGATCCGCTCGAACTCCTCGACCGGGAACTCGTGCACGGGTGCGACGTGCTGGATGCCGGCGTTGTTGACGAGGACGTCGACGTCGGTGGGCAGCTGCTCGTGAGCGCCGAGGTCGGAGAGGTCGACCACCCACGGGATGACGCGGTCGCTGCCGACGCGCGCGACCAGCTCGTCGAGCGCTCCCCTATCGATGTCGACGGCATGGACCTTCGCTCCACATGAGGCGAACCGCTCGACGACGGCGGCGCCGATGCCGCTGCCGGCCCCCGTGACGAGGGCGGTGCGCCCGTCAAGCATCGCGACGACCGGAGGACGTGCGGCTAGCCCGGGCGCGGGCGATGAGGTCCGCGCCGGTGCCCCAGATGCCCTTGCGGAAGAGCAGGACGATGAGCACGAAGATCGTGCCGGTGATGATGCCGATGCCGTTGAAGCCCGAGGATGCGAGCTGGTCCTCGAGGAGGACGACGACGGCGGCGCCGAGCGGGCCACCCCACAGGGTGCCGATGCCGCCGAGGACGGTGATGAGCACGACCTTGCCGGAGGTCTGCCAGATGAGCTCCTGGAGCGAGGCGAAGCCGTGGCTCACCGAGAAGACGCCACCGGCGAGGCCGGCGATGCCCGCGGAGATGACGAACACCATGATCTTGTAGCGCTCGACGTCGTAGCCGAGGGCACGGGCACGTGCCGGGTTGTCGCGGATGGCGAGCAGCACGCGGCCGAAGGGCGACGACACCGTGCGCCAGGCCGCGAACGCGCCGAGGAGGATGAGCGGCAGCGCGGCGTAGTAGAAGTAGAACGGGTCGGTCTCGACGAGCTCGATCCCGAAGAACGACTTGGGGATTCCCTGCAGGCCGTTCTCGCCGCCGGTGAGGTCACGAGCCTGGTTGGCAAGGAAGAAGAGCATCTGCGCGAAGGCCAGCGTGACCATCGCGAAGTAGATGCCGGTCCGCCGCACCGCGAGGTAGCCGGTCGGCACGGCAAGGACCATCGCGACGAGCGCGCCACCGAGGACGGCGACCGGGAACGGCAGGCCGCTACGGATCGCGATGAGACCGGTGACGTAGGCCGACGTACCCCAGAAGGCGGCGTGCCCGAAGCTCAGCAGGCCGGTGAAGCCGAGGAGCAGGTCGACCGAGATGGCGAACAGGCCCCACGCGAGGATGTCCATCGCGACCGGCGGGTAGATGTACCAGGGCAGGGCGAGCACGACGAGCAGTGCCAGGACGAGCAGCCCGGCCCGCAGAAACGGGTTGAGCTTGCGGTCGGGTGCTGCCGACGCCGCGGTCTCGACCCGCGTGGTGTCGGTGAGCTGGGCGCTCATGAGGCCTCCTCGCGGCCGAAGAGTCCCGCCGGGCGGACGAGGACGACCGCTGCCATGAGGACGAAGATGAGGACCTGCGCGAAGGACGGTGCGTAGGCCTGGCCGTACGCCTCGACGAGCCCGACGAGGAACCCGGCGACGACTGCGCCGAGGATCGAGCCGAGCCCGCCGATGACGACGACGGCGAACAGGATGATGATGAAGTTGCTGCCCATGTCGGCGGTGATGGCGCGGAACGGAGCCGCGAGGACTCCCGCCACACCGGCCAGGGCGATGCCGAAGCCGAACACCGGCGTGACCCAGCGCCCCACGTTGATGCCGAGGGCGCGGGTGCGCTCGGCGTCCTCGGTGGAGGCGCGGACGATCATGCCGATCCGTGTCTTCGTGAGCAGCAGCCACACGGCGACGCAGAGCACCACCGAGAAGAACGCCGCGAACAGCTGGTAGCTCGACAGGCTCAACCCGCCCACGTTGATCCGCCCCTCCAGTCCGGCCGGCAGCTGGTACGGCAGCCCGGAGACGCCGTAACGGCGCTTGACCAGGTCGACGATGAGCAGCGTGAGGCCGAACGTCAGGAGGAAGTTGTAGAGCGGGTCGAGCCCGAGGAGCCACCGCACGAGCAGCCGCTCGACGAGGATCCCGAAGAGGAACAGCAGGATGGGCACGATGACGAGCGCACCCCAGAACGGCACGTCGGCGACGTCGAGGAGGACGGCCGAGCCGACGGCCCCGAGCATGTACATGGCGCCGTGGCTGAAGTTGACCACCCCCATGACGCCGAAGATGACGGCCAGCCCCAGGGCGGCGAGGGCGTAGAACCCGCCCGTCGCCAGACCCTGCAGCGTGTACTGGATGAATGCGCTCATCGCCTACCTCTGATGACCTCTAGGAGTTCCGGTGGAGTCGGGTGCTCACATCGAGCAGCCGGACTCCGCCTCCGGCTTGAAGGCCTCGGCCGCGGGGATGGTGGCGACGATCTTCTCGTAGTCCCACTCCTCCTTGACCTCGGACTGCGGCTTGACCTCGGCGAGGTAGACGTCGTGGATGACGCGGTGGTCGCCCTTGCGGACCTCGCCGTTGCGCAGGAAGACGTCGTCGATCTTCTTGCCCTCGAGCTTGGCGACGACGTCGTCACCGGTGTCGGAGCCGGCCTCCTGGACGGCCTCGAGGTAGTTGAAGGCCGCGGAGTAGTTCGCGGCGTGTGCGAACGACGGGCGGGTCTTCGTCTTCTCCTGGAACTTGTCGGCCCAGGCGCGGTTCTTCTCGTCGAAGTTCCAGTACCAGGCGTCGGTGAACGTCACGCCCTTGAACTGGTCGGCGCCGAGGCTGTGGATGTCGGTGATGAACATCAGGCCCACGGCGAGCTTGATCTGGTCGCTGATGCCGGCCTGGTTGTACTGCTTGACGAAGTTGATGAGGTCACCACCGGCGTGCATGGTGCCGATGACGTTCGGGTTCCCCGTCGCGGCCTTGGTGATGTAGGTGGCGAAGTTGTCGTTGGGGAACGGCGTCGGGATCTTCTGGCCGACGGTGCCGCCTGCCTTGGTGACCTGGCCGTCGAAGGACTTGGTCATGTCCTGGCCGAACGCGTAGTCGGGGTAGACGACGTTCCAGTTCTTGCCACCGTTCTTGGTGAGCGTGGCGCCGGTGCCGTGGGCGAGCATGTAGGTGTCGTAGGCCCAGTGGAACGTGTACTTGTTGCACTGCGCGCCGGTGAGCGCGGTCGTGCCGGCACCGATGTTGATGTAGACCTTCTTCTTCGTCTTGGCCTGCGTCGCGACGGCGAGGGCCGCGGACGAGGTCGGGACGTCGAGGATGATGTCAGCCTTCTGGCGGTCGTACAGCTCCTGCGCCTTGGTGTTGGCGATGTCGGGCTTGTTCTGGTGGTCGGCGGTGACGACCTCGATGTTCTTGGAGACCGCGTCGTCCTTGTGCTTGGCCTTCCAGTCCTCGACGGCCATCTTCACGGCCTCGACCGAGTTGGGGCCGGACAGGTCCTTGTAGACACCTGACTGGTCGTTGAGCACGGCGAGGACGATCTTGTCGTCGCTGATCTTGCCGCCGCCGGAGGACGGGCCGCCGCCGGCGCTGCCGCAGGCGGAGAGCAGGAGACCGGAGCCGGCCACCATGGCCGCGAGGGTGGTCATTCTGGTGTGTCGCATGTTCCCCTCCTGGGGTGTGTATGCCGTGCCCGGCGGTCTGTGTTCGTCGTGCGGTTGTCGTGTGGTGCGGTCTGCCGCAGGGGTACGGCGCCGCGGGGTGAGCGTGGGTGTGAGCTGGTGCGGGATGCGCGGACGCGCAGCCGTGCGGACTCGGCCTACATGCCGAGGTGCTGGAGGAGCTCCTTGGTGCGGGAGCGGAACTCCTCGTTGGGGAGGCTCTCGACGATTTCCCCCTGGGCGAGCAGGTTGTGGCGGTCGGCCACCGTGCCCGCGAAGCTGACGTTCTGCTCGACGAGGAGGACGGCGACGCCCTGGCTCTTGATGTCGCGGATGATCTCGCCGATCTTGTTGACGATGACGGGGGCGAGGCCCTCGCTCGGCTCGTCGAGGAGGAGCAGCCGCGAGCCCGCACGCAGCGGCCGGGCCATGGCGAGCATCTGCTGCTCACCGCCGGAGAGCTTGGTGCCGGGGAAGTCGCGACGCTCGCGCAGCACCGGGAAGTGCTCGTAGATCCGGTCCAGGCTCCACGCCGACTCCTTGTCGACGACCGGCGGGAGGCTGAGGTTCTCGGCGACGGTGAGGGTGGCGTAGATGCCGCGGTCGTCGGGCACCCAGCCGAGTCCGGCGCGGGCACGCTTGTCGGCGGACCTGCCGTCGAGCGTGGTGCCGTCGAGGGACACCGAGCCACGGACGTTCTTGTGCAGGCCCATGATCGAGCGCAACAGCGTCGTCTTGCCGGCGCCGTTGCGGCCGACGAGGGTGACGACCTCACCGGGAGCGACGTCGAGCGAGACGTCGCGCAGGGCCTGGGCCTCGCCGTGGAAGGCCGAGAGGTTGTCGACGGTGAGCAGCGGTGCGGTCGTCGTCGCCGATGACGCGGTGGTCGTCGTGGTCGTCTGGTCAGCCATGCTCGCCTCCGGCGTCTCCGAGGTATGCCGTGATGACACGCTCGTCGTTCCTCACCTCGTCGTAGGTCCCCTCGGCGAGCACCTCGCCGGACTGCAGGACGGTGACGCTGTCGGCGAGCGAGCCGACGACGTGCATGTTGTGGTCGACGAAGACGACGGTGCGTCCCTGCGAGGCCTTCTTGACCAGCGCGATGGTGCGGTCGACGTCCTCGAGGCCCATCCCGGCGGTCGGCTCGTCGAGGAGCAGGAGGGTGGGGTCGTTGGCCAGGGCGAGCGAGATCTCGAGGGCGCGCTTCTGGCCGTAGGCGAGCGAGCCGGCGGTGACGCCGCTGCGGTCGGCGAGGCCGACCTCGTCGAGGAGCTCCATGCCACGGGCCTTGAAGCGGCTGAGCTGCTTGCGCGAGGACCAGAACCGGTAGCCGAGGCCGGTCGGCGACGCCAGTGCGAGCTCGAGGTGCTCGAGCAGCGTCATCTGCTCGAACAGGCTCGTGATCTGGAAGGATCGGGCGACGCCCATGTGGGCGATCTGCTCGGGCTGCTTGCCCGCGATGTCGTCGCCGCGCAGCAGAATCTGGCCGGACGTCGGTGACAGGAAGCCGGTGAGGAGGTTGAACAGCGTCGTCTTGCCGGCGCCGTTGGGGCCGACGAGCGCGTGGATCGTGCCCTCGGCGACGTCGAGGTTGACCGCGTTGACGGCAGTGAACCCGCGGAAGTCCTTGGTCAGGTCGACCGTCCTGAGCATGGCCGTCCCGGACGGGGCCGCGGACGTCGCCTTCGGGGACGGGGACGTCGATGCGCGTGGACTCACCAGCACCTCCTTGTGCTCCGCACCGCAGGAGTTCTGCAGGCGATGAGGCATCACCCTAGGGCGGGCCTCGCGCGGACCTCATGGGGTCCCGCACCACTGTCTGGCCGCGGTCGTGGTTCGCCGCACCATGCAACCTGCGCAGCGGGCCCCTAGGATCGGCGCATGCACGACGACGTGGATGCAGGGACGCGCCTGCTCGAGCTGCTCGCCTCCGGGGCGTCGACCGCCGACCTCGCCGCGCTCGACGTGGACCCGCACGCCCGTGACCTGGCCCTGCGCATCGCCGGTGCGTTCGACGTCCAGCGCCGCCGCGAGCAGCAGCTCGCCGCCCTCGTCGACACCGCGGGCGAGCTGGCGTCGATGAGCGATCCCTCCGTCGTCCTCGACGCGATCGTGCGTCGCGCCCGGGCCCTCATGGGGACCGACGTCGCCTACCTCACGCTCTACGACCCCGAGCACGAGGACACCTTCATGCGGGCCACAGCGGGGTCGGTGTCCGCACAGTTCCAGGTCGTGCGGCTCGACTTCGGCGCCGGTCTCGGCGGGCTCGTGGCCCAGTCCCGCAAGCCGTACTGGACCGCCGACTACTTCGACGACGCCCGCTTCAACCACACCCGCTCGATCGACGGCGCAGTCGGCGACGAGGGCCTCGTGGCCATCTGTGGCACCCCACTCATCGTCAAGGACGAGTTCGTCGGCGTGCTCTTCGCGTCCAACCGGACGCCGCGTCCGTTCACCCACGACGAGGTGGCCCTCCTCGGCTCGCTCGCGGCGCTCGCGGCGGTGACCATCGTCCAGGTGCGGGCGGTCGAGGAGTCCTCGCGCACGCTCGCCGCGCTCTCCGAGGCGACCGAGAGCGTGAGCCGGTATGCCGCGGGCATCGAGCGCGCCGCCGCAGCACACGACCGCTTCGCCGAGATCGTCCTCGAGGGCGGTGGGGTCGACGACCTCACCGAGTCCCTCTCCCAGCTCCTCGGCGGGTGGGCGCTGCTGCTCGATGACGACGGGGTGCCCCGCAGCGTGGCCGGCGAGGCTCCGACCGGCGACGCGCTGCACGCGCTGGCTGCCGACGTGGTCGAGCGCGCCGACGGCGGACGCCTCTCCCGCCTCGACGGCGACGTCTGGGCGATCGGCATCACGGCGACGGGCGAGCCCATCGGCTACCTCGCCATCGGTGACGTCTCGACGATGGACGACTCCGACGAGCGCACCGTCGAGCGGGCGGCGGTCGTCACCGCGCTCGTCCTGCTCGGGGAGCGCAACCGCGCGGAGGCCCGTCAGCAGCAGCGCACCGACCTCGTGGCCGGGCTGGTCGGTGGCCACGGGGACGCGGGGGTCCTCGTGCCCGCCGCACGCTCGGCCGGCCTCGACCTGCGCGAGCCGACGTGCCTGCTCGCCGTGCGCCGTGACGACGGCGGGCCGGCACGGTCGCTCGTCCTCGCCGTCAACGCCGCACTCGGTGGACAGGCCCTCGTGGGCGAGGTCGACGGGCACGTCATCACCCTCGTCGCCGGTGACGAACCCGGCTCTCTCGCAGGCGAGCTCGCCACTCGGCTCTCCCGCAGCCACGCTGTCACGGTCGGCGCGGCCGGGCCCGTCGACGAGTCGGACGGAGCGGTGCTCGCCGGCCTCGCGGAAGCCCACACCGAGGCTGTCCGGACAGCTGAGGCACTCGTCGCGCTGGGCCGTCGCGGCGACGGCGCGTCCGCGACCGACCTGGGGTTCGCGGGACTCATCGTGGGCACGCGACCCGAGGTCACGGCATACGTCGACTCCGTCCTGGGGTCGCTCGTCGACTACGACGACGCGCGGGGCACGGACCTCGTCGGGACGCTCGAGGCATACTTCCTCGCCGGGTCGAGCCCGCGCCACGCGGCGACGAGCCTGCACGTGCACACCAACACCGTCGCCCAGCGGCTGGAGCGGATCACGCGGCTCGTCGGCGACGGCTGGCAGTCACCCGAGCGGGCGCTCGAGCTCCAGCTCGCGCTCCGGCTGCGTCACCTCGTCGCCAGCTGACGGTCCACGGCGTCCGCGAGGCGCGTGATGGCGGACGCCTCGAGGATGACGGAATAGTGGTTCGAGTCCGGGACAGGGGTCGTGCGCAGGGCGGGCGGCAGCTGGAGTGCGCGCAGCCGGGCCTCGTCGTAGAGCCCTTGGGGTTCGTCGAGCAGGCCACGCTGCGCCCAGAGCACCTCGGTGTCGACTCCCTGCTCGACCGCGCGGTGCACCGCGGAGAGGGTGTCGGGGTCGGCGAGCACGTCGCGCCCGTCGGCCCGCACGGCGTCGAGGACGCAGCTCGAGTGCCACCCGTCCCCGGACTCGACGAGGTCGTGGTCGAGGTATCGACGCAGCCACAACCCACCCGGCCCGGCGAGCAGCGGCCCGACCGCCGGGTGGCGCCGCCAGAACGCGAGGTGGTCGTCCGGCGAGTCGAACACCATCGACAGCCGCGTCATGGCCGGCCCGATGACCGCGGTGAGCGCGGCGTCGACGTCCCGGCTGGCGGGAGCCGGGAAGCCGAGGCCTCCGTCGACGAGGACGAGGCCTCGATAGCGGCCAGGGACCTTGGCTGCGGCCGAGGCGGCGACGAACGCACCCATCGAGTGCCCGACGAGGACGGGGTGACCGCCGAACGCGGACGCGATGGCGGAGGTGTCGGCGGCGTGTGTGGCGATGCCATAGGGGCCCGGCACAGCGCTGCTCGCGGCGCGGCCGCGCAGGTCGGGTGCGAGGACACGGATGTTCCCGACGCCGTGGCGGCGGACGAGCTCGTCGGCGAGGGCCTGCCACGCAAGGCCGTTGGCGGTGATCCCGTGGAGTGCGAGGACGACCGGCACGTCGGCGCGCGAGGCGCCCGGAGTGAGGTCGTGCACCCCCAGGGTGCCGGTGTCCACCTCCACGGTGAAGGCCGGGTCGACTCGCACTGGCTCACCTCCGCGTCCCGGGCCGGCTCGGCGCCGCCCCCGGCGAGCACCGTATGCCGCCCGCTCCCCCTGGGCTCATGGGTCCCGGCCCCACATCCGGTCGAGTGTTGTGTGGCTCGCCCCCCGCTGCACCACGGCTCAAGGCGTCACGCAGGCCTCACCTATCGTTCTGCCATGCGGCAGGAGCTCATGGATGAGGTCGTCGAGACCGACTACGGCCAGATGGACCTGGTGTGGTCCGAGCAGGGCGGGTTCGACGGCGACGTGGAACGCTACTTCGCCGGCCAGACCAACGGTCTCGTCGGGGCAGGGGACTCGAACGGGGTGTACTTCCACCTGGGGCGGCGCTCTGGGGGTTCGCGTGTCCAGATCGCCCGGTTGGACTCACCGCCGGCGGAGCCCGGCGATCTCTGGGAGGACGTCGTCGAGGTGTCACTCGTGGTGCCCTCACAGCGAGCGGTCCGGATGACATCCTGGGCCGCGGAGTCCACGTGGGACCTGGCGGTGCCGGCGGGCGCGTACCGACTCCGAGTGAGCGCTCACGGGCGTGACGCCGGCGCCACGAACGAGTTCGCGGAGGACATGGTCGACCGCTACCTGCTCGAACTCTGGCCGGCGCCACCGGAGCCGGACGCGATCCTGCGCGTCGGCAGTGACGATGCTCGGTCCTGGCATGCGGAGTGGGGCTCACGTCGGGATGAGGAGAGCACGCACGTGCCGTGACCGTGAGCTCGTCCTGACGAGTTCCGGGCGGAACGGGTGGTGCTGCGGCAGTCTGTCGACGTGAGCGACAACTGGATCCGCCTCATCCCCACCTCCCCCTCGTGGCAGCCTGACCCTGCGGCAGCCGAGTCCGCCGTCGAGTGTGTGCTCGGCCTGTTCACCGGTTCCGGCGCCTCGGTCGGCGATGTCGAGGCCCGGTTCCAGGACGAGATCACGCTGATCGACTCCGGCGTGAACACGGCCTCCTTCACCTGTGCCGCCTGCTCGACGGTGACCGAGGTCGACTGGGTCTTCACCATCGTCGACGAACGATCCGACAGGCTCAGCGACCTGGACGTCCACCTGCCGTGCTGCGGCGCCGGTGCCAACCTCGACAACCTCGACTACGACTGGCCCATGGGTTTCGCTCGCTTCGAGATCGCCGTGCTCAATGCCAGCCGAGCGAGGTATGAGCTCGACGGTTCCGAGCTTCGCGAGGTCGGGGAGGTGCTGGGACATCCCGTGCGTCAGGTCCTCGCCCACTACTGACGGAAGTCCAGGAACCTCATGAGGTCGAGGTTTGCCACCGTCTCAGCGATCTGTCGCGGGCTGTTCCCTAGTTGTTCTCGATGTCCACGTCGGCTCCGGCAGCAAGGAGGACCCGAATCACGGCTCCGTCACCTTCGCGGACGAACCTGCGACGTCGGCGAGGTTCGCATCTGCACCCGGTCGAGCAGAGCGGCCACTCGTTCCGCGTCCCCCTCGAGCGCCGCGTAGTGAAGAGGCGACCGGCCGGCGCGATCACGATCGAGGGACATGGCCGCTCTGGTGGCAGAGGATCGGTGACGATCTGCGCCACCCTCGCAAGGGCGTCACATCGTCACCTTGGGCACGGACGCCGCGGAGCCTCGCCGCGTGCACTGTCGCGCGGTCAGAACTCCGCGATCGGCCGGATCTCGACCACGGGGTGTGCCCTGGTCAGCACCTGCGCAGCGTCCACGAGCGCGTCGTACTCGTCACAGCTGACGATGAAGAATCCGGAGATCTGCTCGGCGGACTCGGCGAACGGGCCCTGGGTGACCATGACGCTCGAGTCCCCTCGGGCTGTGAGCGTGCGCGCCTCGCGACTGTGAGTGAGCCCGGCACCACCCGTGATCGCTCCGCCCCGGCTTGTGAGAAGTCGGCTGAACTCGGCGTCGATGTCGAACGTGGCCTGGTGATCGGCCTCGGTGCCGGCCTCCCACTGTGCCTCGTTGTCTGCGGGGAACATGACGACGTAGTCGGTCACGGGGTTTCCTTTCAACGGTGGACGGACATGAGGATGACGAGCGGAGCACGACGTCTTCGACAATCTGCGTGCATGTTTCCGGGACGTCGCGCCGGGCGCGCATGCCGCGGACGGCGCACGCGGCCTAGCTCCGCAACCGTCGTCGCAGGACTCTGGCGTAGTCGTCGTGCTCGAGGCCGGCGGACACGAGCACGTCGCGCCAGTCCGTGCGAGCCAGAGCCACCATCTCAGCGAACCCGCGCACAGAGCCACGCGCGCCCAGCAGCACCGCGGCTTGGATCCGCTCCGGATCCTGACCACTGTCGATCGACTCCGGGAGCACCTCCAGCTCGTCGGCCATGTCCCGTGCTGCCGTCCCGAAGTCCGCCTCGAGCCGACGGCGCAGACGCGGGGTGAGCTCGACCATGGACCGAGCCTCGCACGATCCGCGACCACCCGTGCCGCGCAGGCGTGAGCGGGCATCACGTGTCCCCGGGCGGCGGACCGTCAGTTCGCGCTGGCCAGCCCCACCACGAGGTTGATGGTGGCGGCGACGATGACCGTGCCGAACAGGTAGGAGAGCAGGGTGTGCCGCAGCACTAGGCGCCGCACCTCAGGGGTCTTCAGCGCGGTGTCCGAGACTTGGTAGGTCATGCCCAGGGTGAACGACAGGTAGGCGAAGTCGGACAGCCTCGGTGGGTCCTCGCCGTTGAAGTCGATGCAGCCGGGCTCGTTGACGAGGTAGTGACGGGCGTAGCGCAGGACATAGGTCGTGTGCAGCGCCAACCACCCCGCAGCCACGGCGAGCACGCTGAGGAGCCCCTCGAAGACTTGACTCGACGCACCCCCACTGCCGTCACCGAGCAGCATCAGGGCCACGGCCCCGAGGCTCGCGAGGGCGGCGATGATGACGATGACGTCGGTCTCGGTTCTCCCACCTTCAGCGCCCTCGAGCATGCCGGCCGTCGCGGAGGCGTCGAGCCGAAAGGCCAGGCGCAGTACGGGGATGCAGAAGGCGAGGGCGCCCACGATCCAGCCCACGAGGAGGTGGGCGGGCCATTGCGCGCCCGCGGGCAACGGCACCAGCAGGCCTGCGAAGAGGAGGACTCCGCCGACGGCCAGATGGATCCGGGTGCGTCTCACGGGGCCACGTTAGGCCTTCGGCCCACCCGCGGGCGGGCACACGGACAGGAGCCGCGCCCCGCCCCGGGAGTCAGCGATCGACGCTCCAGGACGTCCCGGAGGGTGGCTCACCGTCGTCGATGATCGAGCGCACCGCCGCGACGGCGTCAGCGAGAGGGATGGTGTCCGAGTCCTCGTACGTGTCCTCCTGTCCGGTCTCGAGGACGTAGCCGTCGCTCGAGCCGGCTGCACCCGGCGAGACGGCGTGCTCGCCGGCATCTCCCTCACCGTCCATCAGGACGACCATCGCGCGGACTCCGTTGGACACGACGCTCAGCAGCCGCCCCCGGTCACTGTGGAAGTACGTCGTCAGCCGACCGTCGTCGACGTGAGCGGAGACGAGAGCCGCCGCTTCGGCTCCGTCGAGCGTGTGCGCGTCATCGAGAAGGCTCCACGTCTCGGGCATGGGCCCAGGCAAGGGGTGCTCGACCCGCTCAGGGACGCAGGAGGAGCGCGACCGCGACGAAGAGCATCAGCACCACGGCCGCCGCCAGATGGTCGCGGACAGGGTGCGTCGGGTGCTCGTCGAGGTCCAGCCCGCACATCATCCCCACGCGGGGCGGTGCAGCAGGTGAAGGAGCAGCCATGGCGACCTCCGGTCCTGACGCCGTGTGGCGTCGTCGCTCCAAGGCTACGGCTGTCCGTCGGGCGACGTGCCGAGAGCGGGTCATCCGCTTCAGCGCTTGCGACGCCCGAACCAGTCGAGGATCAGCTGGGCGACGCGCATCACCTGGCTCGGGTCGCCGCCACCCGACACCGCATGGGTGCCGAGGAAGTCGGCGTTGGGATCGCGGCGCGGTCGCTCGTAGTCGGCATTCGACTGCCCCGGCAGTCGCTTCTCTGGTGCAGCCATGACGTCCCCCTCGATGTCGTGGCTGCGACCCTACGCGCCACGAGACCGCCGCGCTCGGCGACGCGCGTCCGAATCCCCTCGGACCCGCGACGAGAGTAGCCAGTCAGCGTCAGCGCAGCGTGTCGTGGAGCTTCTCGGCGATGGCCTCGGGGGTGAGCCCGACACGGTCGAGCACCTGCCCGCGCGAACCGTGGTCGAGGAACTCGCGCGGCAGACCGAACAGGTCGACCGGGACGTCGGAACCGCTGTCGCGCAACGACTGCACGACGTGCGACCCGACTCCCCCGGACACCGAGTTGTCCTCGACGACGGCGACCCGATCGGACGCGTCGGCCAGTTCGCCGAGCACCGGGTTCACGGGCAGCGCCCACACCGGGTCGACGACCCGAACGCGGAACCCCTCGGCACCGAGCTTGTCGGCCACGGTCAGCGCGGTCGCCGCCATCGACCCGACCCCGACGAGCAGCAGGTCGACGGCACCATCATCAGGCTCGGCCAGCACGTCGACTCCCGACACCGACCGCACCGCGTCGATCGAGTCCCCCGCAGACCCCTTGGGGAAGCGAATGACCGACGGCGCGTCGGAGATGTCGACGGCCGCACGAAGGGCCAAGGGAATCTGCGCCCCGTCGCGCGGCGCCGCCAGGTGCAGCCCCGGGACGACCCCCACGATCGACATGTCCCACATGCCGTGGTGCGAGGCGCCGTCGGGCCCGGTGACACCCGAGCGGTCGAGCACGAACGTCACCCCGGCCCGGTGCAGCGCGCAGTCCATCAAGAGCTGGTCGAAGGCACGGTTCAAGAAGGTCGCATAGATCGCGACAACCGGATGCAGGCCGGCATACGCGAGTCCTGCGGCCATCGTCGTCGCGTGCTGCTCGGCGATGCCGACGTCGAAGGTGCGCTTCGGGAAGCGCTTCGCGAAGGCGTCGAGCCCGACGGGGATCATCATCGCGGCGGTGATGGCGACGACGTCCTCGCGCTCCTCTCCCAGCTCGACGAGGGCGTCGCTGAACTCGTCGGTCCAGCTGCGGCCCGAGATCTCGAGCGGCAGGCCGGTCTCGGGGTTGATGACGCCGACGGCGTGGAACTGGTCGCTCTCGTCGTTGACGGCCGGGTCGTAGCCCTTGCCCTTCTGGGTGATGACGTGGACGAGCACCGGACCGCCGAAGGACCGGGCGCGGCGCAGCGCCTGCTCGAGCGCGGCCTCGTCGTGGCCGTCGACCGGGCCGATGTACTTGAGGCCGAGGTCCTCGAAGAGACCCTGCGGCGCGACGATGTCCTTGATGCCCTTCTTGACGCCGTGGAGCGTCTCGTACATCGCTCCACCGACGACGGGGGTGCGGTGCAGGGTGGACTTGCCCCAGTCGAGGAACCGCTCGTAGCCGCGGGTCGTGCGCAGCGTCGCGAGGTGGTCGGCGAGACCGCCCCGCGTCGGGGCGTAGGAGCGCTCGTTGTCGTTGACGACGATGACGAGCGGCAGGTCGCGCTCGGCGGCGATGTTGTTGATCGCCTCCCAGGCCATGCCCCCGGTGAGCGCTCCGTCACCGATGACGGCGACGGTGTGGCGGTCGCGCTCCCCCGCGACGACACGGCCGGCGGCGATGCCGTGGGCCCAGGACAGCGAGCTCGACGCGTGCGAGCTCTCGACGACGTCGTGCTCGGACTCTGCGCGGCTCGGGTAGCCCGAGAGCCCACCCTGCTTGCGCAGGCCGGAGAAGTCGTGGCGCCCGGTGAGGAGCTTGTGGACGTAGGACTGGTGGCCGGTGTCGAAGACGACGGCGTCGCGCGGGCTGTTGAACACGCGGTGGATGGCGATCGTCAGCTCGACGACGCCGAGGTTGGGGCCGAGGTGACCGCCGGTGCGGGAGACCTCGTCGACGAGGAAGGTCCGGATCTCCCCGGCCAGGGCGTCCAGCTCGGGCCGGGTCAGGGCCTTGAGGTCGTCAGGTCCCTGGATGCGCTCCAACACGCTCACGCGCTCTCCCTCTCGGTGCCGATGTCCATCCGGAAGAGTCTAGGTGCTCGCGCGCGCCGCGCCGGGCACGGTCGGCCTCTCACGCCACACTCTCACCGGACGCACACGAACCCCACACCTCGCGTCGAGATGTGGGGTCCGTGCGCCACCTGCCTCAGGGCCAGCAGGGGGCCTACTTCACCGAGACGGCGTCCCAGGTGCTCGCCACGGTCGCGGCCTGGGTCGACGAGGCGCCGTAGAGGTCGCCCGCCGCCTTGATGGTCGCCGCACGCGCGCCGGAGTAGTTCGTCGACGACGTCATGTAGACGGTGAGCGCGCGGTACCAGATCTTGGCCGCCGCGTCCCGGCCGATACCGGTGACGGTCGAGCCGTTGCACGTCGTCGAGCTGTGGGCGACTCCACCGATGGTCTTGGCGCCCGAGCCCTCGGCAAGCAGGTAGAAGAAGTGGTTGCCCACGCCCGAGGAGTAGTGCACGTCGAGGTTGGCGACCGACGAGCTCCAGCAGTTGACCGACTTGCCGTCCGAGCTCGGGTTGTCCATGCGGCGGAACCCGAGGCCCTTGGCGAGGTCGAACTCCTCACCGATGAGGTAGTCGCCCGGGTCGCTCGCGTTGTTGGCGCTGAACTCGACCATCGAGCCGAAGATGTCGCTCGTGGACTCGTTGAGACCGCCCGACTCCTTGGAGTAGGTGAGGTTCGCGGAGTTCTCGGTGACGCCGTGGCTCATCTCGTGGCCGGCGACGTCGAGCGAGACGAGCGGACCGAACGAGGTGCCGTCACCGTCGCCGTAGGTCATCTGCTTGCCGTCCCAGAACGCGTTGACGTAGTTCGACCCGTAGTGCACGCGGCTCGGCGAGCCCTGCCCGGTGTTCCAGATGCCGTTGCGGCCGTGGGCGTTCTTGAAATAGTCCCACGTGCGGGCCTGCCCGTATGCCGCGTCGACCGCGGCGCTCTGCCGGTTGGCGTTGGTGCCGTTGCCCCAGACGTTGTCGGCGTCGGTGAAGAGCGTCCCGGTGGAGCAGCCCATACCGAAAACCGTGCACAGGGCGCTGTCGGTCTTGTTGGCCATGTCGGTGACCTGCGAGTTGCCGCGCGTCGCGTCCTTGAGCTGGAAGGTCGAGCCCGACTGGGTCGTCTGGATGGTCACGCTGCCGCTGTAGAGCGAGGAACCAGTGCCGTCGGCCTCGTGGATCTCGTCCGCCGCGCCGCGGACCGCGCCGGTCGTGGCGTCGACCCACGTGTGCAGCCGGCTCGGCGTGCCGCTCGCCCGGACGCCGCTCGCCCGGACGTCCCAGACGAGGCGGGGCGTGCCATCGGTCGCGTCGACCGCCAGCGTAGGTGCGGCCTTGTCGAGGGAGACACCGGCGGGGAGCGTGGGGCGGGTCGCGGTGCGGGCCTTCGCGGCGCTGATGCCGGGCGTCGTCGAGACACTCACCGGAGCCTTGAGCGTCTGGCTCACCGAGTCGGCGGCACCGTCGGCGCCGAGGTGCGCGACGAGGTCACCACCGAGGACGGGCAGCCCGCGGTACGTGCGGTCCATCCGGACGTGGCTCGCACCCGAACGCTCGCCGACGGCCTTCGTGGCGACGAGGTCCTCGGCGACCGAGAGCCGGACGAGACCCGGTGCTGCGCGCAGGGCCTGCTCGGCGCGCGCACCGACGGCGGACACGTCGAGCTGGCGGAGCGGACCGACGGGGTCGGCCGGGCGGGCGGTCGCCGCGGGGACGGCGGTGGCCAGGACTGCTGAGCCTGCGGCGAGGCAGGCGAGGGCGGTGAGCGATCGACGCATGGGGAGGTCCTTGTCGTGTCGAGAGCGCCGCGCGATGCGGCACAACCTCCTCATCACAGCCGCTCCCTCCGCAGCCACGGAAGGGACTTGGACAACTTCTTACTCAACGTATACCTCGGTCAAGAGCACCTCAGAGACGTGGCACGAAGGTGTGCCCCTGCATCGCCTCGAGCAACAGCCCTGCGGCCCGGCGCGCGGCCAGCAGCCGCGCGCCCTCGGCCTCGAGCGCCGCCAACGACGCCGCGATCCCCTCGGGGTCGACGTGGTCGGCGAGGTCCACCCGAAGCCCTCTGTATGCCGTCCGCATCGCTCCCAGCTGCGCGTCCAGGTGGTGCGTGGTCACCCAGGCGAGGGCGATCGGGTGCCGGCGCCACACGGCATACATGCGGTAGTCCGACGGGCAGTGGTCGAGCAGCCACCCGACCGCGGGCACCTGCCAGCCGGGCGCCTCCGGAGGGGGTACCCGGTCGGGCCACCCGGGTGGACCCGGTCGCCGCACCCCGCCGGGCGCGCCGGGGCTCGCCGCACGGCGCAACGGGGGTGGCGCCAATGGGTCGAACATGTGTTCGATGATAGAGCACGGTGCGACGTCCATCTCGAGTGTTCCGCCGCCACTATGGTCTCAGTACTCAGGAACCCACGCGGGTGCTGGGACGCCGTTGCCGGTGAGGTCGTCGCACCTCACGAACTGGGTGCCCACGCGCTCGAGGGGGCACCGGTCGGAGGAGTCCTCGACGGTGGCGACGAACGCCTCGCCGGGGTCCGGCCGCGCAGAGGCGGACAGGGTCGTGGCCCCCAGCAGGAGCAACGTCGTGGCAGCCACGGCGGGGATCCGCCGAGTGAGATTCGAGCTGGTGTTCATGGGAGTGTCCTTGGTGTGGAGGTGGTTCTTCCGACCTCTTCACCCTCCCGGCGGCCGACCCTCAGGGGCATCAGGACACCTGCCTCAGGTCTCGGCTCCCGACCCTCAGATCCGGTACCCCAGGACCCTGCCCGGCACGGACCGAGACGTCGTTCAGTCGCTGTCGCCCTGGCGGTGTCGGTGCGCCAGGTCCGCCAGCTCGATGCGGCTTGACGTACCCGTCTTCCTCAGCACGCTGGACGCGTGGCTGCTCACCGTCTTGGCGCTGATGAAGAGGCGGGCCGCGATCTGGGCGTAGGTCTCCCCCGACAAGAGGCCGTCGAGGACTTCGCGCTCTCGCACGGTCAGCGGAGGGCTGGCCGGCAGCACGGGAGTCGACCGCACCATCGCCGACTCACCCGGGTCAGGAACCAACAGATCGACGTGGGCCTGCTCGGCCAGAATGGTGATGTCGCCAGCCAGTGGTGAGGCTCCCAGGTGGATCGCCATGCGCCGCGCCGTGGCCAGTGCGGTCGTGGCCCTGCTCCTGTCGAGCCGGTGGGTGAGCAGGTGGCGAGCCAAGCAGAACAGGGCCCGCGCGTGCTCGTACTGCAGGCCGGCCTCCTCGGTGGCGGTGCATGCCGCCTCCCACAGCTCCGCCACCCCCGTCTGCACCTCCTCACACTGCGCACGTTGGGCTGAGTGGAGGGCACTGAACGCGTGGCGCACCGCGTCGGGCGTCGCGCCAGACGCAAAGGGAGGCGGGTCGG
Source organism: Knoellia sp. LjRoot47 (assembly GCF_964253435.1). Taxonomy (NCBI): domain Bacteria; kingdom Bacillati; phylum Actinomycetota; class Actinomycetes; order Micrococcales; family Intrasporangiaceae; genus Knoellia; species Knoellia sp. LjRoot47. Next base: position 155,705 of record NZ_CAXUQS020000002.1, read on the forward strand.
TGCCGCGAGCCGCCTCGATCCGCTCGAGGTGGGTCAACGCGGAGCGTCGTCCATCGGTCCCGGGGTCGAGCTCGATCAGCTGGGTCGCTGCCCGAGACGCGAGCTGGAGCAGCTCGTCCGCAGATGCGGGGTCGATCTGCGCCTCCTCAGCCATGTAACGGTCGATCAGTTCGAGCGCTCGGAGCGGATCACGCATGGCGATGCTGACCTGGATCTGGGTCCAGCCCAAGACGTCGCCACCGGGCCATGTGGGCATGAGCTCTTCAGCCCGGCGAAGGTGCAGTGCGGCCGCGTCGGCGTTGCCCTCGTGGGCCGTGATCAACGCGGCGACGCAGCGGGTCATCCCAGCGGACTGAGCGCCGCGTGCGATGGTGAGTAGCTCGCGAACCATAAGCCTCAGGTGGTCCCAGCGGCCCAGGGCGAAATTCCACCAAGCCGCGTTTCCATCCGCCCATGCGGCGTAGTCGAACTGGCCGGCATCGAGCAGGGCGGCGTACACGCGCTCCCCCATCTCGGCGGCGTCCGCATATCGCCCGGCCCACTGGTAGGTGTTGGCGAGAAGGATCGCGGACCTGGACATCAGCTGCGGGTCACCGAGCTCAGTCGCAAGCGCCAGGGCCCTCTCGGCGTCAGCGATGCCCTCGGCCTTCCTGACCTGTGCTCGGGTGCCCAGTGCCCAGACCATGGCCGCAGGGCTGTCAGTCGTCTCGGCGAGCTGCACGGCCATCTGGGCGTGCTCGCCGGCCGCTGCCACGCCGTTGACCAGCTCCGCGAAGGCCAGGTGCGCAAACGCGATGGACCGCTCTGGCGCATGCGGATTCCCGGCGGTTAGTGCGAGGACTTCCCGGGGTATGTCGAGCGACCCCAAGTTGGAGCCCAATACGGCCAGACCTCGCACGAAGTGCAGATCCAGCAGGATCCGTGAGGCCTGCAGCGGGTGCTGGGAGCGATCCACCCTCGCCAATGCGGCTTCGTAGTGCCGCATGGCTCCACGATCGTCACCGGCGGAGTCGCACGCGCGTGCTGCACGGAGCAGAAGGTTCAGCTCGTCGACGCTTCCGGCCACCTCCTCGGACACCTCGGGCAACAGTGACACAGCCACGGACAGATGACTGGCCACCTCCTCCCAGGCGAGAACCAGCTGGGCCTCATCGGCGGCACGGACCGACCAGTGGAAGGCCCGGTCATGGTCATGGGCCGCGTCGTAGTGCAACGCCAGCGAGTTGGCCCGGTCCCGTTCCTGGACGGCGACGGCCGCCTCCCACGCGGCAGCGAGCTCTGCGTGGAGACCTGCCGCCTCCCACTCGTTCAGGCTGCCGGCGATGGTCTCGGCAAGGAGTGGATGCCTGAACCAGATGGCACCCGACTCCGTCGTGAGCGTGATGCCCTGCACCGAGGCCTCGTTCACTGCCTCCGCGGTGCCCTCGGAGTCAACTGCGTGACGGGCAGACAGCTCCCGCAGGACGGCGAAGGCCACGGGCGCGCCAGCGACGGCGAGGAGCTGCGTCACCTTCCTGCCGGGGGACGACAGTCGGTGCCACGAGGCCAACAGCGCGTCGGCCAGACGTCCACCCGACGACGTCCCTCCTGGACCTTTCGCGCGGGAGTCGTCGATGAGGAGATCTGCCAGGTAGGGATTGCCGCCCGAGCGCCGAAGGATCTCCTGAGCCATGCCGGCGTCAGCGTCGGTTCCGCCTCGGGACAGGACCATCTCCTCCACCGACCACGCGTCCAGCCTGCCCAGCGGCAGCCTGCTCACCGACGGCAGCCGGTCGGCATCGGCCAGCCACCCGTGCAACCGGTGGCCGTCATCCAGATCCGTGTCCCGATAGGTGGCCAGGATGGCCAGTCGTTGCCCGGGGGCGAACCCGGCAACGAGGTAGGACAGGACATCCAACGAGCTGGGGTCGGCCCACTGGAGGTCATCGACGACGAGAACCGTGGGGCGGTCGGTCTGCAGAGACTCCAGCACCGCCCCGATCTGGAGCAGCGCCACACCCCTCGGCCGGTCGCTCAGCGCGGGGATCAGGTCGTCGAGGCGACCGACGGGGCTCAACTTCTGAGGCAGGTCACTCGTGCTGGTCCGCAACCAGTGGGTCAGCGCCTGGGTGAAGGGGACGTAGCTCGTCACGTCAGAACCGAATCGAAGGCACAGACCGAGCAGGAGGTGGGCTCCCTCGGTCTCGGCCGATTGGGCGACCTCACGCACCAGGCTCGTCTTGCCGATACCTGCTTCTCCGTGAACCAGCACCAACCCGGGCTCGCCTGACACGGCGCGGTCCACGACCGACCGGAGGACCGCGCGCTCACGCTCCCGGCCCACCAGAAGCGGCTGACCACCCACGATTCGATCATCCACCCACCGCCGCCTCAGCGCAGGAGCCCCCGACATCTCGGCCCTGTCCACGGCGGGTCACATCGTGGACCACCCTCGGCAGTGCCATAACCCACTCTTATGCTTCCCATCAGCATTGGCACCCATTGAGGATCGAGGAACCCATGACGAGCGTCGACTCCGGCAGCCGCGCCCTGCGGCCGCCGCGCACCGGCCGGTCCCACGGTCAGTGGGCCGTCGACGGCCGGGAGCCGCTCAACCCCAACGAGACGTTCAAGGCGCAGGACAACGGCCTCAACGTCCGCGAGCGTATCGAGCAGACCTACGCCCTCGAGGGGTTCGACTCCATCCCCGGCGACGACCTGCACGGCCGCTTCCGCTGGTGGGGCCTCTACACCCAGCGCAAGCCCGGCATCGACGGCGGCCGCACCGCCCAGCTCGAGCCGCACGAGCTCGAGGACACGTTCTTCATGCTCCGCGTGCGCACCGACGGCCAGGTCCTCTCCCCCGAGCAGCTGCGCGTCCTCGGCGGCATCTCCACCGACTTCGCGCGCGAGAGCGCCGACATCAGCGACCGACAGAACATCCAGTACCACTGGATCGCAATCGAGAGCGTGCCCGAGGTGTGGCGCCGGCTCGAGGCCGTCGGGCTCCAGACGACGGAGGCCTGCGGCGACACCCCCCGCGGCTTCCTCGGCAGCCCGGTCGCCGGCGTCGCCGCCGACGAGATCATCGACCCGACCCCGGTCATCCGCGAGATCACGTCGCGCTGGCTGGGCGACACCGAGCTGTCCAACCTCCCCCGCAAGTTCAAGACCGCGATCACCGGGCACCCGAGCCTCGACGTCGTCCACGAGATCAACGACGTCTCGCTCGTCGGTGTCGTCCATCCCGAGCTCGGCCCCGGCTTCGACCTCTGGGTCGGTGGCGCGCTCTCGACCGCCCCGCGCCTCGCCGAGCGTCTCGGCGTCTTCGTCTCCGAGGCCGACGCCCCCGACGTGTGGCACGGCGTCATCTCGATCTTCCGCGACTACGGCTACCGCCGGATGCGCACCAAGGCGCGCCTGAAGTTCCTGCTCGCCGAATGGGGTCCGGAGAAGTTCCGCCAGGTGCTCGAGACCGAGTACCTCGGCCGCGCACTGCCCGACGGTCCCGCGCCCGCCCCGGCCAAGGGCCCCGGGGACCACATCGGCGTGCACGCCCAGAAGGACGGACGCTTCTACGTCGGTACGGCGCCGGTCGTCGGCCGGATCAGCGGCACCATCCTCACCCGGCTCGGCGACCTCGTCGAGCGGGTCGGTGGTGACGGCGTGCGGCTCACCGCCCACCAGAAGCTCGTCATCCTCGGCATCCCGCAGGACGGCGTCGAAGAGCTCGTCGCCGGCATCGAGGAGCTCGGGCTCACCGCGACCCCCAGCCCGTTCCGACGCAGCACCATGGCCTGCACCGGCATCGAGTACTGCAAGCTCGCGATCGTCGACACCAAGGACACCGCGACAGCCGTCATCGCCGAGCTCGAGCAGCGCCTCGCCGGCATCGAGCTCGACACGCCGATCTCGCTGCACGTCAACGGTTGCCCGAACTCGTGCGCGCGCATCCAGACCGCCGACATCGGCCTCAAGGGCCTCATCACGACGAACGACGCTGGCGACAACGTCCCCGGCTTCCAGGTGCATCTCGGCGGCGGTCTTGCCTCCCCCGAGCGTGACGAGGCCGGTCTGGGGCGCACGGTCCGCGGCCTCCGGGTGCTCGCGACCGACCTTGCCGACTACGTCGAGCGCATCACCCGCCGCTTCCTCGAGCAGCGGGTCGACGGCGAGTCCTTCGCCACCTGGGCCCACCGCGTCGACGACGAGGAGCTGACATGAGCACCCTGACCCGAGCCGGCACCAGGCGCAGCGAGGAGGAGCTCCGGGCGCTCGCGCTCGAGGGCGCGGCGCTGGACGACACCGATGCCGTCGCCGTGGCCAAGTGGGCCGCCGAGACCTTCCCCGGCACCTTGGCCGTCGCGTGCAGCATGGCCGAAGGCGTTCTGCCGCACCTCATCTCGCAGCACGCGCCCGGCGTCGACGTCCTCTTCCTCGAGACCGGCTACCACTTCTCCGACACCCTCGGCACGCGCGCACGTGTCGCCGACGAGCTCGACGTCACCGTCGTCGACGTCCTGCCCGAGCTCACCGTCGCCGAGCAGGACGCGAAGTACGGCCCGCGCCTGCACGACCGCGACCCGGCTCTGTGCTGCGCGATGCGCAAGATGGAGCCGCTGGCCCGCACCCTCGGCGGCTACGAGGCATGGGCCACCGGTGTGCGTCGCGACGAGGCGCCGACCCGTACCCACACGCCGCTCGTGACGTTCGACGAGAAGCACGGCCTGGTCAAGGTCAACCCGCTCGTCACCTGGTCGCTCGACGACGTCACCGACTACGCCATCGAGCACGGTGTCCCCGTGAACCTCCTTCTCTCCGACGGGTATCCGTCGATCGGCTGCGAGCCGTGCACCCGCCGGGTCGCCCCCGGCGAGGACCCTCGGGCTGGCCGCTGGTCGGGCCTGTCCAAGACCGAATGCGGGATCCACACATGAGCGCCTCCCTCACCGACCGACCCGTGAAGACCGCCGTCGCCGACGGCGCGCACGTCCTGAGCCAGCTCGACGCGCTCGAGGCCGAGGCGATCCTCATCATCCGTGAGGTCGTCGGCGAGCTCGAGCGACCCGTCCTGCTCTTCAGCGGTGGCAAGGACTCGGTCGTCATGCTCCACCTCGCCACCAAGGCGTTCTGGCCGGCGCCGATCCCCTTCCCTGTGCTCCACGTCGACACCGGCCACAACTTCCCCGAGGTCCTCGAGTACCGCGACGCCACGGTCGAGCGCCTCGGTTTGCGCCTCGAGGTCGCGAGCGTCCAGGACTACCTCGACGACGGACGCCTGCGCGAGCGCGCCGACGGGCTGCGCAACGCCCTGCAGACCCAGCCGCTGCTCGACGCGATCAACGAGCACCGCTTCGACGGCGTGTTCGGCGGAGGCCGACGCGATGAGGAGAAGGCCCGAGCCAAGGAGCGGATCGTCTCGCTCCGCGGCGAGTTCGGCCAGTGGGACCCCAAGAACCAGCGCCCCGAGCTCTGGAACCTCTACAACCCCCGTCACCGGCCCGGCGAGCACGTGCGCGCCTTCCCGATCAGCAACTGGACCGAGCTCGACGTCTGGAGCTACATCGAGCGCGAGGACATCCCGCTCGCCTCGCTCTACTACGCCCACGAGCGCGAGGTCTTCCAGCGAGACGGCATGTGGCTCGCGGTCGGGCCGTGCAGCCAGCCGCGCGACGACGAGCCGGTTCAGACGCGCCTCGTGCGCTACCGCACCGTCGGCGACATGTCGTGCACCGGTGCCGTCGAGTCCCCCGCCCGCACCAACGCCGAGATCGTCCTCGAGGTGGCGGCCTCCACCCTCACCGAACGCGGCGCCACGCGCGCCGACGACCGGATCTCCGAGGCCGCCATGGAGGACCGCAAGAAAGAGGGCTACTTCTGATGCACCCCACGACGTTCTTCGCTCCTTCGGCCCACGCAGAGCGTGGGACCCGGCTCCGATCCTTCGCGAGGACCCCGCAATGACAGCACCGTCCGCCACCGCCGTCCCCGCCACGGGCACGCTGCTCCGCCTCGCCACGGCTGGCTCGGTCGACGACGGCAAGTCCACCCTCGTCGGCCGCCTGCTCCACGACACCAAGTCGGTCCTCTCCGACCAGCTCGCCGCCGTCGAGCGCGTCTCGCGTGAGCGCGGGCTCACCGCAGCCGATCTCGCGCTCCTCACCGACGGCCTGAGGGCCGAGCGGGAGCAGGGCATCACCATCGACGTCGCCTACCGCTACTTCGCGACCGCCCGGCGCTCGTTCGTCCTCGCGGACTGTCCCGGCCACGTCCAGTACACCCGCAACACCGTGACCGGCTCGAGCACGGCTGACGTCGTCGTGCTCCTCGTCGACGCACGCAAGGGCGTCCTCGAGCAGACCCGGCGCCACCTCGCCGTCACGGCCCTGCTGCGGGTCCCCCACGTCGTCGTCGCGGTCAACAAGATCGACCTCGTCGACTTCTCGCAGGAGGTCTTCGACCGGGTCAACGCCGAGGTCCAGCAGGTGGCCCACGAGCTCGGCGTCGAGGAGGCCACCGCGATCCCGGTGAGCGCCCTCGACGGCGACAACGTGGTCGAGCGCTCGGCGCGCACCCCGTGGTATGCCGGGCCCAGCCTCCTCGAGCTCCTCGAGGAGGTCCCCCCGTCCGACGACCCCGCGCACGAGGCCTTCCGGATGCCGGTCCAGCTCGTCATCCGCCCGCAGGGCGCCGCGCGCGACGAGGCTCACCGCGACTACCGGGGGTATGCCGGCCAGGTCGCCTCGGGCGTCGTGCGCCTCGGCGACGAGGTCGTCGTGCTCCCCTCCGGGACCCGATCAACGGTCACCGGCATCGACCTCGGTGAGCGGAGCCTCGACGAGGCGTTCGCACCGCAGTCGGTGACGCTGCGCCTCGCCGACGAGATCGACATCTCGCGCGGCGACGTCATCGCTGCGGCAGCCGGTGCACCCCAGCCCACCCAGGACCTAGAAGCCGTCGTCTGCTGGCTGGGCGACGCACCCCTGCGACCCGGTCAGCGCTACCTCCTCAAGCACGGGTCGCGCACCGTGCAGACCGCGGTGCGCACGCTCGATGGCGCGCTCGACCTCGACAACCTGCACGCCATCCCGTCACAAGCCCTGTCTCTCAACGACATCGGCCTCGTGTCACTGCGCCTGGCATCTCCGGTGCCGGTCGAGAACTACTCGACGTCACGCCGTGGCGGCTCCTTCCTCCTCATCGACGCCCACGACGGTCGCACCCTCGCCGCCGGCATGGTCGGAGCGACCCTGCCCACCGCGGCCGACGCGCCCACCACACCCGAAGGTGACGAGGCATGGGAGATCTGAAGGGCGCCCTGCCCGTCGTTCTCGACCTCACCGGTCGGCTCGTCGTCGCGTTGGGTGGCGGACCGGTCACCGCCGGTCCCCTCCGCTCGTTCCTCGAGGAAGGCGCCGACGTCCGCGTCGTCTCCCCGTGGGTCTGCGAGGAGGTGCGGGATCTTCTCGCGGAGCACCCGGGACGGCTGACCTGGGTCGCGCGCGACCACGAGGGGCCGGCGGACCTCGACGGCGCCTGGTTGGTGCACACCGCGACCGGCGACCCGCTCGTCGATGCCGCCGTCCGCGCCCAGGCCGAGGCCCTGCGCATCTGGTGCATCGACGGTCACGACACCGGCGCCGGCGACGCACGCATCCCGGCACGCACCCGTGTCGACACACCTGACGGCACCGTCACCGTCGGTGTCGACGCAGCGGCAGACCTCGCACTCGCCGACACCGTGCGCGACGGCATCGACCTCGCTCTACGCACCGGCGGCCTCGACCTCCGCTCCCGCCGGGCCGGGGACACCGGTTGGGTTGCCCTCGTCGGTGGCGGGCCGGGCGCCGACGGCCTGCTCACGACGCGTGGGCACGAGCTCCTCGCGTCCGCCGACGTGGTCGTCATCGACCGCCTCGCGCCCCGGGGCGTCGTGGCCCGCCTGCCGGTGTCCGTGCGGGTCATCGACGTCGGCAAGACGCCCGGCCACCACCCCGTCCCGCAGGACCGGATCAACGAGATCCTCGTCGAGGAGGCCGCGCGCGGCCACGGCGTCGTCCGCCTCAAGGGCGGCGACCCCTACGTCCTCGGCCGCGGAGGCGAGGAGCGGCTCGCGTGCGAGGCGCACGGCATACCCTGCGAGGTCGTTCCGGGTGTGACCAGCGCGGTCGCGGTCCCGGCGGCCGCCGGCATCCCGCTGACGCACCGCGGGGTCGCGAAGGCGTTCACCGTCGTGTCGGGGCACGAGCAGATCCCGACCCTGCCCCCGGGGAGCGATCACACGCTCGTCCTGCTCATGGGCGTCTCCACCCTGCGCTCGAGTGCGGACGCGCTCATGGCGACCGGGCGGCCCGCGACGTGCCCCGTGGCGATCGTCGAGCGCGGATTCCTGCCCGACCAGCGGGTGACGATCGGGACCCTGGCCGACATCGCCGACACGGCGCTCTTCCGTCGGGTCGAGTCACCGGCGGTCGTCGTCATCGGCGACGTCGTCGACCTGGCCTAGCGCTGACGCCGGCTCAGCCGATGACGACCTCGAGACCCGGTGCGTCGACCTCGACGACCCTGCTCGTCCTCCCCAGCTCCCTTCACCCGTGTCGTCATCCCGTGACGACGTCGCCACTCGCAGGTAGCGTCCCGTCATGGACACCGAACGCGCGGACCTCATCGAGTCCCTCCGGCAGCACCGACGCTTCCTGCGGTTCACCGCGCAGGACATCACCGACGAGCAGGCCCGCGAACGCACCACGGGGAGTGAGCTGACCCTCGGTGGGCTCATCAAGCACGTGGCGGCCACCGAGGACGAGTGGGCGCGCTTCATCGTCGACGGCCCGCGCGAGACGCCGGACGTCGACTGGGACAGTATCGACTGGAGCAACCCGCCACCTGAGGTCAAGGCCTTCATGGACTCGCACCGGATGACCGAGACCGAGACCATTGCCGGCCTCCTGGCCGACTACGAGCAGGTGGCTGCGCGCACCGACGCACTCGTCGCGTCCTTGCCAGACCTGGACGCCACCCAGCCACTTCCCGTGGCCCCGTGGTTCGAGCCCAGCGCCGTCCGCAGCGCCCGCCGGTCGATCCTCCACATCATCGCCGAGACGGCCCAGCATGCCGGGCATGCCGACATCATCCGGGAGTCGCTCGACGGTCAGAAGACGATGGGCTGACCGTTCCGCCTGCTGCGCAGCACCACTGCCGGGGTCGGTGCGGGAGGGCACCGGCCCCGGCAGTGGTCGACCACGGTCAGTGGCCGCCCACCGGGTCCCACGGCGTCAGGCGAGGACCTCCCGACGTCGGCCGGCACCAGCGCGGAGCAGGCTTCCGAGCGCGAACAGAGCCAGAGCAGTTCCGAGCAGCAGCGTCAGCTCGGTGCCGGTCTGGGCCAGCTCCCCCATCGACGCGTTCGCCGTGGCGCCGAGCGAGGCACGCACAGCAGCGGCACCGCGGCTCGGAGCCGAGGTGGCGTCGTCACGGCCCTGGGTCGGGTCCAACGACGTGGCCGGGTCCGTGGGGTCGGTCGGCACGGTCGGATCGGTGGGGTCGGTCGGCACCGTCGGGTCCGTGGGCTCGGCCGGCACGGGCGGGTCCGTGGGTTCCGAGGGGACGGTCGGCGCCGTTCCGCCAGGGGCGGTCGTCGAGCCTTCGCTCGTCGCCTCACCCACCACCGACACTGCATTGCCACCGATGGTCACCGGCGCGGTGACCGGGATCCCCACCTGGTTCCCACCGAGCACGGCGTCACCACCAGAGGTGCTACCGCCACCAGCAGGAGCCGGGGACGACGTGGACACGGCGCCGGTGCTGCTGGCGTCACCGAGCACGGAGACGGCGTTGCCTCCCGCGCTGACGGGGACGGTGACGGGCACGAGGACCTGGTTGCCACCCGCGGTGGCGTCCTCACCCGAGGTCGACTGCGATGCAGGCGCCCCACCGTTCGTGCCGGATGACGTGGTGGCGCCCGTGCTGCTGGCGTCACCGAGCACCGAGACCGCGTTGCCGCCGGCACTGACCGGAGCCGTCACCGGGGACGTCACCTGGTTGCCGCCGAGGACCGAGTCGCCACCGCTGGTGCTCGCGCCACCGCTGGTGCTCGCGCCACCAGCACTGCCACCCGATCCGGCACCCGAGCTGGTCGAGGCACCGTCGCTGTCGGCGTCACCCAGCACCGAGACCGCGTTGCCGCCAGCACCGACCGGAGCCGTCACCGGGGACGTCACTTGGTTGCCGCCGAGGACCGAGTCGCCGCCACTGGTGGTCGCGCCACCAGCGCTGCCACCCGATCCGGCACCCGAGCTGGTCGAGGCACCGTCGCTGTCGGCGTCACCCAGCACCGAGACCGCGTTGCCGCCGGCACCGACCGGAGCCGTCACCGGGGACGTCACCTGGTTGCCGCCGAGGACCGAGTCGCCGCCACTGGTGGTCGTGCCACCGCTGGTGCTCGCGCCACCAGCACTGCCACCCGATCCGGCACCCGAGCTGGTCGAGGCACCGTCGCTGCCGGCGTCACCCAGCACCGAGACGGCATTGCCACCGACGGTGACCGGAACGGAGATCGGAGCCGCGACCTGGTTTCCGCCAGCCACGGAGTCGCCACCCGATGTCGAGGACGGCGCGGCGGTGCGCCCGCGAGAACCGGACGTGGTCGTGCTGGACGTGCTCTCGGCGTCACCGGTCACGGAGATGGCGTTGCCGCTCACCGTCACCGGCACCGACACCGGCGCGGTGGACTGGTTGCCACCCCCGGCCGAGTCCGTCCCCGAGGTCGAGGGCGGAGCAGTGCTGCTCCCTCCCGAACCCGCCTTCGTGGTGCTCGAGCTGCTGCCCGAGTCACCGGTCACGGAGATGGCGTTGCCGCTCACCGTCACCGGCACCGACACCGGCGCCACCACCTGATTTCCTCCGAGGAGACTCTGCGTACCGCTGGTGTCGTCCGCGTGGGCCTGTGCGGAGAAGAGGATCCCCCCGCCGACCACGAGGGAGATCTGGAGCCCTCGTCTCATGAATGCGTGCATGGTCGTTCCTTTCCAGAGTTGATGCGTGGACGCCCGCACGTGCGGGCACTGCTCGGACGGCGCGCTCGAGACGCGCCGGAGCGGCATCAACCAGGTCGGGAACCCGGCTCGAGGACAGGGCCGGACGTCAGCGCGTGGAGGCGTGACACCGTTGCGGACGAGACCAACTGGGGCAGGACGACGACGAACGGTGCCAGGGCGAGGTCCGCCCCTCCGCCCGCCGAGGACCGAGCTGACGATCCGCTCGCGCCACCGAGAAGGGCGGAGGCGGGCCGGGGACCAGCCGGCGCGGGGCCCGGCTCCCCCGCCGGCGCGGCCGACAGGGAGGCGTCGATCGCACCGGCAGGACTGTGGGCCGAGACCTCGGGGACGTGAGAGGCCACGGGCGTGCCGGCGAGATTGGCGACTGCCGCGGGCGCCGCAGCGCTCAGAGGACGAACCATCGACGCGGCCGAACCCGGCTTCACTGACGTGGGAACAGGCGTCGAGTCCGCCTGCAGCACAGGCGAACTCACCGGATCGATCGCGACAGGCGCAGTGGGCGCCACTGGAACGACGACCTCGACGATGTCTTCCACCTCGGGCAGCTCGACGACCGGCTCCGAAGCCGGCGAACCGACGACAGGGACCACGACAGTGGCAACCTCGTCGACCACCTCGGACGTCGCGGGTGCAACGGCCTTGACGGTCTCCAACGTGCGAGCAGTGGTGTGCGACACCGTCTTTGTGACCGTCTCCAGCGCAGTTCGGGGCGTCACGTCAACGGCACGGACGGGCTTGCGCACGACACCGGTGACAGCCGCGACGGGAGCCTCGACGAGCTCGTCCACGGCAGCCACGGGAGCGACGGGGGCCGCAGGCGTCGCGGGCGCCTGCGTGGTGGTGGCATTCACGGCGCGGGTGGAGGTCTCGAGCACCTGCTCGACCGTCGGCACCGACGCGGTCACCTTCCCCAGCAGCCCCGTGTCGTCGGCACGGGCGTTCGTCCAGGACGCGAGGGCGAAGCCGCAGACGATGAAGCCGGCACAGATCAGCAGCCTGCTCAGGCTGGAGCAACGGGACCACGCGGTCAACGACTTCACCCCCCGACGGAACTAGTCCAAGACTGGTTCCTTCCCACTTCAGCGCACCTGTTGACCGGCTGGCAACCCCCCATTCGGGTGGTTTGACCCAGCGCACCATGGGTAGGAGCGACGGCCGCCACACGAGAGACGCCGGTATGCCGTGGGCTCACGGCATACCGGCGTCGTCGTCTGTGCGACGGGTCTCGCTACTTCACGAGCGACCGAAGGACGTACTGGAGGATGCCACCGTTGCGGTAGTAGTCGGCCTCACCGGGAGTGTCGATGCGCAGGACGGCGTCGAACGAGACGTCCTCACCACCCTCCTTCGAGGCGACGACCTTGACCGTCTTGGGCGTGCGGCCCTCGTTGAGCTCGGTGACACCGGTGACCGAGAAGGTCTCGGTGCCGTCGAGGCCGAGCGACTCGGCGTTCTGGCCCTCCGGGAACTGCAGCGGGAGCACGCCCATGCCGATGAGGTTGGAGCGGTGGATGCGCTCGTAGCTCTCGGTGATGACGGCGCGCACGCCGAGGAGTGCGGTGCCCTTGGCGGCCCAGTCACGCGAGCTGCCCGAGCCGTACTCCTTGCCGGCCAGGATGACGAGCGGGGTGCCCTCGGCCTGGTAGTTCGCCGACGCGTCGAAGATCGTGCTCTGTCGCCCTCCTTCAGTGAAGTCGCGGGTGAAGCCACCCTCGACCCCGTCGAGCAGGAGGTTCTTGAGGCGGATGTTGGCGAACGTGCCGCGGATCATGATCTCGTGGTTGCCGCGTCGCGAGCCGTAGGAGTTGAAGTCCTTGCGCTCGACGCCGTGGTCGGCGAGGTACTTGCCGGCGGGGCTGTCGGTCTTGATCGCGCCAGCAGGGCTGATGTGGTCAGTCGTGACCGAGTCGCCCAGCTTGGCGAGGACGCGGGCGCCCTCGATGTCGGTGACCGGCGTGGTCTCCATCTGCATGCCGTCGAAGTACGGGGGCTTGCGGACGTAGGTCGAGTCGGCGTCCCAGTCGAAGGTGTTGCCCTCGGGGGTAGGCAGGCCCTGCCAGCGCTCGTCACCGGCGAAGACGTCGGCGTAGTCGTCGGTGAACAGCTTCTGGCTGATCGCACCGGCGATGGTCGCCTCGACGTCGTTCGGGCTGGGCCAGATGTCCTTGAGGAACACGTCGTTGCCGTCGGTGTCCTTGCCCAGCGAGTCGGTCTCGAAGTCGAAGTCCATCGTCCCGGCGAGGGCGTAGGCGATGACGAGCGGCGGCGACGCGAGGTAGTTCATCTTCACGTCGGGGTTGATGCGTCCCTCGAAGTTGCGGTTGCCCGAGAGGACCGAGACGACGGCGAGGTCGTTGTCGTTGACGGCCTTGCTCACCTCGTCGATGATCGGGCCCGAGTTGCCGATGCACGTCGTGCAGCCGTAGCCGACGAGGTGGAAGCCGAGCTTCTCGAGGTAGGGCCACATACCGGCCTTCTCGTAGTAGCCCGTGACGACCTTGGAGCCCGGCGCCATCGACGTCTTGACCCACGGGGCCACCGACAGACCGCGCTCGACGGCGTTCTTGGCGAGCATCGCAGCCGCCATCATCACCGACGGGTTGGACGTGTTGGTGCAGGACGTGATCGAGGCGATGGCGACGATGCCGTGGTCGACCTCGGTCGACTGTCCGTTGATCGTCAGCGCGACCTTCTTGGTCGGACGGTCGGAGCCGCTGCCTTGGTCGGCCGGCTTGTCTCCACCGTTCTGACCGTCGGGCGAGCCCTGCGGCGTGGGGTCGCTCGCGGGGAACGAGCTCGCCGTGCCGTCGTCACCCTCCTCGTGCGAGACGTAGGTGGGGAGGACCTTGCGGAAGGACTCCTTGGCGTCGGACAGCGCGATGCGGTCCTGGGGACGCTTCGGGCCGGCGATCGACGGGACGACCGTCGACAGGTCGAGCTCGAGACGCTCGGAGTAGCGCGCCTCGGGCTGGTCGGGGCCGGCGTTGAGCCACAGGCCCTGCTCCTTGGCGTAGGCCTCGACGAGGGCCACCGACTCCTCGGAGCGACCGGTGAGGCGGAGGTACTCGAGCGTGACGTCGTCGATGGGGAAGATCGCGCAGGTCGAGCCGAACTCAGGGCTCATGTTGCCGATCGTGGCGCGGTTGGCCAGCGGGACGGCGGAGACGCCCTCGCCGTAGAACTCGACGAACTTGCCGACGACGCCGTGCTTGCGCAGCATCTCGGTGATCGTGAGGACGACGTCGGTCGCCGTGGCGCCCTGGGGCACGGACCCAGAGAGCTTGAAGCCGACGACGCGCGGGATGAGCATGGAGACGGGCTGGCCGAGCATGGCCGCCTCGGCCTCGATGCCGCCGACGCCCCAGCCGAGCACGCCGAGGCCGTTGACCATCGTCGTGTGGCTGTCGGTGCCGACACAGGTGTCGGGGTAGGCGACGGTGCGACCGTCGACCTCGCGGGTCATGACGGTGCGCGCGAGGTGCTCGATGTTGACCTGGTGCACGATGCCGGTGCCCGGGGGGACGACCTTGAAGTCGTCGAACGCCGTCTGGCCCCAGCGGAGGAACTTGTAGCGCTCGTTGTTGCGCTCGTACTCGATCTCGACGTTGCGCTCGAAGGCGTCCGAGCGACCGAACACGTCGATGATCACCGAGTGGTCGATGACGAGCTCGGCCGGCGCGAGCGGGTTGATCTTCTCCGGGTTGCCGCCGAGGTCGGCGACGGCCTCACGCATCGTGGCGAGGTCGACGACGCAGGGAACCCCGGTGAAGTCCTGCATGATCACGCGACCCGGCGTGAACTGGATCTCGGTGTCGGGCTGGGCGTTCTCGTCCCAGCCGCCGAGGGCGCGGATGTGGTCGGCCGTGATGTTGGCGCCGTCCTCGGTGCGCAGGAGGTTCTCGAGGAGAACCTTGAGGCTGTAGGGAAGCGTCTCGCTCCCCTCGACCGCCGCGAGGCGGTAGATGTCGTAGGCCTTGTCGCCCACCTGGAGTTCGCCGTGTGCCTTGAAGCTGTCAGTGCTCGTCACGAGCCTGCTCCCTTCCGCGCGTCATCGCGTGTGTCGGTCCACCGAGTTATCTTGACGTCAAGATACTAGTCGAGGAGTCCTGCTGTCCAACCTTCCCACGCCGCATCCGGTAGTGGAGACGCAGTGCCCGCGCCCGCCCGACGCGCAGCTCGTGGTCGGTGCGCAGCTCGCCCCGGTCGTCGACGTGGACGACGAACTCCTCGTGGATGGGGGCCCTCGCAGCCCACGCCGCGCCGCTCGCGCCGTGCACGACGACGTAGGCCCCGTCTCCCCCGAACGCACGGCTCGACGACGACAGGACGAGTGCGCCGTCGGCCCGCACCTCGGGTCGCAGGAAGACCTGGACGTTGCCCTTCTCGAGCGGGAACGTCACGTGCACGCTCGGGCGCGCGGAACCGGGAAGCGAGCGGACGGCATACGCACCGCTGAAGAGGAACTGACCCGTCCGGCGCAGGCGACGCAGCCACGCCGCGGACACCTGTCGGCCGTCACCGTCGACGATACCGACGATCTCGCTGTCGATGCCGTGGCTGACGTCGAGCGGCTGCACCGGCAGGGCGAGCTGCTGGAGGCGGCGCCCGAAGAGGTGCTCGACGAGCATGCCGCCCGGCTGGAAGAGGGCCGACCAGCTCGACCACGCGTCCATCGTCCACGCACCGGTGTGCTCGTAGAAGTCGCGCACCTGCGGCGACAGCGCGTCGGCGCGGAAGCCCGGCCCGTCGAGCACCGCGAGGTCGGGGACGAGGCCGCGCTCACTGTCGCGCTCCACCGTCCCCGAGGCCGCGGCGGCCGCGGCGTCCAGCCACGACGGTCCGATGACCCCCGCTTCGGCCGCCGGCGCCCGCAGCCAGGCATGCTCACCGTCGAGGTCGACGCGTCGGCCCACGGTCCGCCAGAAGGCTCGCGTCCCAGCGTCGAGGACCCGGTATGCCGTGTCGGCCGTCACGCGGGTGACCTCTCGAAGATCGCGACGCACTCGATGTGGTGCGTCATGGGGAACGCGTCGAACGACCGCAGCGACGTGAGCGCGTAACCCTTGTCCTGCAGGTATGCCGTGTCGCGCCCGAGCGCGGACGGGTCGCACGCGACGTAGGCGAGGGCACGCGGACGCAGCGCCACGACCGCGCCGACGACTGCCTTGCCGGCCCCGGTGCGCGGGGGGTCGAGGACGACGACGTCCGCGGTCGGCGGCAGCTGGCTGTGCGGCCGCCGCGGCGCACTGCGGCGACGCCCCTTGCGCGACCCCGCGACACGGCCCGTGGACTCCACGCCGAAGACGTGGTCGACCCGGCCCTGGATGTAGTGCACCCACGGGGTCCGCTCGACGTTGAGGCGGGCCTGCGCGACGGCGACCGCGTCGGACTCGACGGCGACGACCTGACCGGACGGACCCACGGCCTCGGCCAGCGCAGACGCGAACACGCCGACGCCGGCATAGAGGTCGAGGCAGCGCTCGCCCTCCTGCGGCTTCAGCCCGTCGATGACGGCGTCCACGAAGGTCGCGGCCGCACCCGGGTGGACCTGCCAGAACCCACGGGCACTGACGTCGAACTCACGCGAGAGCGCCTGTGCCGCAACGGTCTCGGTGACGACAGGCGCGTCGGCCTCGTCGGACGGCACCCTGACGACGACCGTGGGTCCGTCGGTCGGCGCGACGACGTCAACGGCCTTCTCCCCCGGCCAGTGCCCCTGCAGGACACCGGTACCGATCACGCGCTCGTTGGCGATGAGGCAGTCGTCGACGGGGATGAGGTCGTGGCTTCGGTGCCGTCGCATGCCCGCGCGACCGGCGGCGTCGACGGCGAACTCGGTGCGGGTGCGCCAGCGCAGACCCTCGGCGTCCCCCGGCACGGGCTCGACGACGACGTCACGCTCGACGTGGGCCAGGCGTCGCAGCTGCTCCTCGACGACCTCCGCCTTGAGACGTCGCTGCTCCGGGACCGCGACGTGCTGGAAGTCGCAGCCACCGCAGAGGCCGGGACCGGCATACGGGCAGGGAGGTGTGACGCGCGCGCTCGAGGCGTCGAGGACCTCGAACGCGTCGGCACGCAGGAAGCGGTCTCCGGGACCGCCCTCGGTGACGCGCACCCGGACCTGCTCTCCGGGCAGCGCGTGCCGGACGAAGAGGACGCGGCCCTCGTGGCGTGCGACGACGAAGCCGCCGTGCGCGATCGGCCCTGCCTCGACCTCGACCTCGTCGCCGACCGTGAGCGCGTCCGCGGGAACGGGAGCCTGCGCCTCGCTCATCCCTCTCCGCGCCGGACGTCGCCGGCGACCGGGCCGTCGAGGCGCTCCTCCATGCCGGCCGAGGAGGCGAGCTGCCAGGGAACGCTCGAGACCATGACGCCGGGAGTGAAGAGCAGTCGGCCCTTGAGGCGCAGGGCGCTCTGGTTGTGCAGGGCCTGCTCCCACCAGTGGCCGAGGACGTACTCGGGGATGTAGACGACGACGATGTCGCGCGGGCTGCCCGACCGGATCGACTTGACGTAGTCGACGACCGGACGGGTGATCTCGCGGTAGGGGCTGTCAAGGGCCTTGAGCGGGAGCGGGATCTGGCGCCGGTCCCACTCGGCCTGCAGCGCCTTGGTCTCCTCGGGGTCGACGTCGACCGTGAGGGCCTCGAGGATCGAGGGTCGCGTCGCGCGGGCGTAGGCGAGGGCGCGCAGCGTCGGCTTGTGGATCTTGGAGACGAGCACGATGGCGTGGACCCGCGAGGGGAGCATCTGCTGCTTGGTGTCGGTCTCCTCGACGCGCAGCTCGTCGCGGACGCGGTCGTAGTGCTTGCGGATGCGCGTCATGAGCAGGAAGAGCAGGACCATCGCGGCGATGGCGTAGCCGGCGCCGTGGGTGAACTTCGTGATGAGCACGACGACGAGGACGGTGCCCGACATGGTCGCGCCGACGGCGTTGATCGCCCGGCTGCGCATCATCCGGGCCCGGGCCATGGGTGACTTCTCGAGCCGCAGGTCGCGGTTCCAGTGCCGCACCATGCCGATCTGGCTCAGGGTGAACGAGACGAACACGCCGACGATGTAGAGCTGGATGAGCCGGGTGACCTCGGCGTCGTAGAGGAGGACGAGGCCCGCCGCCGCAGCAGCCAGGATGATGATGCCGTTGGAGAAGGCCAGCCTGTCGCCGCGCGTGTGCAGCTGCCTGGGCAGGAAGCCGTCGCGGGCGAGGATCGAGCCCAGCACCGGGAAGCCGTTGAACGCCGTGTTGGCGGCGAGCACGAGGATGAGGCCCGTCGTGATGGACACGAAGAGGATGCCGAGGTCGAAGCCGGAGAAGACCGCCTTGGACACCTGGCCCATGACGGTGTCCTGGACGTAGCTGTCGCCGACCGGCGCCCCGTCGCGCAGCAGCTGACGGGAGGGGTCCTCGGCGAAGTGGACGCCGGTCCACCGCGACAGCGTCACCATCGACAGGAGCATCGTGACGGACATGGCGCCCATGAGCACGAGCGTGGTGGCGGCGTTGCGGCTCTTGGGCTTCTTGAACGCAGGGACGCCGTTGGAGATGGCCTCGACACCGGTGAGCGCCGCACAGCCGGACGAGAAGGCGCGCAGCAGGAGGAAGACGAGCGCGATCCCGCCGATCGTCTCGTAGCCCGCCTCCGGTGCCAGCTCGAGCGGCGCACTCTCGGCGTCGGGCAGCGTCCCGGTCAGCTGGCGGTAGAGCCCGACGAGCGCCATGCCGAGGACGGCGACCATGAAGAGGTAGACGGGGATCGCGAACGCGGCACCGGACTCGCGGACACCGCGCAGGTTCATCGCCGTGAGCAGCCCGATGATGACGACGGCGACCACGGCCTCGTGCCCACGGACGAACTCGAAGGCGGACGCGGCGTTCTGGACGCCCGAGGAGACGGACACCGCGACGGTGAGGACGTAGTCGACGAGCAGTGCGCTGCCGACCGTGAGCCCGGCCTTGGGTCCGAGGTTGACGCTGGCCACCTCGTAGTCGCCGCCGCCCGAGGGGTAGGCGTGGACGTTCTGCCGGTAGCTGAGGATGACGACGACCATGACCGCGACGACGGCGAGGGCGATCTTCCACGAGCTGGTGAGCGCCAGGGCCCCACCGGCCATGCCGAGGGTGAGCAGGATCTCGTCCGGGGCGTACGCGACGGACGAGAGCGCATCGCTGGCGAAGACGGGGAGGGCGATGCGCTTGGGGAGGAGGGTCTCGCCCAGTCGGTCCGAGCGCATCGCCCGGCCCAGGATGACGCGTTTGACCACGCGACCAGAGGAACTCACGGCGCCACTCTATGCACCCGCGCGCCCCCTCGCTGCCCTCCCCGGCCGGTGTAGCGTCTGAGCGTGCATTTCGTCATCATGGGCTGCGGCCGCGTGGGCGCCTCACTGGCCAGGGCGCTCGAACGTGCCGGCCACGAGGTCGCCATCATCGACCAGGTCGAGTCGGCGTTCCGCCGGCTCGGCGCGGGCTTCGAGGGGCGTCGCGTCGTCGGCGTCGGCTTCGACCGCGACACCCTGCGCGAGGCGGGGATCTCCGAGGCCTACGCCTTCGCCGCGGTCTCCAGCGGTGACAACTCCAACATCCTCGCCGCCCGGGTGGCGCGCGAGAAGTTCGGCGTCGAGAACGTCGTGGCGCGCATCTACGACCCCGGTCGCGCCGAGATCTACCAGCGCCTCGGCATCCCCACCGTCGCCACCGTGAAGTGGACGAGCGACCAGGTCCTGCGCCGCCTGCTTCCCCAGGGCCACGTCCCCGAGTACACCGACCCCAGCGGACGCGTCGTCATCGCCGAGATGCCCGTCAACGCCGCCTGGGTCGGACGCCGCATCGTGGAGATCGAGGAGGTCGTCGGCGGTCGGGTGGCCTACGTCAGCCGCCTCGGCGACGGGATGCTTCCCACGACCGACACGGTCTACCAGGACGGCGACCTCATCCACTTCTCGCTCGACCGCGCCCGCCTCGCCGAGGCCGAGCGGATCCTCGACGCCGCTCCCCCGGCTCACTGACCTCACGACACCCAAGGACAAGCACATGCGCGTCGTCATCGCCGGGGCAGGGAGCGTGGGCCGCTCCATCGCCCGCGAGCTCATCCGCAACGGCCACCAGCTGCTCCTCATCGACCGCGAGGCCGACGGCGAACGCGTCGCCAAGGTCCCCGACGCCGCGTGGCTCCAGGCCGACGCCTGCGAGCTCACCGCACTGACCGAGGCCGGGGTCGCCGACTGCGACGTCGTCGTGGCCGCGACGGGTGACGACAAGGCCAACCTCGTCGTCTCGCTCCTCGCCAAGACCGAGTTCGGCGTCCCGCGCACGGTCGCCCGCGTCAACAACCCCAAGAACGAGTGGATGTTCGACGACGCCTGGGGCGTCGACGTGGCCGTGTCCACGCCGCGCCTCATGACGGCCCTCATCGAGGAGGCCGTGTCCGTCGGCGACCTCGTGCGGATCTTCGAGTTCCAGCAGGGCCACGCCGCCATGGTCGAGATGACCCTTCCGGCCGGAAGCCCGTATGCCGGCACTCGCGTCGGCGACATCGCCTTCCCTCCCGACACGGTCCTCACCGGCATCATCCGCGGCGGGCACCCGATCGCACCCAGCCGCGACGACGCGCTCGAGCCGCTCGACGAGCTGCTCTTCATCACGACGACCGACGGCGAGTCCGACCTCGAGTCGATGCTCAGCCCGGGGACTCGCCAGAAGCGCGAGATCGACGACTGACTGCCCCACCAGCAGGGGCCGGCTGTGCAACTGCTTGCCCCACCAGGAGGCTTCGCCTCGCGGTGGGGCAATCAGTTGTAGAGCGACCGCCCTCGCCGTGGGGCAATCAGTTGCGGAAGGTGGTCAGTCGGCGTCGGAGGTGCGAGCAGCCGTGTCACGCACGGCCTCGAGTTCTTGGGGGGTGCTGCCGCGGACGAGCAACCAGCCCATGACGGCGACGCCGCCGATCCACAGCGGCCAGCCGAGGACGATCTTGGCAACGCCGAGCGCCTCCACCTGGGCGGCGAGGTAGAGCGGGACCTGGATCGACAGGCGGACGGCATACAGGGCGACGAGCACCCAGGTGAGGCGCGAACAGACCCGGACCATCCCGGAGTCACGACGCCAGCCGAACGGGTCCTCGGCGGCCTTGGGGTCACCCGCGCCGACGAGGAAGCCGACGACCGGCCAGCGCACGAGGATCGAGATCAGGGTGCCGATGAGGTAGCCGCCGGACAGCAGCATGCCCGGCAGGAAGGCGTCCTCCGCCTTGCCGCTGCGCATCGCGAAGAACGCCGCGATGCCGGTCGCGAAGACGGCCCCGAGGACGTGCTGCAGGCTAGACCGCTGCACGAGGCGGGCGACGGCGAGCACGACTGCCACAGCCACGGCGCACCAGACGGCGAGCGTGAGGTCCTGACGCCACGACCAGACACCGATGAAGGCGACCGTCGGCAGGGCGGTCTCGATCGAGCCCCGCCAGCCCCCGAGGGCGCTCGACAGGCGGTGCCGGATGAGCTCCTCGACGGTCTCGGCGTTGGCGCGGTCGGTCGGCGTCACCTCGGGGGTCACGTCGCGACTCACTTGGTCGGGACGATCTGGTAGGTCGGGTTGAAGATCGTCGGCTGGCCCTTGACCTTGGCGATCCGGCCCTCGGCGGTGAGGAAGACACCGGGGTCGATGCCCGCGATGCGGCGCCGGCCCACCCAGACGAGGTTGACCGACCGCTCGCCGTCGAAGAGCTCGGCCACGAGGACCGGCACGCTCTGCTTGGGCGGGATGGTGATGCAGCGGACACAGCCCGCGACCTTGGCGGGGCGCCGCTCGACGAGCTCGCCGGCACACGCGACGGCGGCATCGGGGTCGGACAGCGTGCGCTCGCGGATCTCGGCCGCCTCGAGCTGTGCGTCGGTGCGGGCGAGGTCGCGGATGCGCTCCTTGAGACCCATCACCTCACCTCGGTGATCTCGGGTCCGCGTTCGAAGGGGTTGAGGTCGTCGGTCGACGTCGGACCGCCGTCCGGGGCTCCCGGCGCCGCGGGCATCGGGGTGGCCTCCTCCTGCGGCAGGCGCAGCGGCAGCAGCTCGCGCGGAGCCATCGGGTCACTGCCTCGCACGACGACCGTCTCGCGGAAGACCTCGAGCAGAGGGGCCGCAGCCGCGTCGTCGATGGCACCGCGACCGGAGATGACGCCGCGCAGGAACCAGCGCGGGCCATCGACGCCGAGGAAGCGGGCCGGGGCGAAGACCGTGCGGCCGTCGGGTCCGGCGCTCGGCATGCGGGTGCGCAGCTCGGTGCCGAGCGGGCCGTCCTCGAGGTCGGCGGTGCCACCCTGGGTCTCGATGGCCGCGCCGATCTCGGTGCGGATGTCGGCCCACACGCCGCCCGAACGGGGCGCGGCGAAGGCCTGCAGCTGGAGGGCGGACTCGCCGAACACGGCGGTCGCAGCCACGACGTGCTGCTGCTCCTGGTCGATCTCGAGACGGAGCTCCATGCCCTCGGCGCCGCGGATGCGCAGCGCGCCGAGGTCGAGCCGGCCGTCGTCGTCCTCCACCTCGGTGGCGTCGTAGGGCCCGGTGCTGCGGTCGACGGGCGCGTCCGGGATCACCTCGGGCGGGGCGTCGGCGTCGGGGTCGGCGTCCTCGGTGCCGTCGACGGCGTCGAGCCCGGTGTCGGTCCCGGAGTCAGCGGTGTCCGCGTCGTCCTTGCGCCGGCGAAAGATGCTCACTGCGTGGTCACTTCCTCGAAGGTTGGGTGGGGGGTCGTGCCGAATCCCCCGGTGGATCCATGTCCAGTGTCCCCCCGGACGCTGTCCGGGAGCGAGTCGGCCTCGGAGAACTCGGCGTGCACATACTCCTGCACGACGAGCTGGGCGATCCGGTCGCCCACCTCGACGGTGAACTCCTCACGCGGGTCGAGGTTGACGAGGTTGACGAGGATCTCGCCGCGGTAGCCCGAGTCGACCGTTCCGGGCGCGTTGACGACGGTGACCCCGTGCCGGGCCGCGAGCCCGGACCTCGGGTGCACGAGACCCACCGTGCCCGGCGGCAGCGCGATCGCGATGCCGGTCGGGACGAGCGCCCGCTCCCCCGGTGCGAGCGTCACGCTCGCGACCGCGGTGAGATCGGCGCCCGCGTCGCCGTCCGAGGCGTATGCCGGGACGCGAGCCTGCGGGGACAGCTTCCGGAAGGCCACCGGAACGCGAGAAGGGCCAGTCACGGGGACTGACCCTATCTCGGTCTCAGGCCCTCGCGGACCGCTCGTCGGCACCGGTCAGGCGGCGCACTCGCTGCAGATCATCTGGCCGTTCTTCTCCGACGCCAGCTGGCTGCGGTGGTGCACCAGGAAGCACCGTGAACAGGTGAACTCGTCGGCCTGACGCGGGATGACCCGCACCGACATCTCCTCGCCCGAGAGGTCGGCTCCCGGGAGCTCGAAGCCCTCGGCCTGCTCGGTCTCGTCGACATCCACACTGGAGGATCGCTTGTCGTTGCGACGGGTCTTGAGCTCCTCGATGGAGTCCTCGGACAGCTCGTCGTCGGTCTTGCGTGGCGCGTCGTAGTCAGTCGCCATTGCGCTCCCTTCAAAAGTCCTTGGGTCAGTTCCGGAGGCAGTTCCGGGACGCTGACGGCCCTGCTTCGCCCAGTCAACGCATGGACTGTCGATTTTGTGCCCGTGCGAGCGGCGATTGTGCACCATCGATGCGATCTCCGCCACAGCGGGGCCGAGACTAGCCGTGCAGGTGCCTGCGGGTGCCGTCTTCGACAACATTCGAGAAGGCGGCGCGCAGACCCGGGGCGCACGCCCATGTGAGGGCCTCGCCCGGCCCGTCGAAACCGCCGACCACGGCTCCGGCCTCGACGGCGACGAGCCACCCTGCGGCGAGGTCCCACGGGTTGAGCCCGGTCTCGTAGTAGGCGTCGACCCGCCCGGCGGCGACCGAGCAGAGATCGAGGGCCGCGCTGCCGGCGCGCCGGATGTCGCGGACCTGCGGGAGGAGGTCGAGGACGAGGCGCCCCTGGCGCTCACGGCGCTCCGCGGCATACCCGAACCCGGTCGCGACGAGGGCCTGGTCGAGCGAGTCACACGCTGTGGGCGACAGCGGTCGCTGGTCGTCGCCGCGGACGAGCCGGGCACCGGCCCCCGCCCGAGCGCCGAAGAGCTCGTCGGTCACCGGGTTGTAGACCGCGCCCGCGAACGGTCGCCACCCGCCGGGCACCGACGGGTCCCCGACGACGGCGGCGACGGACACGGCATACGCAGGTATGCCGTAGAGGTAGTTGACCGTGCCGTCGATCGGGTCGATCACCCAGGTGATGCCGGACGTGCCGGTCGCTCCCCCGTCCTCCTCGCCGAGGACGGCGTCGTCGGGGCGGGCCTCGCGCAGCCGGGCCAGCAGGTGGTCCTGCGAGGCCTGGTCCATGGCCGTGACGACGTCGGTCGCGGTCGACTTGGTGGCGGCGACCTCGACGGCGTCGGGCCGCTCGTCGACGACGAGGCGTCCGGCGGAGCGGGCGACGTCGGCGGCGAGGGCCTCGAGGGCAGCCGCGAGCGCGTCGTCCGGGAGCGCGAGGTCCACGTCAGTCCCTTCCGCAGAGAGCAGGCCGGGCCGTGCGGAGGTTGGGGCAGCAGCCGCTGTCGCAGACCGAGGGTCGGACGTCCCCGCCGTCGGCCTGCGCGGGCACGACGAGCTCGTCGCGCGCCTCGGCCGCGCGCTCCTGGACGAGATCGACCAAGGCCTCGACGAACAGGGGGTGGGTGCCGGCCGTGGGGACCCGGGCGAAGCGCACGCCGACCCGGTCGGCGGTCTCCTTGGCCTCGCGGTCGAGGTCGTTGACGACCTCCATGTGGTCGGACACGAACCCGATCGGAGCGACGACGACGGTGCGGATCCCCTCGCCGACGAGCTCCTCGATGCGGTCGTTGACGTCGGGTTCGAGCCACGGGGTGCGTGGGCTGCCGGACCGGGAGCAGAAGACGAGCTCGTGCTCGAGCGACGTGCCGGTGCGCTCGGCGAGGCCCTGGGCCACCAGGCGACCGGTGCGCAGGTGCTGCTCGACGTAGAGGTTGCCGTCGCCGTCGCCGGGGCCGGAGGTGTCGTCCATGGCGTTCGGGACGGAGTGCGTCACGAAGAGGAGGCGGGTCGTCACCGGGTCGAGGTCCTCGATCGCCTCGACCGTCTCGACGAGGTGCTCGGTGTTGACCGCGACGAACCCGGGGTGCAGCGCGTAGGGCCGGATCTTGTCGATGACGAGGTCCGCGGCAGCGATGCCCAGATCGTCGGTCGCGGCGGCGAGGTCCTCGCGGTACTGGCGACAGCCGGAGTACGAGGAGTACGCCGAGGTCACGACGACGCAGAGGCGCAACAGCCCCTCGGCGCGCGCCGCACGCAGCGTGTCGGTGACGAACGGGTCGCTGTTGCGGTTGCCCCACAGCACCGGGACCTGCGAGCCGCGCCCGGCGATCTCGGTCTCGAGCGCGGCGAGGAGCGCGCGGTTCTGGTCGTTGATCGGGCTGCGGCCACCGAAGTGGTGGTAATGCGTCGCCACCTCCTGCAGCCGCTCCTCGGGGATCTCGCGCCCGGCGGTCACGCGACGCAGGAACGGCATGACCTCGTCGGGCGCCTCGGGCCCACCGAAGGAGAGGAGCAGGACGGCGTCATAGGGGGCGAGGGCGTCCTCGTCGGACTGGATCGACATACCCATAACCTAACGAGCCGCGGATCAGTCCTCACGCCCGGCGTGGGCTGCTTTGGAACAGCGGTCCGAGGTGGCACAGTCGAGGGTGACCAGACCACAGCTCGGGAGATCACTGATGAAGGACCTTCGTCTCATCGGCGTCCACGAGGACGGCGACCACGTGCTCCTCTCCGACGTCGAGGGCCAGCGCTACCGGGCTCCCCTCGACGAGGCCATGCGGGCGGCGGCCCGCCGTGACCGGCCCCGCCTCGGTCAGCTCCAGATCGAGATCGACGGGGGCCTGCGCCCCCGCGACGTCCAGTCCCTCATCCGTTCCGGACTGTCGACCGAGGAGGTCGCCGACCGTGCCGGCTGGACGGTCGAGAAGGTGCAGCGCTTCGAGGGCCCCGTCCTCGCCGAGCGCGAGTACGTCGCCAACCAGGCCCGGGCCTGCGTCATCGGCACGACGCGCGTCGCCTCCGGGCCGAGCGCCGGCTCGATGACCGAGCAGACCCTGGGCTCGCGTGCCGACGAGCGCTTCAAGGAGCGCGGCGTCCCGGGCGAGCTCGTGCGCTGGGACTCCGCCCGCCTCGACGACGGTCGCTGGACCGTCACCGCGACCTTCCCCGCCGGGGGGCGCGAGCGGGCCGGCGCCTGGACGTTCGACCCGCGGCTCAAGTCGCTGCTCGCCACCAACGACGAGGCCCGATGGCTCAGCGAGGAGGCCAGCAGCGACTCCGCCATCCCCACGCCCCACATCGCGACGACCGCCAACCCGGCGAGCGCCGTCTTCGACGTCGAGGCCGAGGGTGGGGTCGACGACCCGCGCCCCGCCCGCCGCGACTCCGCACGCGAGCCGATCGACCTCATGGCGGCCATGCGCGAGCAGTCCAACCGGTCGCGTCGTGGCCGCGGCCGTGGCCGTCCCACCCCGACGCGCACCCCCGGCGACGAGTCCCCCCGCGAGGACGCCCTGCCGCTCGAGGAGCTCGCGGTCGACCCCTCCGAGGCGTCCGAGCCCCCCGCAGCCCGGGGCAAGCACCCGGTCTCGGCCCACCTCGACGAGCGGGCCGACGAGCCCGCGGACTCCGACGAGCTCGACGATCCGTCCTTCGAGACCGACGAGGGCTCGGATGACGACCTCTCGGCCGACGAGACCGCGCAGGAGCCCGTCGTCGAAACCCTCAAGCCCGCGGAGCCGGCCCCGACGCCGGCGCGCAAGAGCGCGGGTCGCAAGAACGGCCGCAAGAGCGTGCCGAGCTGGGACGACATTATGTTCGGCGGCGGCCGGGGAGCCAGCAGCTCCTGACCGCTCCCCGCGCTCGTGCGGGGCCGTGGGACCGCCCGCAGGGCCTACACACCTGACCGGTCGCACGGCGAGAGTCGAGGCGCTCGGTGGGCGGACGGCATACCGGCGCCTGCCCCGAGCCAGTCAGCCGCGGGGCGGCACCGGGCAGACGTCGAGGTCGTCGAACGGCAGGACGTCGGGAGTGGCGGAGGCCAGCCGCGCGGCGTGGCTGCTCATCCGTCGCATGTAGTGACGGCGGCACAGCACCTCGTACTCGACGAGGGTGTCGCTGGCGGCCGCGGTGTCGCCGACGACGACCTGCTCGCCCTCGACGACCATGACGCCGTCGATGATGCGGGCGTTGTGGGTGGCGCGCCCACCGCACCAGCAGAGTGCGGCGACCTGGAGCACCTGGACCCGGTCGGCGAGCTCGAAGAGGCGCTTGGAGCCCGGGAAGAGCTCGGTGCGGAAGTCGGCCGTGATGCCGAAGCAGTTGACGTCGATGCCGAGCTCGTCGACGATCCGCGCGAGTTGCTCGATCTGCGCGGCGGTGTAGAACTGGGCCTCGTCGCAGATGAGGTAGTCGACGCGCTGGGCGTGCGTGAGGTGGTCGACGACGACGTCCCAGAAGTCGAGCTCGTCGCCGACCTCGTGCGCCTGCGTGGACAGGCCGAGCCGCGAGGACAGCACCGACTCGCCCATGCGGTCGAGCTTGGTGAAGATCAGCCCTACGCGGGACCGCGCCCGGTGGTTGTGGTCCATCTGGAGGGCAAGGGTCGACTTGCCGCAGTCCATCGTTCCCGAGAAGAAGACGAGCTCAGCCACGAGGCGACACCCTATGTGGAGCGGGCCGCGACATGGAACATCGGCACGGGCACCTCGTCGTCGGTGAGCGAGCCGTGCAGCCCGACGAGCGCGAGGAGCTCGGGCCGGTGGTGGCGCGAGTCGACGACGGCGTGGTCGTCACGCATGGCGACGACGACGTCACCGATGCGCGGCAGGTGCTCGTCGTGCACGGCGCCGAACAGGCCCTGCGCCACGGCCTCCTCCTGGGACAGCACCCACGCGAACTCGCCGATGCGGGCGCGCCAGGTCGTGAGGACGTCGTCGACGGCGCCGGGCTCGCAGTAGAGCTGCGGCGCCCGCGGTTCACCACCGGAGTGCCGCACCCCCGCGGCGAGCTCGGCGTCGTGGGCGAGGTCGAGGCGGTGGGCCATCGGCACGTCGACCATCCCGTGGTCGGCCGTGATCGTCAGCGAGCAGTCGTCGGGCAGGCCGTCGGCGAGCCGGGCCAGGGCGCGGTCGATCGTCTCGAGCTCGTCGCCCCACTGCCACGACTGGCACCCGTGAACGTGCCCGACCTTGTCGAGCTCACCCCAGTAGAGGTAGGTCAGGGTGCGCTGGCGGGTCCGGGCGTGGGCGAGGGTCGCGTCGACCCGGGCGTCGAGCGACTGGGCCGCGACGAACCGCCCGCCCCGCAGCGCCGCCCGGGTCAGCCCGGAGCCGTCGAAGAACCCGGGGCCGATCCGGACCACGTCGAGGCCCGCGCCCGCAGCCCGCTCGAACCACGTCCGGCGCGGCTGCCACCGCTCGGGTACCGGTCCGTCCTCCCAGGACAGCTCGTTGAGCAGCCGGTCCTCGCCGGGGACGAGCACCTCGAAGCCCACGAGCCCGTGCGAGCCCGGCGTCATCCCCGTCCCGAACGACCCCATCGACACCGGCGTCGTCGACGGGAAGCCCGACGCGATGCGCCGACCCTCACCGAAGTGCGAGCGCAACCACGGTGCGTGTCCACCCCGCCGCCGCAGCAGGTCGTAGCCCAGGCCGTCGACGAGCACGACGACCGCGCTGCGCGCCGCTGGCAGGACCCATCGGGCCCTTGGCGCGTCGTCGAGGGCCGACGACGCGAGCCCGAGCGCCGAGACGACCGACGGGAGGACATCGCCCAGCCCGCCCTCGCCGTAGGCCGGCGCGGGCGCCGACGCGCCGGCCACGCCCGACGTCACTCGCCGAGCGATGCCGAGAGAGCGTGGGCGAACGAGATCGCCTGCTGCAGCGCCGGGTCGCCGTCGGCGGTCGCCGAGACGCGCAGCGCGATGTCGTCGCTGGAGATGGTGCCGTCGTAGCCGTGGTCGGCGTCGCAGCCGGGCTCGCCGCAGGTGGCGGGGAGCAGGTCGACCCGGCTCACCGCTCCCCAGCCGAGGGTGAGCGTGAGCTCACGACCGAGCGAGCCGGGGACGTAGTTCTGGGGGTCGGCGACGACGTGGGTCAGCATGACGCCACGCACCGCGGACAGCGGGATGCTCTCGGTCGTCGCTGTCGCGACCTCGCCCTCGGCCGTACCCGCGCCGTCGTCGGCTGCCCCGCCTGCGCCCTCGTCGGCGTGGTCGTCGGCGTGCGCGATGACGAGCCGCGACGAGGTGAGCACGAGGACGGTGACGTGACGACGGATGACGTCGCGGTCGAACGTCGTCTCGAGGTGCACGAGGTGCGAGCGCACCTGCTCACCGGCCAGGGCGGCCGAGACCACGTCGGCGACGAGCGCCGGGTAGTAGCCGGCCCGCTCGATCGCGTCGGTGAGGTCACCCGGCAGGGTGGGGACGTCGAACGAGCGCTTCATGCCCCCATTCTGCCGCACGTCGCGGGACCGACCGCCCGCGTCGAGCTCAGGTGAGCGATCGCCGCCCGGGGTCGGCGCGACGCGCCACGGGCGCGACGGTGACCTCGGCGCCCAGCACCTGCACGCCGCCGGGGTGGGCGTTGACCGGGTTGAGCCGGAGCGAGACGACCTCGGGCATGTCGTCGCTGATGACCGAGACACGGGCGATGAGGTCGGCGAGCGCCGCGCGGTGCACCGGCGTGGACCCGCGGTGCCCGTGGAGCACGGGCGCGGCCTTGACCGACGAGATGAGCTCGGACACGGCGACGTCGGTGAGCGGCGGGATCCGGTGGGCGATGTCGTCGAGCAGCTCGGTCGGCAGACCGGACACCCCGAAGCTCACGACCGGGCCGAACAGCGCGTCCTCGTCGGCGGTGACGACGCAGGCCACGCCGGGGGTCGCCATCCGCTGGACCTCGAGCTGGCCCGCCGCCAGGGGCGAGAGCCGCTCGTGGAGCGAGGCCCACGCCTCGCGGACGGCGTGCTCGGACCCGAGGTCGACCCGCACCCCGGTGACGCCGCCCTGGTGGCGGAGCATGGGCGCGGTGGACTTGAGCACCACGGGGTAGCCGATGTCGTCGGCCGCGGCCACGGCCTCGTCGACCGTCCCCGCCTTGCGGGAGGGCCAGACCTCGATCCCGTATGCCGTGAGCAGCGCGGCGGTCTCGTCGGGGTCGAGCCGGCGCCCCTCGGGGCTCACCGAGAGCACCGTCTGGACGACGTCCTCGGCGACGCGGCGGTTGATCCCTGCCGGCGCCACCGGAAGGCCGTGGTCCTTGTTGCGCCACTCGGCGTACTTCGTGGCCTTGGCGAGCGCATAGGCCGCGTCCTCGGGCATCGCGTAGATCGGGATCGCCTGGCCCGTGTCGCCACCCTCGTCCATGGACGTGGACGAGTCGACGCCGCGCATCCCGAGGAAGGTCGCGACACACGTCTTGTCGGAGCCCCGCGCGGCCATCCGCACCGCCTCGGTGACGTCCTCGTCGTGCGCGACGATCGGCGGGATGAAGCACGTGAGCACCGAGTCGACGTCCGGGTCGTCGAAGGCGCGCGCGAGCGCCTCGCGGAACTCCTCCACGGTCGCCTCCGACGGCAGGTTCACCGGCCCGTGCGTCACGGTGAGCCCGCGTCCGGCCACCGCTCCGGCCGACAGCGCCCCGAGGGCGGCCGAGTTGCCGACGATGGCGATCCGGCGTCCCGCGGGCAGCGGCTGGTGCACGAGGAGCTGGGCGACGTCGAACATCTGGTGCACGTTGGACACCCGGATGGTGCCGGCTTGGCGGAGCATCGCCGCGAAGACGGCCGGCCGGACCTTGGTCGAGCGGACCCGGTGCCCGGGCGGGACGCCGTAGGAGGAGACACCCGACTGCACGACGATGACCGGCTTGATGATGCCGAGGTTGCGCGCGATCCTCGAGAACTTGCGTGGGTTGCCCATCGACTCGAGGTAGAGGCCGACGGCGTGCGTCTCGTCGTCGTCGATCCAGTACTGCATGAGGTCGTTGCCGGAGACGTCGACGCGGTTGCCCGCCGAGGCGAAGACCGAGATGCCGAGGTTGCGACGGGCCGCGGACGCGAGCACCGCGATGCCGAGAGCGCCCGACTGCGCGAAGAGACCCAGGTGGCCCGGCGGCGGCATCGACGGCGACAGCGAGACGTTGAGCGAGAACTCCTTGTCGGTGTTGATGAGGCCGAACGAGTTGGGCCCGACGATCCGCATGCCGGAGCCCCGCACTCGCCGCACGAGCTCGGCCTGGAGCTCGTCGCCCTCTCCCCCACCCTCGCCGAAGCCGGAGCTCACGACGAGCAGCGCACCGACGCCCGCGGCCGCGCAGTCGTCGACGACCTTGAGGACCTTGTCGGCCGGGACGGCGACGACCGCGAGGTCGACCGGACCGGGGACGTCACCGATCGTGTCGTATGCCGTCCGCCCGAGGATCGTGCGCGCCTTGGCGTTGACGGGGTGGGCCTGTCCCGTGAACCCCGCGTCGAGGAGGTTCTTGAGGAAGTGGTGCCCCATCGACTTCTCCGAGCGCCCGGCGCCGATGACGGCGACCGTGCGCGGGCGCAGGATCCGGCTGACGCTGATCGCCTCGGCGCGGTGCTCGCGCGACATGGCGACGGCCTTGGACCGGTCGGTCGGCTCGATGTCGAAGTGGAGGGCGACGACGCCGTCCTCGACCTTGCGGGTGACCTCGTAGCCGGCCTCGGAGAAGACGGTGAGCATCTTGCGGTTCTGCGGCAGCACCTCGGCGGTGAAGCGGGTGATGCCGAACTCCTGGGCGATGGCCGCGAGGTGCTCGAGCAGGACCGACCCGACGCCGCGCCCCTGGTAGTGGTCGCTGACGTTGAACGCGACCTCGGCCGACCCGGGCTCGATCCGGTCGTAGCGACCGATGCCGATGATGTCCTCGCGCAGGGTGAGGACGAGGGCCACCCGGTCCTCGTAGTCGACGTGGGTGAAGCGGTGGACGTCCTTGTCGGACAGCCGCTTGAGCGGGGCGAAGAACCGGAGGTAGATCGACTCCTCCGACTGCCGCGAGTGGAACTCGTGGATCGCCGCCTCGTCCGTGGGCCGGATCGGCCTCAGGTGGGCGACGCTGCCGTCGCGCAGCACGACGTCGGCCTCCCACTGCACCGGGTAGCCCGGGGGGAGCTCGACGTCCAGGGTCATGCCGCCATCGTTCCACGAGACGATGTGGGGCATGGAACTTCTCGACGCGGTGTCGCGCCGTCGGATGGTGCGGCGCTTCGACCCCCAGCGACCCGTCCCGCTCGAGACCATCACCCGGCTCGTCCGGCTGGCGCAGCATGCCCCCAGCGCGGGCCACACGCAGGGCTGGGACGTCCTCGCCCTCGTCGAGCCCGCGGACCGGGCGCGGTTCTGGGAGGTGAGCCGCGAGCGCGACGACGGCCCGTCGAGCGCCTGGCTGCGCGGTGTCTCGGCAGCGCCGGTCCTGCTGCTCATGCTCTCGGACCGGACGGCATACCTCGACCGCTATGCGGAGCCGGACAAGGGGTGGACGGACCGGTCGCTGGACCGCTGGCCCGTGCCGTACTGGGACACGGACACGGCGATGGCCGCCATGGTCGTCCTCCTCGGTGCCGTCGACGCCGGGCTCGGCGGGCTCTTCTTCGGCGTCCCGGGTCCGCGGCACGAGGCCGTGAAGGCGGCGTATGCCGTCCCTCCAGACCGGCGCGTCGTCGGCGTCATCGCGTTGGGTCACGAGGCGCAACGGGTGCGCAGCCCCTCGCTGCGGCGGGGCCGCCGGCCGCTGGGTGACGTGCTGCACCTCGGGCGGTTCGGCGAGTCGGCGACGGCACCGTCGGACGGCTGAGTGAAGATGGAGTGATCGCCCACGACCCGTCGTGGGACCACCCGACAAAAGGCAAGCCCGAACCTCCATGGCCAAGCGCACGACGACACCGCCCGAAGAGATCGCCGAGAACATCGTCGACATCGACGTCGGGCTCGAGATGCAGAACGCCTTCCTCGAGTACTCCGTCTCGGTCATCCACTCGCGCGCCCTGCCCGACGTGCGCGACGGGCTCAAGCCCGTGCAGCGCCGCATCCTCTACTCGATGAGCGAGATGGGGCTGCGCCCCGACCGCGGGCACGTGAAGTCCTCGCGCGTCGTCGGCGACGTCATGGGCAAGTACCACCCCCACGGCGACACGGCGATCTACGACGCCCTCGTGCGCATGGCCCAGCCGTTCACGATGCGCCTGCCGCTCGTCGACGGCCACGGCAACTTCGGCTCGCTCGACGACGGGCCCGCGGCCTCGCGCTACACCGAGGCCCGCCTCGCCCCGGCCGCGCTCACGATGACGGCCAGCCTCGACGAGGACACTGTCGACTACGTTCCCAACTACGACGACCAGCTGCTCCAGCCCGGGGTGCTGCCCGCGGCCTACCCCAACCTGCTCGTCAACGGCGTCGCCGGCATCGCCGTCGGCTTCGCGACCAACATGCCGCCGCACAACCTCGTCGAGGTCGTCGGCGCCGCCCGGCACCTCATCGCCCACCCCGACTGCAGCCTCGACGACCTCATGAAGTTCGTCCCCGGGCCCGACCTACCGCTGGGCGGGAGGATCGTCGGGCTCGACGGCATCCGCGACGCCTACCTCACCGGCAAGGGCACCTTCCGCACCCGCGCCACCGCGCGCATCGAGAAGATCACCCCGCGCAAGTCCGGCATCGTCGTCACCGAGCTGCCCTACCTCGTCGGCCCCGAGAAGGTCATCGAGCGGATGAAGACCCTCGTCCAGGGCAAGAAGCTCCAGGGCGTCAGCGACGTCAAGGACCTCACCGACCGCAAGCACGGCCTCCGGCTCGTCATCGAGGTCAAGAACGGCTTCAACCCCGAGGCGGTCCTCGAGCAGCTCTACAAGCTCACGCCGATGGAGGACTCGTTCGGCATCAACAACGTCGCGCTCGTCGGCGGCCAGCCACAGACCCTCGGGCTCAAGGACCTGCTGCGCCACTACGTCGATTTCCGCATCGACGTCGTCCGCCGACGCACGGCCTTCCGGCTGCGCAAGGCCCAGGACCAGCTCCACCTCGTCGAGGGTCTCCTCATCGCGATCCTCGACATCGACGAGGTCATCCAGCTCATCCGTGGCAGCGAGGACACCGCCACCGCGCGGGCCCGCCTCATGGACGTCTTCGACCTCAGCGAGACGCAGGCCAACCACATCCTCGACCTCCAGCTCCGCCGGCTGACGAAGTTCTCGCGGCTCGAGCTCGAGCAGCGCCGCGACGAGCTCCAGAAGCAGATCGAGGAGCTCGAGGCCATCCTCGGCGACGAGAAGCTGCTCCACCGCACCGTGTCGAGCGAGCTCGCCGAGGTCGCCAAGAAGTACGGCACGCCCCGTCGCACCGTCCTGCTCGAGTCCGCCGGCAACCCGGTGAGCACCGCCGCACCCCTCGAGGTGAGCGACGACCCGTGCCACGTGCTCCTCTCCTCGACCGGCCTGCTCGCCCGCACCTCCACCGCCGAGCCGATCCCGGCCGAGGGCCCTCGCGCCAAGCACGACGCCGTCATCGCGGCCGTGCGCACCACCGCCCGCGGCGAGGTCGGCCTCGTGACGAGCCTGGGCCGGATGATCCGGATCAGCGCGCTCGAGCTCCCGACCCTGCCCCCGCTCGGTGGCGCCCCCTCGCTGTCGGGCGGCGCCCCGCTCGCGGCCTACGTCGACCTGCCCCGCGGTGAGGAACCGGTCACCGTGGTCTCGCTCGACCCCGACGGCCCAGGTCTCGCCCTCGGCACCGCCCAGGGCGTCGTCAAGCGGGTCACGCCCGACCAGCCGAAGTCCCACGACTGGGAGGTCATCTCGCTCAAGGACGGTGACCGGGTGGTGGGTGCCGGGCAGGTCGTCACCGGCGACGAGGACCTCGTCTTCGTCACGACCGACGCCCAGCTGCTCCGCTTCTCCGCGTCGGCGGTCCGGCCCCAGGGGCGCACCGCCGGGGGCGTGGCCGGGATCCGGGTCACCCCGGGCCAGTCGGTCGCGTTCTTCGGTGTCGTCGACCCGAGCCGCGAGGGTGTCGTCGTCACCGCGAGCGGGTCGGCCGACGCGCTGCCGGGCACACAGCCCGGCGCGATCAAGGCCACCCCCTATGCCGAGTACCCCGCCAAGGGCCGTGGCACCGGCGGCGTGCGGGCCCACCGCTTCCTCAAGGGCGAGGACACCCTCGTGCTCGCCTGGGTCGGAGCGACGCCGGCCCGTGCGAGCGGTGCCGGTGGAGTGGCGATCGAGCTCCCCGAGGCCACTGGTCGCCGCGACGGCTCCGGCGTCCAGGGCTCCTCGGTGATCACCGGCATCGGCGCACCCCCCGCGTGAGGGTGCGCGGGTCCCACGCTCTGCGTGGGCCCGGCACACGCACGTATGCCGTCCACGCGTGACCGTCTTGGCCCTCGTGTTACAGGATCGTGACCGGACAATCTCGGAGAACTGCTGACGCGCGGATGTAACCGCTTTTACACTGCGAGCGGATCACCCTCAGCGTCGAGGTCCAGCGATGGCCACGGCGCGTCCACTGCAACAGATGGAGGCGGGCAATGGCCCTCACAACACAGCGCCGTTCGGCGAAGGTCTTCGCGACCCTCGCGGCGGTCTCTCTCGGACTCGCCGCCTGCGGCGGGTCCGATGACGGTGGCAGCGACGACGCCGGTTCGGACTCGGGCGCCACCAAGATCGACTGCTCGGTCTACGAGAAGTTCGGTGACCTCAAGGGCAAGGAGGTCACGGTCTACACGACGATCGTCGCTCCTGAGGACGGGCCGCACATCGCGTCCTACAAGCCCTTCGAGGACTGCACCGGCGTCAAGATCAAGTACGAAGGCTCGCGCGAGATGGAGGCCCAGCTGCCCGTCCGCGTCAAGGGCGGCAACGCCCCCGACATCGCCTACCTCCCGCAGCCCGGTCTGCTCAAGACCATGGTTGCCACCGGCAAGGTCATCCCGGCTCCGCCGGAGACCGAGGCCAACGTCGACAAGAACATGCCCGACTGGAAGACCTACGGCACGGTCGACGGCAAGTTCTACGCCGCTCCGCTCGGCGCCAACGTCAAGTCGTACGTCTGGTACTCCCCCTCGGTCTTCAAGGACAAGGGCTACGAGGTCCCCAAGACGTGGGACGAGCTCCTCACGCTGACCGACAAGATCGCCACCGACGACCCCGACTCCAAGCCGTGGTGTGCAGGCATCGAGTCCGGTGACGCCACCGGCTGGCCGGCCACCGACTGGGTCGAGGACGTCATGCTCCGCACGGCCGGCCCCGAGGTCTACGACAAGTGGGTCGCCCACGAGATCCCGTTCAACGACCCCGCGGTCGCCACGGCCCTCGCCGAGGTCGGCAAGATCCTCAAGAACCCGAAGTACGTCAACGGTGGCCAGGGTGACGTCAAGACGATCGCCTCGACCTCGTTCCAGGACGCCGGTCTCGCGATCCTCGACCAGGGTGGCTGCTACATGCACCGCCAGGCGTCGTTCTACGCGGCGAACTTCCCCGAGGGCACCAAGGTCGCCGAGGACGGCGACGTGTGGGCCTTCTACCTTCCCGCCAAGGACGAGACCAGCAAGCCGGTCCTCGGTGCCGGTGAGGTCACCGCGGCCTTCCGCGACGCCCCCGAGGTCAAGGCGTTCCAGACCTACCTCTCCTCCACGGAGTGGGCGACGGAGCGCGCCAAGACCTGTGGCACCGGCGGCTGCCTCACGGCCAACATCAACGTCGACCCGGAGCTTCTCAAGAACCCGATCGACAACCTGTCCGCGAAGACCCTCACGGACAAGAGCGCGACCTTCCGGTTCGACGGCTCCGACCTCATGCCGGGCGCCGTCGGCGCGGGCACGTTCTGGAAGGGCATGACCAACTGGATCACCGGGCAGGACGACAAGGCGACCCTCGACTACATCGAGAACTCCTGGCCCAAGTCCTGACCTGATCCGCTGCGGGCCGCCGAGCCGGCCCGCGGCGACGGTCACACGCCGGGGTGGGGTGGGTTCCACCCCACCCCGGCTTCCTTTCCTGCACCCTCACCCCTGGAGGTGGAGTCATGGTCGCGACCCTGCTGAGTGCCGCGCCGTCCGGAATCCCGGAGCCCTTCCTGCGTGCCGAGAGCACGCTGGGCAAGTTCCTGCTCATGTTCTTCGCGATCGCCTTCTTCGCCGCCGTGTTCGGGCTCGTCCTCCTGCTGGCCTCCCTGTTCAAGGGCCGCAAGGGTGAGCAGGCGCAGGGCGCGCTCTTCGCCTTCCCCGCGGTCTTCCTCCTCGCGGTCGGCCTCATGTACCCCGCGATCCTCACGATCATCCAGTCGCTGCGCGGCAAGTCCGGAGAGGGCAGCTTCTCCGTCGACAACTACAGCGCGCTCTTCACCCAGCCCGAGCTGCTCATCGTGCTGCGCAACACGGCACTGTGGGTCATCCTCGTGCCCTTCCTCGCCACGTCGATCGGTCTCCTCTACGCGATCCTCATCGACCGGGCCCGCGGCGAGGCGTTCGCCAAGGCACTGATCTTCCTGCCGATGGCGATCTCCATGGTCGGCGCGAGCATCATCTGGAAGTTCGTCTACCAGTACAAGCAGACCGAGCGACCGCAGATCGGCCTGCTCAACCAGATCTTCAAGATGTTCGGGCTCGAGACCCGGCAGTTCCTTTTGGACGCACCGCTCAACACGGTGATGCTCATCATCGTCATGGTGTGGATCCAGGCCGGGTTCGCCATGACCATCCTGTCGGCGGCCATCAAGGCCATCCCCGACGACATCATCGAGGCCGCCCACCTCGACGGCGTCTACGGCTTCCGGATGTTCCGCTACATCACCCTGCCGAGCATCCGCGCAGCCCTCGTCGTCGTCCTGACGACGATCGGCATCGGCACCCTCAAGGTCTTCGACATCGTCCGGACGATGACGGCCGGGCAGTTCGAGACCTCCGTCGTCGCCAACGAGTTCTACAACCAGAGCTTCCGCTACGACGCGCCCGGACTCGGCGCGGCGATGGCCGTGCTCCTCTTCGTCCTCGTCATCCCGATCGTCACCTACAACATCGTCCAGATGCGCAAGGAGGCCTGAGTCGTGAGCACCCTGCAACCGGCAGCCACGCCCGAGTCGTTGAGCGACGAGGCCGTCACTCCCCCCACCAAGGTCAAGAAGCCGAAGAAGTCAGCCGCCGGCGACGCGGCCAGCGCCCTCAACTCGCGCTGGGCCAGCCTCGTCGCTGTGGTCATCGCGGTGCTGTGGACGACCCCGACCGTGGGTCTGCTCGTCACCTCGTTCCGCACCCAGCGCGACATCAACAAGAACGGCTGGTGGAACGCCTTCGCCAACCCCGGATCGTTCACCCTCGAGAACTACCGCCAGGCCCTGGAGCCCGGCAGCTCGGCGAGCTTCACCCAGTACTTCATCAACACGGTGGTCATCACCGTGCCGGCCGTGCTGCTGCCGATCTTCCTGGCCTCGCTCGCGGCATACGCGTTCGCCTGGATGCCGTTCCCCGGGCGCAACGCGCTCTTCGTCGCGGTCTTCGCACTCCAGATCGTGCCGCTCCAGATCGCGCTCATCCCGTTGCTCGACATCTACACCAACAAGCTCGGGTTCGGGGCGTCCTACTGGAGCGTGTGGATCTCGCACACGATCTTCGCGCTACCACTGGCGACGTTCCTCATCCACAACTTCATGCGCGAACTTCCAGGTGAGCTCATGGAGGCGGCCCGGGTCGACGGCGCGGGGCACGTGACGATCTTCTTCAAGATCCTCCTGCCGCTGCTCACGCCGGCGATCGCGGCGTTCGGGATCTTCCAGTTCCTCTGGGTCTGGAACGACCTGCTCGTCTCGCTGATCTTCCTCGGTGGCACCCCTGAGGTGGCACCGGTGACGGTCCGCGTGGCCGAGCTCGCAGGCACCCGTGGCAGCGCCTGGTACCTGCTCTCCGCAGGTGCGTTCATCTCGATGATCGTCCCGGTCATCGTGTTCCTCGCGTTGCAGCGCTTCTTCGTCCGCGGCCTGCTCGCTGGTGGTCTGAAGGGCTGACCGATGCCCGCCCCCGACCGCCGTCGGCGGATGAGCACCATCACGGATGTCGCGCGGGAGGCCGGGGTCTCCGTGGCCACGGTCTCCCGCGCGCTTCGTGGGCTCGACAGGGTGAGCCCGCGCACCCGTGAGCGGGTCTTCAAGGTCGCCACCGAGCTCGACTACGTCGCCAGCCCGACGGCCACCTCGCTCGCCTCCGGACGCACCCAGGTCGTCGGCGTCGTCGCGCCCTTCCTCACCCGGTGGTTCTTCGCAACCCTCGTCAGCGCCATCGAGAAGACGCTGCGCCGCCACGGCCACCACGTCCTCCTCTTCGACCTCGAGGACGAGTCCTACGACCGGCGCCTCCCGCTCTCGCAGAACATGCTCTGGAAGCGCGTCGACGGGGTCATCACCCTCAACCTGCCGATGACCGACGACGAGCTCGAGCTCGTCGACCGGCTTGGCCTGCCGCTCGTCGCGATCGGCACCCCGGTCGCCGACCGTCCCAACGTCCGCATCGATGACGCCCACGCGATGCGCCTGGCCACCGAGCACCTCGTCTCCCTCGGCCACGAGCGCATCGCCTACGTCGGCGCGGTCCCGTCCAACGTCGCCCACATCCAGACGCCCCAGGCCCGGCTCGACGCGTTCCGCGACGTCATGCGCAGCCACGGCCTGGCCGAGCACAAGCAGTGGA
The DNA here is from genome assembly GCF_964253435.1 of Knoellia sp. LjRoot47. Lineage (NCBI taxonomy): Bacteria > Bacillati > Actinomycetota > Actinomycetes > Micrococcales > Intrasporangiaceae > Knoellia > Knoellia sp. LjRoot47. The sequence continues at coordinate 195,554 of NZ_CAXUQS020000002.1, forward strand.
TCCTCGGGTCCGACTGGACCGCCGACAGCGCCGCGCACGACACCCGCACGCTCCTCGCCTCCCCCGACCGCCCGACCGCCGTGGCAGCCGCCTCGGACGAGATGGCGATCGGCGTCATGGCTGCCGCCCGCGCCCAGGGCCTGCGCATCCCCGATGACCTCTCGGTCATCGGCATCGACGACCATGCCCTGAGCAACGTCCTCGGTCTCACGACCGTCCGTCAGGACGTCGCGTCGCAGGGCCGCCAGGCGGCCGAGATCCTGCTCACCGCACTCGGGGTGGACGCTCCGGGTGGCGCGGCGACGGAGGTGGTCGTCGACACCGAGCTCGTCGTCCGCCACAGCACCGCTGCCCCACCCACGACCCGCGACTGATTGCCCTGGGCGAGGGAGGAGCCCCGTGACGACCTCGGCCAAGGGCAGTCAGTCGGGGTGCGCTCAGGTGTGGTGGGCGTGGTCCGGGTCGTCGAGCTCCTCCGGGTCACGCATGTAGGTCTTCTTGGCAAAGAAGAACCGGTTGACGACCCAGGTGAGTGCCCAGAGCACGACGCCGACGGCGAGCAGGCCACCGGCGATCTTGTACTGCTCCTGCTGCTCGTCGCTGCGGGCCCAGGGGCCGGCGAGGAACGCACAGAGCGCGGCACCGAGGTAGGGCAGGATGCTCGGCGCCCGGAAGTGGCTGTGCGACACCGAGTCCCGTCGCAGGACGAGGACGGCGATGTTGACGACGGTGAAGACGCAGAGCAGGAGCAGCGCGGTCGTGCCACCGAGCAGCGCCACGGTGCTCGCGCCCTCCTCGCTGCCGTTGGCGCGCACGACGTAGATGATGAGTCCGAAGGCGATGACGGTGGTGAAGAGGATCGCCGCCCACGGCGTGCGGCGTGACTTGTGCACCTTGCCGAGGAAGGGCGGCAGGACCTCCTGCTTGGCCATGCCGTAGAGCAGCCGGCTCGCCATGAGCATGTTGATGAGCGCCGAGTTGGCGACGGCGAACATGCCGATGAACGGGAACACCTTGTCGAACGGGAAGTTCGGCGCCCCCGCCGCGACCACCTGTGTCAGCGCCGACCCCTCGTCGGGGTTGGAGAGCGTGCCGACGGGCACCAGGGCGACGGCCGTGATGGAGACGAGGACGTAGATGAGGCCGGTGATCCCGAGGCCGGTGAGCATCATCTTGGGGAAGTTCTTGGCAGGCTCGTGCGTCTCCTCGGCCATGTTGACCGAGTCCTCGAAGCCGACCATCGCGAAGAACGCGAGCGACGTCGCGGCCGTGATGGCGAAGAACGTCGACTTGTCGCTCGGGGACTCGAACACGACGGTCCGCGAGAAGTCCGCCTTGCCCTGGGTCACGGCATACAGGCCGATGAAGATGACGAGGAGCAGACCGGAGAGCTCCACGAGGGTGAGCACGACGTTGGCCTTGACGCTCTCGCCGACGCCACGGAAGTTGATGGCCGCGACGAGGGCCATGAAGCCGAGGGCGATCGCGAGCAGCGGAGTCGAGCCGGCGGGCCACGCGTCGGTCTGCCCGAGGCCGTCGCGCAGGAAGCCGGCGAACGCGTTGGAGGCGGTCGACGCGGACGTGATGCCCGAGCACATGACGGCGAAGCAGACGATGAACGTGAAGAAGTGGATCCCGAACGCCTTGTGCGTGTAGAGCGCCGCACCGGCCGCCTGGGGGTACTTCGTCACGAGCTCGAGGTAGGAGAAGGCGGTGATCGTCGCGACGATGAACGCCACGAGGAAGGGCGCCCACGCGGCACCGCCGACCTCGCCGGCCACCGAGCCGGTGAGTGCGTAGACGCCGGTGCCGAGGATGTCACCGACGATGAACAGCAGGAGGAGCTTGGGCCCCATGACCCGCTTGAGCTCGGTGTGCCCCTCCCCGGGGGCGTCGAGGACGTCGGTGCCGCGACGGTCGTCGGTGGAACCACTCATGTGTTGCCCTCCCATATCAGGGGCACCGGGTTGCCGACGCCTGTTCCGGCCCACTGTGTCCCACATCACCGCCGAGGGCAACGACAGACGCGCCCGTATGCCGTGCGGACCCGGATCGGGACCACACGGCATACGGGCCGGTGGGGCGGGGCGAAGAGGTTCGGGAGGGAGCCCTGACGGGGTCAGGCGTCGATGCGCTCCCGGTCGAGCTTGGCCGACCCGGCGACGATGAAGTCACGCCGTGGGGCGACGTCGGTGCCCATGAGGAGCTCGAAGATCCGCTCGGCGTTCTCGGCGTCGGCCATCGTCACCTTGCGCAGGGTGCGGTGGTGCGGGTCCATCGTCGTCTCGGCGAGCTGGTCGGCGTCCATCTCGCCCAGACCCTTGTAGCGCTGCATCGGCTGCTTGATGTTGCGCCCCCGCTTGGTGAGCGACGCGACCGTCTTGCGCATCTCACCCTCGGAGTAGGTGTAGATGAGCTCGGACTTGCGGGCACCGGCCCCGGCCACCTCGATGCGGTGCAGTGGCGGCACGGCGGCGTAGACCTTGCCCGCCTCGACGAGTGGGCGCATGTAGCGGAAGAACAGGGTGAGCAGCAGCGTGCGGATGTGGGCGCCGTCGACGTCGGCGTCGGTCATGATGATGACCTTGCCGTAGCGGGCGGCGTCGACGTCGAAGGTCCGCCCGGACCCCGCTCCGATGACCTGGATGATCGCCGCGCACTCGGCGTTGCCGAGCATGTCGGTGAGCGAGGCCTTCTGGACGTTGAGGATCTTGCCGCGGATCGGCAGGAGCGCCTGGATGTCGGAGTCGCGGGCGAGCTTGGCGGTCCCGAGCGCGCTGTCGCCCTCGACGATGAACAGCTCGGTGCGCTCGACGTCGTTGCTGCGGCAGTCGGCGAGCTTGGCCGGGAGCGACGAGGTCTCGAGCGCGTTCTTCTTGCGCTGGGTCTCCTTGTGCAGCCGCGCGCTGATCCGCGACTTCATCTCGGCGGTGACCTTCTCGAGCAGCATCGCCGCCTGCTGCTTCTCGCCGCGCTTGGTCGAGGTGAGGTTGCTCGTGAGCTCGCGCTCGACGACCTTGGCGACGATGGCGCGCACGGCGTTGGTGCCGAGCACCTCCTTGGTCTGTCCCTCGAACTGGGGCTCGGCCAGGCGGACCGTGACGACGGCGGTGAGCCCGGCGAGGATGTCGTCCTTGTCGACCTTGTCGCTGCCGACCTTGAGGCGGCGGGCGTTGACCTCGAGCTGCTTGCGGAAGACCTTGAGGAGCGCCTGCTCGAAGCCGGCGAGGTGGGTGCCGCCCTTGGGCGTGGCGATGATGTTGACGAAGGAGCTCACCTTGGCGTCGTAGCCGGTACCCCAGCGGACGGCGATGTCGACCTCGCACTCGCGCTCGACGTCCTGCGGCGTCATGTGCCCCTTGGAGTCGAGCACGGGGACGGTCTCGGTGAAGTTGCCGGTGCCCTGGAGGCGCCAGACGTCGGTGACCGAGGGGTCGGGCGCGAGGAACTCGGCGAACTCGCTGATGCCGCCGTCGTGGACGAAGACCTCCTCGTGCGGGCCGCTCTCCCCCGCCGTGCCCGGCAGCCGTCGCTCGTCGCGGATGACGAGGGTGAGGCCCGGGACGAGGAAGCTCGTCTGCCGGGCGCGCGCGACGAGGCCGTCGTAGTCGAACTCGGCGTCCTTGAGGAAGATCTGCGGGTCGGCCCAGTAGCGGACGCGGGTGCCGGTGGCGCCGCGCTTGGCCTTGCCGACGACGGCGAGCTCGCTGCTGCGCTCGTAGGGGGTGAACTCGTGGTCGGGGCTCTTGTCGTGGGTCGCGACATCCGGGAAGTAGCCGGGCTCGCCACGGCGGAAGCTCATGGCGTAGGTCTTGCCACCGCGGTCGACCTCGACGTCGAGGCGCGACGACAGCGCGTTGACGACGGACGCGCCGACACCGTGGAGGCCACCGGAGGCGGTGTAGGAGCCGCCGCCGAACTTGCCACCGGCGTGCAGCTTGGTGAAGACGACCTCGACGCCGGTGAGACCGGTGCGGGGCTCGATGTCGACGGGGATGCCGCGGGCGGTGTCGCGGACCTCGACGGACCCGTCCTGGTGCAGGATCACGTCGATGCGGTCGCCGTGGCCTCCGAGGGCCTCGTCGACGGCGTTGTCGATGATCTCCCAGAGGCAGTGCATGAGGCCGCGGCTGTCGGTCGACCCGATGTACATGCCGGGCCGCTTGCGGACCGCCTCGAGCCCCTCGAGGACCTGCAGGTGGTGCGCGCTGTAGTCGGACGTCGACTTGCTCGTCGCGGCCTTCTTGGCGGTGGAGGTGGGGCTCATGCGTTCCTATCGAGGTCGTGCCGTCGGTGCCGGGATGACGACGTCGTATGCCGTGTGCCGGCTGTGTCCCGTCGTGTCGCCCGGGCGTCCGCCTCAGGCTAGCTCCGCCCTCCGACGACCCCGACGAGGCGCGCTGTCATGACCCTCGGCAAAGATCGTCGTCTGCATCGGAAAGGTCACATCACGAGCGCCTCCCGCCCGGGAAGAGTTCGGCGTGTTTGACTGTTGCAACGCTTGACGCCCACGCAACCGCCGTGGGCGTAACTGACGAGATCAGCCGAGGAGGCCGATGTGACGACCGCACTGGCACCCACCCTGACCGCCGCGGACCGCTGCGACCGCTGTGGTGCCCAGGCCTATGTTCGCGCGACGCTCCACGTCGGCGGTGAGCTGCTCTTCTGTGCCCACCACGGCCGCGAGCACCTCCCCAAGCTCCGCGACCACGCGGAGATCGTGGACGAGAGCGACCGACTCACGGAGCCGCCCGCCGTGGCTGACATCGACGTCTGACGTTCCGTCCGTGAACCTCCTTCCGGAGGGCACCGACGTCTGGGTGCCGGCGATCCTCATTCTCGTGGGGATCGTCGGCATCGTCGTTCCGGTGATCCCCGGGCTGCTCGTCGCCGTGCTCGGCGTGCTCCTGTGGGCCTACGAGACCGGGGGCGCCACTGCCTGGACGTTCTTCTTCGTGTGCCTCGCGATCTACGTCGCGGGCGTCGCCATCCAGTTCCTCGTGCCCGGCCGACGGCTGCGCCGGCAAGGGGTCAGGACCTCGACCCTGCTCCTCGCTGTGCTGCTCGGCATCGTCGGCATGTTCGTCATCCCGGTCGTCGGCTTCTTCGTCGGTTTCGTGCTCGGGATCTATCTCGTGGAGCACGGCCGCAGCCGTGACCGGGTCCAGGCGTGGGCCCGCACCAAGCACGCCCTCAAGGCGATCGCCCTGAGCATGGGCATCGAGCTCTGCGCCGGCCTGCTCATCGCGACGACCTGGGTCATCGGCGTCCTCGCGACCCGCTGACCCGCTGTACACCCCACGACGTCGCAGTTCCCAAGAAGGTCGCGGCGAGCGAGTGCGAGGACGGTGGGGCGTCAGTTCCAGTTGTCGCGGCCGCGACGGTCCCAGCGGTCGTCGAGCTTGTCCATGAAGCCGGAGCCGCTCTTCTGCTTGCGACCCGAGGCCGCCGGTCCGGTCGAGCCGTCGTCACGCACGACGGCGAGCTTGCCACCGCGACGCGGGGGCGTCAGGGCGAACGCCACCGAGGCCACCATGACCGCGAAGCCACCCGCGCCGACCCACATCGTCGTGTTGATGCCCACGAGCACGAGTCCGAGGCCGACGAGCACACCAACGACACCGATGATCCATCGGAGGCGGGTGGGGCCGCCACGACGCGACCCTTCCATGCTCGAGGCGAACTTCGGGTCCTCGGCAGCGAGGGCCTGCTCCAACTGCTCGAGCATCCTCTGCTCGTGCTCCGAAAGCGGCACGGCGTCCTCCAGGTGTGCGGCGCATGGGTTGCGGCCTCATTGATGATCTTCCACCAAGGTCAACGCGCGGCGCTGCGGTTTCGTTGCTTCGCCAGCGTATCTGCTGGTTCTCTCAGGATAGGTCGCGATCGTCCCGCGCGGTAGATCGGCCCCGGTCGATCAGGCTGGCCGGTCTCACCGACCCCGCGCCGAACCTCGCGCTGGCCCGGTCGACTGCCCGGTCTGCCTCGCGCCAGCCGTGGTCGGCCTCGCCGAGCATCCCCTGGATGGGGGCCGTCTCGATCCCCACGAGCTTCTCCATCCGCACCCCGACGAGCCGGATCCGGGCCCGCTGGAGTCCGAGTGCGTCGAACAACGAGGTGGCCGTCTCGTAGATCTCGCGGCTGGTGTCCGTGGGCTCGCGCAGCGTGCGGGCGCGCGTGATCGTCGTGAAGTCCGAGAACCGCACCTTGATCGAGACGGTCCGCCCGGTCATCCGGGCTCCTCGCAGCCGCGCGGCGACGCGGTCACTCAGCCGCAGCAGGTGGCGGTGGATCTCGCGTGGGTCGTCGATGTCGTACTCGAACGTCTCGTCGGCGCCGATGCTCTTCTCGCGGTGCTCGCGCTGCACCGACCGCGGATCGCGCCCCCACGCGAGCTGGTGGAGGTGGTTGCCGGTCGCCTCGCCGAGACCGCGCACGAGTGTGGGCAGTGGCGTGTGGGCGATGTCGGCCACGGTCCGCAGCCCGAGCCGGAGCAGCTGCTCCTCGGTCTTCTCCCCCACACCCCACAGGGCGCCGACCGGGAGCTGCTGGACGAACGGGATGACCTCGTCGCGTGGGACGACGACCATACCGTCGGGCTTGGCCAGCCCGGACGCGATCTTGGCGACGAACTTCGTCGAGGCGACTCCGACCGAGCAGGTGATGCCCTGCTCGTCGTGGACGGTGTCGCGGATCTGGGCGCCGATCGCGGCCGGCGAGCCGAGGCGACGGACCGCTCCCGAGACGTCGAGGAAGGCTTCGTCGAGGGAGAGCGGCTCGATGTCGGGGGTCACCGCACGGAAGGTCTCCATCACGGCGGCCGAGATCGCGGCATACAGGCGGTGGTCGGGCGCGAGGACGGTCGCCTGCGGGCAGAGTCGACGGGCGCGGGTCATCGGCATCGCCGAGGCGACGCCGAAGCGGCGCGCCTCGTAGGTCGCCGAGAGCACCACGCCGCGGTTGCCTCCACCGATGATGACCGGTGTCCCGACGAGCTCCGGGTGCGAGAGCAGGGTCGCCGAGGCGTAGAACGCATCCATGTCGACGTGGAGGATCGTGCACCCGGTGTCGTCGGGCGGCTCGCTCGACGAGCGCTCTGGGAGGCTGAACTGGCGACGGCTCATGGCCGCTCAGGCGCGCGTGGCGATGACGTGCAGGGACGTGCCGAGATCGGCGAGCACGGCGAACTCGGGGTGCGACACCACGGCCCGCTCGAGGTCGAGCAGGGCGGCGCGGTCCGCGTCGGAGTCGACGAGGGCCGACGGGACGAGGTCGCTGAAGATCCGTATGCCGTGTGCCACCGTCGGCGTGAGGCCGGCGGACTCGAGAAGGTCGAGGACCGCGCCGCGGTCGAAGCGCCGTGGCACCGGGTCGGCGTCGCCCCAGCGCCCGTCGGCGCGGTCGAGGGCGGCGCGGGCCTGCGCGAACTGCCCGGCGAGGGCGCGGGCGATGACGGCGGCCGAGCGCTGGGGTACGACGAGGCTGAGGACGCCGCCGGGCGCGAGCACCCCCGCGATGAGGCGGAGGGTCGCCCCGGGGTCGTCGACGTACTCGAGCGTGGCGTGGCACAGGACGAGGTCGGGGCGGTCGCGTCCGACGAGCGACTCGAGGGTCTCGGCGTCGCCCTGGACGGCGCTGACCCGCGAGGACGCCTGCGCCTCGGCGGCACGGCGCCGCAGCGAGGCGAGCGCGTCGGGGCTGGGGTCGACGACCGTGACGTCATGGCCGGCGACGGCGAGCGGGACGGCGAGCCCGCCGGTGCCGCCACCGAGGTCGATGACGCGCAGCGGGCGGGCGAGCTCGGCGCCGCGGGCCCGCACGACCTCGTCGACGGCCGTCCACATCGCCGCGGTGCGTGGCGAGGTCGAGACGCCGGTGCGGCGCGCGGTCGTCGCGTCCTGGCTCACGGGTGCACCTCGTAGTCGTCGGGGCCGTGTCGTGGCGGCCGGGCGTCGCGCGGACGATGTCCCTCGCGTCCCGCAAGCCTAGTTGCCGCGCACGACAGCGGCCTCAGCCGACCGCCTTGGTGACGAGTGTCGCGATGAGCTTCTCGTCGGCCTTGCTCAGCGTGGTGATCGCGTAGGCGGTGGGCCACATCGAGCCGTCGTCGAGCCGTGCCTGCTCGTTGAACCCGAGCTCGGCGTAGCGGGCCCCGAACTTCGAGGCCGCCTTGAAGAAGCAGACGGCCTTGCCGTCGGCGTCGGCGTAGGCCGGCATGCCGTACCAGGTCCTGGGCATGAGCTGGGGTGCGTGCTCGGTGACGATGGCGTGGATGGCCTCGGCGAGGACCTTGTCGGCCTCGGGCATCTCGTCGATCTTGGCGAGGAGGTCGGCCTCGCCCTTCTCGCGGTCCTTGGCGCCCTTGGCCTCGGCGCGCAGCTCCTTGGCGCGCTCCTTCATGGCGGCGCGCTCGTCGGCGCTGAACCCGTCGGACTTGGCCTTCGTCGCGGTGGCCTTGGTGGCGGTGGCCTTCTTCGTGGCGGTGGAGGTCTTCTTGGCTGGTGTCTTGGTGGTCATGTCCTCACGGTAGGGGCGCTCCGAGGCCGGTGCTTCTCGATTCCTGATCGCTTCGAGGACAGGGCCGCGAGTGGTCCTCAGTGGCCCGAGCTGCCGGGGCTGGAGTGCCACAGCTTGCGCGGTGAGGTGCCGTGCTCGGGTACGACGACCGACGCCACCCGGTGCCCGTCGCTCGTGGGCGACCCCGCCGGCTTGATGTCGGCGTAGGGCGACTGCTTGAACCCCGACGCGTGGACGAGCACCCGGCGCCGGCCGCCGGTGTCGGCCTCGCGCTCCCCCGCCTCCGCCCTGGCCATCGCCTCGGCGTCGGCGCTCTCGAGGGCACGCACCACCGCGGAGTGGCCGCCGTCGCGCCAGGCGTCCCACAGCCCGGCGAGCTCCCAGGCACCCGTCGCCCGCACCGAGATCCCGCGGGGACCGGTGCGCCGGACGACCCCGCGCACGAGGAGGAGCCACGAGTGGAAGACCGTGGCGGCATACGGGCCCTGGACGTCCTCGAAGAAGGTCGCGTCGACCGGACCGGTCGCGTCGTCGAGGGTGAGGAAGACGACACGGCGCCCAGAGCGGATCGGCGGGGTCTGGGTCGCGACCTTGACCCCGGCGATCCACACCTCGCTGCGGCTGCGGGCCGTGAGGAGGTCCTTGCTGCGGACCACCCCCAGCGCGTCGAGCATCGGGCCGTAGAACTCGACGACGTGGGCCGACGCGTCGAGCCCGAGGACGTCGAGCTCGGCGCGGACCCGCTCGGTGCCGGTCATCTCGGGCAGGCCGGTGCCGGGGGTGAGCTCGGGCCGGTCGCCGAGGTCGAGGGTGAGCTGGACCGACTGCTCGGCGGCGGCGACGACGGGGCGGGCGGCCTGCGACTGCGCCGCGGCTCGTTCGCGCACGAGGTCGGCGCCCGGACGAGGTGGCGGGACACGCCGTCGCGAGGACCGTCCGGTGCTCGCACGCTCCCACCGGTCGAGCTCACCGACGTGGAGCAGGAGGTCGCGGCGGGTGATGCGGCCCCGACGACCGAGCCCGGAGCCGGTGGCGCCGATGCCGTGCATCGCGTCGAACGCGCCGGCAAGGACGAGCCGCTCGACGACGGGACGGCTCACCGTGGCGCGGGACCAGAAGTCACCGAGGTCCGAGTAGGGCTGTCCGGCAACGATGCTCGCGACCTCGGCGTCACTGATGCCCTTGACGTCGGTGAGCGAGAGCCGGATGCCGTAGTCGCTCGCGTCGGGCAGGTCGGGGTGCACCGGCACAAAACTGACACCACCTCGCTGTGCCTCATCAAGTCGTTCGATGCGGTAGGTGTCGCCGGAGCCGTTGACGTCGAGGCCGAGCACGGCGATGCCGAGCGAGCGGGCGTCGTCGAGGATGAGCCGCTTGGGATACATGCCCGGGTCGTGGGTGAGCACCCCGGAGAGGAACGCCGCCGGGTGGTGGGTCTTGAGCCAGGCCGAGTGGTAGGTCGGCAGCGCGAAGGCGGCCGCGTGGGCCTTGCAGAAGCCGAACGACGCGAACGACTTGAGCACCTCCCAGATGCGGTCGACGTCGTCGGGGGCGTAGCCGCGGGCCCTGGCCGCCGGGCGCCACCACGCCTCGATGTCGAGCTGTCCCTGCGGGGTGCCCATCGTGCGCCGCACCTCGTCGGCCTGGGCGAGGGTCACGCCGGTCGTCTCGGCGACGATCCGCAGGACCTGCTCGTGGAAGACGACGACGCCCTCGGTCTCGGCGAGCGCCGGCTCGAGCGTCGGGTGCAGCAACCGCCGCTTGGACCAGCCGTGCCGGCTCTCGAGGAACGGCGTGATCATGTCGGACTTCACCGGCCCGGGACGAAAGAGCGAGATGTCGATGATGAGGTCGCCGAAGCGCTCGGGCCCGAACTTGCCGATGAGCTCGCGCTGCCCCGGGCTCTCGATCTGGAAGCAGCCGAGGGTGTGGGCGGTCCGGATGAGCCGGAAGGTCGCCTCGTCGTCGAGCGGCACCTGCGCCTCGTCGTCGAGGTCGACCTCGACCCCGTCGACTCGGCGCACCTCGGCGACGGCGTGGGCCATCGCCGACTGCATCCGGATGCCGAGGACGTCGAGCTTGAGCAGCCCGAGCGTCTCGACGTCGTCCTTGTCGAACTGGCTCATCGGGAAGCCCAGCCAGCTCGCCTCGACGGGTGTCCGGTCGAGCAGCCCGGCGTTCGAGAGCACGACCCCGCAGGGGTGCAGGGCGATGTGACGGGGCAGCCCGTCGAGGCGCTCGACGAGCTCGAAGAAGGTGTCGAGCCGGGGCGCGTCCAGCCCGCGGGAGCGCAGCTCGGGCAGGTCGGCGATCGCGCTGCGCGCGTCACGGGCCCGGATGTGCGGGAACGCCTTGGCGATCTCGTCGACCTCGATGGGTGGCATCCCGAGCGCGGCGCCGACGTCGCGAATCGCGTGGCGCACCTTGTAGGTGTCCATCATCGACACGCACGTCACCCGCTCGCCGCCGAAGCGGTCGAGGATCGCCTCGTAGATCTCGGTCCGTCGTGCCGACTCGACGTCGACGTCGATGTCCGGCAGCTCGGCGCGCAGCGGTGAGCAGAAGCGCTCCATGAGCAGGTCGTGCCGGATCGGGTCGATGCCGCTGATACCGAGGAGGTAGTTGACGAGCGACCCGGCGCCGGAGCCGCGCGCCGCCACCCGTACGCCCCGCTCCCTGATGAGGTCGGTCACCTCGGCCACGGTGAGGAAGTAGGTCGGGTACCCGAGGTCGGCGATGACACGCAGCTCGTCGTCGAGACGGGAGAGCACCGTATGCCGTGCGCCGTCACCGATCCCGGGGTAGCGGCCGCCGACGGCGGCCCGGCACCGCTGCGTGAGCACCTGCTGCGGGTCCACGCCGGCGTCGATGCCGAGGATGCCCGGCTCGGGCAGGTGGACGGCGCCGATGCCGAGGTCGGCCCGGGCGTCCTGGACGCACTCGTCGGCGAGCGCGAGGGTCGCGCCGACGAGCTGGGCGGCGCGACCGTTGTCACCGGTGACCTCGAGGGCCCGTACCCACATCTCCTCGCTGCTCGCGAGGTGTCCGGCGTCGGTGACCCGGTCGAGGTGGCGTGAGTCGAGGACGACGAGGCGACGAGCCGCGTCGAGGACGTCGACGGTGCGCACCCCGTCGCGGTCGGCGTGCCGGACCGCCGCGGTGAGGACGGCGGGGACCCGGGCCTCGTCGGCGAGGGCGAGCATCCGGCGGGCGTGGACCCGCGACCCCGGGGTGCCCTCGGGCCCACCGTTGCCGACGATCTCGACCGCGAGCGCCTCGGGTGGCAGGAGCGTGCGCCAGGCCTCGAGCCGGGCCCGGGCCTCGGTGGTGCGGCGCGCGAGGACAGCCCGGCCCACGTCGGAGTCGGGTCCGAGCAGGACCCGCAGCCGGCTCGGCTCCTGCCCCGACTCCCCAGCTCCGGCTCCCCCGGCCCCCTGTGCCCTCGCCACGTCGGTGTCGAGAGCCGACGCTGAGGTTGCGAGCGGGTCGCGGGAGCCCCCGCGGCACCAACGGGCGACGAGCCGGGGCAGCGTGACAGGAGTGCCTCGCTCGCCGCGCAGGTGGGTGTCGGTGACGAGGCGGCACAGGGCCGCCCACCCCAGACCGCGGTCGACCCCTGCGCCGCGACCTCGGGCGAGCACGGTGACTCGTGGCAGGCGCAGGTCGACGACGGCTCCCCCTCGCACCGGGGTGCGGACCCGGGCCGGAGGGCGCCCCGGCCTCGGCTCCTCCCCGACGGCGAGATCGACACCCAGGATCGGGGCGAGGCCGGCCCGGCCGCAGGCCATCGCGAACCGGACCGCGCCGTAGAGCCCGTCGCGGTCGGTGAGCGCGAGCGCCGGCTGCCCGTGCTCCGCGGCGCGCTCGACGAGGTCCTCGGGCGTCGAGGCCCCGAAGCGCATCGAGAAGCCGGAGGCGACGTGGAGGTGGACGAAGTCGGGGTTCACTCCCACCACCGACTGATTGCCCCATTGGGCCCCTTCGAGCACCGCCGCACCTGGGCTGGGACGGGCCCAATGGGGCAATCAGTCGCGGCCATCAGGCGGTCTCGCGGGCGGCGGCGAGGCGGTGCACGGCCGGGTGGGCGGACGGCATACCGAGGGCCGAGGTGACGTGACCGACGAAGGTCTCGGCGGCCCGCAGCAGGTCATCGGCCTCGCGCACCGAGACCCGGCGGGCGTGCGACTCGACCTCTTGGCGGTGCACGGCGGCGAGGGCGAAGAAGTCGGCCCACTCACCGAGCTCGGGGGCCTGGCGGGCGAGGAGCGGCCAGAGGTCCTGCGGACCGGTGCGGCCCTGCCGCGCGACGAGGGCGGCCGCGGCACGCATCGAGGCATCCTGGGAGGCGACGAAGCGGACGGCGGCCAGCTCCGCGGCATACGCGTCGGCGAGGCTCTGGCGGGACTGCTCGAGGAGCGCGAGCGCGGGACCGGCACCCATGGCGCTCAGTCCTGGGCCCGGAGCAGGACCCACGGGTCGCTGCAGCCGTCGACGGAGTCGGACGCGAGGTCGTAGACACCCGTGCCCGCGGCGCTGCCGGCCTCGACCCGCCAGACGTGCCGCTCGGGACGTTCGCCGAGGTCACCGAGGTCGCGCCACCACGAGCGGCGCTCGCTCCAGTCGTCGAGGACGTCGCGGACGACGAGGATGCGACCGCGCCAGACGAACGCCCGCGGCCTCGGACGGAGGGCGAGCGCACCGTCGGCGGTGGGCAGCGCCGCCTCGACGCGCACCTCGACGGGTTCTTCGTACCGGCGCACCACGACATGGCCTCCTCAGGGCAGGATGGGGTGAGGTGAGAATGTTCGTCGAACACCTGTTCGAACACCTCCACTGTACAACCGTCGGACGCGGGGGCGTCAAGCCCCTACGCTGACGCCATGACCGAGCCCGGCGACCCCGTGTCGGAGCGTGACCTCAGCGAGCACCCGTCAGTGGCGGTCGTGCTGAGCACGCTTGCGGCACACCATGTCCGGCCGGTCGTGCGCTACCTCCCGGACGCGGTCCGCACCGCCCGCGCCGCCGCCGATGCGCTCGGTGTCACCCCCGGCGAGATCGCCAACTCGCTCGTCTTCGCCGGACGCGGCCACGACGGCAGCACCGAGCCCGTCCTCGTCCTCGCCTCGGGCGGCCACCGCGTCGACCAGGACCGGGTCGCCGGGCTGCTCGACCTGGCCGGGCTCGACAAGGCGACTCCCGAGGAGGTGCGTGAGTGGACCGGCTTCGCCATCGGCGGGGTCGCGCCCGTCGGGCACCCCACTCCCCTGCGCACCGTCGTCGACGTCACGCTCGGCAGCTTCGACCACGTGTGGGCCGCGGCCGGGCACAGCCACTCCGTCTTCCAGACCACCTACGACGAGCTGCTGCGGATCACGAGCGGCAAGTCCATCGAGGTCGACTGACCCGCCGGCGCGCGCCCCGGCCGGGCGCGAGACGGCCGCGTCGCCCGGAGCGTGGACGCGACGGACGCGACGGACGCGAGACGGCCGCGTCGCCGGAATGACGAGCGCCCCTCCACCCTCATCGTCCCGGCCACGCGGCCGCAGGGCCCACTCTCCCTCCCGACGGATGGGGTCGGGATCCGTACGGATACTCAGATCAGGACAGCTCGGGGTACTCAGGTCCTCGAGCCCGCCCGACCCGCGGTGTCGGCGCCGGGGACGATGATCCGACCATGGACACGAACGCCACCGACGAGTCGACGGAGACCGACGCCTCCGCCGCCCTGCTCCTCACCCGCTTCGCAGACGCCATCGACGCCCAGGACTGGGAGGCGCTGGACACCCTCCTCGCCCCCGGGTTCCGGGCTCGCTACGCCCACACCGGCGAGACGTTCGACCGGGCCGGGTTCGTCGCCGTCAATCGCGACTACCCCGGGAACTGGCGGCTCGAGCGGGAGCAGGTCGTCGACGCCGGAGACGAAGCGGTCCTGCGAGCCACGGTGAGCGATGCCACCGGGACGAGCGACGAGGTCCACGTCGTCGCCACCTTCGCCGCCGCGAGCGGCGGGGTGCTCACCTCGGTCACCGAGGTGTGGGCGCAGGTCACCGCGGCCGACCCCGACCGGCGCTGACCGCCGTCACGACGGCGGTCGGCGCCGACGCCGAGTGCGACCTCGCCCGACCGACACCCGCACCGCACCGCACCGCACCGCACCGCACCGCTCAGTGAGCGCTGGTCGACAGTCCGAGGTTCTCGTGGACCTCGAGCGTCGCGGTGGAGCGGTTCATCGTGATGAAGTGCAGCCCCGGCGCACCCTCGGCCAGCATCCGCTGGGCCAGCTCGGTGGCGATCTGGACCCCCACCGAACGCACCGCGTCCGGGTCACCCGACACGGCTTCGAGCCGGTCGACGACGGCACGCGGCAGCGGCGTGCCCATGAGCTGCGCCATCCGGGTGATCTGCTTGAGGTTGGTCACGGGCATCAGGCCCGGCGTGATCGGCAGGTCGCGACGCTGCGCCACGCGGTCGCGCAGCCGGAGATAGCTCTCGGCGTCGAAGACCATCTGCGTGATGGCGAAGCTCGCACCGGCGTCGGCCTTCCTCACCATGACCTCGACGTCGTGGTCGAGGTCGGGCGACGCGGGGTGCACGTCGGGGAACGCGGCGACACCGATCGTGAAGTCACCGAGCGTGCGGACGAGACCGACGAGGTCGGTCGCGTGGTCGAGCCCCTCGGGGTGGGCGACCCACTCGCCACCGGGGTCACCCGGCGGGTCGCCGCGCAGGGCGAGGATGTTGCGGACCCCGGCCGCGGCGTACTGCCCCACGACGCGGCGGATGTCCTCCACCGAGGCGCCCACGCAGGTGAGGTGGGCGAGCGGCGTGAGGGTGGTCTCGCGGGCGATGCGCTCGGTGACCCGCACCGTGCGGTCCTGGGTGGTCCCACCGGCGCCGTAGGTCACCGACACGAAGTCGGGCCGCACCCGCTCGAGACGGCGGATGGCGTCCCAGAGCACCGCCTCCGACGTGTCGTCCTTCGGCGGGAAGAACTCGAAGCTCACGGAGGGTCGCTGACCTGCGAGGAGCGCGGGGATCGACCGGGGTGGCATAGGGGTGAGATTAGTCGAGCGCCCAGGCCGTAGGCTCGTGGCTCACACACCGTGAGATGGCAAGGAGTGTTCGTGACCAGCCCGTTGGACGAGCTCGCTCGTGGCGAGGACGCGACGCGTCGCGAGGCAGCGACGACGAGCAGCCCGTTGGACGAGATGGACCTGCGCGCCCGCGTGCAGTCCTGCATCGACCAGGAGCTGCGGACCCAGGCCACCGTCCTCGACGAGCTGGGTCCCGACGTCACCGACCTCCTCGACCGGATCGGCTCGCTCCTCGCCGGGGGCAAGCGCCTGCGCGCCGCCTTCCTCTACTGGGGCCACCGGGCCGCCGGCCGCCCCGACTCCGACGAGCTCGTGCGCCTCGCGACGGCGATGGAGTTCTTCCAGGCCGCCGCCCTCATCCACGACGACGTCATGGACGACTCGGACACCCGACGCGGTATGCCGGCCGCCCACCGTGCGCTCGCGGCCGTCCACACCGAGCGTGGCTGGGGCGGGGACGACGAGCGGTTCGGTGTCGCCGGCGCCATCCTCGCCGGCAACCTCTGCCTCACCTGGACCGACGAGCTCGTCGCGACGAGCGGCCTGCCGGCCGGCGACCTCGCTCGCGGCCGCGAGGTCTTCGACCGGATGCGCACCCAGCTCATGGCGGGACAGTTCCTCGACGTCGTCGACTCGGTCCGCCCGTGGGACGACCTGCCCTCGGCCGAGCGGATCGAGCGCGCGCAGCGGGTCATCCGCTACAAGAGCGCCAAGTACACCGTCGAGCACCCGCTGCTCATCGGCGCCACAGCGGGCGGGCTGCCCGACTCCGACCTCGCCCACCTGTCGTCCTACGGCCTCGACCTCGGGCACGCCTTCCAGCTTCGCGACGACCTGCTCGGCGTCTTCGGCGACCCGGAGTCCACCGGCAAGCCCGCGGGCGACGACCTGCGTGAGGGCAAGCGCACCGTGCTCATCGCGCACACCCTGAACGGCGCCGACGACGCCGGTCGCCAGCTGCTCCGCAGCCACCTCGGCAACCCGGACCTCGACGACTCGACGGTCGACCACCTCCGCGCCGTCATCACGGCCTCGGGTGCCGTCGACGCCGTCGAGGACGAGATCTCGACCCTCGCCGCCCGGGCCCGCACCTCGCTGGCCGCAGCCACGGGCATCTCCCCCGAGGCCCGCCCGGTCCTCGACGCCCTCGTCGAGATCAGCACCTCCCGCACCGCCTGACCCGAGGTCACCTCACAGCAAGCGAGCCGCGTGGTGCGAACCGGAGCCGAGAAGGCGACTGGTCCACGGGAGCCGGCACAACGTCGAGGCGCCGCTGGCTGGGCCTGGCGGGAGCGCGGAGCGCGCTCAGCGCGCGGAGTGCGGATGGGACTGCGGCGCATCGATGTTGCGCGGGCGACCCCAAAGGCGACCGAAAGGCATACGAGAAGGACTAGAAGGCGAGCTCCATGGCGCGGCGGCGCACCTCGGTCTTGAACCCGCCACGCAGCGCGTCGATCGGCGCGCCCTCGACGGGCAGGGTCGCGTCGGGCGTGAAGAGCCAGCGCAGGACCTCGTCGTCGTTCATGCCGCCGTCGCCGAGCACGGTGAAGGTGCCCTTGAGTGCGGAGAGGATGCCCTCGTCGTCGAAGAACTTCGCCGGAACGGACACGACGCGGCGCTCACCGACACGGGCGGCGAGCACCTCGCGGTCGTCGATGAACCGGCGCACGTCGGCCAGCCGGACGCCGAGTCGCTCGGCGATGTCGGGCACGGTCAGCCACTCGCCGACGAGGGTCTCGAGCGGAATCTCCTGGTCAGTCACGGGGGTCAGCGTGCCACACCTCTCGCGCAGACTAGTCACAACGGCTACTCTGGCATCGCCTGCCACAGGAGACTCACAGACAACACGACGTCGGCCCTCGTCGTCGCGGAAAGGACGGCCTCCATGGTCATCGCCCTCCCCCCGGCGACCGTGCCCCCGGCTGCGGTCATCCCGACACATGCCGTCAGCCACAGCACTCCAGCCCCCCACGGCTGGACGACGTACACGGTGCGCAGCGGTGACACGCTCATCGGTCTCGCCGCGACGTTCCGCACCACCCCTCGAGCGCTCGCCGTGAAGAACGGCATCAGCGACGCGCGCCGCCTCTGGGCCGGCTCGACGATCCAGGTGCCGGCCCGCCCGAGCGCCACGGCCAAGGCCGCCCCGCGCGCGACGGCTCGGGCCACGGCCACCCACACCGTCCGGGCCGGCGAGACCCTCTACGACATCGCCGCGCGCTACCGGACCACCGTCCCGGCGATCGCCAAGGCGAGCGGCATCTCCCCCCGCTCCTTCATCTTCCCGGGTCAGCGCCTGCGCCTGTCGACCAGCGCCGCGCCCGCCACGCACTCCTCGGCCAAGGCCATCGCGCCGGCCCGGGCGACCGGCGCCGGCTACGTGGTCCGGTCCGGCGACACCCTGAGCGGCATCGCGGCCCAGCACGGCCGCACGGTGTCGGCGCTCGTCAAGGCCAACGGCATGCGTGGCACGACGATCTTCGCGGGCCAGCGGCTCGTCATCCCCGGCAGCGCCGTCCGCAAGGCCAGCCCGAAGGCCCTGCCGAACTCGTTCGCGGGCCGCACGTACCCGCAGAAGGTCGTGCAGAACGCCGCGCGCAACCGCGCGATCCTCGCCCACCGCCACACCCCGACGAGGTCGCAGACCAAGGCGCTCATCACGGCCACCGCGCGCCGTCACGGCGTCGACCCCCGACTGGCCCTGGCGATCTCCATGCAGGAGTCCGGCTGGAACCAGAAGCAGGTCTCGGTGGCCAACGCCGTCGGCATCATGCAGGTCATCCCCTCCGCCGGCGACTGGGCATCCTCGCTCGTCGGGCGCAAGCTCGACCTGCTCGACCCCCAGGACAACGTCACCGCCGGTGTCGTCATGCTGCGCGCCCTCACCCGGATGGCCGCGTCCGAGGACCAGGCCGTCGCGGGCTACTACCAGGGCCTGGCCTCCGTGCGCTCGCGCGGGATGTTCACCGACACCAAGGCCTACGTCGCCAACATCAGGGCGCTCAAGGGCCGTATGTGACACCAGCGGGGTCGGGCACCGGGGTCCACGGGCTGCCCCCGGGCAGTCCGTACACTCGTCGGGTGTCCACCGCCCCCACCGACGACCTCGTCGGCGAGACCCTCGACGGTCGCTACCGCGTCCTCGAGCGCCTGGCCGACGGCGGTATGGCCTCGGTCTACCTCGCCCTGGACACCCGCCTCGATCGTGAGGTCGCGCTCAAGGTCATGCGCCCCCACCTCGCGCAGGACGAGTCGTTCCGCTCGCGCTTCCACCGCGAGGCCCGCTCCGCGGCGCGGCTGTCGCACCCCGGGGTCGTCGCGGTCTTCGACCAGGGCGAGGACGCCGGGCGGATGTTCCTCGCGATGGAGTACGTCCCCGGCCAGACCCTGCGCGAGGTCATCCGCGCCGAGGGGTCGCTGACGCCGAGGGCCGCCATCGACATCATGCTGCCCGTGCTCGACGCGCTCGCCGCAGCGCACCGCGCCGGGATCATCCACCGCGACGTCAAGCCCGAGAACGTCATCCTGCGTGAGGACGGCGCCGTCAAGGTCGCCGACTTCGGGCTGGCCCGGGCGGTGACGTCCCACACCGTGACGTCCTCGTCGGGCCTGCTGCTCGGCACCGTGTCCTACCTGTCGCCCGAGCAGGTCGAGCGCGGGATCGCCGACGCGCGCAGCGACGTGTACGCCGCGGGGCTCCTCCTCTTCGAGATGCTCACCGGCTCCAAGGCCTTCGACGGCGACACCGCGATCAACGTCGCCTACCAGCACGTGCACGCCGGTGCGCCGCGCCTGCGAGACCGCGACCCCGACGCCCCGGAGGTGCTCGACGAGCTCGTCGCGACGGCGACCTCGCGCGATCCCGACGAGCGTCCCGTCGACGCCGCCGCTTTCGCGACGCTCCTGCGCACCGCCCGGCGCGAGCTCAGCCCCACCGAGCTCGACGAACGCCCCGACGCCGACGAGGCCGGCGCTGCTGCCGCGGTCGTCACCCGCACGACGGCGCTGCCGGTCGACCGCTCGGCGGCCCGCGGTGCGGCGGCCCGCGGTGCGGCGACCCGACCGACCACCTCGCTGCGCGACCAGGTCCGCGGCGCTCCCCCGGCCACCGCCGGCGGTGCGGTCGCCCGGACCTCGGGCGGCGGTCCGCGGGGACGGCGTCGAGCCGTCTGGCCCTGGATCCTCGTCGTCGTCTCGGCGGCGATCGCCTCGGCCACCGCCTGGTTCTTCATCGCCGGCCCCGGTGCCCCGACGGTCGTCCCGGCCGTGGTGGGCAAGCCGGTCGTCGCGGCCGAGTCGGCCGTGCGTGCGCAGCACCTCGACCCCACGCGCCGCGACGGCTTCAGCGAGACCGTGGCCAAGGGGGTCGTCATCTCGACCACGCCCAAGGCCAACGCCGAGGTCCGCCGCGGCACCGCCGTGACGCTCCTCGTCTCCAAGGGTCCCGAGCGCTACGTCGTGCCCCCGCTCGCCGGCCTGAGCGCAGCGGAGGCGACCAACAAACTCGGCGAGGTCAACCTCGCCCTCGGCAAGGTCAGCGAGACCTTCGACGAGAAGGTCCCCGAGGGACAGGTCATCGCGACCACCCCCAAGGCCGGCACCCCCCTCAAGCGCGGCACCGTCGTCGCCCTCACCGTGAGCAAGGGCCGCCAGCCGGTCACCGTCACGAACTTCACGGGCAAGCCGCTCGACTCGGCCAAGACGGCGCTGCGCAAGGACGGCCTCGTCGTCGAGGTGTCCGGCGAGGAGAACAGCGACACCGTGCCGTCGGGCTCGATCATTCGACAGGACCCCTCGGGCGGCACCCTCTTCAAGGGCGACAAGGTCACCGTCGTCGTCTCCAAGGGCCCCGTCCTCGTCACCGTCCCGGGCGGCCTCATCGGCAAGCAGTTCACCGTCGTCCGGCAGATCCTCACGACGGCCGGGTTCAAGGTCACCGAGAGGCAGGCCATCCCCGGCATCAACTTCGGCACGGTGCAGGGGCTCAGCCTTCCCGAGGGGTCGCAGCAGCCCAAGGGCTCCGAGATCGTCGTGACGACGGTCTGAGGTGGGCGCACCTCCCTCCCCCGTCCACGACGGGCGCGCTCGTCTGGCCGTCCTCCTCCTGCTCGCCGTCACGGCGGTGTGGGGATCGACGTTCTTCCTCATTCGCGACCTCGTCGAGCACGTCCCCTCGGCCGACTTCCTCGCGGTCAGGTTCGGCATCGCGGCCGTCCTCATGTTCGTCGTCTTCCACCGCCAGACGCTTGCCCTGACGCGTCGTGAGCTCACGCTCGGCGCCGGTCTCGGCGTCCTGTATGCCGTGGCGCAGCTCCTGCAGACCATCGGCCTCGAGACGACGGCCGCGTCCGTGTCCGGGTTCCTCACCGGGACCTACATCGTCCTCACGCCGGTCCTCGGCGCGCTGCTCCTGCGCGACCACGTCCCGAGGGCCGCCTGGGTCGCCGCGGTCATCGCCATGGGGGGCATCGGCGTCCTCTCGCTGCAGGGACTCGCCATGGGGTTCGGGGAGTCGCTCACGCTCGGCTCCGCGGCGATCTACGCCCTGCACATCCTCGCGCTCGGCCGCTGGTCCACCGCGTCGACCGCGCTGGGGCTCTCGACCGTGCAGGCCGCCGTCATCGCGCTCGTGTGCCTCGTCGCCGCGGTCCCCGACGGCGTGACCCTGCCGGGCTCCTCGGGCCAGTGGGCCTCCCTGCTGTACATGGCCGTCGTCGCCGGCGCCGGCGCCCTCATCGCCCAGACCTGGGCGCAGGCCCACCTCACGGCGACCCGGGCGGCGATCGTCATGGCGATGGAGCCGGTCTTCGCGGCGTTCTTCGCCGTGCTCTTCGGCAACGAGGCGGTGACGTGGCGACTGCTCGTCGGTGGTGGCCTCGTGCTCGCCGCGATGTACCTCGTCGAGCTGCGGGGCGGCACCCACGACGGGGGCGTGTCAGCCCTTGAGGACCCGCCGGCGGAGATCCTCCACCACGACGTCTGAAACGCGCGACTGATTGCCCTTGGGTGAGGAGTGAGCGCAGCGAACGCCTCACCCAGGGGCAATCAGTCGTGGACGTCAGCGAGAGAGCAGGTCGGTGAAGACCTCCGCGGCGGCGTCCGTACCGGCGTCGTCGACGTCGAGGTGCCAGACGAGGCGCACGCCCTGCGGGCCTGCGGCATACGTCCGTATGCCGCGTGCTCCCGCCGCGTCGACGAGCTCGGCGGGTGCCCAGCGGGTCTGCGACAGGTCGAGCATGACGATGTTGGTCTCGACGAGCTCGGGAGTGACGACCGAGGGCGCCACCGCACCGACCGCGGTGGCGAACCGAGCAGCGCGGGCGTGGTCGTCCGCGAGGCGTGCGACGTGGTGGTCCAGGGCGTGCAGACCGGCTGCGGCGAGGATGCCGACCTGTCGCATGCCGCCCCCGAACCGCTTGCGCCAGATGCGTGCTCGCGCCATGTCGTCCGCTGAACCCACGAGCACCGAGCCGACCGGAGCGCCGAGACCCTTGGACAGGCAGACGCTCACGGTGTCGAACTCGCGGCCGTAGTCGGCGAGCGGGATGCCGGTCGCGACATGGGCGTTCCAGAGGCGCGCGCCGTCGAGGTGCATCGCGACACCAGCCTCGCGGCTGGCAGCGCGGACCTCACGGATCGCCTCGAGCGGCTGGATCGTGCCACCGCCGAAGTTGTGCGTGTTCTCGACGACGATGAGTGCCGTGCCGACCTGGTAGGGACCGGCGCCGGTGCTCATGAGACCGAGCGGCGCCGACGGCTCGAGCCGTCCTCGTGTCGCGGCCCACGAGCGCGAGGAGATGCCCGAGAGCACCGCAGCCGCACCGAGCTCGGCCCGCAGCACGTGCGCGAGGGAGTCGGCGATGACCTCCTCGCCGGGCTCGACATGCAGCCTCATGCCGAGCTGGTTGGCCATCGACCCGGTGGGCGTGAAGAGGGCGTCCTCGTGCCCGAGCAGGTCCGCGACGCGCCTCTGGAGCTCGGTGACCGTCGGGTCCTCGCCGAAGACGTCGTCACCGACGGGGGCCTCCGCCATCGCCGAACGCATGGCCTGCGTGGGCTGGGTCAGCGTGTCCGAGAGCAGGTCCGCGACCCAGCGGGACGGCATACCGGATTCGTCGTTCACCACGTCAGTCGCGACTGAGCATCTCGGCGACGAGGAACGCGAGCTCGAGCGACTGCTGGTGGTTGAGCCGCGGGTCGCACACCGTCTCGTAACGCTTGTTGAGGTCGGCGTCGAGGATCTTCTCGGAGCCACCGATGCACTCGGTGACGTCGTTGCCGGTGAGCTCGACGTGGAGCCCGCCGGGGACGGTGCCGAGCGACTGGTGGACCTCGAAGAAGCCGCGGACCTCCTCGACGACGTCGTCGAAGTCGCGCGTCTTGTAGCCGGACGCCGACTCGAAGGTGTTGCCGTGCATCGGGTCGCAGATCCACGTGACCGCGGCACCGCTGGCGGTGACCTTCTCGACGATCGGCGCGAGCGACTCGCGCACCTGGCCGGCACCCATGCGGGTGATGAAGGTCAGGCGGCCGGGCGTGCGCTCGGGGTCGACGAGGTCGATCATCCGCAGGAGGTCGTCGACCTGCGCCTTGGCCGAGACCTTGACGCCGATCGGGTTGTGGATCCGGCTCACGAAGTCGAGGTGGGCGCCGCCGAGGTCGCGGGTGCGCTCGCCGATCCAGATGAAGTGGCCCGACGTGTCGTAGAGGTTGCCGGTGCGCGAGTCGACGCGAGTCAGCGGACGCTCGTAGTCGAGGATCAGCGCCTCGTGGGCGGCGAAGAACTCGGTCGTGCGCATCGCCTCGAAGTCGGCGCCACAGGCCGCCATGAACTTCATCGCCTTGTCGATGTCGCGGGCGAGCTTCTCGTAGCGCTGGTTGGCGGCGTTGGCGACGAAGCCGCGGTTCCAGTCGTGGACGTGGCGCAGGTCGGCGAAGCCTCCGGTGGTGAACGCGCGCACGAGGTTCAGGGTCGCGCTGCTCGCGTGGTAGGCACGCACCAGCCGCTGCGGGTCGGGGTGGCGGGCCTCGGGAGTGAACTCGAAGTCGTTGACCATGTCGCCGCGGTAGGCCGGCAGCGTCACGTCCTCGCGGGTCTCGGTGTTGCTGCTGCGCGGCTTCGCGAACTGGCCGGCCATGCGACCGACCTTGACGACGGGGACGGACGCGCCGTAGGTGAGGACCGCCGCCATCTGCAGGATCGTCTTGATCCGGTTCTTGATGTTGTCGGCGGTCGCGCCCGCGAACGTCTCGGCGCAGTCGCCACCCTGGAGGACGAACGCCTCACCGGCGCCCGCCGAGGCCATCCGGTCGCGCAGCACGTCGCACTCACCCGCGAAGACGAGCGGCGGATAGGTCGAGAGCTCGGTGACGGCCGACTCGAGCGCGGTGGCGTCCGGCCAGACCGGCTGCTGCGCAGCGGGCAGGTCGGGGGTCGCTTCGAGGAACGTGCTGAGGTCGGGGCCGATGGTCGTGCTCACGCGACCAAGGATAGGCGCGTCTCGTGATGTGGCCTGCGGCGCCCGTATGCCGGTCAGCCGCCGGTGCCGCCCGGCGCGTCCTCGAGCCCTCGCGCGAGCGCGAAGCGGACGAGCTCGACGCGGTTGTGGAGGTGAAGCTTGCCGAGCGTGTTCTGGACGTGGTTCTGGACGGTGCGGTGCGACAGGACGAGCTCGGCGGCGATCTCCTTGTAGGACATGCCGGTCGCGACGAGGCGCAGGACCTCGGTCTCGCGGTCGGTGAGCTCGGGGATCGGGCGGTTCGTGGGCGCCGGAGTCGCGTCGGCCCCGTCGTCGCCCGCGGCCATCCGCCGGAACTCCCCCAGCACGAGGCCCGCAAGACCGGGAGTGAAGACCGCCTCGCCCCGCGCCGTCGCGGCCACGGCGTCGACGATCTCCTGTCCCGAGGCCGACTTCACGAGGTAGCCGGTCGCACCGGCCTTGATCGCGGCGAGGACGTCGAGCTGCTCTCCGCTCGCGGAGAGGATGAGGACGCGGGTCTCGAGGTCGCCGAGCGCCCGGCACACCTCGTCGCCGCGCAGTCCGGGGAGGTTGAGGTCGAGGACGAGGACGTCGGGTCGGGTCGCCCGGGCCCGGCGCACCGTCGACGGCCCGTCGGCGGCGGTCGCGACGACGTCGAGCCCGGCCTGCGCGAGGTCGCGCTCGAGCGCGCCCAGCCACAACGGGTGGTCGTCGGCGACGAGCACCCGCGTCCGCACGGAGGCACCGCCGTCGGCCGTCGCACCGTCGTGTGGGGTCGTGGCGGGTCGGTGGTCGGTCATGCGGTCTCCTCGCGGGGAACGGTGATGACGACCCGGCAGCCGGCGCCGGGTCGGGTGATGACGTCGGTGGTCCCGCCGAGGTCGCGCACACGCCCGACGATCGACTGGCTCATGCCGAGCCGGCCCCGCTCGGAGGCCGAGAGCAGGTGGGCCGGCTCGACGCCGACCCCGTTGTCGCGCACGGTCACGGTGACGGTGTCGCCGTGGTCCTCGAGGAGCAGCCAGGCCCGCGCGTCGTCGCCGGCGTGCCTCGTGACGTTGTCGAGGGCGGCGGCGACGGCCGCGTCGAGCTCCTCCGCCCGGGCCTGCTCCAGCGGCACGGGGCCGCCGGGCAGCGAGACGCTCACCCGTTCGCCTTCATGGGCACCGAGGAGCTGGCGCAGGTCGCGCCGGATCTCGCCCTCGACCGAGGCCGCGAGCCGGGGCCCGAGAACCTCCTGCGACACGAGCCGCCTCAGCGCGCGCTCCTGGTCGGCGGCGAGCGCACCGAGCTCGGCGCCCTGTCCGCCGATCTCGTCACCACGGCGGTGGATGAAGGCCAGCGTCTGCAGGACGCCGTCGTGGACGACGCGCGCCAGCCGCTCGCGTTCGCGGAGGCGCTCGCGCTCGGCCACCACCTGCTCGTAGCGGTGCAGCCCGGCGCGGCCGAGGTCGACGGCGAGCCCGATGAGACCACCGAGGAGGAAGAGCAGGAGGATGTTGTGCCAGGTGCCGCCGTTCGGCGTGCCGATCTCGACGAGGTCGGCGACGGCGATGATGCCCGCGACGACCAGCCCGCCCTGGCGACCGTGGAGGACCGCGGCGCCGACGACGCCTCCAGCGGCCCACATCGTCGGCAGCGTCAACGTACCCGCGGCGACGTCCTCGGGATGGTCGGCGAGGAGCGTGGCGAAGATCCCACCCACCGCGAGCGCGACCTCGATCGCGAGCAGCCACGTGGTGCGGCGCCGGAAGACGAGCAGCAGCAGGCTGAACCCCATGAGCACGGCGATGACGGTGAACGCCACCCACGGGCGGAGCATGTTCTCGTAGCGACCCCAGACGAGCACCCCGGCATACAGGGCCGCCATCGGGCGGAACCAGTCGAGCCCGCGCGAGAACGCCTCGACGATGACCGGCTCGGTGCGGCCCGTGCGCACCGAGGTGTCGACGATGCCGAAGAGCGCCCCCCGGCGCCCCGAGGACTCAGCCGGCACGCTGCTCGTCGGCACCCCGGGTCCCGTCGGTGGTCTCGGGTGCGCCCTCGGGGGCGCTCTCGGCGGCGTCGAGCTCGCGCTCGAGCTCGTCGACGGCGCGGCCGGGCTTGGCGGCCTCGGCCTGCTCTCGCTGGAGGATCCGCTTGGCCCGGGTCATCCGGTCCTTCATCGACCCGGCATACATGTCGACGTACTCCTGGCCCGAGAGCTCCATGAGGGCGTACATCACCTCGTCGGTGATCGAGCGCAGGACGAAACGGTCGTCCTCCATGCCCTTGTAGCGGGAGAAGTCCAGCGGCTTGCCGATGCGCACACCGACCCGCATGACCTTGGGGATGACCTTGCCCGTCGGTTGGGCCTTGTCGGTGTCGATCATCGCGACGGGGATGACGGGGACCCCGGCCTCGAGGGCCATCCGGGCCACACCCGTCTTGCCCTTGTAGAGGCGGCCGTCGGGCGAGCGGGTCCCCTCGGGGTAGAGGCCGAGGAGCTCACCGCGGCGCAGGATCCGCAGACCCGAGTTGAGGGCGGCCTCGCTTGCCTTGCCGCCCGAGCGGTCGACCGGGACCTGCCCGACGCCCTTGAAGAACGCAGCCGTGAGGCGTCCCTTGAGACCCACCCCGGTGAAGTAGTCGGCCTTGGCCAAAAACGTCATGCGCCGGGGAACGACGAGCGGCAGGAAGATCGAGTCGGAGAACGAGAGGTGGTTGCTGGCGAAGATGGCGGCGCCGTCCTCGGGGATGTTCTCCTCGCCGTCGACCCATGGCCGGAACAGGATCCGCAGGATCGGTCCCAGGAACACGGTCTTGAGCACCCAGTAGAACACCAATGTCCCTTCCGTCGATTCGCCATGACTCTAGTGCACGACCCGCGGCGTCCCGCCGGACTAAACAGGACCCGGCGCGCGTTGCCGATGACGTTCGGGTCACCGGCGACTCCTGCCGTGGGACCATGTGTGCAGTTCGTCCCAGAGACCCGTGAGGCCACCCATGAACGACCGTGACATCGATGCGGAGTTCGACGCGATCGTCGCCCACTGGGACGACGACGCCGCGACACCGCCACCGCCACGGACCGTCCAGGACATCACCGCGGCGTATGCCGTCCTGTCCCGTCCCGAGACCGACCCGGGTGACGCCGTGGCAGGCTCCGAGGACGAGCCCGAGACCGACACCGAGTCCGGTGACGACGCCCGGTCGGGGCAGGCTCCGGCGGACACTGCCGGGCCCAAGCCCGCGCCGCAGGCGTGGCCTCTGACGGCGCCGTCCGCTCCCGCAGGACCCCGGCCCGAGGTGACCCCGGACGCCTCGGACAGTGCCGAGCCCGAGGCCGAGGCGTGGCGCCAGGGCCCGAGCACCGCCGACGAGGACGACCACTTCGAGCCGCCGGCCGTCACGCTTCCCCCGGGTGAGGACCTCGGATACTGGGGCGCGCTCCTCGGACTCATCGGCGGGCCGCTCCTCCTGCTCTGGGTGGTCGTGTCGCAGCCGTTCTACGCCGGCTGGTGGACCCTTGGGGCCATCCTCCTGTTCTTCGGTGGCTTCGCGCTGCTCGTCATGCGCGACCCGAGCGACAGAGACCCCTGGAGCGACGACGACGGCGCCCGCGTCTGACCGATGCCCCGACGGCTCCGGCGGCGGGCGCGCGGGCGCGTCGCCCACCGCAGCGGTGGGGGCCGCCGATCTCGGTGACCTCACCCGCCCCACTGTCGGGTCCTGCCCGCACGGGCACGTCGATCTCGCCCGGATGCGTCGACATGGCGCCTCAACGCCGCGAGGTCGACATGCGGCTGCGAGGTCGACCCGACGGTGGGACCGTCCGGGACGTGCGCCGGTCCGGACCCGCGACAGGCCGGAGCTCAGTCGGGGCGCGCCGCCCGATCGGCCCCGGACCCGGATCCAGGCGCGGATCCGGATCCAGGCGCCGAGCCGGATCCAGGCGCGGACTCGGGCTCGAGCACGGCGGGCGCCCGATCGGCCCCTGACACCGCGGCGCTGTCGGCGGCCTCCGCCTCGGCCTCCTGCACCATCTCGTCGGTGACCGACTCGCTCGCTCGCGCGGAGGCCTCGTCGGCGCGCTCCTGGACGTCCGTGGGCTCGCCGAGGCGGATGTCGACCCAGGTGGGGCGGTGGTCGCTCCCCGCGACGAGGTCGGCTTCGGGGAGGTCGAGCTCCACGTGCGGCTCGACCTGCAGGCCGGCCGACGCGAAGATCACGTCGAGCACCTTGCGCGGACGGGCGGCGGGGAAGGTCGGCGTCATCGGCGACACGGGACGCATCACCCCGGCGAACGCCTTCCAGGCCTGGCCCGACTCGTTCTCGTTGAGGTCACCGGCGAGGACGACCTCACCACCGACGTTGACGGCCTGGAGGATCACCCGGGCGTGGGCCGCGCGCTCGCGGGCGTCGAGGCTGAGGTGGACGCTCGCGACGGCGATCGGCTCGCGACCGGGCGCCGCGACCCGAGCGAGCGCGAAACCGCGCGTCCGCTGGAGGAAGGCCACGCGCAGCCGCTGGTGACGCGACTCGACGACGTCGACCCGCAGCGACGTGAAGATCGTCGTCCCGCCGCTCCCCCGGTGCCGCCCGGACCAGGACATCCCGCAGTCGCGGGCGAAGTTCGCCACGCGCCGCGTGGAGAACAGCCGACGCGGCACCTCCTGCAGGCAGAGCACGTCCGGGTCGATGGCCCGCACGACGCGCGCCGCGGCATACGGGTCCTCGAGGAAGTCGCGGGTGTTGTAGCTCGCGACCCTGATGGTCGTCACGTCCTGCCCGCCACGACCGGCGTCACGCAGACGACTCGTTGCGGGCCAGGTCGGCGGCGCCGATGAGCCCCGCCTCGTTGCCCAACCGGGCCGCGACGATCTGCGCCTCGGGGCGGTAACCACGTCCGGTGAGCCGACGGCGGAAGTTCTCACGTGCCGGGCCGAGCAGCAGCTCGCCGGCCGCGGACACGCCACCGCCGATGACGAAGGTGCCGGGGTCGAACGCTGCCGCGAGGTTGGCGATGCCGATGCCGAGCCAGTGGCCGATCTCGGCGAGCAGCTCCGTGGCGGTGGCGTCACCGTCGCGGGCGGCCTCGGTGACGATCGGACCGGTGAGCTCGTCAGCACGGCCGTCGACGCGGGCGGCGAGATCGGTGGCGACCGGCGAGTTCGCGAGGATCATCGCCCGCGCCTCGCGAACGAGCGCGTTGCCCGAGGCGTACTGCTCCCAGCAGCCCCGGTTGCCGCACTCGCAGCGCTGGCCCTCGGGCACGACCTGCATGTGCCCGAACTCGCCCGCGATGCCGTAGCGGCCACGGATGAGCTCGCCGTGCATGAGGATCGCACCGCCGATGCCGGTGCCGAGGTTGACCATGACGACGTCGGACTCGCCCTGCGCCGCGCCGAATCGCCACTCCGCCCAGCACGCAGCGTTGGCGTCGTTCTCGACGAGGATCGGCGTGTCGATGCGCTTGCTCAGCGCGTCGCGCAGCGGCTCGTGGCGCCACGACAGGTGGGGGGCGAAGACGACGGTGGCACGGTCGGCGGCGACGAACCCCGCCGCGCCGATGCCGACCGCGGCGACGTCCGGCCGCTGCGAGCGCAGCTCCTCGACGACGTCGACGATCGTGTCCTCGACGACACGGGGGCGCTTGGACCGGTGGGGCGTGTCACGGCGGGCGCGGACGAGGACGTTGCCCTCCTCGTCGACGACGCCCCCGGCGACCTTGGTCCCGCCGATGTCGATGCCGATGGCCAGGCTCACGGGGTGTCCTCCTCGTCGACGACGGTGATCGGTTCGGTGCGAGGCGTGCGGTCGGGGGTCGCGGGCCGCTGCGCCGCGCCCGGACCGGACGACTCCGTATGCCGGGTGGCTAGGTCCGCGAGCAGCGTCGCCGCCGTGGTCGCGAGGTCGGCGAGCCGGCCCAGGGTTTCGGGGCTCACCCCGCGCAGCGCCGACACCGAGCGGCACACCGGGCACCACGTGCACGTCTCGGCGTCGCCCATCGCCACATGGACGTGCTCGCCGCCGTCCGCACCCGGCGCGGCGTCCGGGCTCGGGGTCTCGTCCGGCCGGGACTGCGGGCGTCCCAGGGCCTCGAGCAGCCGTGCTGCCTCCTCGGCCACGGAACCCACTGCGGCGTCGAGTCGCGCGTCAGCGTCCACGGGGCCACACCTCCTCATCACGAACGAAGCGCACCCGGAGCTCTCCGGAGCGCACCCCAGCATTCTTGACGATGCAGCGCCGGAGCACCGAGGGCAACGCGATGACCCTGCGCACACCACCCACGTCGACGACGAGGTCGTCGGCCCGCCGGGCGAGCTCGACGTCGCCCGACCGCGCGAGCGGCAGGGGCAGGACGAGCACGAACTCGTCGCCGTCGGCCTCGACCTGAAGGCCAGCCATGCGGACCGGTGCGTCGATCGGGGCGAGCTCTCCGTCGAGCGCCGTCGTCTGCCCGGCGAGGTCCGCGAGCGCGTCGGCGCCGGTCGGTTCGCCGGCAAGGTAGGGCGCGACCAGGACGGGTGTGCCGTGGAACGACGAGGTGATCGTCGCGAGCCCGGCGGACTGCGCGGCGTTCCACGCGGCCCGCCACGGGTCGTCGTCGACGGGGATGACGCGGTTCACGACGACCGCGTCGACGGCATACCCGTGCAGTGACAGCGAGGTGAGGATGCGACGGGCCTCGGCGATGACGACGTTCTCGGGGGTGAGGACGATGCGGACGCTCGCGCGCTCGGAGGTGAGGAGGGCGCGGACGTTTGCCATGTGGGCGCGCCACGTCGTGACGACGTCGAGGACGTCACCGTCGGGCAGGGGCAGCCCGGCGGCCCGCGCCGCGGCGGGACGCATCGCGGTGAGCAGCCGGCGCTGGGCGGGCAGCAGCCGGTCGAGGTGCCAGCCGAGCACCTCGGGCAGGGCGAGGAGCCGCAGGGTCTCGGCCGTCGGGGCGCAGTCGACGACGATGACGTCCCACCGGCCGCTCGTGGCGTGGTGCCCGAGCGTGAGCAGGGCGCTGATCTCGTCGGCTCCCGGAAGGGCCGTGAGCTCCTCGGCCACCACGGGGTCGACCCCGACCGAGTCGAGGACCGTGAGGAGGTAGTCGCGCAGGGTCCCCCAGTCGGCGGCGACGCTCGTGCGTGACCCGACCGCCTGGGCATGGAGGCGCTCCTCGACCGGCAGCGTCTGCTCCCACGTCGGGGAGGTGCGCAGGTCGACGTCGAGGGCGTCGCCGAGGCTGTGCGCCACGTCGGTCGACATCACGAGGGTGCGGCGGCCGGCGCGGGCCGACTCGACGGCCAGTGCGGCGGCGGTCGTCGTCTTGCCGACACCACCCTTGCCGGTGACGAGGACGACGCGGGGACGCGTCACCGTGTCTGGCCCGTCGTGATCGGGGCTGACGGTGGGGTCGGAGACGTCGGACACGACGGACACGTCCGGGGGGACGTCGGCGTCAGCGGGGTCGGTGGCGCTCAGGCGAGGGACTCGACGCGCTTCTTGAGCTCCTTGAGAGCCGTGTCGATGATGAGCTTCTCCGCCTTGCGCTTGAGCATCCCGATCATCGGGATCTTCACGTCGACGGCAAGGGCGTAGTCCACCTTCGTGCCGCCGTCGGCCGAGGTGAGCGTGTAGGAGCCGTCGAGCGCCTTGAGCACCCCGGCCCGCACGAGCTTCCACGAGACGAGGCCCGAACCGTCCTCGGCGATCCCGTCCCAGTCGTACTCGAGGACGTAGGTGTCCTTGACCGCGCCGGCGTCGAGGACGTACTCGACCTGGTCGGCCCACCCGTCGCCGTCCTCGCTGAGGATGCTCACGCTCTTGACCTGCTCGGCCCAGTCCGGATAGGCCTCGAAGTCGGCGATGACGTCGAGCACGGCGCCCGGCTCGGCCGCGATGGAGATGGAGGAGGACGTGCTTTCTGTCATGGGCGCAGGCTACCCAACACCCCCTACCCCTAGGATCGGGCCACGGCAGATGTCGCATCGGCCGGACAACCACTGGTGACCACGCCCGACGATGTCGTCGATCGGTCGGTGAAGGAGAGCACGTTGCACGAGAAGTCCACTCCCGCACTCGCCCCCGCCACCACCGAGGGCAGCCTGGCCGACCTGCCGGCCCGGCACCGACGCGACAACCCCACCAGGGCCGCGTTCGCGGTGCGGTCGGGCACCGGCTGGAGTGACGTGTCGGCCAAGGACTTCGCCGACCAGGTCGAAGCCCTCGCCAAGGGCTTCCTCGCCGCGGGCGTCGCCCCCGGCAGCGCCGTCGGCATCATGAGCCGCACCCGCTACGAGTGGACCCTCACCGACTTCGCCCTGTGGACCGCGGGCGCCATTCCCGTGCCGATCTACGAGACCTCCTCCCCCGACCAGGTCGAGTGGATCCTCAAGGACTCCGGCGCCGTCGGCGTCGTCCTCGAGACCGAGAAGCACAAGAGCGCGCTCGTCGGTGTCTCCGGCAACCTGCCCACGCTCGAGCACAGCTGGGTCATCGACAACGGCGACCTCGACACGCTCGCCTCGTCCGGTGCGGCCACCGACGACGCCGCGCTCGAGGCCGCCCGAGCCGACGTCGACCGCACCTCGACCGCGACGATCATCTACACGTCCGGCACCACCGGCCGCCCCAAGGGGGTCGAGCTCACCCATGGCAACTTCCTCGACCTCACCGAGAACACCGTCGAGAAGCTCAAGGACGTCGTCGCCAGCGAGGGCGCCTCGACCCTGCTCTTCCTCCCGCTGGCCCACGTCTTCGCCCGGTTCATCGAGGTGCTCTGCGTCGCCTCGGGCGCTCGGATGGCGCACTCGGCGGACATCAAGACGCTGCTCGACGACTTCGCGTCCTACCAGCCGACGTTCATCCTCGCGGTCCCGCGCGTCTTCGAGAAGGTCTACAACTCCGCCGAGGCCAAGGCCGTCGCCGGCGGCAAGGGCAACATCTTCGCCAAGGCCGCCGACACCGCCATCGCGTGGTCCGAGGCCAACGAGGCCGGCTCGGTCGGCTTCGGGCTCCGCGCCAAGCACGCCGTCTTCGACAAGCTCGTCTACGGCAAGCTGCGCGACGCCATGGGCGGCAAGGTCCAGTACGCCGTGTCCGGCGGCGCCCCGCTCGGCACCCGCCTCGGCCACTTCTTCCGCGGCATCGGCGTGACGATCCTCGAGGGCTACGGCCTCACCGAGACCACGGCCCCGATCACCGTCAACCTGCCCGAGCGGCTCAAGGTCGGCACGGTCGGCCCGCCACTGCCCGGCACGACGGTCCGCATCGGCGAGGACGGCGAGATCCTCGTCAAGGGCGTCAACGTCTTCAAGACCTACCGCAACAACCCCGACGCCTCCGCCGAGGCCATCCGCGACGGATGGTTCCACACCGGCGACATCGGCGAGCTCGACGAGGACGGCTACCTCAAGATCACCGGTCGCAAGAAGGAGATCCTCGTGACCGCCGGCGGCAAGAACGTCGCGCCCGCCGTCCTCGAGGACCGTCTCCGCTCGCACCCGCTCGTGTCCCAGTGCATCGTCGTCGGTGACCAGAAGCCGTTCATCGCGGCGCTGCTCACGCTCGACGAGGAGATGCTCCCCATGTGGGCGAGCAACCACGGCCTCGAGGGGATCACCGCCGCCAAGGCGCGCACCGACGAGACCGTCCTCGCCGAGCTCCAGAAGGCCGTCGACGAGGCCAACGCCGCCGTCTCCAAGGCCGAGTCGATCCGCAAGTTCGCCGTGCTCGAGGCCGACTTCACCGAAGAGTCGGGTCACCTCACGCCGTCGCTCAAGCTCAAGCGCAACGTCGTGATGCGCGACTTCGCGGATGAGGTCGATGCGCTCTACGGCGGCTGACCCCACCTCCCCCTCGAACCGCCCTCCCGGCCCCACCCGTACGACGACGGGGTATGCCGTCGTCGTCCTGGCCCTGCTCTGGCTCGCCTGCCTCGGCATGCTCCAGTGGAGCGTCGTCCGGTTCCGCCTGCCGATCGTGCTCACCCTCACGGCGGGCGCCGTCGGCCTCGCCGTCTGGCTGTGGCGGCGCACCGAGATCCGTTGCGCCCCAATGTGGCTCGCGCCGGTCGTGCTCGTCGCGTCGGTCGCGACCACCTGGGCCGTGCCGCTCTTCAGCTACCTGCGGGGTGGCTCGCTCACGGCGGCGCTGGCCACCCTGTCGGTCGTCGGCATCGGCGCGGCGGGCCTGCTCGCGCAGCCGACAGCGGCAGGGGCGCGGACGGCATACGGGCTCGCGGTGCTCGGCCACGTCGTCACCGCCGCGATCGCGACGATCGGTGACCCCGCTCCGAGGATCGACGTCTGGGTGACGCTGCAGCAGGCCAGCGACGCGCTCGCCCGCGGCGAGAACTTCTACGACATGAGCTGGACCGACTCCCCCGGCATCCAGGACGCCTTCACCTACCTGCCGTGGACGACCGTGCTCCTGGCACCCGGTCGCTGGCTCGGCGGCGACGTGCGGTGGGCGATCGCGTTCTGGTCGGTCGTCCTCTTCGTGGGGGTCTGGGCGCTCGCGCGGCCGCGACCCGGTGACGCGCCCACGAGTGCGCGAGCGACCGCGCTCCGGGCCGCCGTCCCCGTCACCGCCCTCGTCGTCGCTCCCGGCACCCTCACCCAGATCGACCAGGCCTGGACCGAGCCGCTGCTCGCCGCCGGCCTCGTGTGGTGGGCCGTCCTCGTGCGTCGCGGGCACGCGTGGTGGGCGGTCCTGCCGCTCGCGCTGGCCTGCGCGAGCAAGCAGCACCTCGCGCTGCTGCTGCCGCTGCTCCTGATGTGGCGGCCGTTCGGTCCCCGGCGGGCCGTGGCGACCGGCGCGCTCACCGGCGTGCTCATCGCGCCGTGGTTCCTCGCGTCACCGTCGGACTTCGTCCACGACACGGTGACGCTGCTCATCGGCTTCCACCCGATCCGGTTCGCGAACACGTGGTACCTCTACTTCCTCAACGAGCACGGCGTGACCCTGCCGTTCTGGGTCACCGGGCTCGTCGTCCTCGGCGCCCTCGGTGTCGCCGCGTGGCTCGTCGCTCGGCGCCAGCCGGAGGTCGACGAGCTGCTGCGGTGGTTCGCGTTCGTCCTGCTCGCGGCCAACCTCGTCAACAAGCAGGCGTTCTACAACCAGTACTGGCTCAGCGCGGCACTCGTCGCCATCTCGCTCGCCGTGCCGCCACGCGAGCGGGGCGAGGTCACTTCGGCGCGGCCAGCTGGTTCAGCTCCGACACCCACGCCCTCGTGAACGCGGCCCTGGTCGTGCCCAGCACCTCGACGAACGCCCGGTCGGTGGCGGCGTCGGCAGCGGCCGGTGAGCCCGTGACGGTCGACGCCTCGTAGAACTGCTGGAGCCGGGCCTCACCGTGGCGCCGGGCGACGAGGTCGACCGCGAGCCACGCCGCGAGGTAGCTCGGCGCGATCTCACCCTGGGCGGGGTCGAGGTCCCCCTGCGTCGGCAGGCGGGTGGGGCCGGTGCCGGCCGCGACCCGGTCGAGCAGGGGTGCGGCGAGGTCGGCGCGGCGACGGTCCGAGGCGGCGTAGCCCACGTGGTCGGCGTAGCCCTCGACGAGCCACAACGGCGCCGCGCCGGCGAGCGAGCCGCGGACGGCGACGTGGGTGCTCTCGTGCGTGAGGACGAACTGGCGCCCCTCGGGGGTGAGCCGGGCGAACGCGTCGGGGTTGAGGACGATCCGGTCACCGGTCGCCCGGCCGTCGGCACCGAGCGGGCCGTCGGTGATCGCCGCGACCTGACTGAGGTCGTCGGCCCGCCCGACCTGCTCGCGGAACGCCGTCGCGTCCTTGGGTGCGATGACCGTCACTTGCTCGGACCAGGGGCGCTTCCAGCGCTTCGTCACCTCGGCGACCGCCCGGTCCGCCATCGCGGCGTATGCCGTGAGCGTCCTGTCGTCCACCGTGCCGGTCACCGTGCTGGCACGTCCCCGGACGGTGCGGGCACCGGGCAGCGGCGTGGCGGGCTCGGCTCCGGCCGGGGGTGACGCGGCGAGGGTGGACGAGGCCTGCGGCGCCGGGGTGGCGGTCTCGGGGGCGGTCGGGGTCGTCACGGACACGCTCGGGGTGGGGAGGGAGGGGGTGCGGTCGCAGCCGGCGAGCAGGGCGAGCGCGGTGGCGCCCAGGACCACGACGACGACGCGGCGCACACGATCGGCACCTGAGATGCGCCGGGTGCGCGACGTGCTCCACGGCATACGCGTCGTCAGGTCGGTCGGGAGCACGGTCCCATCGTGTCAGGCGGGACTCAGCCGACCGCACGTCCGAGGGTGAAGGGCGCGCGCCGGGAGCGCACGGTCGCGGCCGACTCGGCGGTGATGAGGCCCGCGCGGACGCAGGCCGTGACGGCGGCGCGCTCGTCGGCGTCGAGCGGCAGGTCGGTGCCGAGCCCCATGGAGTCGGGGTCGACCATGGCGGTGACCATGCAGTCGCCGCAGTGGAGGTCTCGCACCGGGCAGCGCGCACAGACGATGGTCAGGCTGTCGGACGTCAGGTCGTGGGTCATGTCGTCACCTCTTTCTCGGGTTGCCACCACGCTAGGAGCCCGCACTGACAGCGCCTCCCGACCGCCGCGCCGGGCCGCCTCCGCAGGGCTGTCGGACCACGCACCTAGCCTCCTCGCATGCGGATGGTCCAGGGCACGCTCGACGACCTGGGCACCCCCCTGTCGGACGTGACGTTCGTCGTCGTCGACCTCGAGACCACCGGTGGTAGCCCGAGCGAGTGCGGCATCACCGAGATCGGTGCGGTCAAGGTGCGCGGCGGGGAGGTGCTCGGTGAGTTCCAGACGTTCGTCAACCCCGGCGAGCCGATCCCGGCGTTCATCTCCGTCCTCACCGGCATCACCGACGCGATGGTCCGCGATGCGCCGCGGGTCGAGCCGGCGCTCGTGGCGTTCCTCGAGTTCGCCGCCGGGTCCGTGCTCGTGGCCCACAACGCCGGCTTCGACATCTCGTTCCTCAAGGCCGCCTGCGCTCGCGCCGACCGCGACTGGCCGCGCTTCCCCGTCGTCGACACCGTCCACCTCGCCCGCCAGCTCGTGAGCCGTGACGAGGTGCCCAACCACCGGCTGGGCTCCCTCGCCCGGCTGTTCGGCGCGGCGGTCACCCCCGACCACCGGGCCCTGCACGACGCCCAGGCCACGGTCGACGTGCTCCACGGGCTCATCGCCCGGGTCGGGTCGCTCGGCGTGCACTCCCTCGAGGAGCTCAAGGCGTACTCCGCCAAGGTGCCCGCGGCGACTCGCCGCAAGCGCCACCTCGCCGACGGCCTGCCCGAGGCGCCGGGCGTCTACCTCTTCAAGGACGGCCAGGGCAGGGTCCTCTACGTCGGCACGTCGGTCTCGATCCGCACCCGGGTCCGCAGCTACTTCACCGCCTCGGAGCAGCGGCGGCGGATGTCCGAGATGGTGCGCATCGCCGAGTCGGTGACCCCCATCGTCTGTGCCACCGCACTCGAGGCCGAGGTGCGCGAGCTGCGGCTCATCGCCGAGCACAAGCCCCGCTACAACAAGCGCTCGCGCCACCCCGAGCGCACGTGGTGGGTCAAGCTCACCGTCGAGCCCTTCCCGCGGTTGTCGATCGTGCGCCACGTCGCCGACGACGGCACCCGCTACATCGGGCCGTTCGCCTCGCGCGGATCGGCCGACGACGCGGTCGCCGGGGTGCACGAGCTCCTGCCGCTGCGCCAGTGCCTCGAGCGGCTCTCGGCGACCAAGCCGCGCTCCCCGTGCGCGCTCGCCGACATGGGCCGGTGCGGTGCGCCCTGCACCGGTGCGCAGAGCGTCGAGGACTACGCCGAGGTCGTCGCCGAGGCCGTCGAGCTGCTCGCCGGCGATGCACGCCGGGCCGTCTCCACGTGGCGCGAGCGGATGGACCGCCTCGCCGAGCAGGAGCGCTTCGAGGACGCCGGCGTCGTGCGCGACCGGATGCTCAGCCTCGTGCGCGGCGCCTCCCGTGCCCAGCGTCTCGATCCCCTGGCCCGCACCGCCGAGCTCATCGCGGCGCGGCGCAGCGAGACCGGTGGCTGGGAGGTCATGTGCATCCGGCACGGCCGCCTCGCGGGCAGCACCGTGGCGCCACGCGGTGCCGACCCCATGCCCTACGTCGAGGCGCTGCGCGCCAGCGCCGAGGTGGTCACGGCAGGGCTCTCCCCCGCGACGGCGGCCACGCCCGAGGAGAGCGAACGCATCCTGCGGTGGCTCGACGCCCCCGGGGTGCGGCTCGTCGACATCGACGGCGAGTGGACCTGTCCCGTGGGTGGCGCGACGGGCGTCCGCCACGAGCTCGAGCCCATCGAGACCTCGCGTCGCCTCACGCCGGGCTTCCGCTCGGCCTAGCCTTGTGTCTCGCCGTCGGCGGTGACGCAGCGTCGCCGTGGAGTCGAGGCCGATCCCGAGGAGTGGGAACCATGTCCTATCCCCCGCGTCTGTACACCGGCGCGTCCGGCGAGAGGTCGGCGTGGGTCACGCCCGGCGACCGCGAGCCGGACCTCGTCTACCCCAACGGCAACCGCGTGCACTACGTCGCGCGCGGAGAGGCCACGGGCGGGCTGTTCGGCCTCTACCGGTGGGAGTTCGCCGGGCCACCGAGCGGTCCGGGTGCCCACTTCCACCGGACGATGTCGGAGTCGTTCTACGTCCTCGACGGGACGGTGACCGTCTACGACGGCAACGCCTGGGTCAAGGCGGGCTCCGGCGACTTCCTCCACGTCCCGCCGGGCGGCCTCCACGGCTTCCGCAACGAGGACGGTCCGGCGACGATGCTGCTGCACTTCGCCCCCGGCGCGCCGCGCGAGCCCTACTTCGAGGGGCTGGCCCGTCCGGGCGGCGTCGCCACCATGACCGACGACGAGCGCGACGAGTTCATGGCCCAGCACGACAACTTCTGGGTCGATGAGTGAGCCGACTACGCTGCGGAGCGTGATCACTGCCATCGTTCTCATCACTGCCGACGTCGACCGGATCCCCGAGGTGGCCCAGGAGGTCGCCGAGCTCGACGGCGTGAGCGAGGTCTACTCCGTCGCGGGTGACGCCGACCTCATCGCCATGGTGCGGGTCCGTGAGCACGACCAGCTCGCCAGCGTCATCGCCGACCGGCTCAACAAGGTCCAGGGCGTCACCGGTACGGCGACGCACATCGCCTTCCAGACCTACTCCAAGCACGACCTCGAGGCCGCCTTCAGCCTCGGTCTCGAGTAGCCCACCCCCGCCCCGCGCCTAAACTTTTGCTCCCCATGGGCACAGCTTGAGGGTCCGGAGGGAACATGTCCCTCCGGACCCTCAAGGTTCCCTCATGGGGAGCAAAAGCTGTGACGGGGCCGGACGCGGCTACGGGACGGTCAGGCGGACGCGACGTCGCGGCTCGCGGTGACCCACCGGTCGAGCTGAGCCGCCGCGGCACCGGCGTCGATCGTCTCGGCAGCGCGGGCGACACCGGCGCGGATCGCCTCGTGGACGTCGGCCGTCGAGGTCCCCGCGGCACCGGCGGCCACGGCCAGCGCCGTGCCGACGTTGAGCAGGACGGCGTCGCGCGCGGGACCCGCGTCGCCGGCGAAGACCCGCCGGGCCACCTCGGCATTCTCGTCGGCGAGCCCGCCCTTGATGCTGTCGATGGACGCGACCTCGAGACCCACGTCGGACGGGTGCACCGAGACCTCGGTGACGGCGCCGTCGCGCACCCAGAGGAGCGTGGTTGCACCGGCGATCGACATCTCGTCGAGCCCCTCGTCGCCGCGGAAGACCGCAGCGGTCGTGCCACGGTCCGCGAACACCCCTGCGATCACCGTGAGGAAACGGGCGTCCGCGACGCCGACCGCGGCATACGTCGGCTGTGCCGGGTTCGTCAGCGGCCCGAGGAGGTTGAACGCTGTGGCGACGCCGAGCTCGGCACGCGCGGGGCCGGCGAACCGCATCGACGGGTGGAAGGTTTGTGCGAAGCAGAAGGTGATGCCGGCGTCGAGGGCCACCTGGCGGACCTGATCGGGGGTCAAGGTGAGGTTGACCCCGAGGGACTCGAGGACGTCGGCGGAGCCCGACTTCGACGAGGCGGCCCGGTTGCCGTGCTTGACGACCCGCAGGCCGGTCGCGGCGATGACGACGGAGGACATCGTCGAGATGTTCACGGTGCCGAAGCGGTCACCGCCGGTGCCGACGATGTCGATGCTCTCGCCGGGCACGTCGATCCGGCGGGCGTGCTCGAGCATGACGTCGGCGAGACCGCGTACCTCGGCGACGGACTCGACCTTGGAGCGCAGTCCCACGAGGAAGCCGGCCACCTGGGCCACGCTCGCCTCGCCGCTCATGATCTGGTCCATGGCCCAGCGCGACTGCTCGAGCGAGAGGTCCTCGCGGTCGAGCAGCCGGTTCAGCAGGTCGGGCCACGTCGGGCCCGAAGGGTCCGTGGCCACCACGTCAGCGTGCCGCGACGCGCGTGCGCGCAAGGCCCGCGATCGCCTCGGCCACCTTGATCGGGTCGAGGGGGTGGGGCACGGCGTCGTCGGCGAGCGACCAGGCGGCGAGCCAGCCGTCCTGGGGGCGACCGGTGAGGACGAGCACCGGGGGGCAGTCGTAGATCTCGTTCTTGAGCTCGCGGCACAGGCCGAGACCGCCGTTCTTGGCCGCCTCCCCGTCGAGCACGACGACGTCCCAGCCACCGGCGTCGAGCGCCTCGGTGACGGCGAACGCGGTCGCACACTCGAGCCATCGGGTGATCTCGACGTCGCGCGCCGGACGTCGCCCGGCAGCGGCCCGCACGGCGTCGCGCGTGGTGATGTCGTCGCTGTAGAGGAGGACCGACACCTGGTGCACAGCCGCACCTGCGGAGGGGGTCGAGCCCGCCGTCGCGAGGGAGTCCGCGTGGGGGGCCGCATGCGCTGAGGTCATGCGCTCATCCTAGCCACGCGCCCATCCGCGAGCCGATACCCCCAAACCCGGGGGTCGGTGCAGCGCCCGAGGAGGATTGAGGCAATAATGACGCTCGTGGCGACTGCAGAAGCAACGACTCGAGTGTCCGGTCCGGTTCCCAGCATCCCGGACTACGGTCCGGCGACCCGTCCCAACATGGTTGCGGTCGGGACGATGGTCTGGCTCGCGAGTGAGCTGATGTTCTTCGCAGCGCTCTTCGCGTTCTACTTCTCCCTGCGCGGGCACCTCCCCGAGATGTGGAGGACCGAGACCGAGCTGCTCAACGTCCCGTTCGCGTTCGGCAACACGATCGTCCTCGTCGTCTCGTCCGTGTGGTGCCAGCTCGGCGTCTGGAAGGCCGAGGCCGGCCAGGTCGCCCGCACCGGCTCGCTCCTGAAGTTCAAGGAGTGGGGCATGCGCGAGTGGTACGTCCTCACCTACATCTTCGGCTCGATCTTCATCGCCGGCCAGGTCTACGAGTACGCCCACCTCGTCGCCGAGGGCGTCACCCTGAGCACGAACTCGTACTCCTCGATCTTCTACCTCGCCACCGGCTTCCACGGCATGCACGTCACCGGTGGCCTCATCGCCTTCCTCCTCATCATCGGGCGCACCTTCACGACCCGGCGCTACACCCACCTGCAGGAGACCGGCGCCGTCGTCACCTCCTACTACTGGCACTTCGTCGACGTCGTGTGGATCGCGCTGTTCGCGATGATCTACCTGCTGAAGTGAGTGTCAGCGCTGAGCGCTAGCGTGACCCTCTCCCCCGGAACCCACATCCCCGAGACCCCGACAGGACCCACGTCGTGAACGCACTGGCCGCCCGCCGTCGCCACCCGGCAGCCATCGCCATCCTGCTCATGCTCGGCCTTCTCGTGACGGGCTTCGTGTATGCCGCGGTCGCGCCGCAGCCGGCCAAGGCCGAGACGAGCTCGGCCGCGGACGTCGCCGCGGGCAAGCAGCTCTTCCAGGCCAACTGCGCCTCGTGCCACGGTGTCAACGCCGAAGGCCGCGCGACGGGCAACGGCGACAAGATCGCCGGCCCGGCCCTCGCCGGTGTCGGTGCGGCGGCCGTCGACTTCCAGATGGGCACCGGCCGCATGCCGATGCGCGCCCCCGCCGTCCAGGCGCCCCGCGGCGAGGTGCAGTTCACCCAGGAGGAGATCGACAAGGTCGGCGCCTACATCGCGTCGCTGGCCCCCGGCCCGGCTGTCCCCTCCGAGGAGGACGTCGACGCGTCCAAGGGCGACCCCGCCAAGGGTGGCGAGCTCTTCCGCGTCAACTGCGCCATGTGCCACAACTTCGCCGGCTCCGGCGGTGCCCTGACCCGTGGCAAGTACGCCCCATCGCTCATGGGCGTCGAGTCCAAGCACATCTACGAGGCCATGGAGACCGGCCCGCAGTCGATGCCCGTCTTCAACGACGGCAACATCGCCCCCGAGGACAAGCGTGACGTCATCGCCTTCCTCAAGTCCGTCGAGGACACCCCCCAGCAGGGCGGGCACGCCCTCGGGTCCCTCGGACCCGTGACCGAGGGCTGGTTCGCCTGGTTCTTCGGCCTCGGCATCCTCATCGCAGCCGCCGTGTGGCTCGGGCAGAAGTCCGCCTGAGCCATGCCGCTCACAGCTTCCCACTCTCCGTCGACAGGATCGATCATCCGATGAACGAGCAGGACAGCCAGCCCACCGGAGGCGAGGTCACCCCCACGGGTGAGTTCGGCTCCGGTGCCGTTCGCCTCGACCAGGGGCACGTCATCGGGGACGGCGGGATCCCCGCCCGCTTCGAGAACCCCGGCTTCCCCCCGCACCCGCACCGTGGCACCGACCTCGACGAGGGCGCCGCCAAGCGGGCCGAGCGCGTCGTCGGCGGGCTCTTCCTCCTGTCGGTCGTGGGCACGCTTGGCTTCGTCGTGGCCTACTTCGCCATCGACTCCGACGCGACGGTCTTCGTGCCCGGCATCGGCATGACCAACGCGCTGCACCTCGTGCTCGGCCTGACGATGGCCGCCTCCCTCCTCGGCATCGGTCTCGGCGCGGTCCACTGGGCCAAGACGCTCATGCCCGACCAGGAGGAGGTCGAGATGCGCCACACGATGCGGTCGGACGACGAGCACCGCAAGGACTTCGGCACGATCCTCGGCGACGGCGCCGAGTCTTCCCACCTCACCCGTCGCCCGCTCATCAAGTACGCCATGGGTGGCGCCCTCGGCCTCTTCGCGGTGCCCGTTGTGCTCCCCGTCCTCGGTGGCCTCGGCCCGATGCCCGGTGACGACCTCTCCGTGAGCTTCTGGAACGGCGACCAGGAGGAGGACGGCACGTACCCCAACAAGCCGCTCCGCCTCATGCGCGACCCGCAGAACACGCCGATCAAGGCGAGCGAGGTCACGATCGGCTCGGTCTTCCACGTCATGCCCGAGGGCCTGCTCGACCTCGAGGAGCACATCCTCGAGGCCAAGGCCAAGGCCGCTGTCATCGTCATGCGCCTCGACCCCGACGACATCAAGGTCCAGAAGGAGAAGGACTGGGGCCACCAGGGGATCGTCGCCTACTCCAAGATCTGCACTCACGTGGGCTGCCCCGTCGGCCTGTACGAGCAGCAGACCCACCACCTGCTCTGCCCGTGCCACCAGTCGACCTTCGACGTCACGCAGGACTGCAAGGTGATCTTCGGTCCCGCGAAGCGCCCCCTTCCGCAACTGCCGATCACCGTCGATGATGAGGGGTACCTCATCTCCAAGGGCCCCTTCAAGGAAGCCACTGGACCGAGTTTCTGGGAGCGTGGTTCCGCATGAGCACCGACACCTTCCCGGCCGGCCGCCCGGCCGACCGCCTGCGCGACGGCGACACGGCCGTCGACCCGGCACCGAGCGCCGCAGCGCGCAAGGCCGGTGGCGTCGCGGGCTGGATCGACGACCGCACCGGCTCCGCCAAGGGCGTCAACTACCTGCTCCGCAAGGTCTTCCCGGACCACTGGTCCTTCATGCTCGGCGAGATCGCGATGTACTCGCTCATCATCTGCCTCATCTCGGGCGCCCTGCTCACGCTGTGGTTCGTCCCCAGCGCTGGCCACACGATCTACGACGGCTCCTACGTACCGCTGCGTGGCCAGCAGATGTCCGAGGCCTACGCCTCGACGCTCGACATCTCCTTCGACGTGCGTGGCGGAC
This sequence comes from Knoellia sp. LjRoot47, assembly GCF_964253435.1. Lineage (NCBI taxonomy): Bacteria > Bacillati > Actinomycetota > Actinomycetes > Micrococcales > Intrasporangiaceae > Knoellia > Knoellia sp. LjRoot47. The sequence goes on from NZ_CAXUQS020000002.1 coordinate 239,695, forward strand.
TCATCGTGCGCCAGATCCACCACTGGGCCGCGCTGATGTTCATCGTCGGCCTCACGGTGCACATGTTCCGGGTCTTCTTCACCGGTGCGTTCCGCAAGCCGCGTGAGCTCAACTGGGTCATCGGCACCGTCCTGGCCCTGCTCGCGGCCATCGAGGGCTTCGCCGGCTACTCCCTCCCCGACGACCTGCTCTCGGGCACCGGCATCCGTGCCATGGAGGGCTTCGTCCAGACGGCGCCCGTGATCGGCTCCTACCTCGCCTACGGCATCTTCGGTGGACCGTTCCCCGGTGAGGCGATCATCCCGCGTCTGTACTCGGCACACGTCCTCCTCATCCCGGCGATCCTCGTCGGTCTGTTCACCGCGCACATCGTGCTCGTCGCGGTGCAGAAGCACACGCAGTTCCCCGGCCCGGGCCGCACCAACGACAACGTCGTCGGCTACCGCGTCATGCCGGTCTACGCCGCCAAGGCGGGCGGGTTCTTCTTCATCGTCTTCGGTGTCATCGCCCTCATCTCGGCGCTGTTCACGATCAACCCCATCTGGGCCTACGGTCCCTACGACCCCTCCCCCGTGACGGCGGGCTCGCAGCCCGACTGGTACATGGGTGCCTACGACGGCGCGCTGCGACTGCTCCCGGGCTGGCTCGAGTTCAGCTTCCTGGGCTTCACGATGTCGCTCAACATCGCGCTCGGTGCCCTCGTCCTGCTGCCTCTCGTCTACACCGTGGTCGGCGTCTACCCCTTCGTCGAGCGCTGGGTCACCGGTGACGACCGCGAGCACCACCTGCTCGACCGTCCCCGCAACAACCCGACGCGCACGGGTATCGGCATGGCCGGCATCGTCGCCTACTCCGTGTTCATGTTCGCGGCCGGCAACGACATCATGGCGATCAAGCTCGGGCTGTCGATCAACGACATCACCTGGGCGTTCCGGATCGGCCTGTTCGTCCTGCCGCCGCTGACCTTCTGGGTGACCAAGCGGATCTGCCTCAGCCTGCAGCGCCGTGACCGCGACCTCGCGCTCCACTCGCGCGAGTCCGGCCGGATCATCCGCGGTGCCGACGGTTCGTTCCACGAGCGTCACGACGCCCTCTCCGACCACGACCGCTGGATCCTCGTCCAGCACGAGCCGGTGGAGCCCCTCCAGCTCACGCCCGACGTCGACGAGAACGGCGTGGCCCGCCCGGCGGCCCGCAAGGACCGGCTGCGCGCCAAGCTGTCGCACTTCTACTTCAAGGACGCGGTCAACCCGGTCACCCCGGCCGAGCTGGCGGCGGCGCACCACGATGGCCACCACGCGGAGGCCATCGAGGCGCCCTTCGACTACGAGGGCATCGAGGGCACCTCCGACCACGGCCCCGCTGCCGGGGGTGACGGCGCCGACACCGACGCCGGCCGCTCCGAGGCCAGCGAGCGTGGCATCGGCAGTGCCAGCCGACTGCGGGAGTGACCACGGCCCAGCCGTCGAGTTCCAGCGACTGACGAGAGCGACCCCCGGACTTCTGGTCCGGGGGTCGCTCTCGTTGGTCAGGGCGTGCAGGGCAGCCCGCTCGGGCCGGGGCGGCTCAGCCCGCTCGGTCGAGCTGCGTCGACCCTCAAGGCGACGGACCCATGGCGCACCCGGGTGCACGACCACCCGAAGCGTGCATGACAGGGTGGTGGCGTGGATCCCATCACCCCCGAGGACTTCGAGTCGATCGTCGAGGAGTCCCTCGACGACGTTCCGGAGGAGCTCATGGCGATGCTCGACAACGTCGTCTTCCTCGTCGAGGACGAGCCGCCTGCTGACGACCCGGACCTCCTCGGCGTCTACGACGGGGTGCCACTCACCGAACGTGACTCGGGCTGGGGCCTGGGCAACCTGCCGGACCGGATCACGCTGTTCCGGGGACCGCTGACCCGCATGTGCGAGGACCTCGAGGACCTGCGCGACGAGATCGCCGTAACCGTCGTCCACGAGATCGCGCACCACTTCGGCATCGACGACGCGGCCCTGCACGAGCTCGGCTGGGGCTGACCGACCTCGAGTCGACGCTCGGCCGCCGGGCGCACCCGCGCCGCCGGCCGGACGCGTCCTCGCTCGTGGACGTCCCCGGATACGGTTCTCGGGTGAGCATCCCTGCCGACTCCCGGCCCGCCGCGGTCCTCGACGTCCGCGACCGGCGGCTCCTCGCCTGGGTCGGCGCCGGGCTGCTCGCAGGCGGTATGCCGGTCCACGAGGTCGAGGAGGACGTCCGAGACGTGGCACGCACCCTCGGTCACGACACCCCACAGGTCGCCTGCTCCCCGACCGGCCTCATGGTGTCGCTGCGGTCAGGTGAGGCGTCCACCTTCGAGCAGGTCGACGGCGGGCTCCGGTTGGACCAGCTCGCCGACGTCCTCGCCCTCCAGGCCGGCCTACGGACGGGGCGGGTGACGCCCGAGTCCGGACTCGAGCAGCTCGGCAGGCTGCGCGCCCAGCCGCACCGCTACCGCACTGCCGGGTTCGTCGGTGGCGCGATGCTCTCCGGAGTCGGGATCGGGCTCATCCTGGCGCCTTCCCTGGCCACGTTCGTGTTTACCGTGGTCGTCGCTCCCCTCACCCCGGCCTTCGTCCTGCTCGGCGGACGCGGTCGCGCCCTGCGCACGCTCACGCCCTTCCTCGCCGGCTTCGTGGTGGCCCTGCTGGCCTTCCTCAGCGCGGACCAGGGGTGGCTGAGCACGCCGCTGCCCGCCCTCGTCGCCCCCATCGCCGTCCTGTTGCCCGGCGCGCTCATCGTCACGGGCCTCACCGAGCTCGCCGCCGGGGCAATGGTCGCGGGCAGCTCACGCCTGGCCTTCGGGCTGGTCCAGCTGCTGCTCTTCGTCCTCGGTGTCGGCGCCGCCCTGGCGGTCATGGGTGGCACGGCGGGCCTGCTGGACGCGTCGGCACCCACCGGGCCGGGCTGGTGGGCTCCCCTGCTCGGTCTCGCCGTCGTCACGGTCGCCATCGCGCTGCTCGAGTCGGTCCCCATCCGGCAGACCCCGTGGCTGGCGACGGCCATTCTTGCGACGTTCACGGCGCAGGCGCTCACCGTCGCGCTCGTCGAGACGCGCTGGGCGGGTGCCTTCGCCGGTGCCGTCGTGGCGGCGCTGCTGTCGACGCTCCTCGAGTACGTCCGCCCGGAGCTCCCCCGCATGGTGGCCTTCCTCCCGAGCTTCTGGCTACTCGTCCCCGGCTCGCTGGGGCTCATCTCGATGGCCCAGTTCGAGGTCGGCCCGGGCCAGGCTGCGGTCGCCCTCGCCGACGTCGTCGTCGTGGTGGCCGCCGTCGCACTGGGCGTCATCGTCGGCGCGGCCCTGGCGGCTCCGCTGCGCCAGCTGACCCGCCGGCTGGGGCTGCCCCACCTGCGCCGCCTCATGGTCACCCGGCGACGCAGCCCGCGGGCCTGACATCTCCCCTACCCGCCCCGGGTGGGCACACGGCATACACAGCCGTTCTCCGGGCGCGCTGGGCGCGCGGCACGAGAGGTCCGCACCACCGGGCCCGACACACGAAGGACCGGCCGTGTCCGAAGACACGGCCGGTCCTGTCGATGACGCTCAGGAGCGAGGGTCAGAGGGCGTGCGGGCCCTTCCAGTACTCGAAGACCCAGCCGATGAGCGCGGGGATCGTGAAGAACGCGCCGAGGGCGACGAGCCACCAGCCGATCGCGAGACCGAGGAAGATCAGCGCCGAGGTGAGCGCGAGGAACAGCGGCCACCAGCTGTGCGGGCTGAAGAAGCCGTAGTCACCGGCGATGTCGCTGATCTCGCCGAGCGGGTCGTCCTCGGGCGGGACGCCCTCGAGCTTGCGACGCGTGATGTTGAGGTAGCCGGCGATCATGAAGCCGAGCAGAGCACCCAGCGTCAGCCCGACGACACCCACCGGCTCGGTGAAGTCGTTCCAGACGCCGTAGATGACGGCCATGAGGGCGGCGAAGCCACCGAAGAGGTAGCCGATCCGTTCCATCGCCAGCATGGGTCAGTGCTCCTGGTTCTTCGTGTTGGACATGGCCTCGTCGCCGAGGTCCGCCGGGCCGAGGGCCCGCACCAGACCGGACCGCTCGTAGCCGGCCGGGGCCGCCTCGGGGTGGTTGAGGTCGAACGCGGGGCGCTCGGAGCGGATCCGCGGGATCGAGTCGAAGTTGTGGCGCGGCGGCGGGCAGGACGTCGCCCACTCGAGCGAGGCGCCGTAGCCCCACGGGTCGTCGGTCTCGACGAGCGGCGCGTAGCGCCACGTCTTCCAGACGTTGTAGAAGAACGGGATCATCGAGGCGCCGAGCAGGAACGCGCCGGCCGTCGACACCTGGTTGGCGAACGTGAAGCCGTCCTCCGGGAGGTAGTCGGCGTAGCGACGCGGCATGCCCCAGATGCCCAGCAGGTGCTGGATGAGGAAGGTCGTGTGGAAGCCGATGAAGAGCATCCAGAAGTGGACCTTGCCGAGCGTCTCGTCGAGCATCCGGCCGGTGAGCTTGGGCCACCAGAAGTAGAAGCCGCCGAACATCGCGAACACGACCGTGCCGAAGACGACGTAGTGGAAGTGCGCCACGACGAAGTAGCTGTCGGTGAGGTGGAAGTCGAGGGCCGGGCTGGCGAGGATGACGCCGGTGAGGCCACCGAAGAGGAAGGTCACGAGGAAGCCGAGCGCCCAGAGCATCGGCGTCTCGAAGGTGAGCTTGCCGCCCCACATCGTGCCGATCCAGTTGAAGAACTTCACACCCGTCGGCACCGCGATGAGCATCGTCATGATCGCGAAGAACGGCAGGAGGACCTGGCCGGTGCCGTACATGTGGTGGGCCCAGACCGAGACCGACAGGGCCGCGATGGCGATCGTCGCGTAGACGAGCGTCTTGTAACCGAAGATCGGCTTGCGCGAGAACACCGGGAGGATCTCGGAGATGATCCCGAAGAACGGCAGCGCGATGACGTAGACCTCGGGGTGCCCGAAGAACCAGAAGATGTGCTGCCAGAGCATCACACCGCCACTGGCCGGGTCGAAGATGTGCGCCCCGAACCGGCGGTCGGCGCCGAGCGCGAAGAGCGCGGCGGCCAGGGCCGGGAAGATGAGGAGCACGAGGATCGAGGTGATGAGCACGGTCCACACGAAGATCGGCATCCGGAACATCGTCATGCCGGGCGCGCGCATGGTGAGGATCGTCGTGATGAAGTTGACCGAGCCCAGGATGGTGCCGAAGCCGGCGAGGGCGAGGCCGAAGACCCAGAGGTTGCCGCCCATGCCCGGGCTGTAGGACGCGTCCGAGAGCGGGGTGTAGGCGAACCAGCCGAAGGCGGCCGCGCCGCCCGGCGTGAGGAAGCCACCGGCGGCGATGAGGCCACCGAAGAGGTAGAGCCAGTAGGCGAACATGTTGAGCCGCGGGAACGACACGTCGGGCGCGCCGATCTGGAGTGGCATGAGCGCGTTGGCGAAGGCCGCGAAGAGCGGCGTCGCGAACAGCAGCAGCATGATCGTGCCGTGCATCGTGAAGAGCTGGTTGAACTGCTCCGGGTTGTCGACGACCTGCATCCCCGGCTGGAACAGCTCGGCGCGGATGATGAGCGCCATGAGGCCACCCATGAGGAACCACGCGAACGAGGTGATGAAGTAGAGGTTGCCGATGACCTTGTGGTCGGTCGTGGTGATCCACTTGACGACCGTGGCACCCGGCGACACCCGCGGGTGGCGCACGGTCTCACGCTCGCGGAGCATGGTGCGGGTTTCGGTTGCTGCACTCATCTGGTCAGTTCCTCAGTTCCTCGGGCAGGAGCTCCTGCTCGCCCGGCACGAGATCCTCGCGGTTCAGGTCGGTACCGAGCAGTCCGGTCTGGCCCCGCGACTTGAGGTCGGCCATGTGCGCGTCGAACTCCCCGCGCGGGACGACCTTGACGTTGAACAGCATCTGGGAGTGGTAGGCGCCGCAGAGCTCGGCGCACTTGCCCTTGAAGGTCCCCTCCTCGGTCGGGACGACCTGGAACTTGTTGACCTTGCCGGGAATCATGTCGAGCTTCTGGAGGAACTGCGGCACCCAGAACGAGTGGATGACGTCGCGGGACGTGAGCACGAACTCGACGCGCTCGCCGACCGGGAGGTACATCGTGGGGATGGTCTCCTCGGCGCCCGGCTGTCCGGTGAGGATGGCCTGGGTACCGGCCTCGTGGACGTCCTCCTTGACGTAGTTGAAGTCCCAGGACCACTGCTTGCCGACGACGTTGACCGTGACGTCGGGCTCCTTGGAGGTGTCGAGGAGCGTGGTCTGGTCCTTGGCGGTGTAGAAGAAGAACACCGCGACCATGAAGATCGGGACGATCGTGTAGAGGATCTCGAGCGGCACGTTGTAGCGCAGCTGGACCGGGAGCTCGTTGTCGTCGCGGCGACGGCGGTAGGCGACGATGCACCACGCGGTGAGGCCCCAGACGAGGACGCCGACGGCGAGGCAGGCGATCCACGCACCGATCCACAGCGTGCGCACGCGCTCGGAGTTCTCGGTCACCCCCTGGGGGAGGAATCCGTCCTCGAACTTGCCCAGCTCACACCCGCTGAGCGTGACCATCGCGCCCACGGCCACAACGGCCCACAGGGCCAGTCGGCGGCCGCGTGAGCGGGGGTTGAAGTGGTCGTGCTGGCGCACCGTGGCACCCTCCTGCGTCGTCTGCTGGAACACGAACAAACAGTAGTGCATGGTGCGGAACTTCCTCGGGACGGGTGGAGTTACGGTGCAGGCGTGCTGGACGCCACCCGCAGCCCTCTGCACCCTGCTGCCCGAGAGACCCTGCTCACCGCTCTCGACGCCGGCTGGGCCGACCCGCGACGCCTCCACCGGGAGGGCCGCCGGGCCCGTCACCTCCTCGACCGCGCCCGCGAGAGCATCGCCGCCTCGATCGGCGCACGGCCCGACGAGGTGTCGTTCCACCCCAGCGGCGCCCACGCCCTGCGGACCGGCGTGACGGGCCTGCGCCACCCGCGTCGACGCACCTCCACGAGGGTCCTCACCTCCGCCGTGGACCGGGCCGTCCTGCTCCACGAGGCGCACGACGCGGACCCGGACACCGCTCCCCTGCCCGTCGACCGTCTCGGCCGCCTCGACCCGGCAACCCTCGAGCACGCGCTGTCCGCTGCCCCGACGGCCCTCGTCGCCCTCCAGCACGCCAACGGCGAGGTCGGGACCGTCCAACCCGTCGCTGCGCTCCATGACGTATGCCGTGCCGCGTCCGTCCCGCTCCTCGTCGACGGCACCGCGTCACTCGGGCGCATCGTCGACCCCGCTGCGTGGGACGCGCTCGTCGGCGACGCCTCGACCGTGGCCGGGCCGCCGGTGGGCGTGCTCGCCGTGCGCACGGGCACCCGCTTCGACCTGCCCGGTCCCAGGTGGGAGCCCGAGCAGGGACGCGAGGTCGAGGACCCGTGGGTCCCGCTCGTCCTCGCCGCCGCCGAGGGCTGGCAGCAGGCCGTGCACGCCCGGGCGGTCGAGGAGGCGTCGGCGCGGGCCCTCACCGACCGCATCCGCACGGCCGCAGCCGCCGTCCCCGACGTCGAGGTCGCCGGCGACCCCTCCGACCGCCTGCCGCACGTCGTGACGTTCAGCGCGCTCTACGTCGACGGCGAGAGCATCGTCGAGGCCCTCGACCAGCGTGGTGTCGCCGTCGCCTCGGGGTCGGCGTGCACGTCGAGCCGCCTCGAGCCCAGCCACGTCCTCGCGGCGATGGGAGCCCTGACCCACGGCAACGTGCGGGTCACCCTCCCTCTCGAGGCCGTGCGTCCCCATCGGGGCGACGACGTCGGCCTGCTGTGCCGCGAGCTGCCCGGTGTCGTCGCCGAGCTGCGTGCTCGTCTCGGGGTCGGCGACCTGTGAGCCCCGACGTCGTGCCCACCCCCGACCTCGACGCGTGCGGTCAGAAGTGCCCCCTGCCCGTCATCGGCCTGGCCCGGCTGGCCCGCGACCTGCCGGCCGGCACGACGCTCCACGTCCTCGCCGACGACCCCGCCGCCGAGTCCGACATCCCGGCCTGGGCGCGCATGCGCGGGCACGTGGTGACGCTCGAGCGGCGAGGTGGGCACACGGCATACACCGTCGTGCTGGGCTGAGGGGTCAGCCGAAGCGGAGGTCGGGCGCCTCGAGCGCCACCGACAGCGCGTCGAGGTAGCGCCGGCGCGGCCACTCGACGACCCCCAGTCGTTCGAGGTGCTCGGTGGCCCACTGCACGTCGATGAGCCGCCGCTCGTCCCCGTCGGCGCGCACGATGTCGACGAGCGCCGCGAGGGCCACCTTGGACGCGTCCCGCTCGCTGTGGAACATCGACTCCCCGGCGAAGAGACCCCCGACCGCGACCCCGTAGAGACCGCCCACGAGCTCGCCGTCGCGCCAGGTCTCGACGCTGTGCGCCCAGCCGAGCCGGTGCAGCTCGGTGTATGCCGTGACGATCTCGTCGGTGATCCACCGCCCCTCGCGCTCGGGGTCGGCGCAGCGTCGCATGACATCGACGAACGCCGTGTCGACCCGGATCTCGAACTTGGCGCGCGCCTTGGTGAGGGAGCGCCTCTCGCGGAACCCGCCGGGCAGCAGGACACCTCGCGGTTCGGGCGACCACCACCCGATCGGGCGCGTGCCGTGGTCACCCAGGCCCATCGGGAACAGCCCTGCGCGGTAGGCGGCGAGCAGCGTGCCCGGTGCGAGGTCGGCGCCGGCGGCGACGAGGTCCTCGTCGTCGGTGGGCCGCAGCCGGCCGAGCGCCCACTCGCCCGCGGGCGGCTCGACAGGGGGGAACGGGACCGTCACGGCCGGGACGTCAGGGCCTCGCGCACGTGATGTGCGGCTCGACGTCGGCGGCCGACTCGTCGCCGTAGGACTGGGCGAGCCGGTCGAGGAAGGCCGCCTTGTCGAGGACGTACTCCTGCGTCCCCACCGTCTCGAGGACGTAGGTCGCGAGCAGCGATCCGATCTCGGCGCTGCGGCGGTGGTCCAGCCCGGCCGAGAGTCCGGTGAGGAAGCCCGCACGGAACCCGTCGCCGACGCCGGTCGGGTCGGCGCGACGCGTCTCGCGGGCGATGGGCACCTCGATCGGGTCCTCCCCGCGCGTGATGATGACGGCGCCGTCCTTGCCCTTGGTGATGACCCGGGTCGTCACCTGCGCTTGGATGTCGGCGGCGCTCCACCCGGTCTTCTGCTCGGTGAGGTGCGCCTCGTACTCGTTGGTGAAGAGGTAGTCCGCGCCCTCGATGAGTTTGCGGATGAACGGCCCGTCGGCGAACGCGAGCTGCTGCGACGGGTCGGCGACGAAGGTCAGCCCGCGGGAGCGGCACTCGTCGGTGTGGCGGAGCATCGCGTCGGGGTCGTTGGCGCCGATGAGGACGAGGTCGAGCCCGTCGGCCGCGATCGGACCGAGCTCGATGAGCCGGGCCTCGCTCATGGCACCGGCGTAGAAGGTGGCCATCTGGGCCATGTCGTCGTCGGTCGTGCAGACGAAGCGGGCCGTGTGCTTCGAGTCCGAGATGAGGACGTGGTCGCAGTCGACGCCGTGGCGGGTGAGCCAGCTGCGGTAGTCGGCGAAGTCCTCGCCGGCGGCACCGACGAGCAGCGGGCTCTGGCCGAGGGCGGCCATGCCGAAGCAGATGTTGCCGGCGACTCCCCCTCGGCGGATCTCGAGGGTGTCCGCGAGGAACGACACCGAGATCTTGTCGAGCTGCTCGACGACGAGGGAGTCGGCGAACCGGCCCCGGAAGGTCATGAGGTGGTCGGTCGCGATGGAGCCGGTGACTGCGATGCGCACCACGGCAACCTACCTCCTCGGGCGGGGCCGCAGGCCCTCGCACCGGTGGCCCCCGCGACCGGGCGGCACCGCAGCAGTTGATTCGACATCGTCAGGTACTTGACATCACACAGTACTTGGCATCATCGTTGAGCCATGCCCACACACGACCCGCAGATGCTCAAGGGAGTCCTCGGGCTCCTCCTCCTGAGCGTGCTGTCGACCGGGGACAACTACGGCTACGGCCTCGTCACGCAGCTGCGCGCGGCGGGGTTCGACGACCTCGCCGAGGGCACGGTCTACCCCGGTCTCACCCGTCTCGAGTCCTCGGGCCTGCTCGAGTCGCACCTCGTCCGCAGCGACTCCGGCCCGGCCCGCAAGTACTACCGCCTCACGCCTGCTGGGCACGCCGAGCTCGCCGCCCGGCGCACCGCGTGGGAGCACCTCGTCCAGTCCGTCCACACCGCCACCGCCACCGCGCTCATCACAGGGGAGACCGCATGAACATCGTCGACCGCGTCCGGATCGAGTCCGCGATCCTCCGCTACGACTTCTGGCTCGAGATGCGAGGGCTCCGAGGCTCACGGCGCCGGGAGCTGAGGCGTGAGCTGCGGGCGAACCTCGCCGAGGCGGCGACCGACGTGGGGACCACTCGAGCCCTCTTCGGCATCGGCTCGCCCAAGCAGCTCGCGTATGCCGCGACCGACACCGACCCGTCCAGGCCGCGGTGGTCGCAGGGCGCGCTGTGGGCGGCCCTCGTCTTCGGTCTCGTGATCTTCGGCTGCATGTTCACCGCGATCGCCTTCACCGCCGGCGTGGAGGCGAGCGGAGTCGAGGGACGCAGGGTCCACGGCTTCGTCTTCCCGTGGTTCGGCGTGGACTTCGCGGCCCAGGTCGAACCGGGTCGCAGCTACGCCGCCGGCGCCGGGGGCGTCGGGGCCTACTTCCTCGGGCTCCCCCTGCTGACGTTCCTCCTCGTGGCGCAGCCGTGGCGGTTGCTCCGTCGGGAGCGGCACGCGCCCGCGGCGACCAGCGACCGCGCCTGACGCGCCCTCCCGCCCGGGTCGGTCCGTCCGGACCCTTGTCGTTGTCGGCGCGACCGAGCAGAGTGCGCTGCATGGACACTCCCCGCTGGCAGGACGCCGACTTCACCGGGCTCAAGGCCTTCGTCTTCAACTGCACCCTCAAGCGCTCGCCCGAGACCAGCAACACCCAGGGCCTCATCGACGTGAGCACCGCGATCATGGAGAAGCACGGGGTCGAGGTGGAGGTGCTGCGCCCGGTCGACCACGACATCGCCACCGGCGTCTACCCCGACATGACCGAGCACGGCTGGGAGACCGACGAGTGGCCCGAGATCTGGAAGCGCGTCGAGGCCAGCGACATCCTCGTCATCGCCGGGCCCATCTGGCTCGGTGACAACTCCAGCGTGACCAAGCAGGTCATCGAGCGCCTCTACGCCATGAGCGGGATGCACAACGACAAGGGCCAGTACATCTACTACGGCAAGGTCGGCGGCGCGATCATCACCGGCAACGAGGACGGCATCAAGCACTGCGCCTCCAACATCCTCTACAGCCTCCAGCACCTCGGCTGCACGGTCCCGCCCAACGCCGACGCCGGCTGGATCGGCGAGGCCGGACCCGGCCCCTCCTACCTCGACGAGGGCAGCGGTGGGCCCGAGAACGAGTTCACCCAGCGCAACACCACCTTCATGACGTGGAACCTCATGCACCTCGCCTGGCTTCTCAAGGAGCAGGGCGGCTTCCCCGCCGGCGGCAACGAGCGCACGAAGTGGGACCGGGGCGCGAACTTCGACCACCCCAACCCCGAGTACCGCTGAGGCGCACCGCCGCCGACGGCGGCGGGCGTACGGCATACGGCGAAGGGCCCCTCACCAACAGTGGTGAGGGGCCCTTCGGTATGCCGTGGTGCGGCTCAGCTGAAGGAGTCGCCGCAGGCGCAGGAGCTGCCCGCGTTCGGGTTGTCGATGGTGAAGCCCTGCTTCTCGATGGTGTCGGAGAAGTCGATCGTGGCGCCCTCGAGGTAGGGGCTGCTCATCCGGTCGACGACGACCTCGACACCGTCGAAGTCGCGGACGAGGTCACCGTCGAGGGAGCGCTCGTCGAAGTAGAGCTGGTAGATGAGGCCCGAGCAGCCACCGGGCTGCACGCCCACGCGCAGGCGGAGGTCGTCGCGACCCTCCTGCTCGAGGAGGGACTTGACCTTGCCGGCCGCCAGGTCGGTGAGGAGGACGCCGTGCGCCGGGGTCGCCTCGGTCTCGGTCGTGGTCTCGGGCTTGGTGTCGAGCTCGCTCATGGGTGACTCCTGTGATGCGTCGGGGCTCGGGTGGTCTGTGGTCCTGCAGGAGGTCGCAACCGTGGGCGGCCTCGATCTGTTCCCGGGCGTGACCTCAGGATACGTCGCCCTCGGCGGATCACCGACCAGCGGACCACGTTCTGGCCACGCGTGCCGCCCGGGCCCGCAGCGTCCCCACCGGGTCGAGCAGTGCCGCGTCGACCTGCTCGGGAGTCTCGGCGACGGCATACGTGCCGCTGATCCCCAGCCCCATCGTCTCGCGACGGCCGACGAGCACCTGGCCCGCGAGGACGACGCTGGGCAGCCCGGCCTCGAGCGCGGCGGCGGCCACGCCCGACGCGACCTTGCCCTGCAGGCTCTGCCAGTCGAAGGTGCCCTCCCCCGTGACGACGAGGTCGCTCTCGCGCACGACGTCGTGGAACCCCACGGCGTCGAGGACGAGGTCGACCCCGCTCACCCGCCGCCCGCCGAGGAGGTAGAGGGCGTAGCCGAGACCTCCGGCAGCCCCGGCCCCCGGCTCGCGCTCGAGTCGCCGCGGGGCACCGGTGAGGAGGTCGAGGGGCGCGGGGAGCGTTCGGGCGACGATCTCGGTGAACCGGCCGAGGGCGCTCTCGAGCTCCTGCGCCAGCTCCGGGGAGGCACCCTTCTGCGGGCCGAACACGGCGCTGGCGCCCTTGAATCCCAGCAGGGGGTTCTCGACGTCGCTGGCGAGGACGAGGTCGACACCGGAGAAGCGGTCGCGGGCGGCGAGCAGTCCCGACAGGGCGTCGTCGTCCGCCTGGGCGAGCGCGCTGCCGCCCCGGGCGAGGACCTCGGCGGGGCCGGCGCCGAGGGCGGCGAGGAACCCCGCGCCCCCGTCGTTGGTGCCGCTGCCACCGAGCCCGACGACGATCCGGTCGGGCCGCTCGTCGAGCGCGGCGAGGACGAGCTGGCCCACCCCCCACGTGCTCGTGAGGGCCGGGTTGCGCTCGTCGGCCGCCAGGAGATGGAGTCCCGCCGCCTGCGCGGACTCGACGTATGCCGTCCGCTCCCCTTCCCGGTCGACGACGAGGACCGCTGCCGGCACCTCGCGGCCGATCGGGTCGCTCACCGTGAGCGCGACGGTGTCGCCCTCGAGCGCGCGCCCGAGGACGTCGAGGAAGCCCGGCCCCCCGTCCGAGAGCGGGAGCAGGGTGAGCGCGTCGTGAGGCGCGGTGTCGTGCCATCCGGCGGCCATGGCCTCGGCGGCCTGGGTGGCGGTGAGGGTTCCGGTGAAGCAGTCCGGGGCGATGACGACGTGCACGGCACGCACGGTATCGGGTCCGTCCCGACCTCGACACCCACCGTCGGCACCGGGCCGGTGGGGCTGCGGGCCGGTGGGGCTCAGGGTGGGTGGGCCCGGACGACGGGGGTCCCGGCCCGACCGCTCCTCCGGTGGCGGGCCGTGAGCGCGGGTGGTTGGGTCGACAGGTCCCTTCCACGAACCCAGGAGCCAGCATGCGCCTGCGACACCTCTCCCCCGCCCTGTGCGCGACCGCGCTCGCGGCGGTCGCCGCCCTCGTCACCGGCGGGGCCTCCGCGTCCGCCGTGCCCACCGACGGATCGTTGCCACCCGGCCGCGGCTTCCACGCGGTGATCAGGCCGGTCGACGACGCCACGCGCGCCTCGATGATGGGCGTCTCGTGGAAGCCGGGGTGCCCGGTCCCGATCGAGGACCTGCGGGTCATCGAGATGACCCACCGCGGCTTCGACGGCGCGGACCACGTCGGCCACCTCATGGTCCACGAGGACATCGCCCGCGACACCGTCAACGCGTTCCGACAGCTCTACCTGCGGGACTTCCCGATCCGACGGATGGAGCTCATCGAGACCTACGGCGGCTCGGACGACGCCTCGATGGAGGCCGACAACACCTCGGCCTTCAACTGCCGCGCGATCACCGGGGGAACGAGGTACTCGGTGCACTCGTACGGCAAGGCCATCGACATCAACACCGTCGAGAACCCGTACGTCAAGGGTTCGCTCGTCCTGCCGGCCAGCGGTGCGGAGTTCACCGACCGCACCGACGTGCGACCCGGGATGCTCGTCGACGGCGACCGCGCGGTGACCTCGTTCACCAGCCGGGGCTTCGACTGGGGCGGCCACTGGACCTCGCTCAAGGACTACCAGCACATGGAGATCCCGCAACCCTGATCCCGACGCCCTGCGACGTCCACGGAGGGGCGAGCGGTGAGTGACCGGCGTCGGGAGGCCGGCGCACCGGCATACGATCGTGCCGTGACGACGACGCCAGCCGCTCCGCTCCCCCTCCTCGTGCTCGGCCAGGGCCGCGACCTGCACTCGGAGCGAGGGGTCGAGTGCCCGGGCGACCTGCCTGCCCCTTCCGACCCGGACCTCGTGGCGCGCGCCCGCGCCGCCAAGGAGGCTCTCGGCGACAAGGTGTTCGTCCTGGGTCACCACTACCAGCGCAACGAGGTCATCGAGTTCGCCGACGTCACGGGCGACTCGTTCAAGCTCGCCAAGGAGGCGGCGGCCCGACCCGACGCTCCATGGATCGTCTTCTGCGGCGTGCACTTCATGGCCGAGTCCGCCGACATCCTCACGAGCGACGAGCAGACCGTGATCCTGCCCGACCTCGCGGCGGGCTGCTCGATGGCCGACATGGCCGCGATCGCGCAGGTCGAGGACTGCTGGGAGCAGCTCGTCGAGGCCGGCGTCGCGGACGACACGGTCCCGGTGACCTACATGAACTCGTCGGCGGCGATCAAGGCCTTCACCGGTCGCCACGGCGGCACGATCTGCACCTCGTCCAACGCCAGGACCGCCCTCACGTGGGCCCTGGGCGAGCGGGGCGGCGTCGACGGTGACGGCAAGGTCCTGTTCCTCCCCGACCAGCACCTCGGCCGCAACACCTGGGCGCGTGACCTCGGCGGCTCGCTCGACGACTGCGTCGTGTGGGACCCGCACCGCCCGATGGGTGGCCTCACGGTCGAGGAGCTGCAGGCGGCGCGGATGATCCTGTGGCGCGGGCACTGCTCGGTCCACGGCAGGTTCACCACCGAGGCCGTCGCCGCCGCGCGCGCCGAGATCCCCGGCGTGCGCGTGATCGTCCACCCGGAGTGCCGTCACGAGGTCGTCGAGCTCGCCGACGAGGTCGGCTCGACCGAGAAGATCATCCAGACCATCGCCGCCGCACCGGCGGGCAGCGCGTGGGCGGTCGGCACCGAGCTCAACCTCGTGCAGCGCCTGGCCCAGATGTTCCCCGAGCAGCGGATCGCCTTCCTCGAGAAGAACGTCTGCTACTGCTCGACGATGAACCGGATCGACCTGCCGCACCTCGTGTGGGCCCTCGAGTCACTCGTCGACGGCCGTGTCGTCAATGCCATCCGGGTCGACGACCAGGTCGCCGCCGACGCGCGCCGCGCCCTCGACCAGATGCTGGCGCTGCCGGGCGAGACCTCGAAGGACTGACGCTCGCCGGCGTGGGACTCGCCTGACCATCGGGTCCGCCTCGCGCTGCCACGTCGATCTCGCACGACCACGGTGCAATGGGGCCGTGACGTGCGAGATCGACGTGCGGCCGTGGAGTGGACCCGACGGTCGAACGCAGGTCAGAGCGACATGAGGCCGTCCGGTCCGACGTGCGGGTTGTGCGCGGTCGGGACGCGCTCGGACTCCGGAGGCGGGCCGGGCGGGGTGCCGTCACCGAACGGCCGCCCACCGAGCGACTCGCGCCCGTGGGGCAGCGCCCACCCCGACGGGTCCGGCCCCGCCGGGACGACGCCGGTCGGGTTGATGTCGCGGTGGACCTCGTAGTAGTGGCTCTTGATGTGCACGAAGTCGGTCGTGTCACCGAAGCCCGGCGTCTGGAACAGGTCGCGGGCGTAGGCCCACAGCACCGGCATCTCGCTGAGCTTCTGCCGGTTGCACTTGAAGTGGCCGTGGTAGACCGCGTCGAAGCGCGCGAGCGTCGTGAAGAGCCGGACGTCGGCCTCGGTGATCGTGTCGCCGACGAGGTAGCGCCGGGTCGCGAGGCGCTCCTCGAGCCAGTCGAGCGCGGTGAACAGCCGCTCGTAGGCCGCGTCGTAGGACTCCTGCGTCCCCGCGAACCCGCATCGGTAGACCCCGTTGTTGACCTCGGTGTAGACGCGCTTGTTGACCTCGTCGATCTCGTCGCGCAGGTGCTCGGGGTACAGCACCGGAGCGCCCTCGCGGTGGTGCTCTCCCCACTCGAGCGAGAGGTCGAGGGTGATCTGCGGGAAGTCGTTGGTGACGACTCCCCCGCTCGGCACGTCGACGATCGCCGGCACGGTGATGCCCTTGGGGTAGTCCGGGAACCGCGCGAGGTAGGCGTCCTTGATCCGCGGGATCCGCAGCACCGGGTCGAGCCCCTCGGGGTCGAGGTCGAAGGTCCACGAGTCCGAGTCGTGCGTCGGACCGCAGATGCCCATCGAGATCGCGTCCTCGAGCCCGAGCAGCCGGCGCACGATGATCGCGCGGTTGGCCCACGGGCAGGCCCGCGCGACGACGAGCCGGTAGCGCCCCGCCTCGACGGGCCACTGCTCGCCTCCGCGCGTGATGCGGTCCTCGATGTATGCCGTGTCGCGGTTGTAGTCCGCCTCGACGTAGGTGCCCTGCCGGCTGTCCGTGCTGCCGTCGGTGCCCACGATCAGTCCCGACCCATCGCGCCGAGCCGGGCGAAGAGCGCCGCCTCGGCGACGCAGACCTTCTCGAACTCGCCGAGGTGCAGCGACTCGTTGGCGCCGTGCGCCCGGGTGTCGGGGTCCTCGACGCCGGTGACGAGGATCGCGGCGTCCGGGAAGCGCTCGGCGAAGGCCGCGACGAACGGGATCGAGCCACCGACACCGATGTCGACCGGTTCGGTGCCCCACGCGTCGGCGAAGGCCGCGCGAGCCTGGTCGTAGACCGGACCGCTGGCGTTGGCGGCGAAGCCGGCGCCCTGGTCGTCGAGCGTGACGTCGACCCTGGCACCCCACGGGGCGTGCTCGCGCAGGTGCTTCTCGAGGGCGGCGAACGCCTCGGTCGGCACCTCGTCGGCGGCGATGCGCATCGAGAGCTTGGCCGACGCGCTCGGCACGAGGGTGTTGGACGACTTCTCCACCGACGGGGCGTTGATGCCGATCGTCGTGAGCGAGGGCTTGGTCCACATGCGCGAGAGCAGCGAGCCGGAGCCGATCGTCGAGACGCCGTCGAGCAGGCCGGACTCCTCACGCAGCCGCTCCTCGGAGAAGTCGAGGTCCGCGGCCTCCCCCGCCTTGAGCCCGGCGACGGTGACGTTGCCCTCGTCGTCGTGCAGGGTCGCGATGAGCCGGACCAGCGCCGTGATCGCGTCGGGGACCGCACCGCCGAACATGCCGGAGTGGACGCCGTGGTCGAGCGTCGACACGGTGACGACGACGCGGATGAGCCCGCGCAGCGTGGTCGTGAGGGCAGGCGTGCCGATGTCCCAGTTCATCGAGTCGGCGAGCACGATGGCGTCGGCGGCGAGCTTGTCGCCGTGCCTCTCGAGGATCGTCATGAGCGAGTCGGACCCGACCTCCTCCTCGCCCTCGACGAAGACGGTGACGCCGACGGGCAGCGCGCCCTTGTGCGCCCGCAGGGCGGCGATGTGGGCCATGATCCCGGCCTTGTCGTCGGCGGCGCCGCGGCCGTAGAGGCGGCCGTCGCGCTCGGTCGGCTCGAAGGGCGCGCTGTCCCAGTCGGCGTCGTCACCGGGCGGCTGCACGTCGTGGTGGGCGTAGAGCAGGACCGTGGGCGCGCCCTCGGGTGCGTCGATGTGTCCAATGACCGCGGGGGCGCCACCCTCGCGGACGATCTCGACCTCGAGCCCCTCGGCGCGCAGCAGCTCGGCGGTCGCGAGGGCGGAGGCGTCGACGTGCGCCTGGTCGAAGGCCGGGAGCGAGACGCTCGGGATGCGGGTCAGCGCCTCGAGGTCGCTGCGCAGCCGGGGCATGAGGCCACGCACGGTGTCGCGCAGGTCGGAGAGCTCGGTCGGGTCGGTCGGGCTGTTGGAGTCGGTCACCCTGCCGACCCTACTCAGCGGGAGGCGGGCAGGAGGACCCAGCCGGACGGCATACACTCGGTCGGTGTTCGGACGCAGCAAGACCACCAACGAAGAGCTCGCGGAGCAGGCCGCCGTGACCTCCCGCGAGGGCGCCAAGAACCGCCCCACGCCCAAGCGGCGCGAGCAGGAGGCGGCTCGCAGGCGGCCCCTGGTCGAGACCGACCGCAAGAAGGCGCGCAACGCCGACCGCACCAAGCGGCGCGAGCAGATGGCCAAGCAGCGCCAGGCGATGCTCACCGGTGACGAGACCCACCTGCCCGCCCGTGACAAGGGTCCGGCGAAGCGGTTCATCCGCGACTACGTCGACGCCCGCTGGGGCATCGGCGAGTTCATGCTCCCGGTGATGCTCATCGTGCTCGCGCTGTCGTTCGTGCGTCAGCCGTGGGCGATGCTCATCGTCTTCATCATGGTCTACGGCCTCATCGCGTCCGCCGTCATCGACACGTTCCTCATGTGGCGCCGTGTCAAGAAGAAGCTCGTCGCGAAGTACGGCGAGTCGTCCGTGGCACGTGGTGACGGCTTCTACGCCGGCATGCGCGCGTTCCAGATGCGACGCACCCGTATGCCGCGCCCGGTCGTCAAGCGCGGCGACTACCCCAGCTGACACCCGCCAACTGATTGCCCCAAGAGGAGGCCTCGGGCCTCGTCGTGGGGCAATGAGTTGGTGGGGGCGGGGGTCAGACCGAGGCGTCCAGCGGCATCGGCCCGTAGACCTTCTCCCCGTCGCGCAGCAGCGTCACCGCGGCCACGTCGGCCTCGGCGAGCTCGCGCCAGACCTCGCCGAACCAGTTCTCGGCGTCCGACTGCGTCGGGAAGGCGGTGTCGGTCGTCGGCTCGCCGGTGACGGCGGCGCCGTCGGCGTCCTCGTAGGTCCAGGTCCAGGCCTCGGTCACGATGCGTTCTCCTCTGGTGCGGTCGGTGCGGTGGTGGCTGCGGGAGTGGGTGCGGACGCCGCCCCGGCCACCTCGACGGTCGGCTCGAGCACGACCTCCGAGGTGATCGAGCTGGCGATGAAGCAGCCCTCGTGGGCCTCGTGCATGAGCTCGTCGAACCGGCTGACGTCGCTGCCCGCCGCCACGACCACCCGGGGCCGCAGCGTGATCCGGGTGATGCGCATCGGCTTTTCGCGCACGGGCATGAGCCCCTCGGCGTCGTCGGTGTAGCGCAGGACGTCGAGGCCGGCGGTCGCGGCGACGTGGAGGAACGACAGCATCTGGCACGAGCTCGCTGCGAGGACCAGCAGCTGCTCGGGGTTGGCGCGCTCGGCGTTGCCACGGAAGTGCGGGTCGGCGCTCAGCGCGAAGGACCCCGTGGCCGGTGGCACCGCCCCCTCGTGGTCCCGCGTGTATGCCGTGTAGCCACTGCCCGTGGAGCCGTCCGAGCCGTCCCACACGAGCGTGGCGCGGTAGGTGTGGTCAGGCATCGCGACGCCTCACGCCTCGCGCACGCCGACCTCGACGAAGGGCGGCTTGGTCACCGTCGCCGGGACCTCGCGGCCACGCACGTCGATGACGACCTCGTCGCCGATCGCGACGGAGCGCTCCAGCTGGGCGAGCGCGATGCCCTCCTTGCGCGTCGGGCTGAACGTCCCGGAGGTCACCTCGCCGACGACCTCGCCGTCCTTGAGGACGGAGCAGTGCGCACGCGGGATGCCGCGACCGCTGACCACGAGTCCGCGGTTGAGTCGTGACGTCTTGGCGGCGCGCTGCTCGGCGAGCGCCTCCTTGCCCCAGAAGGTGTCCTTGTCCCAGCCCACGGCCCACGCGGCGCCGGCCATGACCGGCGTGATCTCGGTGGTGAGGTCGTTGCCGTGCAGCGGGTAGCCCATCTCGGTGCGGAGCGTGTCGCGCGCGCCGAGACCGGCCGGCATACCCGCCTGGTCCGCGACCGCGGAGGCGAGCGCGTCCCAGAGCCCGGCAGCCGCGTCCCACGTCGGCACGAGCTCGTAGCCGCGCTCCCCGGTGTAGCCGGTGCGGCAGACGATGACCGGCTGGCCCTCCCACTCGGTCTCGGCGAACGACATGTAGTCGTGGTCGACGGGCAGCCCGAGCGAGGTGAGGACCTCGTCGCTGCGCGGACCCTGGACGGCGAACACGGCATACGCGTCGTGGAGGTTCTCGACCTCGATGCCCTCGGGCGCGGCCGCGCGCAGCAGCTCGACGACCGCCGTCGTGTTGGCCGCGTTGGGGATGAGGAAGACGTCGTCGTCGCTGCGGACGTAGGCGATGAGGTCGTCGACGACGCCGCCGTCGTCCTGGCAGCACATCGTGTACTGGGCCTGACCGGGACCGATGCGGCGCAGGTCGTTGGTGAGGCACGTGTTGACGAAGTCGACCGCGCTGACGTCGCCGGCACGACCGCTGACGCGGGCCTTGCCGAGGTGGCTCACGTCGAAGAGACCGACGCGCTCGCGCACCGACGTGTGCTCGGCGACGACACCGCCACCGGGGTACTCGATCGGCATCTCCCACCCGCCGAAGTCGGCCATCTTGGCGCCGAGGGCGACGTGACGGTCATGGACGGGAGAGTGCAGCAGATCGCTCATGTGGGCACGCTATCGCGCGGGCTTCGGGACCGTCACGGCTAGGGTGCGACGCGAAGGGGCGACGATCTCGCCCGCCCGCAGACCTGTCAGGAGTGACCGCAGTGCCCAGCCTGAACCTCTCCACCCGCGACCTCGCGACGCTCAAGGTTGACGCCATCGTCGTCGGCTCCGTCTCCACCGACTCCGGTGCCGAGCTGGCGTCCGGCCACGGCCTGCCCAAGGCAGCCGCGAAGCACCTCGACGCGGTCCTCACCGACCTCGAGGCCAAGGGCAAGGCCGGCGAGGTCGTGCGCGTCGTCGCCGTCCCCGACGTCTCCGCCACGGCGGTCGTCGTGACCGGCCTCGGCAAGGCCGCCGACGTCACGCCCGACGTGCTGCGCGCCGCTGCCGGGTCCGCGCTCCGCTCGGTCGCGACGAAGTCCACGGTCGCCGTGGGCCTCCCGGCTGCCGACGAGGCGTCTCTCGCGGCCGTCTCCGACGGTGCGTATGCCGGGTGCTACACCTTCGACGCCGCCTCCACCAAGGTGTCCGCGGGTGCGAAGAAGACCGCGTCGACGGCGGCGTCGACCGGCCCCAAGGTCACCGTCGTCTCCTCCCTCGGCTCCGGCAAGTCGGTCAAGGCGGCCGTCGAGCGCGCCGCTGTCATCGGGGCGGCCCGCGACCTCGCCCGCGACCTCGTCAACACCCCGCCGAACCTCCTCACGCCTCAGGCGTTCGTCGAGCGCGTCAAGGCAGCCGTCGCGGCGTCGTCGGGCAAGGTCTCCGTCTCGGTCCTCGACGAGAAGGCCCTCGCCAAGGGCGGCTTCGGCGGCATCGTCGGCGTCGGCCAGGGCTCGGCCAACCCGCCGCGCATCGTGACGATGACGTACTCCCCCAGCGGCTTCCGCGGGTCCAAGGGCCAGTCCGTCGCCCTCGTCGGCAAGGGCATCACCTTCGACTCGGGTGGCCTGTGCATCAAGCCGGCGGCCGGCATGCTCACGATGAAGTCCGACATGGCCGGTGCCGCCGCCGTCGCCGCGGCCGTCCTCGCGGCCGCCGAGCTCGGTGGGCCCGTCGCGGTCACCGGCTACCTCTGCCTCGCGGAGAACATGCCGAGCGGCACCGCCCAGCGTCCCGGTGACGTCGTGACGATGCGCAACGGCACGACCGTCGAGATCATCGACACCGACGCCGAGGGCCGCATGGTCCTCGGTGACGGCATCTGCCTCGCGAGCGAGGCCAACCCCGACGTCATCGTCGACATCGCGACCCTCACGGGTGCGCAGATGGTCGCCCTCGGCAGCCGCGTCGCGGGTGTCATGGGCAACGACGACACCTTCCGCTCGGCCGTCGTCGACGCCGGCGCCGCCGAGGGCGAGGACTCCTGGCCGATGCCGCTGCCGCGCGAGCTGCGCGCCGGGCTGGACTCGGTCGTCGCCGACCTCGCGCACAAGGCCGACCGCTGGGGCGGCATGCTCACCGCCGGGCTCTTCCTCCAGGAGTTCGTCGGCGAGGGCATCGACTGGGCGCACGTCGACATCGCCGGCCCGTCGTTCAACGAGAAGGGCGCCGACGGCGCGACCCCCAAGGGCGGCACCGGCTACGGCGTCGCCACGCTCGTGCGGCTCATCGAGTCCCGCACCGCCTGACGGCCCCGCGCCGGACTCACGCGAACGGGCCCGGCACCGGAGATCTGGTCTCCGGTGCCGGGCCCGTTCGCGTCGCTGGGCGGGTGTCTCAGCCGGACTTGCGGCGGAACATCTGGTCGCGGCCCGAGGTCTCGGGGCCGTGACCGTGGTCGACCTTGGAGCGCTCCGAGTGGTCGGACACGTCGGCACCGCCGTGCGCGTGCTTCTTGTCCAGGGCCTCTCGGAACTTCTTCTTCATGTCCTCGCTCGGCGTGGGGCGGGAACTCTTGGAATCGGACACGGGGCCTCCTGGATCGGTGGTGCGGTCTCCCTCACTCTCGCACGGGCGAAGGCGCACCTGCCACAGGCTTTCCGGCACGGACATCGCCAACCCCGGGACGCCGACCCGGCACGGGTGCGATCTTGTGAGGGTGTCGGCGAGCTCGTGGCTGGACCGGGTGACGCTGGGACCGCAGCGTCGCCGGCGAACCATGCGCCGGCGTCTCGCCGAGCTCGACCGACTCGACGCCGTCGCGGCCGCGTCCGGCTCCCTGCGTCCGACGGACGCGATCCCGTATGCCGTCACGCCCACCTCGCGTCGTCGTCGCCTCACCGCACTTCCGCTGGTGGTCGCCCTCGTCACCGGCGGCCTGCTGTGGGTGCGCACAGCGGCGACGGAGCAGATCGACCACGTGGCGCGGGTCATCCCGGTCGAGCACGAACGCCCACCCGTCGCGGTCGACGTGGCGCCGGGCCGGCTGCTCCCGCCACCCGTGGCACCTCCGGGGTCCGGTGGCTACACGTTCATGTCCGAGAACACCCTCGGCCCGGCGGCCTACGACCCGTGCCGCCCGCTCCACCTCGTCGTCAACTACGAGGCGGCACCCGACGGCGCAGACGGCATCCTGCGCGAGGCGCTGGCGATGATCGTCCCCGCGGCCGGCCTGCAGATCGTCATCGACGGCCCGACCGACGAGCGCGCTCGTGAGCAGCGGCCAGCCATGGACCGCGACCGATACGGCAACGAGTGGTCACCCGCGCTCATCGCCTGGACGACTCCCGCCTCGGACCCGCGCCTCGACGGCGAGACGCTCGGGATCGGTGGCAGCCAGGCCGTCGCCGACGACAGCGGCCGGCTCCGGAGCGTGACCGGCATGATCCACCTCGACGGCCCCGACATCTCGCTCATGCTGTCCCGGGTCAACGGGCACGTCGACGCGGTCGCCGTCGTCGCTCACGAGCTCGGACACCTCCTCGGGCTCGGGCACATCGACGACCCGAGCCAGCTCATGGTGTCGCGCTACGACGGCCAGGTCGGGCTCGGCGACGGCGACCGGCGGGGCCTCGCCCGTCTCGCGGAGGCACCCTGCGCCCGGGGGGTGTGAGCGTCAGCGACGCCGCTGGCGCGAGTTCCAGTCGCGCATCCGCTGTGGGTAGCCCGTCTGGTTGACGTCGTAGGTCGGCAGGTGCAGCTCGGTCGCGAGCCGGAACGCGTCAGCGCGCGAGGGGACCGCGCGGCGCATCCACTCGCCGTCGTGGGCGATGAGGATGACCGTCGTCGCCGTGACGTTGGTGGCCGGCTCGACGAACGCCTCGACCCCGCGGCGGGTCGTCGCGAACTCCTGGAAGTTGGTGCGGGCGCGGCGCAGGTCGTCCTTCGAGGGCGCCGTCGAACCAGTCCCGGCCGCCTCCCGCTTGCTTCTCCTCCACCACGCCATGGCGACACGATACGGGCGCAGGCTGGGCGCGGGCTGGAACTCGCCGAGGTGGGCGCGGGCCCCACGCCCTGCGCGGCACGGCAGACGAGAGGGCTCCTCCGGACGGACATGACCTCGTGTGACGCCCGCCACGACGCAGTGACAGGATGGGCCGGAACTCGCGCCGTCGACGAGACCCGATCGACGCGTGCACCCTGACCCACAGAGGGAGCAGCACCCATGCCGGCCACCGCCGAGGACAGCTACGACGTCGTCATCCTGGGAGGCGGGAGCGGCGGCTACGCCTGCGCCTTCCGCGCAGCGGAGCTCGGGCTGCGGGTCGCCCTCGTCGAGAAGGCCAAGCTCGGCGGCACCTGCCTGCACGTGGGCTGCATCCCGACCAAGGCGCTGCTCCACGCCGCCGAGGTCGCCGACACCGCCCGTGAGGGCGCGCAGTTCGGCGTGCGCACGACGCTCGAGGGCATCGACATGGCGGGCGTCAACGCCTACAAGGACGGCGTCATCAGCCGCCTGCACAAGGGCCTGCTCGGGCTCGCGAAGGCACACAAGGTCGACCTCGTCGAGGGCGCCGGACGGCTCGTCGACCGCACCACCGTCGTTGTCGACGGGCGCCGGCTGACCGGCCGGCACGTGGTCCTCGCGACGGGCTCGTACCCGAAGTCGCTGCCCGGCCTCGAGATCGGCGGCCGGATCATGACAAGCGAGCAGGCGCTCCAGCTCGACCACGTCCCGAACCGCGTCGTCGTGCTCGGCGGCGGCGTCATCGGGGTCGAGTTCGCGTCGGTGTTCCGCTCCTTCGGCTCCGAGGTCACCGTCGTCGAGGCGCTACCCCGGCTCGTCGCCGCCGAGGACGAAGCCGTCTCCAAGGTCCTCGAGCGGTCGTTCCGCAAGCGCAAGATCACGGCGAAGACCGGGGTGAAGTTCACCGGTGCCACCCAGGACGGCGACGTCGTCACCGTCACGCTCGAGGACGGCACGTCCATCGAGGCCGACCTCCTGCTCGTCGCCGTCGGCCGCGGGCCGGTCACCGACGGACTCGGCTACGAGGAGGCCGGGGTGACGCTGGACCGCGGTTTCGTCACGACCGACGACCGACTCCGGACGAGCGCCGAGGGCGTGTATGCCGTGGGCGACATCGTTCCCGGCCTCCTGCTCGCGCACCGTGGCTTCCAGCAGGGCATCTTCGTCGCCGAGGACATCGCCGGTCTCGCACCGGCCGTCATCGACGAGAACACCATCCCGCGTGTCACCTACTGCGACCCCGAGATCGCCTCGGTCGGGCTCACCGAGGCGCAGGCGCGTGAGGTCCACGGCGAGGTCGAGACCTACGAGTACAACCTCGGCGGCAACGGCAAGTCCCAGATCCTCCAGACGCAGGGCTTCGTCAAGCTCGTGCGCTCCAAGGACGGGCCCGTCGTCGGCGTCCACATGGTCGGCGCCCGCATGGGCGAGCAGATCGGCGAGGCCCAGCTCATCGTCGGCTGGGAGGCCCACCCCGAGGACGTCGCACCCCTCGTCCACGCCCACCCGACCCAGAACGAAGCACTCGGCGAGGCCCATCTGGCGCTCGCTGGCAAACCCCTGCATGCTCACAACTAGAGTTGACGCACGCCACCGTCGATAGGAGAACAGACACCATGTCCGAACGTGTGACCATGCCCGCCCTCGGCGAGTCCGTGACCGAGGGCACCGTCACCCGGTGGCTCAAGAACGTCGGTGACCAGGTCGAGGTCGACGAGCCGTTGCTCGAGGTCTCGACCGACAAGGTCGACACCGAAATCCCCTCGCCCGTCGCGGGCACGCTCCAGGAGATCCTCGCCGAGGAGGACGAGACGGTCGCCGTCGGCGCCGACCTCGCCGTCATCGGTGACGGCGCTGCGGGCGGTGGCGACTCCAGCGCCCCGGCCGAGCAGCCGGCCGAGCAGGCCAGTGAGGCCCCGGCCGAGGCTGCGCCCGCGAGCGAGGACAGCTCGGGCCAGCCCGGCGACGGCGACGCCGTCGACTCCCCCCAGCAGCAGGACGAGGTCGCCGCTGCCGGCGACGAGGGCGGCCAGGAGCCTGCGACCCCGAACACCGAGGAGTCCGCACCGGCGACGTCCGAGACTGGGTCCGCCTCCTCCGGTGGCGGTGGCGGTGGCACGACCGTGACGATGCCCGCCCTGGGCGAGTCCGTCACCGAGGGCACGATCACTCGTTGGCTCAAGGCCGAGGGCGACGAGGTCGCCGTCGACGAGCCCCTCCTCGAGGTCTCGACCGACAAGGTCGACACCGAGATCCCCTCGCCGGTCGCCGGCACCCTGAGCAAGATCCTCGTCCAGGAGGACGAGACGGTCCCGGTCGGCGCTGACCTCGCCGTCGTCGGTGGCGGCGACGGTGGCTCGCAGCCCGCCCCGGCAGCCGAGTCCGCGCCTGCCGAGGCTCCCGCCGAGCCCCAGCAGGAGGCGCCGAAGCAGGAGGAGCCGAAGCAGGACGAGCCGAAGCAGGAGGCCCCCCAGCAGGAGGAGCCGAAGCAGGACGAGCCGAAGCAGGAGGCCCCCGCCGAGCAGACGTCGAAGGCCCCGGCCCAGCAGCCGGCCGCACCCGACGAGCCGGCCGCGTCCGAGGGTGAGGTCGCCCAAGCCGCCGCGCCCGCTGCGCAGTCCACCGCCCCGGCAGCGTCCTCGGACGGCGACGCCCAGGACGCCTCCGCCTACGTCACCCCGCTCGTGCGCAAGATCGCCTCCGAGAACAACATCGACCTCGGTAGCGTCAAGGGCACCGGCGTCGGCGGCCGTATCCGCAAGCAGGACGTCCTCGCCGCCGCGGAGGCCGCCAAGGCCCCGGCGCAGGCACCGGCCGCACCCGCTCCGGCCGCTGCTGCGCCGGCGCAGTCGTCCGGCTCCAAGGCCGCCGCACCGGAGAGCGACCTGCGGGGCACGACCCAGCCGATGACCCGCCTGCGCAAGGTGATCGCCAAGCGGATGGTCGAGTCGCTGCAGACGTCGGCGCAGCTCACGACGGTCGTCGAGGTGGACGTCACGAAGATCGCGCGCCTGCGCGACCGGGCCAAGGGAGACTTCGCTCGCCGCGAGGGCACCAAGCTCAGCTTCCTGCCCTTCTTCACGCTGGCCGCCATCGAGGCGCTCAAGGTCCACCCCACGGTCAACGCGAGCATCGAGGATGACAACGTCATCTACCACGGCAGCGAGAACGTCGGCATGGCCGTCGACACCGACAAGGGCCTGCTGGTCCCTGTCGTCAAGAACGCCGGTGACCTCAACATCGCCGGCCTCTCGCGCAACATCGCCGACCTCGCCGAGCGCACCCGCACCAACAAGATCACCCCCGACGACCTGGCCGGTGGGACCTTCACGATCACCAACACCGGGTCGCGTGGAGCGCTCTTCGACACCCCGATCATCAACCAGCCGCAGGTCGCGATCCTCGGCACCGGCGCCGTCGTCAAGCGTCCGGTCGTGGTGAAGGACAACGACGGTGGCGAGACGATCGCCATCCGCTCGATGGTCTACCTGGCACTCTCCTACGACCACCGGATCGTCGACGGCGCGGACGCCGCGCGGTTCCTCACCACGGTCAAGGAACGCCTCGAGGAAGGTGCCTTCGAGGCCGACCTCGGTCTCTGAGTCCCATGGCACAGCGCATCGCCGTCGCCGGCTCCTCCGGCCTGATCGGCGGTGCGCTGTGTCGTTCGCTGCGCGAGCGGGGCGACGACGTCGTGCGGCTCGTGCGCCGGCCGTCCGAGCACTCCTCGGAGGTCCAGTGGGACCCCGCCTCGCGCCACCTCGACCCGGCCGTCCTCGACGGCGTCGACGCGGTCGTCAACGTCGCCGGGGTGAGCCTGGGTGACAGGCGCTGGTCGCCGGCGTTCAAGGCCGAGCTCATCTCGTCGCGCACCGACGGCACGACCGCGCTCGCCGAGGCCATCGCGGACACGGGTCGCCAGATCCACCTCGTCAACGGCTCCGCCGTCGGCTACTACGGCGACCGCGGCGACGAGGTGCTCACCGAGGACAGCGAGGGCGGCTCCGGCTTCCTCAGCGACCTGGTGCGCGCGTGGGAGGGCGCGACCGAGCCGGCACGCGCGGCCGGCGCCCCCGTCGCCTGCCTGCGCACCGGGATCGTGCTCGCGGCTCAGGGCGACGCCTTCAAGCCGCTGCTCCTGCTCACCAAGCTCGGGCTCGGCGGGCCGTTGGGCAACGGGCGCCACTACTGGCCGTGGATCACGCTCGTCGACGAGGTGCGCGCGATCCTCCACGTCCTCGACCAGCGTCTCGAGGGCCCGGTCAACCTCACCGGTCCCGACCCGGCTCAGCAGCGGGAGATCGTCGCCGAGATGGGCCGGCAGCTGCACCGCCCGACGGTGCTGCCCGCGCCCTCCTTCGCGTTGCGTGCCGTCCTCGGCGAGATGGCGACCGACATCACCTCGAGCCAGCGCGCTCTCCCCCAGCGGCTGCTCGACAGTGGCTTCGAGCACGCGCACGCGACGTTGCCGGACGCGATCCGGTGGCTGCTCGCGGACGGGTCCTAGACCGCACGGACGTCGTGCACCCGCCACCCCGAGCCCGTGCGGACGAGATCGAGGAGCACCGGGGCGGCCGGGACCGCTGGTCGCGGCACGGCGCCCGAGGGCCCACGCACGACGTGGGCGCCGGTGTCGATCCGGGCGCGGACGGTCACCCGCTCCCCCGTGGTGCCCCTCCTGGCGCCCGTCGTCGCCGGGCCCCCTGCCGCCTCGGCGGAGGAGGCGCCCACGACTACGGCCTCACGCACGGTGAAGGTCAGACCGACGTAGCGCTGGCGCTCGCGCTGCACCCCGGCGAGCACCTCGGTGTCACGCGCCAGCGCCGGGGACCGGGCAGCGTCGACCTCGACGAGCCGGGCCGCGAGACCGGACGCCCACGCCTGCGCCCTCGCGTCGGCGAGGGCCTGCACGAGCTTCACGGCATCGCGTCGAGGTGCGTCTGCGTCGAGGCGGGCGTCGCCCGGGGCTGACGCGCTCGTGTCCTGCGACGCCTCCATGGACACCCCCTCCGGGACCGACCCACGCTCAGCCGACGCGGTCGACGCCCGGGCGTCGTCGCGAGTCCCGAGCCACGAGAGCGCACCGAGGACCGTGGCGGCCACGACCGCCGCCACGGCGACCCAGGGAAGGACGACGCGTCCGACATCGACGAGACGACGGCTGACTGACACGACACCTCCTCCCGCACGTGGCCTGGTCCGGCGGATGCCGTCGAGACCGGCGCCGAGCCACCCCGGGACGCGGCGCGAGCCGTGCGCGACCCCCGGCTGCTCCGACGACGGCGCGTCCCCCGACCGCGCGGCCGCGCGGATCCGACGGGTGAGCAGCCCCACGTCGTCACTCCCCGACGCCAGGACCAGCGGCTGTGCCGGAGCACTCTCGAAGATCGCCAGCGCGAGGGCGTCGGCGTCGGGCCGCTCCTCGGGCCGGGAGCGCAGGGCCTGCTCGATGCTCTCCACCAACCCTTCGGGCAGCCCCGGCACCCGCTCGGTGAGCCGCCCCCGCACGACGGCGGGACCGGGCGCCTCACCGGTCAGGCAGAACCACGCAAGCGCACCCAGGGCATGGACATCGGCAGCGGCGGTGTGCAGCCCGCCGGCCAGGACCTCGGGTGCGACGAAGCCCTCGGTGCCGCGCAGCTCGGTGGGATCGGCCCCGACGATGCGGGCGACTCCGAGGTCGGCCACGAAGGGCCGGCCGTCGAGGTCGAGCAGGACGTTGTCCGGCGACAGGTCGCCGTGCACGACACCGAGGCCGTGGAGACGGGCCAGGGTGGACGCCACCGGGCTCACCACGGTGACGAGCTCGCCCGGAGCGAGGTGCCCCCGTGTCCGGACGACCGAGCCGAGCGTGCCGCCCGCGAGATGGTCGAGGACGAGCGCGACCTCGCCGGTGGGCAGCGTCAGTGCCTTGTGGAGTCGCACGAGGTGCGGGTCGCGCAGACGCCCGAGCACCGCGAGCTCGACGAGGGCGTCGTCGGAATCGACGGCGGACACGACCTTGACCGCCACCGCCGACCCGTCCGGCGCGGTCGCCGACCACACCGTGCCCGAGCCGCCCTCAGCGATGGGCTCCACGACCTCGTAGCCCGGCAGGCTGGGAGCAGCGTGGTCCACGATCCGGTGGCGACCGGCATACCCGGTCGTGCTGGTGCGCTCCGAGGTCTCCATGGGCCCACGGTCCCCCAGACGGCGGAAACGGCCGCGAGCTTTTCCACAGGCCCGGCTAGGGTCACCGCATGCCAGCACCGCAGCCCACGATCCTCGCCACGTCAGGTGGCTACCGCCCCGCGAACCGCACCTACCTCGAGTTCGACGCGCTGGTGCACCACGCCGTCGAGCTCTCCGGCGTGCAGGGCCGCCCGAAGGTGTCCTTCCTGGGCACCGCGAGCGGCGACCAGCGGTTCTTCAACGACCACGTCCACCAGGCCGGCCGCGTGGCCGGCTTCGACATCTCGACGCTCGACCTGTTCCCGATGCCCAACGTGGACGACGTGGCCGGATACCTCCTCGAGCAGGACGTCGTCTGGGTCAACGGCGGCTCGGTCGCCAACCTCCTCGCCGTCTGGGAGGTGCACGACCTCGGCCCCGCGATGCGCGCCGCGTGGGAGGCCGGTGTCGTCCTCTCGGGCGTGTCCGCCGGCTCGATCTGCTGGTATGCCGGCGGCACCACCGACTCCTTCGGCCCCGAGCTGCGCGCGGTCACCAACGGGCTGGCCCTCCTGCCCTACGGCAACGGCGTCCACTACGACTCCGAGGCACGCCGCCGGCCGCTCGTCCACGAGCTCGTCGCCAACGGCACACTGCCGGACACCCACTGCACGGACGACGGGGTCGGCCTCGTCTACCACGGCACCGAGCTCGTCGAGGCGGTCTCGGAGCGTGACGGCAAGGGCGCCTACGTCGTCACCCGGGACGGCGACGCGGCCGTCGAGGAGCGGATCGAGCCGCGTCGCCTGCGCAACCCCTGAGCGGGACCCTCGCTCAGCGGAAGCGGTCGGCAGTCGCCTGGAGCCGCTCCCGGTACACCGCCCACCAGGCCTCGTCCTGCTTCGGCAGGTTGGGCGCCTCGGCCCGCATGCCGGTCGCGCCGTCGACGAGCTCACGGACGATGTCCATCTGCCCGGCGTGCCGGTTGGTCTCGGCGATCATGTGCACGAGGAGCACCTGCACCGGCACGGTCTCGCCGCTCTCGCCCCACCACGACACGGTGCCGGTGGCGTCGAGGTCGAGATCGGCGAGCACCGCGTCGGCATGCGCAGCTGCCCTGGTGTAGAGGTCGAGGATCGAGTCGCGCGACTCGTCGGCGGACGCCCACATGTCACCGTTGTCCTCGAGGGTGTCGTCCATCAGCGCGGCGTACCAGTCGGGCAGGTCGCTCATCGGCCGGCCGAGGCAGTCCCCGAAGTAGCCCGCCTCCATCGCGGCGAGATGCTTGACGACGCCGAGCAGGTTGGTCCCCGTCGGTGTCATCGGGCGCCGGACGTCGTGCTCCGAGAGCCCGTCCACCTTCCAGCGGACGGCGGTGCGAGCGACCGAGAGGTAGCGCAGCAGGACGGCCTTGGGGTCGTCGTACATGTCACGCCTCCTCGGCGCGCGGGCGGGTCCCCGGCGTGAGGACCTCGACGACCCGGCCGTCCTCGGCGCTCGTCCGAGCGGCGTCGATGACGGCGAGGGTGTGCACGGCGTCGGCCGGGTCGACCGGCATCGCCGCCTGCACGTCCTCGGCGGTCAGCGCCTCCCCGACCGCGCGGTAGAAGTCGACCTGGGTCGACGCGGTCGTCGACACCGGCTCGCGCTCGTCGGCGCGGTAGAGCCAGCCGCAGTGCTCGTCGTCGGCGTCGGCGGTGTCGGGGAAGACGTTGACGTCGTTCTCGAACTCGTTCTGGACGTATGCCGCGTCCCGCCCGAGCAGTCGCACGCGCGGACCGGGCGCGCCGGCGACCGACGTGGCGCCCAGGTGCGACGTCACGCCCGTCTCGTGACGGCATACGAGGAAGGCGTCGTCCTCGGCGGGGGTCGTGTGCGACTCGACCGTCGCGAACACCGTCTCGACCGGGCCGAACAGCTGCACGGCCATGTCGACGAGGTGCGAGTGGAGGTCGAGCAGGATGCCGCCGCCCTCGGTCGGCGGGGCGTTCTCGCGCCAGCGGTCCTTGGCGACCGGACGCCACCGCTCCCAGCGCAGCTCGCACCGGAACGGCTCTCCCGCAAGGCGATCGGTGACCACAGTCGCCAGCGTCGTGAACTGCGGGTCGTAGCGTCGGTTCTGGAACACCGTGAGCGGCACCCCGGCGTGGGCGGCGGCGTCGACGAGCCCGAGGGCGTCGTCGGCGTCGACCGCGAGCGGCTTGTCGACGACGACGGGGATGCCGGCCGCGATGACCTTTTCGGCGTGCTCGACGTGGCTGCCGCTCGGGGTCGCGAGCACGACGACGTCGAGACCCTCGACCTCCAGGAGTGCGTCGAGGTCGTCGACGACGAGGGCGTCCGGGAAGTCTGTGGCGACCTCGGCCCGGCGGTCCGGGTTGGACGTGGCCACCGCGGCGAGCTCGAGGCCCGCGTCCCGGATGAGCGGCGCGTGGATCCCGCGCCCCGCCGATGCGTACCCTGCCAGTCCGACTCTCACCATCTCCCGGACACTAGTGGGCGACGGTGTCAGCGGTCTCCTCGACCCGGTCCGTCGTGTCCGCGCCCTCGCGGTCCCCTGCGAGCCGGGCCGGCCACCACACCTTCGGGCCGAGGTCGTGGGCCAGCGCGGGGACGAGCAGGCTGCGGACGACGAAGGTGTCGAGGATGACGCCGAAGGCGACGATGAACGCCACCTGCACGAGGAAGACGAGCGGAAGCACGGTGAGCGACGAGAAGGTCGCCGCGAGGACGATGCCCGCGCTCGTGATGACGCCGCCGGTGACCGCGAGCCCGACGAGGATCCCGGGTCGGGTTCCGCGGTGCACCGACTCCTCGCGCACGCGGGTCATGAGGAAGATCGAGTAGTCGATGCCCAGCGCCACGAGGAAGACGAATCCGTAGAGCGGGATCGCGGGGTCGCTCCTACCGAACCCGAGGACGTGGTCGAAGACGAGCGCCGACACCCCGATCGTGGCTGCGAACGACACGACGTTGGCGACGACGAGCAGCAGCGGGGCGACGAACGAGCGGAGCAGCAGGCAGAGGACGAGGAAGATCACGACGAGGATCGAGGGCACGATGACGCGCAGGTCGCGGCCGCTCGCCTCGAGGACGTCGAGGTTGATCGCCGCCTGGCCGCCGACGAGGGCGTCCGGGCTGATGGCGTCGAGCGAGGTCCGCAACCGCCGGACGGTCTCCTCCGCCTCGGCGCTGTCGGCCGCACCGGTCGAGGTGCCCTGCACGAGCTGGAGGCCGTCGACAGGTGCCGCCTCCGGTGCGGGTTGTCCGGGCACCGGTGGCGTGAGCCCGATGTAGGCCGACTCGACCCCGGGGTCCGCGTCGAGGGCCGAGCGCACCGACTCGGCACGGTCCTCGGGAACGACGACCTGCACCGGGCTGCCGGCTCCGGCGGCGAAGTGTCGCTCGATCGCCTCCTGCGCGTCGACCGAGTCGGTGGCCACGAGGAACGTGTCCTTGATGGTGACACCGGAGGCCTTGAACGTCGGCGCGAACGCCGCGGCGGCGAGCAGCACCGCGAGGGTGACCACCCACGTGCGGCGGGGGTGACGACCGACGAGCCCCGAGACGCGACCCCACAACGAGCGCGTCCCGACGGCGTCCTCCGCGTGGTGGTGGTCGACGCGAGGGGCGAACGGCCAGAACGCCTTCCGGCCGAAGAGCAGCAGCACCGCGGGCAGGAACGTCAGTGACGCGAGCAGCGCACCGGCGACCCCGAACGCGCCCACCGGCCCGAGCCCGGCGGTGTTGCGCAGCGACGCGAGCATGAGGCAGAGCAGCCCGAGGATGACCGTGGCCGCGCTCGCGGCGATCGGCTCGACCGAGCCCCGCCACGCCCGGCGCAGCGCCACCCAGGTGCTGTCGTGCTCGTGCAGCTCCTCGCGGAAGCGGCTCACGAGGAGCAGGGCGTAGTCGGTGGCGGCGCCGACGACGAGGATGAACATGATCCCCTGCGACTGCCCGGACAGCTCGATCGTGCCGTTCTCGGCGAGCGGTCGGATGACGAGCACCGCGAGGCTCAGCCCGAACACCGCGCTGAGCAGTACGGCAATGGGCAGGATCGGGCTGCGGTAGACGACGAGCAGGATGACGAGGACGACGACGAGCGCGACGAGCAGCAGAACCCCGTCGATGCCGGCGAACGCCGCCGAGAAGTCGGCGACGAGGCCACCCGGCCCTCCGACGCTCGTCGTGAGCCCGGTGCCACTGAGCGACACCCGGGCCTTGACCCGCAGCTCCTCGGTCGCCGAGACGATCGGGGCCTCGCCGTCGACGACGTCGGAGACCGCCGCCTCGGTGAGCGGCACGATGAGCAGTGCGGCCCTGCGGTCCTCGCTGGGCACCGGGACGATCTGCGCGCCGTCGACGATGTAGTCCCCGAGCGTCCTGTCGAGCCCCGGCAGGGGCAGAGACGGCAGCTCGCGGCCGAGCTGGAGCAGGGCGAACCCGTCGCGCTCGTCGAGCTCGCCACCGTCGCGCCCCTCGGCGACGAGGAAGAGTGGGATCTCGTCCTCGTCGCTGAACCGGCTCACCGCCTCGAGCACCGCCGTCGACTCGGCGTCGGTGGGCAGGAAGGAGGCGTTGTCGTTCTTCTGCACCTCGGACAGGCGCCCGGTGGCGGGACCACCGATCGCCCCCACGGCCAGCCAGCAGAGCAGCACGACGAGGGCGCCGAACATCACCCGGCGAGGCAGGCGCGCCCGATGCTGTCCCCTGTGGTGCGTCACCCGCCTCACCCTAGGTGCCCGACCTTGGCCGGGGAGGCGAGACGGAAGGTTCGCCCGGGCCCCGGGCTCTGCGTGGGACGGCATACGGTGGGGTCATGCGTTTCGTGCACTTGGGCTTCGCTCCTGACTTCGTCGACTACTCCGACGGCTGGGAGCGCCAGCGCGAGGTGCACGCCGCCGTCGCCGAGGAGCGCGAGCCCGACACGACGCTGCTCCTCGAGCACGCCGCCGTCTACACCGCCGGCAAGCGCACCCTGCCCGAGCAGCGTCCCTTCGACGGCACCCCCGTCGTCGATGTCGACCGCGGTGGCCTCATCACGTGGCATGGGCCCGGTCAGCTCGTCGGATACCCGATCGTGCGCCTGCCCGAGGTGCCCATCGACGTCGTCGCTCACGTCCGCCGCCTCGAGGAGGCGATGATGCGGATGACGCGCGAGTTCGGTGTCGAGACCGTCCGTGTCGAGGGCCGCAGCGGGGTCTGGGTCCTCGAGGACGACCGTGGGCCGGACCGCAAGCTCGGCGCCATCGGCGTCCGGGTGAGCCGCCGGACGACGATGCACGGCTTCGCGCTCAACTGCGACGCCGACCTCTCGTGGGCCGACAACATCGTCGCGTGCGGCATCGCCGACGCCGGCGTCTCGTCGATCAGCCGCGAGGCCGGCCGCACGGTCACCGTCCAGGACCTCCTCCCCTACGCCGAGAAGCACCTCACCGACGTCCTCGGCTGAGTCCCGGTCACTGCCGGCGCGTATGCCGTTCGCCCACCTCCGCGTGTGGCCGCAGCCCTCGCTGGGAGTCGAGGTGGCACGACACGCCGCGTGGGCTCGAGCAGCGTGGCATCTCGCGCTCTCTCGTCCGCGGTGGCCGTCCTCTCGGGCGGATGTGGGGTGTGTCTCACCCCGGGCGTACTCTGGAGCGCGTGACTGTCGCACCCGAAGGACGTCGTCTCCTGCGCGTCGAGGCCCGCAACGCCGAGACCCCGATCGAGCGCAAGCCGGAGTGGATCCGCACCACCGCCAAGATGGGCCCGGAGTACACCCAGCTGCACTCGATGGTGAAGAAGGAGGGGCTCCACACCGTCTGCCAGGAAGCCAGCTGTCCCAACATCTTCGAGTGCTGGGAGGACAAGGAAGCCACCTTCCTCATCGGCGGTGACGTCTGCACCCGCCGCTGCGACTTCTGCGACATCGCCACGGGCCGCCCGACCGCGCTCGATCTCGACGAGCCGCGTCGTGTCGCCGAGTCCGTCCAGTCGATGGGCCTGCGCTACTCGACCGTGACGGGTGTCGCCCGCGACGACCAGCCCGACGGCGCCGCCGGTCTGTACGCCGAGACGATCCGCCAGATCCACGCCCTCAACCCCAACACCGGCGTCGAGATCCTTCCGCCCGACTTCGGCGCCAAGCCCGAGCTCGTCGGCCAGGTCTTCGACGCCCGCCCCGAGGTGTTCGCGCACAACCTCGAGACGGTGCCGCGGATCTTCCGCCAGATCCGCCCGGCGTTCACCTACGAGAAGTCGCTCAAGGTGCTGTCGATGGCCCGCGACGCCGAGCTCGTGACCAAGTCCAACCTCATCCTCGGGATGGGCGAGCAGGACCACGAGGTCGAGCAGGCCATCGCCGACCTCCACGACGCGGGCTGCGACATCCTCACGATCACCCAGTACCTCCGCCCCTCGAAGCTGCACCACCCGATCGACCGGTGGGTCAAGCCCGAGGAGTTCGTCCACTGGAGCACCGTCGCCGAGGACATGGGCTTCAAGGGCGTCATGGCCGGCCCGCTCGTGCGCTCCTCCTACCGCGCCGGTCGTCTCTGGGCCACCGCCATGACGAAGTGGGGCCGCCCGATCCCCGAGCACCTGTCGCACCTCGCCCAGGCCGCCGGGGACCCCGCCCGCCAGGAGGCCGCGTCGCTGGTGGCGCGCTCCGCGCGGGCCGTATCCTGATCCCTGAAGAACTCGCTCGCACCGGTGCGCTCCCGCGCGCCATCCACTGACGCAGGAGCACGCACCCCGTGGCCAAGGCCAAAGAGAGCACTGAAGAGAAGAAGCCCGGACGGTTCGCCGAGATCCGCCAGGGCTACCGCGCCGTCAAGCAGGTCGACCCGAAGATCGGGTGGTTCATGCTGCTGGCCGCGGTCGTGACGTTCCTCGTCATCGTCGGCATCGGCTTCCTGCTCGGTGGCCTGTGGCGCTGGTACCTCATCCTCATCGCGATCCCGGCCGCACTCCTCGCCGCCACCTTCGTCATGAACCGTCGTGGCAACAAGGCCATGTACGGCATGCTCGAGGGTCAGGCCGGCGCCGCCGGCGCCGCGCTCCAGAGCATGGGTCGTCGCGGCTGGTACGCCGCGACCGAGCCCGTCGCCATCGACGCCAACCGCGCGTCCAAGCCGAGCGCCCTCTCCGGCTCTGCGATGGTCTTCCGCGCCCTCGGTCGACCGGGCGTCGTCCTCATCGGCGAGGGCCCCAAGCAGCGGGTCATGAAGCTGCTCAAGGCCGAGGAGAAGAAGGTCGGCCGCGTGGCCCCCGGCGTGCCCGTGCACCTCTGGGTCGTTGGTGACGGCGAGGGCGAGGTCAAGATCAGCAAGATCAGCTCCAAGCTCAGCCGCATGCGTCCGGTCCTCACCAAGGAGGAGACGTCGGTCGTCAACAAGCGGCTCAAGTCGCTCGGCGGCCTGCGCACCGGCGTCCCCGCCGGCATGGACCCGACCCGTGCCCGCGTCGACCGCAAGGCCATGCGCGGCAAGTAGGCCTGACCGCTCGCCTGCCGGAATCCTCTCGCCTCGCAGGGGTGGCCGGGTCCACCATGGGCGTATGCCGTCCGCTCCCACCCTCGCTGCCTTCGCCGGGGCCTCGCTGATGCTCATCCTGCTGCCCGGCCCGGCGATGCTCTTCTTGGTCGCCCGGGGCGTGGCCGGCGGTCGCCGGGTCGGTGTCATGTCGGCACTCGGTGTCGACTCGGCGACCGCGACGTTCGTCGTCGCGACGGCGCTCGGGCTCACGGCGGTCCTCGCGACGTCGGCACTGGCCCTGTCGGTCGTGCGCTTCGTCGGCGCCGGATACCTCGTGTGGCTGGGCATCGGCGTGCTCCGCCGCCGCA
This sequence comes from Knoellia sp. LjRoot47, assembly GCF_964253435.1. NCBI lineage: Bacteria > Bacillati > Actinomycetota > Actinomycetes > Micrococcales > Intrasporangiaceae > Knoellia > Knoellia sp. LjRoot47. The sequence continues at coordinate 277,689 of NZ_CAXUQS020000002.1, forward strand.
ACGGCGACGTCGCTCCTGCCGCGGCGCTGCCGTCGGCGTCGGCGCCCACCCGGCAGAGCGACTGGACGAGCTGGCGGCAGGGGTACGTCGTCGGCATCGCCAACCCCAAGGTGGCGCTGTTCTTCCTCGCCTTCTTCCCGCAGTTCCTCGACCCCGCCCGTGGCTCGATGACCGTCCAGATCCTCGTCCTCGGGGCGGTGTTCGTCGGGATCGGCACCTTCTTCGACACGAGCTACGGCGCACTCGCCGGGACGCTGTCGGCGCGGATGGCTCGACGCCGTGCCGAGCGCACCGGTTCGGCCCGGCGCTCGGCCAGGGGCCGGATCGCGATCGGCCTGACCTACATCGGGCTGGGCGGGTTCACCGCGGCGACGGGCACCCGCGCCCTCTGAGCCTCAGCGACGGACGATGACGGTGCCCGCGATGGCGTCGTGGAAGCCCCGCCCGTCGCGCGCGCTGAGCACGGCCGGGACGAAGAGGCAGAGCAGCAGGGTGCGGACGACGACCTGCAGCGGGAACGAGCCCGGCTTCACCTGAAGCACTTGGAGCCTGACAATTGCCTGACCGGGTGTCGCCGCGAACGCCGTGATCGACAGGATGTTGAGCACGGCGAGGATCCCGAGCGGGACGAACGACTGCACTCCCCCGGCCCCCAGCTCGGCCCCGAAGGCCACACCCGCCAGCACCTGGACGAGAACCCAGTCGACGAGCAGGCCGAGCGCGCGACGCCACAGCGGAGCCATCGACCCGGGTCCGGCGGCCGGGAGCCCAAGGTGCTCGCCGGCATACGACGACTCTTCTTCGGTGCTCACACGAGGACTGTATGCGGCGCCACCATGGACGCCCCGAACGGGTCCGTGGCGGCTCTGGCAGGGTGTAACACCGGTGAAACATTCGGGTCATGGCCGAGAAACCGCGCACCTCTAGGGTTCTCGACATGTCCGGGCACCGCCCGCCGTTCCCTTTGCCTAGGAGGCCCCACTTGTTCAGCTCCGCTGACGAGGTCCTGTCGTTCATCAAGGACGAGGACGTCAAGTTCGTCGACATCCGTTTCTGTGACCTCCCCGGGGTCATGCAGCACTTCAACGTGCCGGCCGAGAGCGTGGATGAGGACTTCTTCACCAACGGCCAGGCCTTCGACGGATCCTCGATCCGCGGCTTCCAGGCGATCCACGAGTCCGACATGAAGCTCATCCCGGACGTGTCGTCGGCCTACCTCGACCCGTTCCGTGAGCACAAGACGCTCATCATGAACTTCTCGATCGTCGACCCGTTCACCGACGAGCCCTACAGCCGCGACCCGCGCAACATCGCCGCCAAGGCCGAGGCCTACCTCACGTCGACCGGCATCGCGGACACCGCCTACTTCGGTGCCGAGGCCGAGTTCTACGTCTTCGACGACGTGCGCTTCGAGACCAAGGCCAACGCCTCGTACTACTACATCGACTCCATCGAGGCCGCCTGGAACAGCGGTCGCGAGGAGGAGGGTGGCAACAAGGGCTACAAGACGCGCTACAAGGGTGGCTACTTCCCCGTCCCGCCGGTCGACCACTTCGCCGACGTGCGCGACAACATCTGCCTCAACCTCGACCGCGTCGGCATCAAGGTCGAGCGCAGCCACCACGAGGTCGGCACCGCGGGCCAGCAGGAGATCAACTACCGCTTCGACACGCTCCTCGCGTCCGGCGACGACATGATGAAGTTCAAGTACGTCGTCAAGAACACGGTGTGGGCCGGCGGCAAGACCGCGACGTTCATGCCGAAGCCGATCTTCGGTGACAACGGTTCGGGCATGCACACCCACCAGTCGCTCTGGAAGGACGGCGAGCCGCTCTTCTACGACGAGCGCGGCTACGGCGGCCTCTCCGACATCGCCCGCTGGTACATCGGTGGCCTCCTCAAGCACGCCCCCGCCGTCCTCGCGTTCACGAACCCGACGGTGAACTCGTACCACCGCCTCGTGCCCGGCTACGAGGCCCCGGTCAACCTCGTCTACTCGGCGCGCAACCGCTCCGCCTGCGTGCGCATCCCGATCGCCGGCGACTCGCCCAAGGCCAAGCGCATCGAGTTCCGCATCCCGGATCCGTCGTGCAACCCCTACCTCGCATTCGCCGCGCAGCTCATGGCCGGCCTCGACGGCATCCGCAACCGCATCGAGCCCCCGGAGCCCGTGGACAAGGACCTCTACGAGCTGCCGCCCGAGGAGCACGACGCCATCGAGCAGGTCCCCGGCTCCCTGCCCGCCGTCCTCGACGCGCTCGAGGCCGACCACGAGTTCCTCCTCGAGGGTGACGTCTTCACCCAGGACCTCATCGACACCTGGATCGAGTGGAAGCGCAAGAACGAGGTCGACCCGATCCGCTTCCGCCCGCACCCGCACGAGTTCGAGATGTACTTCGACATCTGAGCAAACCTGCAGTGTCGGGTGTCGACGAAGGCACAGACAACTGGGCCGACACTTTCGCTCCCCATGAGGGAACGTTGAGGGGCCGGAGGGAACATTTCCCTCCGGCCCCTCACCCTTTCCTCCGTATGCCGTCCGCCACCGCTGCCGGCCTCCCCGAACCCGTCCGGGCGCGACGAAGGAGCGGTCCGGCCCGGCTCAGTCCTGCTCGACGAGGTCCTGGCCGTCGATGGTCTCGGCCGTCTCGTCGATGGCCTCGACGAGGGCGGTCGGCTCGGGCTCGGCCGTGGGCCGGCGGTCGAGGTGGACGCCGGCGATCATGCAGCGCACCGATCCACCGGCGAGCTCGATCGTGGGGATGTCGACGGCGACGATCTCGCACGACTCCTCGATCGCGGCGACCTGGTCGGAGCGCAGGCTGCGCCGGGCGCGGGCCGACATCGCCATGACGTAGCGGCGCTTGCCCGTGTCGGTGCGTCCACAGAGCTCGACGGCGTTGCCGGCGAACTCACGGATCTGCTGCTCGGTGAGCTCGACGATCGTGCGTCCGGTGACGGAGAGACGCTCACGGACCTGCTCACGGCGCACCTCGTCCGGGATCATCTCGAGGGCGATGAGGGCGACGTCGGTGCCGATGCAGGCGATGACGTTGGTGTGGTAGACCGCGACACCCTCGGAGTCGACGGCGTCGAAGGCCATCGGCTCGTAGCCGAAGTCGGTGCAGAAGCGCTCGAGGACGGCGATGTCGGCACGGTGGCTGCGTGCGGTGTAGGCGACGCGGGAGACGTGGTCGAGGACCATGGCCCCGGTCCCCTCGAGGAAGATCCCATCGGGCTCCAGCCCCGAGTAGTCGACGATCGCCTGGACGCGGTAGTCCGACTTGAGCATCTCGAGCACGTCGGCGCGCCGCTCGTGGCGACGGTTGGAGGCGTACATCGGGTAGACCGCGACGTAGCCACCGGCATGGGTCGAGAGCCAGTTGTTGGGGAAGACGCTGTCGGGTCGGGTGTGGTCCTCGTCGGCGAAGACGTGGACCCGGACGCCGACGGCCCGCAGGGCGTCGGCCAAGGCGTCCATCTCGGCCAGCGCGGTCGTCGACACGACGTCGTCGGACTGTCCCGCGGGGACGTCACGCTGGAAGGCGTTGTCGGCGGCCGTCGCAGGGTTGGGCAGGAACTTCTCGGCACGAACGAGGATGACAGCGGAAGGGGCCTGAGCACTCACGGACGGAATGTAGTCCATGCCTCCTCAGGCCCCGAAACTCCGCCGGGTCAGAACCCGCCGCCGAAGTCACCTCCACCGAAGTCGCCACCGCCGAAGACCCCGCCACCGAGGTCACCTCCGCCGCCGAGGTCCGAGCCACCGCCCTCGTCGGGAGCCACGGGGCCGGCGCCTCCTGGGTCAGCCGCGCCTCCACCGCCGCCGTCCTGCGCGTATCCCGCGCCGCCGCCGTCACCGCCGCCGTCCTGGTCCCCGAACCCACTGGCGTCGCCTTCGGCGCCCGTGTCGCCGGCTCCGGTGTCGCCCGCGCCGGTGTCGCCCGCCTCGGCGGCCTCGGGCGACGAGCCGTAGTCGGTGAACAACGCGTCAGCGATGGCGGACCCGACGACGACACCCGCGATGGTGCCCATCATCGAGCCCATGAGCGTGCCGCCCATCCCGCCACCACCGAAGCCGCTGCGCCCGAACGTGCGCTCCAGCGTGCCGGGCTGGCGCACCTCTGCGCGGGTTGCGGCACGGGCGAGGTCCTGGGGCTCGGCACTCACGGGCGCCTCGCCCTGGGGCGCGCCCTCACGCAGCCCCTCGAGGACCTGCTGGCGTTGGTCGGGGCTCAGCCGTCCGAACGCCTCGGCATGGACCTGTTCGAGGGTCTCGGGCGGCGCCGTGCGCAGGAGGTAGCGGTAGCGGGCGATCGCCCGGGCGTCCTCACTCGAGGCTCCAGCCGCACCCGCACCCGCATGCGCTCCGCCGCCCTGGAACTGCTGCGACTGCTGGGGCTGACCGGACGGCGTCCCCTGCGTCGTCCATGACCCGCCGCCGGAGCCCGGTGCGCCGGCCTGTCCCTGCATGCGTGGCTCCCGTCCGAGGAGCCTGTCGAGGAAACCCATGGTTCGTCCTCCCGTCGTGGCGCATCCGGTGACGCGACCGCGTATCCAGCATGCCGCAGCACATGCGTCAGCGGGTCAGGGCGAGCGACCCCAGCGCGACGAGCCAGCTGACGAAGCTGCCCACGAGGAAGTACTCGGTGACCTGGTCGATGCCGTCACCCTTGATCGTCGCGTCGTCCTTGGCCGACTGGAGCTCGGGGAAGCGGATGAGGCCCTTGGCGGCGATGACGATGCTCGCCGCCGTGACCTGACCGGCGAGGCCCAGCCCGAGGATGAAGACACGCTCCATGGGACCGAGGAGCCGGCCGCCCTTGAGCCTGTCGGACGGCTCACTCTCGCGGGGGCGACCCGAGCGCGCCGAGGGACGCATCGCCCCCACACTCACGAGGACGAGCCTGACGATGACGTTGCCGGTGGCGAGGTTGGCGACGAACAGCCCGGCGACCAGCAGCAACCGGCCGACCGGCTCGTCACCGGCGAACGGCAGGTCCGCCCACGCCAGCCACTCGCCCAGGGGTCCTCCCGCGGAGCTCTCCAGACCAGACGTCGCCACGAGCACGACGGCAGTGCCACCGAGCACGAGGAGGGCCTGCGCGTGACCGCCTCCGCGGCGCAGCGAGCGCTCGGACAGGGCGACCCACCCGACGAGGGGCACGACCGACACGACGAGGGCGACGAGGTCCGCCGCGCCGGTGAGGCCGGCGAGCAGCCCGACGCCCACGATCGCGAGCGCGCCCACGGGCACCGCCGCTCGACGGACGAGGGGCGAGTCGACGGCGCGGAGCAGGTCGGCCGTGCCGACCCCGAGCAACCACACGGCGAGCCAGGTCATGGCAGCGTCCTCAGCAGCTCGTGGGTGCGCAGGATGACGGCGAGGCCGTCGGCCCGCACCCGCTGCGAGACCGCTGAAGGGCTGATGCCCTCGGCCGCAGCCAGCTCACGTTGTGTCATCCCCTCGAGCAGTCCTCTCAACAGTCGCCCCGACCTCGCTGACAACGAGCCAACCATGTGGTCCTGACAGTGCAGGGCGGCATCCACCGCGATCGCGGCCCCGAGGTCGTCCCGCTCCCCCTCGGCGAGCCGGTATGCCGTGTGGACGTGCGCGAGCGCGGCCCGCTGGGCCTGCTCCTCCACGGCGACGATGGCCTCGCGCGCCGCCCACCAGGCCGGCCCGTCCTTGATGCCGCGTTGCTCGTCGAGGGTGGTCGTCGTCCCCCGACCCAACCCGTAGCGGGTGTCCGCGTGCGGGAGGAGCGCGACCCGGGCGCGGAGGGCGGCGTCGAGGGCCGCGCCGAGGTGGGGGTAGACGCCCTGGAACTCGTCGCCGACCGTGACCTCGAGCGGTTCGACGTGCTCGACCCGGTCGTTGGTGTCGAGCAGCGCGGCCTCGACGGCGTGGTGAAGGGCGCGCCGGTCCTTGCTCGCGCGCGACTCCACCACGTCACCGATGAGGACGACAGGTGAGAGCTGAACTTCGGCCATATCAAGATCATACCTTTATTTCGGTGAGATGTAGTTCATTGCTTCATCATGACGAAGTGAAGCAGTGCACTGAACTCTCGCGAGCACCGTTCCGCCCCGCGAGTCTGACCACGCAGCCGCCCTCCCGAGGTCCATGATGGGAGGACGACCCCGACGGGTCGTGACGACGGGACTCACGGTCCCGGGCCGAGAGGTTCCCGCCGCCTGACCACCAAGATGTGGAGGCGTCATGAGCGGCATCACTTCCCCCGCCCGCACGGAGCGGATCGTCGTCGGCATCGACGGCTCCGCACACGGCTGGGCGGCCCTGGCGTGGGCGGCCGAGACCGCCTCCCGACGCTCGGTCCCGGTCCACATCGTCCATGCGTTCGCCCCTGACCTACCGATGCTCGGGTTCGGCAGCACCGACCAGACGTCGATCAAGGAGGAGGGCGAACGACTCCTCGCCACGGCCCGCGCCCGCGCGCACGCTGTCGACCGCGACCTCACGGTGACGACCTCGCTCCCGCCGGGGTTCGCCTCACCCGCGCTGGTCAAGGCGTCGCACGACGCGACCATGGTCGTCCTCGGGGCCGTCGGGCACGGCCTGCTCAGCCGCGCGACGATCGGAGCGGTGGCCCAGCAGGTCGCCGCGCACGCCAGCTGCCCGGTCGTCATCGTCGGCCACGAGGGCCACAGCGAGACACCGCACCACCGCGTCGTCGTCGGAGTCGACGGCTCGGCCGCATCGGCCGCGGCCCTGCACAGCGCATTCGACTACGCGGCGTCGCAGGAGTCGGAGCTCGTCGTCGTCCACGCCTGGGAGGCGAAGGGACCCGCAGACCCGACCCTGCACACCGACTCGAGCTGGCCGGCATACGAGAGCGACCTCGAGCAGGAGGTCGACCGTGAGATCGCCGCGAGCAGCGCGAAGCACCCCGCGGTCAAGGTCCGGCACGAGGTCGTGCGCGACTCACCGGTCGCCGCCCTCATCCAGGCCGCCGACACGGCCGACCTCGTCGTGGTCGGCGCGCGCGGCACCGGCGGCTTCCCGGGCCTGCACCTCGGCTCAGTCTCGAGCCGGCTCCTCGGACGCACGGCCTGCCCGCTCGTCCTCGTGCACCCGCGGGAGCCGTGAGGTCGCGCCGAGCTGGTCGAGGACGAACGCCCACTCCCACGCGACCTGCTCCCAGGCGGCGTAGCGCCCGCTGCGGCCCCCGTGGCCCGCTGACATCTCGGTGCGCAACAGGATCGGACGGCTCTGCGGGTCGTTGGTGACGGTGGCGCGCAGCCGCGCCACCCACTTGGCCGCCTCGGTGAAGAAGACCCGGGTGTCGTGCAGGCTCGTCGTCGCCAGGATCGCCGGATAGTCCTGAGCCGCAACGTTCTCGTAGGGCGTGTAGGCCTTCATGACGGCGTAGACCTCGGGGTCCTCCAGCGGGTTGCCCCACTCCTCCCACTCACCCACGGTGAGCGGCAGGTCGGGTCGGAGGATGGTCGTGAGCGCATCGACGAACGGCACCGCACCGTGCGCCACGCGGAACCGGTCGGGTGCGAGGTTGACCACCGCGCCGACGAGCAGTCCCCCGGCTGACCCGCCCTCGAGCCCGAGCCGGTCGGGGGCCACCCAGCCGAGCTCGACGAGCCGGTCGGCGCAGGCGACGGTGTCGGAGAAGGTGTGGGGCTTGTCGAGCAGCTTGCCCTGGTCGTACCAGTGCCGCCCCATCTCGCCCCCGCCACGCACGTGCGCGGTCGCGTGGACGACACCACGGTCGAGCAGCGAGAGACGGGCCACCGAGAAGTAGGGGTCGCTCGAGTGCTCATAGGCGCCGTATGCCGTGAGCAGACCCGCGTTGGTCCCGTCCGGTCGCAGACCCACCCGGTGCACGACCGAGATCGGCACCTGGGTGCCGTCGGCGGCGGTGGCCCACTCGCGGCGCTGGACGTAGTCGGAGAGGTCGACGTCGCCGAGGACGGGCTGCTGCTTGAGCACCGTGCGGTCGCCGGTGACCAGGTCGAGTTCGAGGACGGTGTGCGGGGTGACGAAGGACTCGTAGGCGACCTGCACCCGCGTCTGGCCCGGCTCGGGGTTGTCGCCGAGCCCGACGGCATAGATGGGCTCGTCGAACGCGACCGGAACCGGTGCGGCATACCCGGATTCGCTCGACCCGTCGACGTGGAGGACGGAGAGGGCGGTGAGCCCGTCACGACGCAGCGACAGCACCGCGACGTCGTCGAACGCGTCGACGCCGAGAAGGCGCTCACCCTCGGCGGCGGAGAGCAGCGGCCGCCACTGCTCGTGGCTCGTGGAGTCGAGCGGCGCCCACGCGAGGTCGGAGTCGGGGTTGTCGGTGTTGTGGACGATGAGCAGACGGTCCGAGGCGGGCTCGACGTCGTACTCGACCCCGTCACGCCGGGGCGCGACGACGCGGAAGTCGCCCGTCGGGTCCGTCGCGTCGAGGAGGCGGACCTCGGAGGTCGTCTTCGAACCGAGGGCGAGGATGAGCCACCGGTCGTCGCGACTCGACCCGATGCCCATCCAGAAGCGCTCGTCGCTCTCGTCGTGGACGAGGACGTCACTGCTCGGGCCCGACCCGACCACCCGGCGCCACAGCTGGTGCGGGCGCCATGCGTCGTCGACCCGGGTGTAGAAGATCGTGCCGCCGTCGTGCGAGAACTCGACGCCGTAGCCGATGCCCGTGATCGCGTCGTCGAGGGTCTCGCCGGTCTCGAGGTCGCGGACCACGAGGTCGAAGCGCTCGTCGCCGGTGGTGTCGGTCGCCAGCGCGAGCCGGGTGTGGTCCGGGCTGACACTGAGGGCGCCGATGGCGAAGAACTCGGAGTCCCCGGCCTCGACGTTGCCGTCGACGAGCACCTGCTCACCGTCGGGTGTCTCGCCGGGAGCGATCACCGGACGCTGCGCCGGGTCGGTCACGGGCACGCGGGCGTGGATGGCGTACTGCTGGCCCTCGACGGTGCGCGAGTAGTACCACCACGGTCCGGACCGCACGGGAAACGACAGGTCGGTCTCGAGGACCCGTGACTTGATCTCGCCGAAGATGCTGTCCCGCAACGGTTGCAGGTGCGTGGTGCGCGACTCGGCGTAGGCGTTCTCGGCGGCGAGGTAGGCGAGGACGTCGGGGTCGTCGCCGTCACGCAGCCACTCGTAGGGGTCGAGCACCCGGTCGCCGTGGTGCTCGCGGACGTGCTCGCGCACCTCCGCCCGCGGCGGGGTCGCTCCATCGGACTGCTGTGTCATCTCGTCCTGCTGTCGTGTGGGCTCGTCGGCCGACGGGGTCGGGTCAGCCACCGGTGAGGCACCTGGCCCCGAGCAGCACCTTGAGGTCGCCGAAGAGCGACTCGGTCGCATTGACCCGCAACGCGTCGTCGAGCTTGATGAGGGTGGTCCGACCCGGCTTGGTGAGCTTGAGGTGGACCTCGGTCGTGCCCGGGTGGTTGGCGAGGACGCCCTTGAGCTCCTCCATCCGGCCGGTCGTGGCGCGCAACGTGTCGAGCGTGACGACGACCGGACCACGCGGACCGTCGGTGAGCTCGGGCAGCGTGAGCTCCTGGGCATAGATCGACACCGAGTCGTCGCGGCGGTTGACCTTGCCGCGCACGACGGCGACGACGTCCTGCGAGAGCATCGTCGACACCGTGAGGTAGGAGCTCGGGAAGAACAGGCACTCGATCGCGCCCTCGAGGTCCTCGACGGTCGCGATCGCCCAGAGATCGCCCTTCTTGGTCCGCTTGATCTGCAGCCCCGTGATGAGGCCGGCGACCGTCACCATCGAGCCCTCGGGCTTGCCGTCCTCGGCGCTCAGCGTGGCGATGGTGGTGTCGGCGTGCTGCTGGAGCACGTGCTCGACGCCGAAGAGCGGGTGGTCCGAGACGTAGAGGCCGAGCATCTCGCGCTCGAAGGTCAGCAGGGTCGACTTGTCCCACTCGACGGTCGGGACCGGTGTGAGGCCCATCATCGTGTCGCCCCCGCCCGCGGCGTCGTCGTCGCCGAAGGCGCCGAAGAGCGAGTCCTGGCCGATGGCCTCCTGGCGCTTGATCGACACGAACGCGTCGACGTACTCCTCGTGGATGCGCAGCAGCCCGGCGCGCGACTCCCCCAGCCCGTCGAAGGCGCCGCCCTTGATGAGCGACTCGATGGTCCGCTTGTTGCAGACGACGGCAGGGCACTTGGAGAGGAAGTCGCGGAACGAGGTGAACGCGCCCTTCTCCTCGCGCGCGGCGATGATCGCCTCGACGACGTTGTGGCCGACGTTGCGGATGGCGGCCATGCCGAAGCGGATGTCGGTGCCGACGGCGGCGAACCGCGCGACGGAGTCGTTGACGTCGGGCGGCAGGACCTTGATGCCCATCCGGCGGCACTCGCCGAGGTAGAGGGCGGACTTGTCCTTGTCGTCGCCGACGCTCGTGAGCAGGCCGGCCATGTACTCGGCCGGGTAGTTGGCCTTGAGGTAGGCGGTCCAGTAGGAGACGAGCCCGTATGCCGCGGTGTGGGCCTTGTTGAACGCGTAGTCCGAGAAGGGGACGAGGACGCCCCACAGGGCCGCGATCGACGCCTCGTTGAAGCCCTTCTCCTTCATGCCGGTCGAGAAGGGGATGTACTCGGCGTCGAGCACCTCCTTCTTCTTCTTGCCCATGGCGCGACGAAGGAGGTCGGCGTTGCCGAGGGTGTAGCCGGCGAGCTTCTGGGCGATCTCCATGACCTGCTCCTGGTAGATCACCAGGCCGTAGGTCGTGCCGAGGATCGGCCCGAGGGCGTCGATCATCTCCTGCTGGAGCTTGCCCTTGAGCTGCGGGTCGAGCGGCGTGAGCTCCTGCTTGCCGTTCTTGCGCAGCGCGAAGTTGGTGTGCGCGTTGACACCCATCGGGCCTGGTCGGTAGAGCGCGAGGGCGGCCGAGATGTCCTCGAAGTTGTCGGGCTGCATGAGCTTGAGCAGCGTGCGCATGCCGCCACCGTCGAGCTGGAAGACGCCGAGCGTGTCACCGCGGGCGAGCAGGTCGTAGGTGGCCTTGTCGGTCATGTCCTTGGACAGCGCGTCGAGGTCGAGGTCCTCGCCGCGGTTGGCCTTCACGTTCTCGATCGCGTCGTCGAGGATCGTGAGGTTGCGCAGCCCGAGGAAGTCCATCTTGACCAGGCCGAGCGTCTCGCACGTCGGGTAGTCGAACTGGGTGAGGACCTGCCCGTCCTGCAGACGCTTCATGATCGGGATGACGTCGATGAGCGGCTCGCTCGACATGATGACGCCGGCGGCGTGCACACCCCACTGCCGCTTGAGGCCCTCGAGACCCTTGGCGGTCTCGACGATCTCCTTGAAGTGCGGCTCGGTCTCGACGAGCTCGCGGAACTCCTTGCCCTCGCCGAAGCGCGGGTGCTCGGGGTCGTAGATCCCCGACAGCGGCACACCCTTGCCCATGACGTCCGGCGGCATCGCCTTGGTGAGCTGCTCGCCGACGTTGAACGGGTGGCCCATGACGCGGGCCGAGTCCTTGACCGCCTGCTTGGCCTTGATCGTGCCGTAGGTGACGATCTGGGCCACGCGCTCCGAGCCGTACTTCTCGGTGACGTAGCGGATGACCTCGCCGCGTCGGCGCTCGTCGAAGTCGATGTCGAAGTCGGGCATCGACGCGCGCTCGGGGTTGAGGAAGCGCTCGAAGATCAGGCCGTGCGGGATCGGGTCGAGGTCGGTGATCCGCATCGCGTAGGCGCACATGGAGCCGGCTCCGGAGCCACGACCGGGGCCGACCCGGATGCCGTTCTCCTTGGCCCAGTTGATGAAGTCCGCGACGACGAGGAAGTAGCCCGGGTAGCCCTTGGAGACGATGACCTCGATCTCGAAGTCGGCCTGCTTCTGCGCATACTCCGGTATGCCGTCCGGGAACCTCGCGTGCAGGCCCGTCTGGACCTCCTTGACGAACCACGACTGCTCGTTCTCCCCGGGCGGGCAGGGGAACTTCGGCATGTAGCGGCCCTCACCCTCGGTGAAGGACACCTCGCACATCTCAGCCACGAGGAGCGTGTTGTCGCACGCCTCCGGCAGCTCGCGCCAGGTGTGGCGCATCTCGGCCGCGGTCTTGAGGTAGTAGCCGTCGCCGTCGAACTTGAACCGGTTGGGGTCCATGAGCGTCGAGCCGGACTGGACGCAGAGCAGGGCGCCGTGGGCCTGCGAGTCCTCGGGGTAGGTGTAGTGGCTGTCGTTGGTCGCGAGGAGCGGGAGGTCGAGCTCCTTGGCCAGCCGCAGCAGGTCCTTGATCGTGCGCCGCTCGATCTCGTTCTGGTGGTCCATGACCTCGCAGAAGTAGTTCCCGGCGCCGAAGATGTCGCGGTAGTCGCTCGCCGCCTGCTTGGCGAGGTCGTACTGCCCCAGCCGCAGCCGGGTCTGGATCTCGCTCGACGGGCAGCCGGTGGTGGCGATGAGGCCCTGCCCGTGCTGGTCGATGAGCTCGCGGTCGAGCCGGGGCCACTTCGCGTAGACCTGGTCGAGCGAGGCCCGGCTGTCCATCTGGAAGAGGTTGCGCAGGCCGTTGTTGTTCTTGGCCAGCAGCGTCATGTGCGTGTAGGCGCCGGAACCCGACACGTCGTCGCCGGGGCGGGTGCGCTCGTCACCCCACTTGACGCGGGTCTTGTCGGTGCGGTGGGTGCCCGGGGTGACATAGGCCTCGAGCCCGATGATCGGCTTGACGCCGGTCCCCTGCGCCTTGCGCCAGAACTCGTGCGCGCCGTAGAGGTAACCGTGGTCGGTCATCGCCAGGGCCGGCATACCGAGCTCCGAGGCGCGGGTGAACAGGTCACCGATACGCGCGGCTCCGTCCAGCATGGAGTACTCGGTGTGGACGTGCAGGTGGACGAAGCTGTCCGTGCTGTCCGGGGCTGGGGAGGAGGTGGGCGACGACATCGTGGATCATCCTAGGTCGCTCCGGTGACAGGCTCGAACGGCTCGCCACGCTGTGAAGGATGTGACCCGTGGGAACGCCGGGACACGCGCCACGACACGCCGCGCGACCTCGCCGTCGGGTCGTCAGAGGCGGTCGAGCGCGTCCTGGAGGTCCTGCGGGTACTGGCTCTCGAAGGTGACCCACTCCCCCGTGCCCGGGTGCTGGAAACCGAGCCCGACGGCGTGCAGCCACTGCCGCTCGAGCCCGAGCTTCTTGGCCAGGGTCGGGTCCGCGCCGTAGGTGAGGTCACCGACGCACGGGTGCCGCAGCGCCGAGAAGTGGACGCGGATCTGGTGGGTGCGACCAGTCTCGAGGTGGATCTCGAGCAGGCTGGCGTGCCGGAACGCCTCCAGCAGCTCGTAGTGGGTCACCGCGTGCTTGCCCGACTCCATGACCGCGAACTTGTAGTCGTGGCCGGGGTGGCGCCCGATGGGGGCGTCGATCGTGCCGACGAGCGGGTCGGGCAGGCCCTGCACGAGCGTGTGGTACGTCTTGTCGACCGTGCGCTCCTTGAACGCCCGCTTGAGCAGTGAGTAGCCCCGCTCGCTCTTGCAGACGACCATGAGGCCGGACGTGCCGACGTCGAGCCGCGAGACGATGCCCTGCCGCTCGCTCGCCCCGCTCGTCGAGATGCGGTAGCCGGCGGCAGCCAGCCCGCCGAGCACCGTGGGCCCGGTCCACCCGACGCTGGGGTGTGCGGCGACGCCGACCGGCTTGTCGACGACGACGATGTCGTCGTCGTCGTGGATGATCCCCATCCCCGGCACCGGTTCGGCGATGACCTCGAGCGTCGGGCTGGGGTCCGAGCTCGGCAGCGTCACCTCGAGCATGTCGCCACCGTGGACGCGGTGGGACTTGCCGACGTGCGCGCCGTTGACGGCGACACTGCCCTCGGCGGCGAGGTCGGCGGCCCGGGTGCGGGACAGGCCGAACAGCCGCGCGATGGCCGCGTCGACGCGCTCGCCCTGCAGGCCCTCGGGCACGAGCATGGTGCGGCTGTCAGACATCGTCGGACCCGGCCGAGTCCTCGGGCGTCTCGTGCCGTCCGTGGGTCACCCCTTCGAGGGGTATGCCGCGCAGCGCCAGAACCGCTCCTGCCGCGGCCGCGACGACGATCGCGATGTCCGCGACGTTGCCGATGAACAGGCCGAAGTAGTCGATGAAGTCGACGACGTGACCACGGCCGAAGCCGGGCGCACGAAGGATCCGGTCGATGAGGTTGCCGACGGCGCCGCCGAGGAGCATGCCGAGTGTGACGGCCCACCCCGAGTGCCCGACCCGGGTCGCGGCTCGGCCCACCCAGACGACGATCCCGAGCGCGACGATGGTGAGCAGCCAGGTGACGCTGTCACCCAGCGAGAACGCCGCACCGGGGTTGCGGATGAGGTTGAGGCGCAGCACCGGTCCGAGGAGGTCGCGCGGTTCCCCTGGCGTGAGGGCACCGAGCGCCCACACCTTGGAGCCCTGGTCGAGGACGAGTGTGAGCACGCCGACCCCGATGAGGAGCGCAAACAGCCGCGACCGGCCCTGGCGATCGTCCGGGGCCGGTGCGGGAGTGGAGGGTGGGCTGGAGGTCAGCGGCGTTCCTGTTTCATCTTGCATGGCATGCATAGGGTCGCACGAGGTGCCGCCTGGAGGCGAAGTTTGCCGATCGGCTGGCCACAGGACTCGCACACGCCGTAGGTGCCGTTGTCGAGCCGCTCGAGCGCGTGCTCGTTCTGCAGGAGCATCTCGCGGGCGTTGTCGGCGAGGGCGATCTCCTGCTCGCGCTCGTAGGTCTTGGCGCCGGCGTCCGCCTGGTCGTCACCCGCGCCGTCACCCGAGTCGCGCAGGAGGTCCGAGAGCTCGGACTCGGCGACCTGGAGCTCGGCCTTGAGCCGGGCGATGTCGCCCTCGATCTCGCCCCGGACCTCGCGCAACTCCTTCGCGGTCCACGGAGACTCGTCCTCACGGACGACGAGCGCGACCTTCTTGGCCGGGGCCTTCTTCGCGGGCGCCTTCGTGGCGGCGGCCTTGGTGGACGTGGCCTTCCTCGTCGCCGGCGTCTTCGCCGGCGCGGCCGGTGCCGCAGCCTTGGCGGCGGACGCCTTCGTGGTCGGCCCCTTCGTCGCAGACGCCTTGGTGGCCGCAGCCTTGGCGGCGGACGCCTTCGTGGTCGGCGCCTTCTTCGCAGACGCCTTCTTCGCGGGCGCCTTCGTGGCCGGCGCCTTCGTGGCCGGCGCCTTCTTGGCGGGCGCCTTGGTCGCCGACGTCTTCACAGCCGAGGTCTTCGTCGCCGAAGCCTTCTTCGCAGGAGCCTTCGTGGGGGCCTTCTTGGCGGGAGCCCTCGTGGCCGCCGCCTTCGTCGCAGCCGCCTTCGTCGCCGACGCCTTGGTGGCCGGCGCCTTCTTGGCGGCGGTCTTGGCCGCCGTCTTCGCAGCAGGCTTCGTCCCGGCCTTGCCCGAGGTCGAGGCCTTCGACGACCTCGCGCCCGCCGTGCTCGCCCCCGCTCGAGAGGCGGTCGTCGTGCCGGATCCAGCCTTGGTGGCCCCCGAGAGGGCGCGCTTGGCAGCCATGCCTGTCCTCACTCGTCAACAAAGGTCGGGCCCGGCAGGGCTCGACCGTGTGCGGCGAGGATAAGCCCTCGTGGTGCGCATCACAACGCAAAACGCCCGGTGACCTGCACTGGTCCTGGACGGCACACCCGGCTCGTGGACCACGACGAAGGGCGCCCGGTCCAGGACCGGGCGCCCTTCGGCGTGGAGATCAGTGACGCGTCACTGGTTCTGCTTGGCTGCTTCCTCGACCTCGGCGTCGACCGCCGTGTGGTCGAGCTCTTGGAGCTGACCCTGGATGTAGGTCTTGAGGCGACCGCGGTAGTCGCGCTCGAAGCCGCGCAGCTGCTCGATCTTGCGCTCGAGCACCGCCCGCTCCTCGCTGAGCTCCTGCAGGATGGCCGCCTTGCGCTGCTGCGCCTCGTGGACCATGCCCGTCGACCGCTCACGCGCTTCGGTGATGAGCTCCTCGCGCTTGGCGTTGGCCTCGGCGAGCATCGTGTCGTGCTGCGTCTGGGCCGTCGAGACGAGCTCGTCGTGCTGCGACTGGGCACTGTTGATGAGCTCGTCGTGGCGGGCCTGCGCCGTGCTGATGAGCTCGTCGTGCTTGGACTGGCCCGTGCTCACGAACTCGTGGTGCTTGGCCTCACCGGTCGAGATGAGCTCGTCGTGGCGGGACTGGGCCTCGCGCACGAGCTCGTCGCGGCGGGTCTCACCGGCGGTGACGTGCTCGTCGTGCAGACGCTGGGCCAGGGCGAGGACGCCTGCGGCGGAGCCGGCACCGGCGCCACCGGCACCGGCGATGGCGGCGAGGTCGCCGCCCTGGTCGGCCTCGGCGGGGGCGGCGTTGGCGACCCGCTCCTGCGCCTCGGACTCGGCCTGCTCGGCCGCGGCCTGGGCCTTCTGGATGCGACGTTGGGCGTCCTTCTCGGCCTCCTCGACGCGCGAACGCAGCGTTGCGAGCTGCTCGTCGGCGTTGCTGTTGGCCTTGTCGTAGACCGCCTGGCGCTCCTGCTCGTTCTTGGCCGAGGCCGCCTCGTGCTCGGCGCGGGCGCGGTCACGCTCGGCGGCGATGGAGTCGCGCTCGCCCACGAGCGAGTCACGCTCGCCCCGCAGGGCGTCGCGCTCACCGATGAGCGAGTCACGCTCGCCGACCAGCGAGTCGCGCTCTCCGACGAGGGTGTCGTGGCGGCCGCGGAGGTCGGAGATCTCACGCTCGGACTCGGCGAGCTTGCCCTCGAGCTCGCGCACCTTGGCCTCGAGCTCGTTGTTGCGCTTCGAGAGGCCGTCGACCTCGCCATCGTTCTGGGCGAGCTGGTTCTTGCCCTCGAGCTCCTCGAGCTCGCGAACACGGGCCTCGAGCTCGGTGTTGCGACCCTCGAGCTTGGCGATCTCGGCCGAGCGGTCGGGAGTGACCGCGGCGGGGGCGGGCATCGCGGCCGTGACGGGCTCGAGACCGCGGCCCTGGCGGCAGTCGTTGAGCTGCTTGCGGACCTCTTCGTCGGTCTTGGTCATCCGACGCATCTCGGCGACGATGTCATCGAGGAAGTCGTCGACCTCGCGCTCGTCGTAGCCGCGTCGGAACTGGGTGGTCGTGAACGTCTTGTTGAGGACGTCCTCGGGCGACAACGCCATGTCAACTCCTCTGTATCGATCGGTTCATGGGACCCTGTGCCCCACGAGGCACAGGTGGCTCAGCGATCCAGCCTAGAGGATCGCGATGAGCAGGTAGAGACCTAGGACCAGCACGAGGAACCCGAGGTCGATCGAGGCGCCGCCGAGTCGGATCGGCGGGATGACCCTGCGCAGCGCGTTGAGCGGCGGGTCGGTCAACGTGTAGACGGCCTCGGCGAGCACGAGGACGACGCCGCGCGGCCGCCAGTCCCGGGCGAACACCCGGATCCAGTCGAGGATGAGCCGCCCGAATACCACCATCAGGTAGAGCCAGACGATGAACTTGAGCAGCGACAGCACGGCGTCCATGGCGACCAGTCTGCGTGAACGTCCTGTGGGTCAGGTGTGTGGGGTCAGCTCTGGTTGAACAGGGTGCGGCCGGGGACGGCGGCGGACTCCTCCGCGTTGACCTCGACGGTCGACGGCGAGAGCAGGAAGACCTTGGCGGTCACGCGCTCGATCGCACCATGGAGGCCGAAAACGAGGCCGGCGGCGAAGTCGACGAGACGCTTGGCGTCGGCGTCGTCCATGTCGGTGAGGTTCATGATCACCGGCGTGCCCTCGCGGAAGTTCTCGCCGATCGTCTTGGCCTCGTTGTAGGTGCGCGGGTGGATCGTCGTGATGCGCGAGATGCCCGAGGCCTCCTGGGTGCGCACGACCTGCGCGACGCTGCGACGCGTCGTCAGGGGGGTGACCTCGGCGGGGCGCTCACGTGTCTCGCGGGCGTCGTCGGGCTCGAACTCCTCCGCCGTGTCGTACTCGTCGTAGGCCTCGTCGTAGTAACGGCCCTCGTCCTCGGCCAGCCCGAGGTAGACCATCGTCTTGCGCAGCGCGCCAGCCATGAGTACTCCTAGTGCGAATCGGCGGTCACCATGACCGTGTTCGTGAAAAGAAGTTACCCAAGTGACGGACGAGAACCGAGTATTGCCGTCCCGACACGCAGGTGTGTCGCCCCTTCGGCGACCGCGTCCTCGAGGTCACCGCTCATCCCGGCCGAGATCCAGGTCGCCTCGGGATGACCTGCCCGTATGCCGTCCGCGACCTCGCGCAGTCGCGCGAACGCACGTCGCGGGTCACCTCCGAGTGGCGCGACCGCCATGACCCCGCGCAGCCGCAGCGCCTCCGCCCCGGCGACGAGGTCGGCGAGAGCGGGGACGTCCTCGGGGCTGGTCCCGCCCCTGCCACCCTCGTCGTCGAGGGCGACCTGGAGGAGGACGTCGAGCCGCCTGCCGTGGCGCTGGGCCCCGCGGTCGAGGGCGGTGACGATCTTGGGCCGGTCGACCGACTGCACGACGTCGGCGTAGGCCGTGACGTGACCTGCCTTGTTGGACTGCAGCTGACCGATGAAGTGCACGGTGACGTCGTCGCGCCGGGACAGCTCGGCGACCTTGGCCCCGGCCTCCTGGTCCTTGTTCTCGCCGATGTGGGCCACACCGAGGTCGACGAGGAGGTCGACGTCGCTCGCGGGGAAGTACTTCGTCACGACGACGAGCTCGAGGTCGCCGACGTCCCGCCCGGCGCTCTCGGCGGCCCGGCCCATCCGCGCGTGGACGTCCTCGAGGCGTGACGCGAGCTCCTCCCGACGCCCGCTCACGAGCCACTCCGCACGATGACGCCGGCGAACCGGCCGGTCGTGCCCTCGCGGCGGTAGGAGAACAGCGCCTCCTCCTCGCGGGCACAGCCCGGGACCCAGGTGAGGTCGTCGACCCCCGCGGCACGCAGCTGCGCGACGACACCGGCGGCGACGTCGATGGCAGCCGTTCCCGTCCACGACACCGCACGCGACTCGGGGCTCACCGCGGCCGCCGACTCTCGCATCTCCAGCGGCACCTCGTAGCAGCGACCACACACGCTCGGGCCCACGACCGCCGCCACCTGCGTCGCCCCGAGGTCGCGCATGAGCGAGATCGCCTGTGCGACAACGCCGGTCGTCATGCCCGGTCGCCCAGCGTGCACCGCTCCGATGACCCCTGCCGTCTCGTCGGAGAGGAGGACCGGGGTGCAGTCGGCGACGAGGACGGCCAGAGCGAGGTCCGGCTCGGTGGTGACGATGCCGTCCACGGGCAGGGGGCCGTCGGGCTTCTCGGTGACGACGGCGACGTCGCTGCCGTGGCACTGGTCCATGAAGACGAGCCGCTCCGGCTCGACGGCGAGGGACGTCGCGACGCGAGCTCGGTTCTCCCGCACCGCCGCTGGGTCGTCGCCGACGTGCCCACCCAGGTTGAGACCGGCATACGGTGCCTCACTCACCCCGCCGGAGCGGTCGGTGAACGCACGGCGGATCCCGCCCAAATCGTCTTGCCAGAAGAACACGGGACCACCGTAGACGCGACGAGGGCGACCGGCCACGGCCGGTCGCCCTCGTCGCGCGTGCGTCAGGTCAGGGCCCGACGCCGCAGGGGGTCACTTCAGGAAGTCGGGAACGTCCAGGTCGTCGCCGTCGTCGAAGGTGACGGTGCGCGGCGGTGCGGGACGCTGCTCGGTCTCGGTGCTGCGCTGCGCGTGGTTGACCTCCACCGGCTGGCGAACCGGCTCGCTCGACGGGTTGACCGGCGGGACGGCGGGCGCCTGAGGAGCCTGCCGCTGGGGCTCGGTGTGCTCGACCCGCTGCGCGGGCTCGGGCTGGGCGGGCGCCTGCCGCTGGGGCGAGGTGTGGTTGGACGAGGCCTGCTGCGCCGCGGCGGCCTGCTGGGTCTTGCTCGGACCCTGGATGCTGCCGATGCCACGCTCGTCCGGACGCTTGGCGGGGGTGCCACCATCGAAGCCGGCCGCGATGACCGTGACGCGGACCTCGTCACCGAGGGCGTCGTCGATGACGGCGCCGAAGATGATGTTGGCCTCGGGGTGCGCGGCCTCCTGGACGAGGCGCGCGGCCTCGTTGATCTCGAACAGACCCAGGTCGCTGCCACCCTGGATCGAGAGCAGCACACCGTGGGCGCCGTCGATGCTCGCCTCGAGCAGGGGGCTCGAGATGGCCAGCTCGGCGGCCTGCACGGCGCGGTCCTCGCCTCGGGCCGAGCCGATGCCCATGAGCGCCGACCCGGCACCCTGCATGACGGACTTGACGTCGGCGAAGTCGAGGTTGATCAGTCCCGGCGTCGTGATGAGGTCGGTGATGCCCTGGACACCGGAGAGCAGGACCTGGTCGGCGCTGCGGAACGCGTCGAGCATCGAGACGGCGCGGTCGCTGATCGACAGCAGCCGGTCGTTGGGGATGACGATGAGGGTGTCGACCTCCTCGCGGAGGTTGCCGATGCCGGACTCGGCCTGGTTGGCGCGACGACGGCCCTCGAAGGTGAACGGGCGCGTGACGACACCGATCGTCAGGGCACCGAGCCCCTTGGCGATGCGCGCGACGACAGGGGCGCCTCCGGTGCCGGTGCCACCACCCTCACCCGCGGTGACGAAGACCATGTCGGCCCCCTTGAGGACCTCTTCGATCTCCTCGGCGTGGTCCTCGGCGGCCTTCTTGCCGACCTCGGGGTCGGCGCCTGCGCCGAGACCGCGGGTGAGCTCGCGGCCGACGTCGAGCTTGACGTCGGCGTCGCTCATGAGGAGCGCCTGCGCGTCGGTGTTGATCGCGATGAACTCGACGCCCTTGAGACCGACCTCGATCATCCGGTTGATGGCGTTGACACCACCTCCACCGATGCCGACGACCTTGATGACGGCCAAGTAGTTCTGTGGTGTTGCCACGGTGTGGGGCCTTCCCTGAGAGTGCTGAGTTCTGGTGCTGGTTGCTCGACTGGTCCGCCGGGGTCACGACGGCGGCTGAAGCCTCGACCTGAAGTCAAGAGTCACAGTTTGGTCACGACCCGATGAAGCGACGCTAGGCGTCAGCGAGGCCTCATGCAACGAGCGCGTGGGCGTGTCGCGCCCGAGTCCGGACCATTCTCACGCACGGCCACCACGCGGGTCACATCACCCCCACCAGCCCCACCTGTCACGGGGCCGACGTCTCACCTCGAGGGTGACGGTGAGGTTCCTCCGCGAGTGACGGGCGAGTCGGGAGCGCTGACGTCGATGACCTGCGGCCGGGTCGGGAGCAGCGCCCTGAGGATCGACAGCTTGCGGTCCGCGTCGTCCGCGCCACCCCACACCACGGTGACGCCACCGAGCGTGAACGACACGAGGTTGGCGGTGCTCATCTGGATCGAGGACACCCGCGCCGAGAGGTCCGGCGGCAGCGTCTGGATCATCGACAGGGCAGCCTCGAGCGCAGCCTTGGTCGTGCCCTTGGGCGAGGCCGCGGTGACGAGCGGGACGCCGACGGGTGGAGCCTTCACCGTGTCGTACGAGACGCCGGTGGCATCCACAACCTCGAGTTGACCCTGAGGGTTCTTGAGCACGAGGGCGGGGTGCCGTTGGATGGTCCGGACCCGCAGGGTCGAAGGCCATCCGCGCTCGACGGAGACCTCGGCGATCGTGCTGCGGCTGCGCACCCGCTCCTCGACTGCCTCGAGGTCCACGCGCGCCAGCGGGGTGCCCGTCGGGACCCCGACGAGGCCGTCGACGGCGGTGCGATCCGCGCCGGTCACCCCACTCACCTCGACCGTGCGCACGGCGAGGAGTGGGCTCCAGAAGACGACCCAGGCCACGCCAGCGAGGACGGCGAGTGCCACCACGGTCCACAGGCCGCGAAGCCACGGGCGTCGGCGACGTCGGAGCGCGCGCTCCCGGAAGCGCGGGTCCGCCTGCGCCAGGCCCCGCCGCACACCGACCCCGCTCACCGCTCCCCCAGCGCCGCGAGGACGTGGCCGGCAAGCTCGGTGACGTCACCGGCGCCGACGGTCAGGACGAGGTCGCGGTCGGTGGCGACGGCAGCGAGGTCCGCGGCGATCGACGTGAAGGTGCCACCGACACTCACCGAGCGCTCCCCCGGCAAGGCCCGCAGAGGGCTGGCGATGAGCTCGCTGGTGATGCTCTCCATCGGCTGCTCGCGGGCGCCGTAGACGTCGAGCAGGACGACGGTGTCGGCCGGCGCGAGGCCGGCGGCGAAACCGTCGGCGAAGTCGCGGGTGCGCGAGTAGAGGTGCGGCTGGAACGCGACGTGCAGCCGGCCACCACGACGCCGGGCGATCTCGGCGGCGGTGGACACGACGGCGGCGACCTTGCCCGGGTTGTGGGCGTAGTCGTCGACGACGGTGACGCCCCCGACCTCGCCGCGGACCTCGAAGCGGCGACGTGCCCCGTCGAACCCGGCGAGCCCGGCGAGCGTCCGGCCGCGGTCGGCACCGAAGCCCTCGGTCGCGGCGAGCAGTGCAGCCGCGGCGTTGAGGGCGTTGTGCGCGCCGGGCGTCGCCAGGCGCAGGGTCTCCTCGGCACCACCGGGCAGGTGGAGCGTCGTCGACGTCCCGATGCCCTCGGGGTCGGGACGGTGGTCGGACAGCCGGAGGTCGGCGGCGGCGTCGAAGCCGTAGGTGAGGACCCGGGTGCCCGAGTCGACGGCGCGTGCCGCGAGCCGCGCGGAGCCCGCGTCGTCGGCACAGGCCACGAGCAGTCCCCCGGGACGCAGGGACGAGGCGAACTCGGCGTAGGCCCGCTCGACCTCGTCGAAGGTGCCGTAGAAGTCGAGGTGGTCGGGCTGGACGTTGGTGACGATGGCGACCTCGGGGCGGTAGACGAGGAACGAGCCGTCGCTCTCGTCGGCCTCGACGACGAAGACGTCGCCGTCGGTCCATGCCGCGTTGGTGCCCTGACCGGTGAGCTCGCCGCCGGAGGCGAACGACGGGTCGAGTCCGGCCTCCTGCAGCGCGACGGTGAGCATCGAGGTCGTCGTGGTCTTGCCGTTGGCACCGGCGACCGCGGCCGGGCGCGAGTCCTTCATCGTGGCGGCAAGGCCCTGGGAGCGGTGCAGGACGAGGCATCCGGCCCCGCGGGCGGCAGCGAGCTCGACGTTGGACTCGGGGATGGCCGACGAGATGACGACCGTGTCGACGTCGGCGACGTTGTCGGCGTCGTGGCCCACGACGACGCGCGCACCGAGGGAGCGCAGGGGGTCGAGCACCGCGCTGTCCTTGGCGTCGGAGCCGCTGACCGCGACACCGCGCGCGAGCATGACGCGGGCGACCGCGGACATGCCGGCTCCGCCGATGGCGATGAAGTGGACCCGGCCCAGCGTCTCGAGCCCGGGGACCTCGCTCGCGAAGTCGAACCGGGGGTTGCGCGACATGTCAGACCTTCCCGGACGCCGCGTCG
The DNA here is from genome assembly GCF_964253435.1 of Knoellia sp. LjRoot47. Lineage (NCBI taxonomy): Bacteria > Bacillati > Actinomycetota > Actinomycetes > Micrococcales > Intrasporangiaceae > Knoellia > Knoellia sp. LjRoot47. The sequence goes on from NZ_CAXUQS020000002.1 coordinate 301,019, forward strand.
ACGACGAGGTCGGCGAGCAGCTCGTCACCGTCGCGCTCGCCCACTGACGCGGCGGCGGCAGCCATCTCGCCCAGGCGGGACGCGTCACGCAGCAGCGGGACGAGGGTCGTCTCGATCCAGGTCGCGGTGAGCGCCGCGTCCTCGACGACGAGTCCGCCACCGGCGGAGACGACCGCCTCTGCGTTGAGGCGCTGCTCGCCGTTGCCGATGGGCAGGGGGACGTAGGCCGCCGGGAGGCCGACCGCCGTGAGCTCGCAGACCGTGTTGGCCCCCGAGCGCGCCACGACGATGTCGGCCGCGGCGTAGGCGAGCTCCATCCGGTCCGCGTAGGGGACGACGACGTAGGGAGCGCCGGCGCCGGGCTCCTCGACCGCGAACTCCTTGCCGACACCGGTGACGTGGAGCACCTGCACACCGGCTGCTCGCAGCGAGCCCATCGCGGTCCGGAACGCCTCGTTGATCCGCTGCGCGCCGAGCGAGCCTCCCGTGACGAGGACGGTGGGCCACTGCGGGTCGAGACCGAAGGTCGCCAGTGCCTCGGCGCGGCGGGCCTTGCGGTCGAGGAGCGCGATCTCGCGGCGCAACGGCATACCGGTCACCGTGGCACCGCGCAGCGGGGTGCCCGCGAAGGTCACCGCGACGTGCTTGGCGAACCGCGCACCGAGCTTGTTGGCCAGACCGGGCCTGGCGTTCTGCTCGTGGATGACCACGGGTATGCCGCGTCGCCGGGCCGCGAGGTAGGCGGGAGTCGAGACGTATCCACCGAAGCCGACGACGACGCGGGCGTCCGCGCCGGTGATGGCGGCGTCGGCGGCCGCCACGGCCCGGCGCAGCGAAGCGGGGAGCCGGAGCAGGTCGCCGGAGGGACGGCGGGGCATGGGGACCTTGGGGACGACCTCGAGGTCGTAGCCGCGTGCGGGGACGAGTCGCGCCTCGAGCCCCTCGGCCGTTCCGAGGGCGGTGATCCGGATGCCGGGCTCGCGGCGGCGCAGGCAGTCGGCGAGGGCCAGCAGTGGCGAGACGTGTCCGGCGGTCCCTCCGCCTGCGAGCAGGACCGAGCCGACGGTGTCGGGGGTGCTCATCGACGGGACCGCCTCTTGGGGATGACGGCGAAGGAGCGCTTGATGAGCGACGGCCGGCCGGCAAGGGCCTTGGCGCAGCCGGGCTCGGCGCGCGCGAAGGAGAGCAGGATGCCCAGCGCGAGCATCGTCGTCACGAGCGAGGACCCACCCGAGGACACCAGGGGCAGCGGGACGCCGATGACGGGCAGCAGGCCGATCACCGTGGCGACGTTGATCATCGCCTGCACGACGATCCAGCTCATGATGCCCGCCGTCGCCACCCGGACGAAGAAGTCGGAGGTGCGCATGACGAGGCGGTAGCAGGTGAGGGCGAGGACGACGAAGAGCGCGAGCACCATGATCGTCCCGGGCAGCCCGAGCTCCTCGCCGATGATCGCGAAGATGAAGTCGTTGTGCGGCTCCGAGAGCCACTGCCACTTCTCGCGCGACTGCCCGAGCCCGACGCCGGTCCACCCACCGTCGGCGAGGGCGTAGCGACCCTGGATCGACTGTCGCGCCGCGCCGAACGGGTCGGTGTCGCGCCCGAGCCAGACGTCGAAGCGGCCCAGCCGGTTGGGGCTCGTGACGACGAAGGTCACCGCGACCGCGGCGAAGCCGGCCGCCGCCATGGCGAACCAGCGCCCCGGCACACCGGCCGTGAAGAGCACGCCGCCGACGACGGCGGACAGGATGAGCACGGTCCCGAGGTCGTGGCCGAGGAGCACCAGACCGATGGCGAAGAGCGCGACGGGCAGGACGTAGGGCACGAGCGCGTGGCTGACCTGGCCGAGCTGCTTGCGCTTGGCCGAGAGGATGAGGCCACCGCTCAGCGCGAGGCCGACCTTGAGCAGCTCGGAGGGCTGCATCGAGAAGAAGCCGAAGTCGAGCCAGTTGCGGTTGCCCTTGACGTCGACGCCGAGCGGGGTGAAGACGAGTACCTGCAGCACGAGCCCGGCGACGAGCAGCGGCAGTGACAGGCGCTTCCACGCCGCCACCGAGAGTCGCGAGGCGATGAGCAACGCGATCCCACCGATGGCCGCGAAGACCATCTGGCTGATGACGATGGAGTAGGCCGAGCCGGAGTTGGTCGCCTGGAGCGAGGAGACGGTCGACGCGGACAGCACCATGATCAGCCCGAAGCCGACGAGGACCGAGGTGACGCCGACGAGGACGTAGTAGGTCGTGACGGGTCGGTCGAGGCGCTCGAGCCACCCGGGGACGACCCCGAATCCGCGCTCCGCGCCTGAACCGGTCGTGCTGCTCACTGACTCACTCCCCAGAGGCCGCGCGGCGGAGCACCGCCTCGGCGAAGGCGTCTCCGCGTGCGCCGTAGTTGTCGAACATGTCCATGGACGCCGCCGCCGGCGCGAGGAGCACGACGTCGCCCGGCTGGGCGAGCGACGCGGCCTCGGTGACGGCGCGGTCCATGGCTCCAGTGTCGGTCTCGGCGACGTCCACGACGGGGACATCGGGCGCGTGTCGGGCAAGCGCCTCGGCGATGCTCGCGCGGTCGCGGCCGAGCAGCACGACACCCCGCAGCCGGCCGGCTGCCGAGCGCACGAGGTCGTCGACGTCGGCTCCCTTGAGCAGGCCTCCGGCGACCCAGACGACGTGCTCGTATGCCGTGAGCGAGGCTGCCGCTGCGTGCGGGTTCGTCGCCTTGGAGTCGTCGACCCAGCGCACCTCGTCGATCGTGGCCACGTGGGCGATCCGGTGGGGCTCGGGCCGGAACGCCCTCAGCCCGGCCTTGACCGCGCCGGCCTCGACCCCGTGGGCCCGGGCGAGGGCGGCAGCGGCGAGCGCGTTGGCGACGAGGTGGGGTGCGACGTCGGGGGCGTCGCCTCGCAGGTCCTCGAGGGAGGCGAGCTCGGCCGCGGCGTGGCGCCGCTGCTCGACGAACGCACGGTCGGCGAGCACGTCGCCGACGACGCCGAGCATCGACGGCGCCGGGGTGCCGAGGGTGAACCCGACGGCGCGGCAGCCCTCCTGGACGTCGGCCTCCTCGACGAGGTGCTCGGTCTGGGGGTCGTCGACGTTGTAGACGCAGGCGATCTCGGTGCCCTCGTAGACCTTGCCCTTGGCGGCGAGGTACTCGTCGTAGCTGCCGTGCCAGTCGACGTGGTCGGGCGCGACGTTGAGGCACACGGAGGCCTGCGGCCGGATCGAGTCCGACCAGTGCAGCTGGAAGCTCGACAGCTCGACGGCGATCGCGTCGAACGGCTGCGGGTCCATGACGGCCTCGAGGATGGGCGTCCCGACGTTGCCGGCGCTGATGGCGCGCTCACCCGCCGCCCGCAGGATCGACGTGAGCATCTGGACAGTCGTCGTCTTGCCGTTGGTGCCGGTCACCGTGAGCCACGGTGCCGCTCCCTCGCTCGGGCGCATGCGCCAGGCCAGCTCGACCTCGCCCCAGATCGCGACACCGGCCTCCGCCGCGGCGGCCAGCAGCGGCTGCGTCGGTGCCCACCCCGGGGAGGTGACGACGAGGTCGACGGGGTCGGACGGCATACGGGAGACGTGCTCGGGACCGAAGCGGAGCTCGGCGTCGAGGATCTCGAGGATGCGCGCCCGCTCGGCCATGGCCGGCGAGGAGTCGGGCGACGAGCCGTCGACGACGATGACGTGGGCGTCGCGCTCGAGCAGGGCGTCGGCGGCGGCGAAGCCGCTCACCCCGAGACCGGCGACGAGCACGCGGAGGCCGGCCCAGTCGGACTCGCGGGAGGTGAGGGACGCGAGCCGACCGGTGATGTCCTCGGTCATGCCGCGCCCACGACCCACTCGGCGTAGAAGAGGCCGAGCCCGAGGGCGACGAAGAGGCCGGCGATGATCCAGAACCGGATGACGATCGTGACCTCCTGCCAGCCGAGGAGCTCGAAGTGGTGCTGCAGCGGCGCCATCCGGAACACGCGTTTGCCCGTCGACTTGAACGACGCGACCTGGATGATCACCGACAGCGTGATCGTCACGAAGAGTCCGCCGAGGATGACGACGAGGAACTCGGTGCGGGTGACGATGGCCAGGCCGGCGAGCAGGCCGCCGAGGGCGAGCGACCCGGTGTCACCCATGAAGATCTTGGCGGGCGAGCCGTTCCACCAGAGGAAGCCGAAGCACGCGCCCATCGCCGCAGCCGCGACGATGGCGAGGTCGAGCGGGTCGCGCACCTCGTAGCACTTGATGCCGGCGTTGGTCTGGCAGTTCTGGTTGAACTGCCAGATGCCGATGAGGACGTAGGCCGCGAAGGTCATCACCGAGGCGCCGGTGGCGAGGCCGTCGAGCCCGTCGGTGAGGTTCACGCCGTTGCTCGTGCCGGCGATGATGACGTTGGCGAAGAGGATGAAGAGCAGGATGCCGACGATCGTCCCGGCGAACGCGAGGTCGAGGTTGGTGTCGCGGACGAACGAGATCTTCGTCGAGGCCGGCGTACGCCCCCGGTCGTTGGGGAACTGCAGGGCGAGGATCGCGAAGATCACGCCGACGAGGCCCTGCCCGAAGAGCTTCTGCTTGGACCGGAGACCGAGGCTGCGCTGCTTGCTGATCTTGATGTAGTCGTCGAGGAAGCCCACGAGCCCGAGCCCGGCCATGAGGAAGAGGACGAGCAGCCCGCTCCAGCTCGGAGCCGTCCAGAAGGCGAGGTGCGCCGCGCCGTAGGCCGCGATCGTCGCGGCGACGATGACCGCGCCGCCCATCGTCGGCGTGCCGCGCTTGGTGTGGTGCGAGGTGGGGCCGTCGTCGCGGATGAACTGGCCGTAGCCGCGCTTGACGAGGACCTTGATGAACATCGGCGTGCCGAACAGTGCGACGACGAGACTGACCACCGCGGCGACGAGCACGGCCTTCACTGGGGATCCTCCTTGGTGGTGCGGTCGGTGGTGGTGAGTCTGTCTCCGAGCCACCGTAGACCCGCATCGCGGCTGGACTTGAACAACACGACGTCGGGCGGGGCGACTTCGGCGCGCAGCACGGCCTCGGCGGCGTCGGCATCCTCGAACCAGCGGATCCGGGTGCCCGCAGCGGCAGGGATGTCGGCCATCGGGCGGGCCGTCGCGCCCACGACGAGCAGCTCGTCGACACCGCGGCGCTGGGCCTCGGCGCCGACCTCGGCGTGGTCGTCGTCGGACTCGTCGCCGAGCTCGAGCATCGAGCCGAGGACGGCCCAGGTGCGGCGGCCCTCACCCATCGCCTCGAGCGCGGCCAGCGCTGCCCGCATCGAGTCGGGGTTGGCGTTGTAGGCGTCGTTGACGATCGTCACTCCGTCGCGGCGCTCGGTGACCTCCATGCGCCAGCGACTCACGATGCCGGCGTCGCCGACCGCGGCGGTGGCGGCGTCGAGCGACATCCCGCACTCGAGTGCGACGGCGAGGACGGCGAGGGAGTTGCCGACGTGGTGGCGGCCCACGAGCCGCAGGGAGACCGTCCCCTCCCCCGCTGGGGTGACGACGCGGAAGCTCGCGCGCCCGTCGCTCGCCACCGTGACGTCGTCGGCCCGCACGGTCGCGTCGGCGGCCTCGCCGACGAGGACGACGCGGGCACGCGTGCGTTCGGCCATCGAGCGGACGACCGGGTCGTCGGCGTTGAGGACGGCGACGCCGTCGGCGGGCAGCGCCTCGACGAGCTCGCCCTTGGCCCGGCCGATTGCCTCACGGGAGCCGAACTCACCGACGTGGGCGGTGCCGACGTTGAGGACCACGCCGATGCGGGGCGGCGCGATGCGGGTGAGGTACTCGATGTGCCCGATGCCCCGGGCACCCATCTCGACGACGAGGAACCGGGTGTGGTCGGTGACACGCGTGACCGTGAGCGGGACGCCGACCTCGGAGTTGTAGGAGCCGACGGGCGCGATCGTCGGCCCGCTCGTGGCGAGGACGGTGCCGAGCAGGTCCTTGGTGCTCGTCTTGCCGGACGAGCCGGTGATGCCGATGACGGTGAGGTCGGTGGCGCGGTCGAGGACGGCGCGCGAGATGGCGACGAAGGCGGCCTGGACGTCGTCGACGACGACACAGGGCAGCTCGTCGACGACCCGGCTGGTGAGCGCCGCGACGGCGCCGTTGTCGCGGGCCGCCGCGACGAACCGGTGGCCGTCCATCGACTCGCCGATGCGGGCGATGTAGAGGCTGCCGGGCTCGGCCTCGCGGGAGTCCGTGACGACGGCACCGCTGACGACCGGGGGCTCTGCGGGGTCGGCGACGCCGTGGAGGGCACCACCGGTGAGGGTCGCGATCTCGGTGAGGGACAGCGCGATCACCGGGTGGCCTCCTCGTCGGTGTCCGTGTCCACGGCGTCGAGCGCCGCCTTGAGCTCGTGGCGGTCGTCGAACGGCTGCACCACGCCGGCGACCTCCTGGCCGGTCTCGTGCCCCTTGCCGACCACGGCGACCACGGAGCCGGCGCCGCCGCCGCGGGCCAGTCGGACGCCCTCGCGGATGGCCTCGCGTCGACCCGCGACCTCGACGAGGGTCGCGTCGCTGTCGACGGAGCGGGCGCCCTCGAGGACGGCTGCGCGGATCGTCGCGGGGTCCTCGCCACGCGGGTTGTCGTCGGTGACGACGACGGCGTCGGCGAGCCCGGCGGCGGCCCGTCCCATGCCTCGGCGCTTGCCGCGGTCGCGGTCACCGCCGGCCCCGAGGACCACGACGAGGCGGCCAGTGGTCGCCGGACGCAGCGCCGCGAGGGCGGCCTCGACCGCATCGGGGGTGTGGGCGTAGTCGACGACGGCGAGCAGGTCGTCACTGTCGGCCGCGCCGGTGACGCGCTCCATCCGCCCGGGCACGTGTGGGTCGGTGAGGATGGCCCGGCTCACGGCGTCGGTCTCCTCGCCGAGCAGGATGAGTGCCACGGCCGCCATGGCGGTGTTGGCGACGTTGAAGTCCCCCGGCAGGGCCGAGCGCAGCTCGAGCTCCATCCCCCGTCCGCGGAGCACGAAGCGCGACGGCTCCTGCTCATCGACGGTGACGGTCCAGTCGGCCTCGTGGTCGGGCAGGGTCGTCAGGGTGGTCACGGGGACGCCGGACCGCTCGACGAGACGCCGGCCCCAGACGTCGTCGACGCACACGAGCCCGCGCAGCGAGTGCTCCGGCGTGAACAGCCGCGCCTTCGCGCTGAAGTAGTCCTCCATGTCGGCGTGGAAGTCGAGGTGGTCCTGCGACAGGTTCGTGAAGAGCGCGAGGTCGAAGACGACGCCGTCGACCCGGTGCTGGCTCAGGGCGTGGCTCGACACCTCCATGACGCAGGTGTCGGTGTCGCGCTCGTCCATCACGGCGAGGATCGCGTGCAGGTCCGTCGCCTCGGGGGTGGTGCGCACGCTCTTGATCCGCTCGTCGCCGATCCGGGTCTCGACCGTGCCGATGAGACCCGTCCTGTGCCCGAGGACGCCGAGGGCGCTCGAGACGAGGTATGCCGTGGTGGTCTTGCCGTTGGTCCCGGTGATCCCGACCATGGTCAGGCTCTGCTCGGTCGTGTCGTAGACCCGGGCCGACAGGGCTCCGAGCACGGCTCGCGGTTCGTCGACGACGAGGGCGGGCAGGTCCACACCGGCGGCACGCATCCGCTCGACCCCGGCGGCGTCGGTGAGCACGGCCGTCGCTCCGGCCTCCGCGGCTTGGGCGGCGAAGTCGGCGCCGTGCGCACGGGCGCCCGGGAGGGCGGCATACAGGTCACCGGGTTGGACGGCGCGGGAGTCGAGGGTCACTCCGCTCACCCCGAGGTCGAGGTCGGCTGGCTCGTCGACAGAGGCGTCGACGAGCAGCGCGAGCTCACGCAGGCTCGAGCTGTCGCGGGAGGCGGGTCGGGGTGCAGACACGACCAGTCAGACTACTTGGCCCGGTGGCGTGCCTTGTCACGCAGCGTGTCCGGGTTGGACAGCGCCTGCTCGGGCGTGACCGAGAGCGTGATGGGTGCCGCGGACGTCCCCGTCGGAGGGACCTTGAGCTCCTGCAGCGCGTAGGTCATGACGTCGTGGAAGACGGGGGCGGCGACGGTGCCGCCGTAGATGCTGGCGCTGGGACGCTGGAGGATCACGGCGACGACGAGCTCGGGGTCGTCGGCCGGCGCGTAGCCGATGAAGCTCGCGGTCTTGCCGCTGTAGCGGCCGAGCCGGGCGTCGTAGAAGTCGGCGGTGCCGGTCTTGCCGGCGACGCGGTAGCCCGGGATCTGGGCCTGGGGCGCCGTGCCCTCCTTGGAGACGACGCCCTCGAGCATGGCGTTGACCTTGGCGGCGGTGTCCTGCGAGACGACGCGGGTGCCCGGCTTGGGCTCGACCTTGGTGAAGGTGCCGTTCTCGGCGGTCGTACCCTCGACGAGCGACGGCGTCATGCGCACACCCCCGTTCGCGATCGTCTGGTAGACCGACGCCGCCTGGATGGCCGTGACCGACAGGCCCTGCCCGAACATCACGGTCGAGCGCTGGGTGCCGTTCCACGTGCTGGCCGAGGCGAGCAGTCCGGCCGACTCCCCCGGGTAGCCCATGCCCGACTTCGAGCCGAGACCGAACTTGCGGTAGTACTCCTCGAGCTTCTTGGACGCGAGGGTCTCACCGATGAGGATCGTCCCGATGTTGCTCGACTCGGCGAGGGTGCCGGAGACGGTGCGATAGAGCGTGGGGTGGTCGTGGCTGTCCTTGAAGTTCGCGTCGAAGCGCTGCATCCGGTTGGGGATGATGACGGGCTGCCCGGGGGTGACCGTCTTCTCCTCGAGGGCCGCCGCCACCGTCATGACCTTGGCCGTCGAGCCGGGCTCGAAGACGTCGTTGAGGGCCTTGTTGACGAGGCTGCCCTTGGCGCTGGCGATGTCGTTGGGGTCGAACGTCGGGTAGGACGCCAGCGCGAGGACCTTCGACGTCTTGGCGTTCATGACCACCGCCGTGCCGGACTGCGCGCCCATCTTGGCCATCTGCTGCGCGAGGGCGTTCTGGGCGTACCACTGGATGTTGGAGTTGACCGTGAGCGTGACGTCCTGGCCGTCGTCGGCGGCCTTGCCGCCCTGGCGTCCGCCGGGGATCTTCGACCCGTCCGGCGCCTTCTCGAAGACGGAGTAGCCGGCCGTGCCCTTGAGGGCCTTGTCCATCATCGACTCGAGGCCGCCGCCGGCGGCGCCGTCGTTGGTCACGAAGCCCACGAGGGAGGCCGAGTTGGGTCCCTGCGGGTAGACGCGCTCGGGCACGGCCTCGGCCGAGTCGCGATAGATGCCGGGGATGCCGAGGTCGGCGACCTTGCGCCACGTCAGCGGGCTCACCTTGCGGTCGAGCACCTGGTAGCGGCCGGACCCACCGAGCCGGGGTCGCAGCTCGTCGACGCTGCGGCCGAGCAGCGGTGAGAGGGCCTTGGCCGCGAGGTCGACGGCGACACCGCTCGTCGCGGGGTCGCAGGTCTTGGTGCTCTTCTGCTTGTAGGTGCAGACCGCGGTGGGGTCGGCGACGACGGTCTCTCGGGCGCGGCTCGAGGCGAGCACGACGCCGTCGGAGGACGTGATCTTGCCGCGCAGGGCTGGGATGACGACCTTCTCGGTGCGCTGCTCGAGCGCCTGCGCCGCCACGGCGGACGAGTCGAACCCCTGGATGCGCAGCAGCTGCGCCGCGAAGATGCTGAAGACGAAGAGGACCGCGATGGTCATGCCCCGCATGCGACGACGGGGGTTGCCCGGCGAACGGGTGGCCCTGCGGCGCGCCGGCGGTCGGCGCGGCGGTCCGCCGCGACCGGACGACTTCGGCGTGGTCCCCCGCGACGTGGACGGGCGCTGGGACGCCGCGCGGGACGTCGCGGCACGGGAGCCGGCCGCACGGTTGGTGGCGGCGCGGCCGGCGCCACGCGCGGCACCGGCCGCGCGGGACGTGGCCGCGCGGGTCGTGGAAGCGCGACTCGTGGACCCTCGCGCCGTGGCGGGCTTGGCGGACGCCGCCGGGCGCTGGGGTGCCGAGCGCTGCGGTGCCGGGCGCTGGGCCGCAGGTCGCTGCGTCCGGGCGGCACCGGCGGCCGGCGGCTGGCGCTTCTTCGCCGGTCGGGCGGTGGGGCTCGCTGCCGGGCGGGCGGTGGGGCTCGCTGCCGGGCGGGCGGCGGGACGAGCCGCGGGGCGTGCGCTGGGGCGCGCGGCGGGCTGACGGGCGGACGGGCCGGACCCACCGGACCGCCGGGGCTCGCGCCCCTGGGGCGGAGGCGGGGTCCGGGGGGTCACGGCGTCGTCGTGGCGCTCGGCGCCGGGCTCGAGGTCGACGGGGAGCCCGACGAAGAGGGCGAGCTCGACGCGCTCGGCGAGGCCGATGCCGAGGGCGACGCGGACCGGCCGACGGACTCGGTCGACGTCGTCGTGCTGGTCTCGCCGGTGCGCGAGTCGACACTCGTCTTCGTCACCTCGATGCTGTCCCCCTTGACCGTCGTCACCGTCGTGGTCGTCACGGAGCCCACCGTCTTGACCGTGGTCTGGGGTGTGGTGGCCGGACGGGCTGCCGCGGCAGCCGAGCTGCCCTGTGTGGCCACCGTAAATTCCTTCTGCGCCGTTGCCCCCTGCGCCACGCCGAGGACCTTGCCATCACTGAGACGCAGGAAGGCTGCGGTTTCCGACGGGACCATCCCCATGTCGAGGGCGCGCTGGGCGAGGACCGACGGAGCGCTCTGGGCGTTGATGGCATGACCGAGCTCCTCCTCGGCGTCGGCGAGCTGGTTCGACTGGTCCTGGAGGTCGCCGAGGACGAACGAGCCCTTGGCCATGGCGGTGTTGAGCATGAGCACGCCGAGCAGGCCGGCGACCAGCAGCGCGAGGCAGGCCGCGACGAACGCCGGCTGCCCCTGCTGGGGCTGCTGCCGGACGACACGCAGCGGCTGCGGCTGCGGCTTGGTCGGCCGCGCCGGTGAGCGGTGGAGTGGACGTGCGGTGGCGGTGGTGGTCATCGCCGGGCCCCCTGGGTCGGTCGTGTGCGTTCTGCGACCCGCAGTCGCGCCGATGCGGATCGTGGGTTGGTGGACTGCTCCTCGGCGGGGGGCTCCTCGGCACCGCGCGTCAGGAGGCGGAGGTATGCCGCGTGCTCCGGGAGCTCGACCGGCATACCGGGAGGGGAGCTCGAGGTGGCACCGGCGGCGAGAGCACGCTTGGTGATCCGGTCCTCGAGCGAGTGGTAGGAGAGGACGGCGATGCGTCCACCGACGGCGAGGACGTCGATGGCACCGACGACGGCCCGCTGCCAGGCGCCGAGCTCGTCGTTGACCTCGATGCGCAGCGCTTGGAAGGTCCGCTTGGCCGGGTGCCCGCCGGTGCGCTGCGAGGCGGCCGGGACCGCGTCGCGCAGCAGGTCGACGAGACGGGCGGACCGGGTGAAGGGCTCGACCTCCCGCTCGCGGACGATCGCCGAGACGATGCGCTTGGCGAAGCGCTCCTCGCCGAAGTCGCGCAACACCCTGATGAGGTCGCCGGGTGCGTAGGTGTTGAGGACCTCGGCCGCGGTGATGCCGCTCCCCTGGTCCATCCGCATGTCGAGGGGCGCGTCCTGCGCGTAGGCGAAGCCGCGGTCGGCCTCGTCGAGCTGCAGCGAGGAGACGCCGAGGTCGAACAGGACGCCCTGCACCTGCGAGAGACCCGCGTCGGAGACGACGTCGGCGATCTCGTCGTAGACGGCGTGGACGCCGCGGAAGCGGTCGCCGAACCGGGCGAGCCGCTCACCGGCGAGCGCGAGCGCCTCCTCGTCACGGTCGATGCCGATGACGGTCGCCTCGGGGCAGCGCTCGAGGAAGGCCTCGGCATGCCCGCCCATGCCGAGGGTCCCGTCGACGAGCACCGATCCCGGCGCGGACAGGGCCGGGGCGAGGAGGTCGACGATGCGGTCGCGGAGTACGGGCACGTGCCGCTCGTGGGCGGCTCCCCGTGACTCCATGTGGTGCTCCTCGTCTGGCTCGGCGTGCGGTGGGTCTGGCTGGTTGCGGCGGTGGTGCGTGGTGGGTGTCTGCGTGGTGCTGGAGGTCGATCCCTGCGGTGATCCGGGGCCCCGGCCCCTGGTCCCCATCCGTCCGGGGCCCGGCACGGGGGAAGTCGTGTCGGGAACCGGTCGGCTGGAGGCCGGGAGCCGGGGCATGCGTCACATGAGTCCGGGGATGACCTCCTCGGACTGCTCGGAGTAGGCCTGCTCGGTGCTGGCGAGGTAGTCGTTCCACGCCTCGGTGTCCCAGACCTCGACGCGCGAGCCGGTGCCGATGACGGTGCAGTCGCGCGAGAGGCCGGCGTACTGGCGCAGGTGCGCAGGGATGGTGACGCGGCCCTGCTTGTCGGGGATCTCGTCGCTCGCACCGGAGAGGAAGACGCGGATGTAGTCGCGGACGGCGCGGTTGGTCGTCGGCGCCTCCTGCATCTGCTGGGTGACCTTCGTGAACTCGTCCATCGGGAAGACGTAGAGGCAGCGCTCCTGGCCGCGGGTCACGACGAGGCCGGTCGAGAGGCGCTCACGGAACTTCGCGGGGAGGAAGAGACGGCCCTTGTCGTCGAGGCGCGGCGTGTGGGTACCGAGGAACACCGCGCTCACCTCCCCATCCGTTTCGACCCGTGGGCGACACTTCTCTCCGGTATCCCCCACTTTACTCCACCTTTACTTGAAATCAAGTCGTTATGGGCGAGCGAACCCGGTTTTTACGCAGGTCAGAAGCGGTGGTGCAAAGTGGGGCAAGTTTCGAGCCGCGCACCTCACGAGGCCCATTTCCGCCCTCCCACCTGCCCGTATGCCGTCCGCCCCCGGCCCGTTCCCACCTGCACGTTCCCTGTGAACCGCGTTTTCGGGCACGAGGCCCTCCCCCGGTGGAGGAATGTGGGGCAAGATCGAAGGCCCCGACGGCGCACGGCCGTGGGAGCACTCATCACAGGAGTTCCGGTGCCGGCACACGACGAGGTCCACCAGACCCACGAGCACGTCCGCAGCGACCACGCGCCGCACACCGGGGCTGCGCTCGACCAGGTCCTGCAGGTCGCCAGCTCGCTGCAGAACGCGATGAACTCGGTCATCGAGGGCAAGCCCGCCGCGGTGCGCACCGCCGTCATCGCCCTGCTCGCCGAGGGCCACATCCTCATCGAGGACGTCCCGGGCGTCGGCAAGACGATGCTCGCCAAGACCCTGGCCCGCTGCATCGACGCCTCCGTGCGACGCGTGCAGTTCACGCCGGACCTGCTGCCGAGCGACATCACCGGCGTGAGCGTCTACAACCAGGACGTGCGTGACTTCGAGTTCCGGCCGGGCGCGATCTTCGCCAACGTCGTCGTCGGTGACGAGATCAACCGCGCCTCACCCAAGACGCAGTCGGCGCTGCTCGAGTCGATGGAGGAGGCGCAGGTCACCGTCGACGGCACGACCTATGCGCTGCCCCGCCCGTTCATGGTGCTCGCGACCCAGAACCCGATCGAGATGGAGGGGACCTACCCCCTCCCCGAAGCCCAGCGCGACCGCTTCATGGCGCGCATCTCGATGGGCTACCCGTCGGCCCGCAGCGAGCTCGACATGCTCGACCAGCACGGCGCCGGCTCCCCGCTCGACGACCTCCGCCCCGTCACCGACGCCACCACCGTCATCTCGATGATCGACGCCGTCCGTCGGGTGCACGCCTCGCAGGCGCTCAAGCAGTACGTCGTCGACGTCACCCAGGCCACCCGCACCAGCTCGGCCCTGCGCCTCGGTGCCTCCCCTCGCGCGAGCCTGCACCTGCTCCGCGCCAGCCGCGCGCACGCCGCCCTCGCCGGCCGGGACCACGTCCTGCCTGACGACGTGCAGTCGATGACCGCACCGGTGCTCGCGCACCGCCTCATGCTCACCGGCGAGAGCCAGCTCGCCCACCGCTCGGCCGCCGACGTCCTCGCCGACCTGCTGCAGCGCGTGCGCGTGCCGGCGCCCACGCGCTGAGGCAGCGACGTGCGTCGCTTCCGTGAGTCCCTCACGACTCGAGGTGCGGCCTTCCTCGCGTCGGGGATCGTCCTCGTGCTGTCCGGGCTGGCGCTCGGCCAGCACGACCTCAGCCGGATCGGGACGGCGCTGTGCGCGCTGCCGCTCCTCGCGGCGATGCTCGGCCGACGACACGATCTCGCCCTCGTGGTCGAGCGTGAGGCACACCCGTCACGGGTGACGATCGACGAGCCCGCCGTCGTCGGGATGACGATCTCCAACCCGTCGTCCGCACGCTCGCCCGTGCTCCTCGCGGAGGAGCACCTCGACTACTCGCTGGGCGACCGGCCGCGGTTCGTCGTCCCCGGACTTCCCGCTGGGGGCCGGACGCACGTGGAGTATGCCGTCCGCGCCCACGCGCGTGGCGCGCACCGTCTCGGCCCGCTGGGCGTCCGGGTCCAGGATCCGTTCGGCCTCACCCTGCGCCACACGTCGATCAGCAGCCACGACGAGCTGCTCGTGCTCCCCCGCGTCGTCACCCTCTCGGACGGTCGGGCGCTCGGCCGCGGCCTCGGCTCCGAGGGGTCGGTCCCCCACCGCGTCGCGCTGCACGGCGAGGACGACCAGTCCATCCGTGAGTACCGCGACGGCGACGACCTGCGACGCATCCACTGGCCCGCGACCGCTCGGACCGGCGAGCTCATGGTCCGCCAGGAGGACCGCCCGGCGAAGCGCCGCGCCGTCGTCCTGCTCGACACCCGCGCCCGGGCCCACGGAGGCACCGGACCATCCGGATCGCTGGAGTGGGCCGTGACGATGGCGGCGTCGGCGGTCAACCACCTGCTCGACACCGGCTTCGCCGTGCACCTCCTCACCCCGGACCCCGGCCAGGAGTCGGGCGTGCGCGAGGACGCCGACCTCGACGTCGCGCTCGAGACCCTGGCCCGCACCGTCGCCTCCGACGAGGCCGGCGTCGGCAGCATGCTCCACGCCGCGAGCGGTGCCACGGCGCAGGGCGGTCTCGTCGTCGCCGTCGTGGGCGCCATGGACGACGACTCCGCCCGCGCCCTCTCCTCGCTGCGCCAGCCCGGTGGCCCCGGGCTCGCGTTCGTCGTCGACGGGCAGTCCTTCGGGCGCGGCGACCAGCCTCGAGGTGGCGACCTCGACCCGAGGGCCACCACCGCAGCCCTCGCCGGTGCCGGCTGGGCCGCCCTGCCCGTCACCCCCGACGTCGGCGTGGGAGACGCCTGGGCCGCCGTCGCCGGGTCGCGGCGGATGGTGGGTGCGCGATGAACCGCGCCCGTCCGGTCGAGACCCTGCTCGCCGCCCTCGCGAGCTTCACCGTCGCCCTGCCGCTGCTCACCCTCTTCGACTCCAACGCCTGGGTGCGCCCGTCCCTGGTCGTCGTCGCCACGGTCGCGGTGGTCGGCCTCGTCCTGCGGTCGGTCACGGCCTCCCCGATCCGGGTCTTCGCGGCTCAGCTCGTCGCGGCGACCCTCGTCGTGTCGTGGCTGCACGGCCGCGGACACCTCTACTACGGGCTGCTCCCCGGCCCCGACACCATGCGGACGTTCGGCATCCTGCTCGGGGAGGCGCAGCGGACGGTCATGGCCTTCTCCGTCCCGGTCCCGACCGAGCGCGGGGTCGTCGTCGGGATCACCATGCTCGTCGGGCTCACCGCCCTGGCCACCGACACGATCGCGGTGACCCTGCGCCTGCCCGCGCTGTCAGGGCTCGGTCTCCTCACGGCATACCTCGTCTCCGCGACGAACTCGGGTGAGGGGCTGAGCTGGAAGTACTTCGTCCCGCCGATCGCGTTCTGGCTCGGGCTCGTCGCGAGCCAGGGCATCGCGAGCGTCCGGCGGTGGGGCACGGCCGTGCCGCGCACGTCCGACGGCCAGGAGCACGACCCCGTCCTCGGGGTCGCCGGGACGGCACGTCTGCTCGGCGCTGGCGCTCTCGCCCTCGCCGTCGTCCTGCCCATGGTCGTGCCGCACCTGCCGACGACCTACCTCGCCGAGGGGCTCGGTCGCACCGAGAACGGCGAGGGCGGCGGCAGCGTCCGGCTCAACACGACCCTGGACCTGCGCCGCTCGCTCGAGAGCCAGTCGCAGCAGCCGGTCATCGACTACACGACGTCGACCAGCACGCCCGTGCCGCTGCGGGTCGCGATCCTCACCGACTACCGGGGCGGCGAGTGGAGCACCGGCTTCGACGCCAACCGCGTCGTCACCAACGGGGTCGAGCCGATCGTCGGTTCGCAGGACGTCAAGCGCACCGACGTCGAGGTCAAGGTCACCGAGAACCGGCTCGAGGCACCGCAGATCGCGCTGCCCACTCCCCTGAGGTCGGTCGACCTCAACGGGGTGCCCCTGCGGCGCAACTTCGTCGGGGGCTACGAGGTCGACCGCTCGCGCGGCGACTACTCCGCGACCTACAGCGAGGTCGCTCCGGTCGAGGCCGACTTCTCCGGTGACGGTCCCGCGCCCGCCGGCTCCGACCAAGGCATCTACACCGAGGTCGGGGGCGAGGGCATCCTGCGCCTCAGCGAGCTCGTCGACTCGGTCGTGCCCAGCGACGCCACCCCGCTCGAGACGGCCCGGCTGCTCCAGGCACACTTCCGCAGCAGCCAGTACACCTACTCGCTCCAGCTTCCGACCCCGACCGACCCGGTGTCGGGGCGAACGATGATGTCGGACCCCCTGTCGAACTTCCTCGTGTCGCGCACCGGCTACTGCGTCCAGTTCGCGTCGGCGTTCGTCATGGCGGCTCGGCTCAAGGGGATCCCGGCCCGGATGGCGATCGGCTTCCTGCCGGGCACCTTCGCCAACGGCGGCTACACGGTGCGCGCCGCGGACGCCCACGCCTGGCCCGAGCTGTGGTTCCCCGACCTCGGCTGGACGCGGTTCGAGCCGACGCCGGGCGTGCGCGCCGGGTCGGCACCGGTCTACAGCCTCATCCCCACCCAGGCCGACCCCACCACGAGCCCGACGGCGAGCGCGACGACCTCGGCGCCGGCACCGACGGCCAGCGAACGCCCGGACAGCGACCTCGGCGCCGTCAACGACCAGACGTCCTCGCTGCCCGGTCCGCTGAGCTGGGTGCGCGACCACCTCCTCGCCGTGGGCCTCACCCTCGGTGTGCTGCTCGCGCTGCTGCTCCTGCCCGTCGCGGCCTGGGTCCGCCGACGACGTCTGAGGCTCGACGCTCGCGACGACGCCGAGCGGGTCGAGGCCGAGTGGGCCTCACTCATCTCCCGGCTCGGAGACATCGGCATCGCGCCACCGGCCGGCAGCACTCCCCGTCAGGCCGGGGCCCGGCTCACCTCCGACGCGATCCTCACCGGTGACTCCAAGGCCGCCATGGGACGCATCGTCGACACCGTCGAGCGGGCCCGCTACGCCCCACCCCACACACCCGTCGGCGACGTCGGCGACGACGCCCGGGCCGTGTGGAAGGCCGCCGTCTCGGCGCGCCAGCGCAGCGACCGGGCGCGCGCCTACCTCGTCCCCGGTGACGGGGTCCGGCAGTGGAACGACGCCAAGGACGCGGCTCTGGACTGGCCCCGCCAGGCGTGGGCACGCGTGCGCCGCCGCTGATCTCGCCGGGTCGCCTCCACGGAGGCGGCCACGACGCACGTATGCCGTGTGCCCGAGGCCGGCATACGTCGTGCGTGTGGTGCGGCTCGCTCAGTCGAGGTAGTCGCGCAGGGCCTGCGAACGGCTCGGGTGGCGGAGCTTGCTCATCGTCTTGGACTCGATCTGGCGGATCCGCTCACGGGTCACGCCGTAGACCTTGCCGATCTCGTCGAGCGTCTTGGGCTGGCCGTCGGTGAGACCGAAGCGCATCGAGACCACACCGGCCTCGCGCTCGGAGAGCGTGTCGAGCACCGAGTGCAGCTGCTCCTGCAGGAGCGTGAAGCTCACGGCGTCGGCCGGGACGACCGCCTCGGAGTCCTCGATGAGGTCACCGAACTCGCTGTCGCCGTCCTCGCCGAGCGGGGTGTGCAGCGAGATCGGCTCACGGCCGTACTTCTGCACCTCGACGACCTTCTCGGGCGTCATGTCGAGCTCGAGCGCGAGCTCCTCGGGGGTGGGCTCACGGCCCAGGTCCTGGAGCATCTGGCGCTGGACACGGGCCAGCTTGTTGATGACCTCGACCATGTGGACCGGGATGCGGATGGTGCGCGCCTGGTCGGCCATGGCGCGGGTGATGGCCTGACGGATCCACCACGTCGCGTAGGTCGAGAACTTGTAGCCCTTGGTGTAGTCGAACTTCTCGACCGCACGGATGAGGCCGAGGTTGCCCTCCTGGATGAGGTCGAGGAAGAGCATCCCGCGACCGGTGTAGCGCTTGGCCAGCGAGACGACGAGGCGCAGGTTGGCCTCGAGCAGGTGGTTCTTGGCGTTCTTGCCGTCCTGGGCGATCCACCAGAGCTCACGCTTGAGCTTCATGTCGATCTTGTCGCCGGAGTTGAGGCGCTCCTCGCTGAATAGGCCGGCCTCGATGCGCTTGGCGAGCTCGACCTCCTGCTCGGCGTTGAGGAGGGCGACCTTGCCGATCTGCTTGAGGTAGTCCTTGACCGGGTCGGCCGTCGCGCCAGCGGTGACGACCTGCTGGACGGGGGCGTCCTCCTCGTCGTCGTCGCGCAGGACGAAGCCACCGGCGGTCTCGGGGACGGCGTCGGCCTTGGCCTTGTCGTCGCCCTCGCCGTCTTCGGTGTCGTCGTCGGAGTCGGTGGCGCCGGCCGTCGTGGGGGCGTCAGCCTCCTCGACCACCTTGGCCAGCTCGGCCTCGTCGACCTCTTCGGTCTCGACCTCCTCGCCGTCGGCGGCCTTCTTGGCGGCGGCCTTCTTGGCGGCGGCCTTCTTGGTGGCGGGAGCCTTGGCGGCGGCCTTCTTGGCCGGAGCCGCAGCGGCCGCGGCAGCCTTCTTGGTCGTGGCGGCCTTGGCCGCGGTCTTCTTGGCCGGGGCCTCGTCGGCAGTCTTGGCCGCAGCCTTCTTGGCCGGCGCGGCCTTCTTGGCGGGCGCCGCCTTCTTGGCCGGTGCGGCCTTCTTGGTGCTCGCGGACGTCGTCTTCTTGGCGCTGGCCTTGGTGGCGGCCACGGCGCGCTCGGGCGTGATCATGACGACCTCGATGCCCTGGCCCGCGAGTGCCTTGAGGACGACGCGACCCCGGTTGGCGCGCACGCCGGCGGCGACGATGGCCTGGGACACCTGCTCACCGGTCACCTGGCCGGACGTGCGACCCGTGCGGACGAGGTCCTGCAGGGCGGGGTGACTGAACTCGGCGGGGAGGGGCGTCTCGGAGGCGTTCGTGGACACAGGCGACACCGACAACCTTTCGTTCACGGGGAGCACGGTGGTGCTCACGCTCGGGCGGAGCACGGACCGGCTGGTCTGTTTGGTGCACCTTCTGACGTGATCCGCAGGGGTGAGGATCGGCCGTTGCTCGAAGGGTGCATCACCATTATAAATCGCCGCGACCCCCCAGCCCTATTCCAGGGGGTCGCAGCGCGTTGCCGAAGGAGGTGCCGGGTCAGCTCTTGACGGCCAGGACGGGGCAGGGTGCGTCGAGCAGGATGCGCTGCGCGTTGGAGCCGAGGATGAGCTTGCCGACGGGGGTCCGGCGCCGCAGACCGATGACGATGAGGTCGGCCTTGATCTCCTCGGCGACGGCGATGAGGTCCTCGGCCGGCTCGTTGCCCCGGATGAGCTGGCGGACCGTGACGCCCACACCCTTGGCCTTGAGCTCGTCGCCGAGGCGGTCGAGCTCCTCCGAGTCGTCGCCGGCGCCGTCACGACCCGAGTTGATGACGACGAGGTCGGTCTTGCGCAGGAGTGCTTCCTCACCGGCACGCGCCAACGCGGCTGCGCCTTCCTTGGTCGGGATGTATCCCACGACGATCGCCACGAGTGTCTCCTTCTGGTCAGCAGAGCAGCCGGATGGCCCTTGGCTGGACGCTACCGGAGTTTGTGACGCAGGACACGGAAGCCCGGGCTGCCGGATCTGCGGTCAGGCACGCGTCGTCGCGCGGCCACGTCGAGTGAGGGCCCGGCCACGTCTCGTGGCGCCGGCTCAGGTCCGGTCGGCGAGCGCCTCGCGGATGATCGCGCCCACCTGCTCGATCTCGATGAGGAACCCGTCGTGTCCGAACCTCGACGCGATGTGCCGCAGAGTCGTCCCCGGACGCAGCGCGGCGATCTCGTCGGAGAGCCGCTCGGGATAGAGCCGGTCGGTGTCGACCCCCGCCACGACGAGCCGGCCCTCGAAGGCCGCGAGCGCCGACGCGACCCCACCGCGGCCCCGGCCGACGTCGTGGCTGTTCATCGCCTCGCTGAGGACGAGGTAGGAGTTCGCGTCGAACCTGCGACCGAGCTTGCCTGCGTGGTGGTCGAGGTAGGACTCGACCGCGAACCGTCCACCACGGTCCAGCGGCTCCTCCCCCGCCTGGGCCTCGCGCCCGAAGCGCTCGGCCAGCTCACCCTCGTGGCGGTAGGTCACGTGCGCGATCCGCCGCGCGATCCCGAGGCCGTCGCTCGGCACGACGCCGTGCTCGTAGTAGTCGCCGTCGTGGAAGGCCGGGTCGCTGCGGATGGCGAGCAGCTGCGGCTGGCACCAGGCGATCTGGTCGGCCGTCGCGTATGCCGTCGACGCGAGCACGATGCACGTCGCGACCCGCTCCGGGTGGGAGGTCGCCCACTCGATCGCGCGCATCCCACCCATGGAGCCGCCGAGGACCCCGGCCCAGGTCGTGATGCCGAGACGGTCGGCGAGCAGCGCCTCGACGGCCACCTGGTCGCGGATGGTGACGGAGGGGAACCGGCCTCCCCACGGTCGCCCGTCCGACGCGTCGCTCGACGGGCCGGTGGTCCCCTGGCACCCGCCGAGGACGTTGCTCGAGACGACGAAGAACCGGTCGGTGTCGAGCGGTCGCCCCGGACCGATGAGCCCGTCCCACCAGCCTGGGGTCGGGTGACCCGCCCTCGGGGGGCCCTCGACGTGGGAGTCGCCGGTGAGCGCGTGCTCGACGAGGACGGCGTTGTCGCGGGCCGCGTTGAGGGTGCCCCAGGTTTCGTAGGCCACGGTGACGTCCGGCAGCGTGCCGCCGCGCTCGAGGGCGACCGGGCCGAGAGCAGCGAACTGCCGCTCGCCGGGGTCGTCGCCCGGGCGCCAGAACGACGTCGTCGGGAGGTCGGTGATGGTCATCGGAGGTGCTCCTCGGATCGCGCTTGCCCGCCGGTGCCGACGGGCCGTGTCTTCACCCGGGGCACCCCACCGCGAGGAGGGTTGCCGCCCAGCAAGCCGGGGCTTGTCGCTGGGACTCATGACCTTGGGGCGAGTCTAGGTCCGCGTCGCCCGCTCCCGGCAGGCCTGTCCGCACCGTGGATGCGCCCTCAGGCGGCGACGTCGGGCCACCGGTGCCGAGGTCGCATCTGGTGCTGGACCATCTGCGAGAGATAGCCCGCGAGCATGTAGTCGGGGTGGACGCGCAGCGCCCGCTCGACGGCGTCGCCGGCCGTGGCGCCGTTGCCCACTCCCCAGGCGACGCAGCCCGCCACCGTGCTCATCGCCGCCGCCTCGACGGCGAACTCGTCGGGGACGCGCGTGGCGAGGTGCAGCACCCGCCGGAGCACCACCTCGGACTGCTCCGACGTGGTGGTCGGACCAGCGGGCACGTGCTCGACGAGGAGGGCCCGGGAGGTCTCGTCGACGAGGTCGAGCGGGAACATCACCGGTGACATCCACGCGACGAGCGAGTCGCGCCAGTCCTTGTCCGCGAGCGAGTGCGCCATGCGGGCCACTGCGTCGTCGGACACGGTGAAGGAGTCACCGCGCTCCCCGACCGGGGCCAGGACGTGCGCCCACAGATCCGGAACCCGGTCGAGCTCGCGCAGGCGTGCTCGGATGCGGGACAGTGCCTCGCCCAGCGAGGCCTCTCGCGCGGCGCGCTCCTCGTCGTCCTCCTCGTCACCGGTGTCAGGGCTCCACGAGTCGCACCAGTCGCACCCGGACCGGCACGCCCCGTCGCACCCCTCGTCGTCGTGCACCCCCGCCGGGACGACGCCCTCCGGGTCGACCTCGTCGCAGAACTGCTCCCAGAGGTCGGCCAGGACGTCACCGACTCCACGGCTCAGTGCAGGGTCCTCGGCCACGAGAGCACTCACCTCGTCGCGGCTCGCCAGCGGCGCGCTCCCGCGCGCGATGAACTCGGCGACGGCCGGCACCGTGGCCTCGTCCGGCAGCGGGTGACCGTCGAGGTGCTCGGCGAGGAGTCCGTCGAGCTCGTCCCCGGGCCGGCAGCACCACCCCCACCACCGTCCGTCGCGCACGACGACGTGGTCGATGATGCCGACGCCTGCGGCGACCAGTCCGGCGTGAAGGGCACGCAGCAGCGACCGCGACTCCCCCGGCACCGTGTCGTGGCCGACGAGCATGGCCGCCTGCGGGCCGACCCGTCGCAGGCTCTCGAGAAGGTGCTCGGCCGTCGGGCCGACGTCCTTCTCGGGCGGGATGTCGATGCGCGCGACGGGTCCCAGGATCCGGTCGGTCACCATGATGATGGCGACGCACTGCTCCGGCCGGTGCCCGAGCTGGTGCGGCAGCAGGGCCAGCAGCTCTTCGGTGGTGGAGATCTTCACTGAGGTCATGACCCCAGCGTCAGGACGTGTCGGGCAGCCCGGGAAGGGTCAGGTCACGCGCCTGTGGACGGCGGACGGCATACGGGACGCCTGTGGACGATGCTCACGCACGAGGTGGGACGGAACCGCCACGCACCGCGTCGTCGACGACCACGCCCGGTACGGGATCGGCGCCGGCGCCATGGCCGGTGCCACGACCGGTCCGGCGCTCCCACTCGAGGAACGCCTCGGTCTCGGTGACGAGCTGGGCGGCCAGCCACGAGCCCACGACCGCGTCGTCGGCCAGCCCGAAGGCCCCCAGCAGCGCCTCGGGCAGGAGGTCGACCGGGGAGACGAGGTAGCCCGCGGCGCCCGCGATCATGAGCAGCCGACCCACGGAGGTGCCGGTGTACTCACCCGAGCGCACCGCCCTGACCAGCCGCGGCACCGCCTGGGCGCGCTCGACCATCGACGGTCCGCCGGGACGCGTGGCGATGCGGATCGCCGTGGCGAGGCTCTTGAACGTCGTGACCTTGGAGGCCATCGCCATGGGTCAGCCCCTCGCGATCTGCGCCGTCGCCGTGGGGAACTCACGACGCGCGTTGTCCGAGATCCGCTTGAGCAGCCAGCCGTCGAGCCCGGCGCCGACGACACCGCCGACGAGCGGGACGTTGCGGCCGAAGCGCGAGAACGTCTTCTTGCCGGCGGTCGAGAGCAGCCGGAACCCGATCGCCTTGTTGACGACCATGAGGGCCGGGCCGGGCAGGCGCTGGGCCGCGAGGTTGGTGAGGCGACCGGTGGGCGCGACCATGCCGGCCTTGGCCAGAAGGTCGTCGGCGTCGGCGCCCACGAGCGTGAGCAGGACGGCCGTGCGGATCTGCGGCTGGGCGATGTCGTGGCCGCGCACCTGCGCGATGGCGCCGGTCATGCGCGTGGCGATGAGGTAGAAGCCGAGGACGTTGGCCGGCAGCGAGACCGGGAGGGTGATGAACCCACCGAGGCTCGTGACGAACCCGCCTGCGGCCGCGAGCTTGAGGTGGCTCTTGACGATGTCGTCGACGGCCGCGTCGGCGTTGCCGCCGTTCTTCTTGAGTGCGGCGGCCGCGACCTTGGCCGCGGAGTCGAACGGACCCTTGCCGTCGATGCCGGTGTCGAGGAGGTTCTCGACCATCTTGGTCGCGGAGTTGCCGACGAAGCCTTGGTCCTTGGGCGCCTCCTGGGCCTGCTCGAGCGCGGACTTGGTCTGCGCGATCCGGTCCTTGGCGTCCTTGGCATCGTCCTTGCCGAGTCCGAAGAGTCCCACTGATGACCTCCTGTGGCGCCCGGGTCGCCCCGGTGCCGTTGCGAAGCTGTCTCGTCGCTGCCGCGACGCTGCTGTCCGCACCGATCCTGCCACGTCAGGGCGGGTATGCCGCTCGCGCGCGGAGGTGTCCTGGCCCTCACCTAGGCTTCGCCCATGCCCCCTCCCGGCGGCCCCGCCGACCTCGTCGCCGCTGTCGTCCACGGTGGCCGCGCCGCCCTCGTCGGCGACGGTGTGCGGCACGTGGGCTCCGTCGCGGACGTGGCTCGCGAGATGGCCGGGATCGAGTCCGCCTCAAGGCCGCGGTGGGTCTGGTGGTCCGCCCGGTATGCCGGTGAGCTGGCCTCCGCTCTCGGCTCACCGATCGCCCGGGCCTGGGACCTCGCCGAGGCCCACCGCATCCTCCACGGCGGCTGGAACGCCGAGCCCGGCCGCGTCTGGGCGGGAGCACACGGCATACCCCTGTCGACGATGCCGGCGCCGTCGGCAGGCGACCTGTTCGACTTCTCCGCAGGTGACGAGGTGGGGCCGGACGAGCTCGTCCGGCCCGACGGCCACCTGCGCGCCGACGCCGCCTCGGGGTGGCTGGAGAGCGACGACCGCCTGCTGCGCTGGGCCGAGGCTGCGCTCGAGTGCGCTGTGCGGCAGCGGGATCGGGCCGAGTCGCTGCGGGCACGGACGGTCGGCACGATCCACTCGGAGTCGGCGGCGGCGCTCATGTGCCTCGAGCTCGAGTGGGGTGGCCTGCCGGTCGACCGGGTCGTCATGGAGCGGCTCATCGGGGAGTTCGCCGGACCGCGGGCGGCGTCGGAGGAGGCCGCGGCGGCCGCCCGCCACGAGCGCGACGCCGAGGTCCTGCGCCACGTGCCCGGCCGCGAGTCGACCGACCTACGCAACCCGCAGCAGGTGCGCGACATGCTCGCGGCCGTCGGCGTCGACGTGCCCAACACCCGCAAGTGGGTGCTCGACGCCTACCGCCAGGTCCACCCCGTCGTCGACGCGCTGCTCACGTGGCGCAAGGCCGAGCGGATCGCGACGACCTACGGCTACCGGTGGCTCGACGAGTGCGTCGGGCCGGACGACCGGTTGCGGGGAGGGTGGTCGGCCTGTGACGGCGCGGCCGGGCGGATGACCGCCGAGAACGGCCTGCACAACCTGCCCGCCGCCCTGCGCTCCGGCGTGGCCGCGCACCCGGGGCACGTGTTCGTCAGAGCCGACCTAGGGCAGATCGAGCCGCGGGTGCTCGCCGTGGTCTCCGGTGACCCCGTGTTCGCCGAGGCCACCCGCGCCGACGACCTCTATGCGCCGGTCGCGGCCCGCCTCGGGGTGGAGCGTCCGGTGGCCAAGGTCGCGGTGCTGGCGGCGATGTACGGCCAACGCAGCGGCGCCGCCGGTGAGGCGCTGCGCGGGCTCGAGCGGGCCTACCCGGTGGCGATGGGGCTGCTCGACCGGGCCTACGAGAGCGGGGTGCGTGGGGAGCCGTTGCGGACGTTCGGTGGGCGGCTCATCCCCACGGGCCGCTTCCTCGCCCAGTCCCCCGTCGGCACCAACCCGGCCCTCGACGCGGCGCGGGGACGGTTCGCCCGCAACGCGATCATCCAGGGCGCTGCCGCCGAGCTCTTCAAGGCGTGGGCGGCGACGGTGCGCGCACTCGGCGGGCCACTCGGTGCCCAGATCGTGCTGTGCCTGCACGACGAACTGCTCGTGCACGCCCCGATCGAGCGGGCCGACGAGGTGGCCGCCCTCGTCGACCAGGCGCTGGCCGACGCGTCACGCCGGTGGGCGGCCGGGGCGCCGGTGCGCTTCGTCGCCGACACCTCGGTCATCTCCCGCTGGTCCGACGCCAAGGACTGACGCGCCGGGCCAGACGCCAGACCCGACGCACAGCCGGTTGTCGCCGCCGTCCTGCGTCGTCGCCAGCAGATCAGCCCGCGACAGCGCGAGGTGGCCCCGACAACGGCACCGGAGCGGCCGGCATACCCCTGGAGGGACGGTCAGTCGTCGCTGACGTTGCGGAGGAACTCCTCGATGTCGGCACCGAGCTCGTCGGCCGACGGGAGGTCCTCGGCCTCGGTCGCGAGCAGGCTGGGGCGCTCCTGGCCCTCGACGAACGCGTCGTACTGCTGCTCGAGGGCGCTGACGATCTGACCGGCCTCGGCGTTGTCGTCGAGCTCGGCCGCGATCTCGCGGTTGTTGACCCCGGCCTTGGCGACGAGCTCGTCGTTGGGCAGGTTGAGCCCGGTGGCGTCGGTGATCGCGTTGAGCGCGGCGAGGGCACCCTCGGCCCACTCGGCCTGGGCGAGGTACTGCGGCACGTGGATCGCGAACCCGAGCGCGTCGCGACCGGCCTCACCGAGACGCAGCTCGAGCAGCGCCGGGAAGCTCGCGGGCACCTGCACCTGGCCGAACGGCGACTCCTTGTCACCGACGAGGCGCGGGTCCGTGGCGTGCGCGGTCATCCCGACGGGACGCGTGTGCGGGACACCCATGGGGATGCCGTGGCTCGTGACGACGAGAGTGATCCCGAGGATCTGGATGAGCTGGCGGATCGCCTCGATCGTCCGCTCCCACTGGAAGTCCGGCTCGGGACCCGTGAGCAGGTAGTAGGTCTGGCCGTCGCGGTCGCTCATGCGGTAGAGCACCATCGACGGGTCGGCGTAGCTCTCCCAGCGGTTGGTGTCGAACACCATCGCCGGGCGGCGTCCGCGGTAGTCGAGCAGCGCGTCGACGTCGAACGTCGCGACGACCTCCGCGTGGGAGGTGTCGACGAGGTGGGTGCCGAGGATGCGCTGGATGTTGCCGGCGTCGATGAAGGCACCGAGGAGCACGATGAGTGCGCCCGGCTGCCGGGTCGGCGGCTGGACATCGATCTCGAAGCGGTAGAGGTCAGACGGGTTCTGCACGGGAACAGCCTCTCAGGGGGGTCACGTGTTCGGTCAAACGTGCCGGTGGCCGCGGAGATTCCCTCATGGCGTCGCCGCCGCGATCGCGTTGCGCACGCGCTTCTCGCTCACGGGGTGCGCGGTGCCCAGCGACTGGGCGAAGAGGCTGACTCGCAGCTCCTCGATCATCCAGCCGATCTCGGTCACCTCGGGTGCGTGTGTGGCGGTGGCCGGGAGGGCGTCGAGGAGGTCGGCGTATGCCGTCTCGATGCTGTCGACCTGTGCCTGCAGCTGGCTTTCACGCGGGTTCGTCGCGGCCCGCTCGAGTCGCTGGAGCATGGCCCTGAGGTAGCGCTGGAGGTGCGGCATCCGCGCCAGCCCGGAGTCGGCGACGAAGCCGGCGCGGACGAGGCCGTCGAGCTGCGCCCGGACGTCGGCGGTGGTGGTCGCGAGGCTGCGGGCGGCGGCGCCCGACTCGATCGCGTCGAGACGGCGGCGCACGTCACCGGCGAGGGCGAGCACTGGCTCGACCGCCTCGATGGTCAGGAGGACACGGGTGACGACGTGGGTGCGGACGGCGGTGTGCGCGGTCTCGAACTCCGCCTTGGTCCGGACCTCCCCGGCGACGTGCTCCGCGACGATGGCGTCGACCGCAGCCGCGAGGCAGTCCTCGAGGAGTGCGGGGACGGAGCCGTGGGGGTTCTGGCCGAGAGCGAGCTTCTGGGCGTTGCTGAGCCGGGCGAGCACCCGCTTCCACGGGGCGGTCGTGTTGAGCAGGAGCAGGCGTCGGACGCCCTGCCGGTGGGCCGCCGCGGCCGTGCCGGGGTGGTCGAGCACGCGCAGCGCGACGGATGTGCCCTCGTCGACCAGGGCCGGGTAGCCCTGGACGGTGTGGCCCGCCGAGCGGCCTTCGAAGGTGCGCGGGACGTCGTCGACCGTCCACGCCGTGAGTCCACGACGCTCGATCGACGCGCCCGCCCTGGCCATGCGCCGGCGCACGGCACCCTCGGACTTCGGGCGCAGCTCGTCGAGGTCCTTGCCTCGGGCGACGACCCGGCCGCCCGGCGCCTCGACCGAGAACGTGATGCGCAGGTGGTCCGGGACCCGGCTCCAGTCCCACTCCCCCGGCGGGATGCTCACGCCGGTGCGCTCACGCAGGACCCGGGCCAGCTCGTCCGTGAACGCCGCGCCGGAGGTGGCGTCGGCGGCGGCCAGCGCAGCATGAGCGTGGTCCGGGGTCGGGACGAAGTGCCGGCGGGTCGCCTTGGGCAGCGACTTGAGCAGGGCGACGGCGAGGTCCTCGCGCAGACCGGGGACCTGCCAGTCGAAGCCGTCGGCGCTCACGCGGTTGAGCACGGCGGTGGGGACGTGGACGGTGACGCCGTCGGCGGCCTCGCCCGGCGAGAACTGGTAGGTCACGTCGAGCTCGAGGTCGCCCTGACGCCACGAGCGCGGGTAGTCGCCGGCCGAGACCGCGTCGGCGTCCTCGCGGGTGAGCAGCTCCTCGGTGAACGTCAGCAGGTCGGGCCGGCGTCGCTGCTCGCCCCTCCACCACCGGTCGAAGTGGCGCGCCGACGTGACGTCCGGCGGGATGCGCGCGTCGTAGAACTCGAAGACGACCTCGTCGTCGACGATGAGGTCGCGGCGGCGGGCCCGCTCCTCCAGCTCCGAGAGTCGCTGCAGGAGAGCGGTGTTCGCCTTCCAGAATTTGTGGTGGGTGTCCCAGTCACCCTCGACGAGGGCGTGGCGGATGAAGAGGTCGCGCGCCTCCTCCTGGTTGATCCGGCCGTACTGCACGGTGCGGTCCACGACGAGCGGGACGCCGTAGAGGGTGACCCGCTCGGAGGCGATGACGCTCCCCTGCGACTTGCTCCACCGGGGCTCGCTGAACGTCCGCTTGACCACGTGCGCGCCGACCTCCTCGGCCCACAGCGGGTCGATGGCGGCGTTGACCCGGGCCCACAGCCGCGTCGTCTCGACGAGCTCGGCGGCCATGACGACGTCGGGCTGCTTCTTGAACAGGCCCGACCCCGGGTTGATGCCGAACCGCGAACCGCGCGCGCCGGCATACTCACGCTTCTGCTCGTCACGCACGCCGACGTGCGAGAGGAGACCCGCGAGGAGGGCCTTGTGCACGAGGTCCCAGTCGGGTTCGCCTCCTGCGGAAGCGGTGCTCTGCTCGGAGTCGATGCGCGCCTGCTTGCACGCGCTGCGGAGCTGCTGGTGCAGGTCCTGCCACTCGCGGATCCGGAGGTAGTGGAGGAACTCGGCCTTGCACATCCGGCGAAAAGCGCTGCCGGACAAGGCTTTCTGCTGCTCCTTGAGGTAGCGCCACAGGGCGTGGAAGCCGGCGAAGTCGGAGGTCTCGCTCTTGAAGCGCGCGTGCTGCTGCTGGGCCTGCGCCTCCTTGTCGACGGGCCGCTCGCGCGGGTCCTGGATCGACAGCGCGGCGACGATGACGAGGACCTCCTTGGTGCAGCCGAGTCGCCCCGCCTCGATGAGCATGCGTCCCATGCGCGGGTCGAGCGGCAGTCTCGCGAGCGTCTTGCCGTATGCCGTGAGCCGCTTCTCGCCCCGCCTCCCCTGCCCGTCGCGCAGGGCGCCGAGCTCGTCGAGCAGCCGGACGCCGTCGGCGATCTGGCGCGGGTCCGGGGGGTCGACGAACGGGAAGCGGGCGATGTCGCCGAGCCCGAGCGCGGTCATCTGGAGGATGACCGCGGCCAGCGACGTGCGCTGGATCTCGGGCTCCGTGAACTCGGCACGGCTCTCGAAGTCCTCCTCCGAGTAGAGCCGGATCGCGATGCCGTCCGCGACGCGGCCGCACCGACCCGAACGCTGGGCCGCACTCGCCTGTGAGATGGGCTCGATGGGCAGCCGCTGGACCTTGGTGCGCTGGGAGTAGCGCGAGATGCGGGCGGTTCCGGTGTCGATGACGTAGCCGATGCCGGGCACGGTGAGCGAGGTCTCGGCGACGTTGGTGGCGAGGATGATCCGGCGACCCTTGCCCCGGGTGAAGACCCGGTGCTGCTCGGCTGACGACAGACGGGCATAGAGCGGGAGCACCTCGGTGCTCGGCAGGGCGAGCGCGTTGAGGGCGTCCGCGGCGTCGCGGATCTCGCGCTCGCCCGAGAAGAACACGAGGATGTCGGTCGCCGTGTGGCCCGGTGGGGTCTCGGTCCACAGCTCGGTGACGGCGTCGCAGACCGCGGTGACCTGGTCGCGCTCCTCGATGACGTGACCGCCCTCGGCGCGCTCGACGAGCGGGCGGTAGCGGATCTCGACGGGGTAGGTCCGGCCGGAGACCTCGATGACGGGGACCTCGCGCACCGCCTTGCCGTGGGCGTCCGTGGCGAAGTGCTCGGCGAAGCGGGCGGGGTCGATCGTCGCCGAGGTGATGACGACCTTGAGGTCCGGCCGGCGCGGCAGAAGGGACTTGAGGTAGCCGAGGATGAAGTCGATGTTGAGCGAGCGCTCGTGGGCCTCGTCGATGATGATCGTGTCGTACCGGCGCAGGTCGCGGTCGCGTTGCATCTCGGCGAGCAGGATGCCGTCGGTCATGACCTTGACCCGGGTGCGGTCGCTGGAGTGGTCGGTGAAACGCACCTGGTAGCCGACGAGGTCGCCGAGCTCGACCTCCATCTCCTCGGCGATGCGCTCGGCGACCGAGCGGGCGGCGATCCGCCGGGGTTGGGTGTGGCCGATCTGCCCGGTGGCGCCGAGGCCGAGCTCGAGGCACATCTTGGGCAGCTGCGTCGTCTTGCCGGAGCCGGTCTCTCCGGCGATGACGACGACCTGGTGGTCACGGATCGCGGCGAGGATGTCGTCGCGGCGCTCGACGACGGGGAGCTGCTCGGGGTACCTCAGGCGCTCGGGGTCGACCGGCCCACGGTCGGCGACGACGGGTCGGGGCTCGGGCACGCGCTCAAGGATAGGTCGGGCGCGGGACACGGGTCGTCCGAGTTCTCCGGCGCCGGCCGGTCGTCCGGCGCCGGAGAGGTCCCGCGGCGGGCTGGGCCGGCCTCCGCGAGGTCAGCCCCGGACGAGCTGGAGACGCCAGGCCTCCGGTCCCCGTTCGAGGTACTCGACCGTGAAGGCACCGGGGGCGCGTCCCTCGAGCTGGCGCAGAAAAGGCAGCGGGTCGTGCGGAGCGACGAGGACCAGGCCGCCGCCGGGCTCGACGCCGTCGAGGGCACCGAAGATCGTCGCGTGCCGGATGGCGTGCGGGACATCGCGTGCGTCGAGCTCGGGGTAGTCGGCGCCGTCGCTCTCGCCGCAGGCGCAGGCGCCACCGCACCCACCGCCCGGCGCCGGTTCGGCAGCCGAGGTGGGGGCTGCCTCGCGGCGGTCCCCGGCGTCGCCGTGTTCGTCGTGACCGTGGTCGGGGTCGTGGCTGTGCTCGTGGCCCCCGAGCAGCTCGTGCATCCCCGCGAGCGCCGCGGACAGCGACACGTCGGGCTTGCCCGCGAGCAGGGGGAGGATCTGGTCGTTCTCCTTCGCGAGGTGGCTGTCGAACGTCACCGCGAGGGCGCGTGCCTCGGCTGCGGCGTGCACGTGGTCGGGCGCCGCGGCGAGGCGGCCGACGAGCCCGACGATGAGGACGTGCTCGGCGAGCATCGCCTCGACGAGCAGGCCGGCGCGCTCGTCGGCGTGCGCGAGGGGATACATCGCCGCCTCCTCGGCACGGGCGTGCGGGACGAGGTCCCCCTCGGCCCAACGGACGAGGGCGTCGCGCGCCCGGAGGGCGGTCGCGTCGTCCGTCGCGTCGAGGACCCTGTCGACCAGCCCGGCGAGGGTGCCGGCCATGTGTGCGTGGTGCTGCTTCACCGCCTCGACGGCTTCGGAGTCGGACGCGGAGCTGGCGACGACGACGTCGTTCACGGTGGTTCCTTCCCTGAGGGCCCCCGGTTGGCGTGAGGCCGCATCTATTTAATACACTTTGTTCCGTGAATAATCCAATCCGGGCGACGGCGGCCCTTGACGAACGGATGGCTGCAGGCCTCGGCCCCCGTCCGGCCACGACGAGCAGGGTCCGCGAGGCGCCCAGCCGAGCCGCCGGCGCCGTCCTCGAGGTGCTCGAGCGCCTCGAGGCGCCGGTCTCGGTCGCGGAGGTCGCTGAGTCCACCGGCCAGCACTCCAACACCGTCCGTGAGCACCTCGACGCCCTCGTCGCCGCGCGGCTCGCGACACGCGAGGCCCGGGCCGCGACCGGGCGCGGTCGACCGGCCTGGTTGTATGCCGCGGTGCCGGCCCCCGAGCCCGGCGCACCCGAGTACGCCGGGCTCGCGACGGCCCTGGCGATGCAGCTGGCCGCCACCAGCCCCGACCCACGGCGTGAGGCCGCCGCTGCCGGTGAGCTGTGGGGGCGACGGCTCGCCGACGATCGCCGCCCCGAGCGCCGGGGCGCGGTAGCCGCCCGGCGGGCAGTCGTTGGGCTCTTGGGCCACCTCGGCTTCGAGCCGGCCACCGACTCCCGCGCCACCACGACCCGCCTCACGACGTGCCCCCTGCTCGAGGCCGCCGTGGACCAGCCCGACGTGGTCTGCTCGGTCCACCTCGGGATCGTGCGCGGGGCCCTCGACACGTGGGGTGCCGACGACGAGCCGGCCGCGCTCGTCCCGTTCGCCGAGCCCGGCGCCTGCCTTCTCCACCTCGGCCACGCAGCAACGCGCCGCGCCGGGTCGAGCGCCGGCCCTGCGAGGTCCTGATGCTGCGCGTCCGTGCCGATGCGAGCGACGACGCGACGGTGAACGCCTCGGCGACGTCCCTCCCTCCACGGACCCGTCGTGGTTCGGCTGTCCCGCCCGGGCTGTGGCGCGTCCCATTTCTCGTCCCCGGGGCGGTGGCCCTCCTTCTCGGGCTCGACGCCGGGCTGCTCCTCCTCGACGCCCCGGCTCTTCCCCTCGGCAGCCGCCTGCCGGACGTGCACGGCTTCCTGCTCGTCCTGGGCTTCGTCGGCACGCTCATCGCGCTCGAGCGAGCGGTCGCCCTGCGCCACCGCGCCGGCTACGCCGCGCCCGCACTGCTGGGGACGGGAGGGCTGCTCCTCGTTCCCACTGCGACCGGCAGGCTCGGACAGCTGCTCCTCGTGGCCGGATCGGCGGCGCTCGGCCTGGTCCTCGTCGCCCTCTGGCGACGACAGCGCGACGAGGCCGTGACCGTGCAGGCGCTCGGCAGTGTGCTCGCCCTCGGTGCATCGCTCCTGTGGCTGAGGGACGTGCCCGTGCCACGCCTCCTTCCCTGGCTCGCCGGCTTCGTCGTGCTCACCATCGCCGGCGAGCGCCTGGAGCTGGCCCGCATCGAGCTCGCGCGGTCCGGCCCGGTCGTCCTTGGCGCCTTCGGGCTCTGTGGGGCGGCGGTGGCGTCGCTGCTCTGGCCCGAGGCCGGCCAGGCCCTGTTCGGCCTCGTTCTCGCCGGACTCGTGGTCTGGCTCGCCGGACACGACGTCGCGAGACGGACTGTCCACGACACCGGTCTGCCCCGGTTCGCCGCCGCCTGCCTCCTCGCCGGCTACGCCTGGCTCGCCGTGGCAGCCCTGCTCTGGCTCCTCGGCAGCCCGGTCCTCGACGGAGCCACCTACGACGCGGTGGTCCACTGCGTCTTCCTCGGCTTCACGCTGTCGATGATCATGGCCCACGCCCCGGTCATCCTCCCGGCCGTGCTCCGGGTGCGACTGCCCTACCGGTCGGCTCTGTGGGCGCCGGCCGTGCTCCTCCACGGTTCGTTGCTGCTGCGCGTCGCGGTCGGTGACCTGCGTGGGTGGGAGCCGGCTCGGCAGCTGGGCGGTGCACTCAACGTCGCCGCGGTGCTCCTCCTCGTCGCGGTGCTCGCCCGGTCCGCGACGACGGCCGGGCGGCGAGCCGGATGAAGTCCCGCGTGAGGTGGCACGTGGCCGCCAACAGTGGCGTCGTCCTGTGGCTGCTCGCCCTCCTCGCCACCACCCTGACCCACCCCTTCCTGCCCGAGGCCCGCTGGCTCATGGTCCACCTGCTGCTGCTCGGTGCCGTGACGAACGCGATCCTCGTGTGGAGCACCCACTTCGCCCGCGCCCTCCTGCGCGCGGCACCGTCGAGGAGACGCTGGGAAGCTGTGCGCCTGCTTTCGCTCAACATCGGTGTCGCCACGGTGGTCGCCGGTGTCGTCGGCCAGGTGTGGCAGCTCGCCCTGTTCGGCGCCTTGGTCGTCGGCGCATCGGCTGCAGCACACGGCATCTCGCTACTTCGCCTCATGAGACGCGCCCTGCCCGGACGCTTCGGCACGACGATCCACCACTACGTGGGTGCCGCGCTCATGCTCCCGGTCGGAGCCATCCTCGGGACTCTCCTGGCACGAGAGCCAGCCGATCCTGTCCACGGCCGCCTGCTCGTCGCGCACCTCACCGTCAACGTGCTCGGCTGGGTGGGGCTCACCGTCATCGGCACGGTCCTGACCCTGTGGCCCACCATCCTGCGGACCCGCATCCCCGACGGTGCCGAGCGCTCCACCCGGCGCTCGCTCCCCGTACTCGTCCTCGGCCTCTCGGTGGTGGGCGCGGCAGCTGCCGCGGGGGCGCTCACCCTCGCCGCGCTGGGCGTGGTCACCTACCTCTGCGGAGCCCTCTGGTCCCTCAGTCCGCTCCTCGTCGCTGCCCGCACCAAGCCACCGCAGTCGTATGCCGCGTGGTCCGTGCTCGCGGCGACCGGCTGGTTCGTCGTCTCGGTCGCGTGGTTCGCGATGCTGCTCGCCACTGCTCCCGACTGGGCAGCCGCCGGCGAGAGCGGGAACCGGGTCGCGGTGCCACTTGCCGTCGGCTTCGCGGCACAGGTCCTCCTCGGGGCCCTCACCCACCTCGTGCCCGTGGTCCTCGGCGGCGGGCCGGCGCGCGTGCGCGAGCTCAACGCCACCCTCGAGCGAGGTGCCGCGCTGCGTGTCGTCGTCGCCAACACCGGTCTCCTCGTCTGCCTCCTGCCCTCCCCGAGCCTCGTCAGGGTCCTCGTCTCGATGCTCGTGCTGGGCGCGATGGCGTCCTTCGTGCCACTCCTCGGCGGGGCCCTGCGTCGCTCGCAGCGTCCGATCGGCCCCGTGCCGACCCACCCGGCCCGCCACGTGCCGGAGCCGGGAGCGGTGGTACGCGGACGGCATACGGGCATGGGAGCGCTCGGACTCGCAGCGGTCGTCCTCGCCGTGGCCGCGGGCGCCGCCGCCGACCCGAGCGCCCTGGGCGGCGTCGGACGCTCGGCGGCGGGGGGCATCAGTGCCACCGGGGCGACGACCACGGTGCGGGTGGAGGCCCGCGGGATGCGGTTCCACCCCGACCGGGTCGCGGTCCCGGCCGGCAACCGGCTCGTCGTCGAGCTCGCGAACGCAGACGAGGACGTGCACGACCTCGCCCTGGAGAGCGGCGAGCGCAGCGGACGCATCGCGCCCGGGTCGAGCGGAAGGCTGGAGGTCCCGGTGGTGGGCAGGGGTCTCGACGGCTGGTGCACCATCGCCGGCCACCGGCAGATGGGCATGCTGTTCGCCGTCGAGGTGACCGGCCTCGACGCGGCCACCCGGTCCGACTCGGTGGAGCATGCGGCCACTGGACACTCGACCCAGGAGAACGACAGCGACGCTGCGCCGCGGCAGAACGCCTCACCCGCACCGCGGTTCGACTTCATGGCCGCTCCCCTGCCCGGCTTCCGAGCACGCGACGCGGCCCTCCCACCGGCGTCGCCGAGCCGGACCCACCACGTGGAGCTCACCGTGCGCGAGGTCGAGCGCGAGGTGGGCGTCGGTGTGCGACAGCGGCTCTGGACGTTCAACGGCACGACGCCCGGTCCGGTGCTCCGAGGCCGGGTCGGTGACCGGTTCGTCATCACGCTGCACAACGAGGCCACGATCGGTCACTCGGTCGACTTCCACGCGGGGTCGCTGGCGCCCGACGGCGCGATGCGCACCATCGCGCCCGGGTCGAGCCACACCTTCTCGTTCACCGCCACGCGGGCCGGCGTGTGGATGTACCACTGCAGCACCATGCCGATGTCGCTGCACATCGCGAGTGGCATGTTCGGTGCCGTGGTCATCGACCCGCCCGGACTCGCGCCGGTCGACCGGGAGTACCTCCTCGTGCAGTCCGAGCTCTATCCGGGCCTGCCCTCCGCGGATGCCGACAAGGTCAACGCGGAGCGTCCGGACGCCGTCGTCTTCAACGGGTTCGCCAACCAGTACGACCACGACCCGCTTCGCGCGGGCGTCGGGGAGCGGGTGCGGCTCTGGGTGCTCGACGCCGGCCCGAACCGGGCGTCGTCCTTCCACGTCGTCGGAGGGCAGTTCGACACAGTCTTCGCCGAGGGTGCGTTCTCGCTGAGGCCCGGATCCCCGGGCAGCGTGGGCGGAGCCCAGTCGCTCGGGCTGCACCCCGCCCAGGGCGGGTTCGTCGAGCTGGCCCTGCCCGAACCAGGGCACTACCCGTTCGTCTCGCACCTCATGGTCGACGCCGAACGCGGGGCCCACGGGGTCCTCGAGGTCACTGCACCCTGAGCTCCACGGGCACCTCGCCTCTCTCACGCTCGCGACAGGCCGCCTGCTCCTGCCGCTCCACCCGGCCGTCGTGGACCCTGTCGACCTTCGCGGCGACGGTGGGGGCGTGCTTGAGCGTCATGCCGGCGACAAACATCCGCTGGGCCTGTGGACCGCCCGCTGTGGCGACCCGCCAGCCGTCGAGGACGGCGTTGTCGACGGCC
Source organism: Knoellia sp. LjRoot47 (assembly GCF_964253435.1). Lineage (NCBI taxonomy): Bacteria > Bacillati > Actinomycetota > Actinomycetes > Micrococcales > Intrasporangiaceae > Knoellia > Knoellia sp. LjRoot47. Next base: position 337,418 of record NZ_CAXUQS020000002.1, read on the forward strand.
CGCGTGGCCGCGTTGACAGCCTTGCCGGTCATGGACGTCGCGGCAGGAAGGGGCCGCGGTGGGATCCGGACCTGAGCGGGTGCCACCGGCAACCCGGCCTTGACCCGCCACCCGCGCACCCAGTCGTCGAACGTGGTCCGCGCGCCCGCGCCGAGCCGGGACCCGGTCGACGGGTGGGTCACCTTGGTGAAGACCCGCTGTCCGCGCTCGACGGCGACCCTGACGCCCACCGCGGAGCCGGCGGCCATGACCGAGCCCGCGGCCGTCCCGACGGCGACGAGCGCGTTCGTGCCCACCTGCTTCCACGAGCCCTCGTCGTAGAAGACGAGGAGACCCACCTCGCTGAGTGTGCCCGTGGCGGCGCCGGCGACGCCGATGAGCTTGAGCCGGCCCGGCAGCATCCCGCCGAGCATGGCGACCGGCTTGGACACCGTCCCCGCCCCGACGACCGCCCTGTATGCCGTGGTGTCCTCGATCCCGTCCCGCGCCAGGGCCCGCAGCGCTCGGGTGCACGAACGGTCCGCCTCGCGGTGGAGCTCGACGGCTCGGGCATGGCGCCGCTCGGCGTCATCGATGAGGGCGATCTCGGCGTTCATGGCGCGCTCGAGATCCTGTTGCTCGACCGGGTCGACGGCGAACCCACGCCGGCTCATGAAGGCGTCGTGCCGGTGCCACGCCTCGTCGTGCGCGATCATCGCCCGGGCCACCTCGTGCTGGGCTGCCTCGAGCGAGTCGGCGAGGGTGCGCAGCGCCCGGGACGCACCGGCATACCTCTCGATGACGGCGGCGATCACGGGTGGTGGCGCCTGGACGGCCGCCTCGAACGCGTGCCCCGACGGACTGTCCCAGCGCACGCCGGCGCGTAGGCCGAGCAGCACGGTGTTGACGGCCGACAGCCGGGTGGCGCCACCCGTGAGGGCCTCTGCAAGCAGGCGCAGCCGTTCGGGATGGCCGCTGAGCGGGAGCAGCGCCCGGGTCACTGGGACCCCCCGGCGAGGGACCGGCCGACCCTCTCCTCGGTCTCGACGAAGGCGGCTCCGGCAACCGAAGCCCTGTCGGAGAGGTCGGCCAGCTGCTCGACGAGGGCGAGCCGCTGACGGCGCCACCCCGCCATGAGGTGGTCGAAGGCCGCCGCCGCGTCGCCGGGACCGAACGCGGCTGCGTCCTCACCGCCGTCGCCCGCCTGCGCCAGCTGCGCGCTGATGTCGCCGAGCGAGACCCCGAGCTGGGCGATCCACTCCGCCTCGATGCGCATCGTCGTCATGGCGACGACGCTAGGGCGAACCGCGGGCACGGCCGTCGAGTTGTCCACAGCCCCCGGGCCCTCGCTCAGGCCCAACGACTTCTTGCCCGGATGCGACAGGCTCGCTGGCGCATCCGGGCAAGAAGTCGGGGTGCTCAGGCGCCCTTCGCCGCGGTGAAGCCCTGCTCGAGGTCGGCGAGGATGTCGTCGATGTGCTCGATGCCGACTGCGAGGCGCACGAGCCCGGGCGTCACGCCCGCGGCCAGCCGGTCCGAGTCGGGTCCCTGCGAGTGGGTCGTCGTCGCCGGGTGGATCGCCAGCGAACGGACGTCGCCGAGGTTGGCGACGTGCGAGTGCAGCCGCAGCGACTCGACGAACGTCCGACCGGCCTCGACTCCGCCGGCGATCTCGAACGCGAGGACGGCGCCGGAGCCCTTGGGCGTGTACTTCTGCGCGAGCTCGTAGTAGTCGTCGCCCGGCAGCGAGGCCCAGCGCACCGACTCGACCTGCTCGTGGCCCCGGAGGAACTCCGCGACCTTGCGGGTGTTCTCGAGGTGCCGGTCGATGCGGAGGCTGAGCGTCTCGATGCCCTGCGCGATGAGGAACGCGTTGAACGGCGCCACAGCCGGACCGAGGTCGCGCAGCAGCTGGACCCGCGCCTTGAGGATGTAGGCGAGGTTGGCGCCGAGAGCACCGCCGACGCCGAGGTCACGCGCGAAGACCAGCCCGTGGTAGCTCTCCTCGGGCGTGTTGAAGTTCGGGAACCTCTTGGGGTCCTTGCCGAAGTCGAACGTGCCACCGTCGACGATGACGCCGGCGATGGTCGTGCCGTGGCCGCCGAGGTACTTCGTCGCCGAGTGCACGACGATGTCGGCGCCGTGCTCGAGCGGGCGCAGGACGTAGGGCGTCGCGACGGTGTTGTCGACGATGAGCGGGACACCTGCCTCGTGGGCCACCGCGGCCACGGCCTCGATGTCGAGGATCTCGATCTTGGGGTTCGAGATGGTCTCGCCGAAGAACAGCTTCGTGTTGTCCTGCACCGCTGCTCGCCACGACTCCGGGTCAGCCGGGTCGTCGACGAAGGTCACCTGGATGCCGAACTTCGGCAGCGTGTGCTTGAGCAGGTTGAACGTGCCGCCATAGAGCGACGGCGACGCGACGACGTGGTCGCCGGCCTCGGCGACGTTGAGGATCGCGAGGGTCTCGGCGGCCTGCCCGGACGCGACGAGGAGGGCACCGACGCCACCTTCGAGCGAGGCGATGCGCTGCTCGACGGCGTCCTGCGTCGGGTTCATGATGCGCGTGTAGATGTTGCCGAACTCCTTGAGCGCGAACAGGTTTGCCGCGTGCTCGGTGTCCTTGAAGACGTAGGAGGTCGTCTGGTAGATCGGCAGTGCGCGTGCACCTGTCGTCGGGTCGGGCTCCTGCCCGGCATGGATCTGACGGGTCTCGAAGGACCAGTTCGGGGTGCCGGAAGTGGGGTCGTCGGCCATGGCCTTGCTCCTTGTGTGTGCCGTGCTTGCGGGACGTCGGTCGACGTCGCGCCCGGTCTTCACCCGGGGCACCCCACCGCGGTTGGAGGGTTGCCGGCCAGCGAGCCGGGGCTTGTCGCTGGCACTCATGACCTGGTCCCCACGGTAGCCGCGCGTGACCGGCATACGACATCGGCGTCTCGGAAGGTGGACCATCCCGTGGTGACGCTGGGCGCGGGCAGAATGGACGCATGACCTTCCACGTCGACGAGTACAAGGCGGCCGCTGGCCGCTACCGCGCTGGTATGCCGTTCCGCCGGGTCGGGCGGTCGGGTCTCGACCTGCCGGCCATCTCGCTGGGCCTGTGGCACAACTTCGGTGACGACGTCCCGCTCGAGCGTCAGCAGGCGATCCTGCGTCGCGCGTTCGACCGGGGCATCACCCACTTCGACCTCGCGAACAACTACGGGCCTCCCTACGGCAGCGCCGAGCGCAACTTCGGGACCCTCTTCGCCCGCGACTTCAGGCCGTACCGCGACGAGCTCGTCATCAGCAGCAAAGCCGGTTACGACATGTGGCCCGGCCCCTACGGACAGGGCGGGGGCGGCCGCAAGTACATCCTCGCGAGCGCCGACCAGTCGCTGAAGCGGATGGGGCTCGACTACGTCGACATCTTCTACAGCCACCGCTTCGACGAGACGACCCCGCTCGAGGAGACGATGGGCGCGCTGGACTCCCTTGTGCGACAGGGCAAGGCGCTCTACGTCGGCATCTCGTCCTACTCCGGCCCCCGCACCCGCGAGGCCGTCGAGATCCTGCGCGAGCTCGGCACTCCCCTGCTCATCCACCAGCCGTCCTACTCGATGCTCAACCGTTGGGTCGAGTCTGCAACTGCCTCCGGCGGCGGCGCAGGCCTCCTCGACGTCCTGGAGGAGACCGGCGTCGGGTGCATCGCGTTCTCGCCGCTGGCGCAGGGGATGCTCACGAGCAAGTACCTCAAGGGCGTCCCCGAGGGGTCACGCGCCTCGCAGGGCAAGAGCCTGTCGCCCGACCTGCTCACCGAGGAGTCGCTCAAGCACGTCCGCGCGCTCAACACGATGGCCAAGAAGCGCGGCCAGACGCTCGCCCAGATGGCACTCGCCTGGCTGCTGCGCGACGACCGGGTGACGTCGGTGCTCGTCGGCGCCTCCAGCGTCGAGCAGCTCGACGACAACCTGCTCGCGGTCAAGAACCTCGGCTTCAGTGATGATGAGCTCGCGAAGATCGACAAGCACGCCGTCGACGCGGGCATCAACCTCTGGGCGACGTCCTCGAACCACTGAGGCTCAGGCGTCCGTGCGGGTCCCGTCGGGGCCCGCACGCAGGCCTGCGTGGCGCACCTTGGTGAGCCACCAGATGCCGAGCACCGGCAGCACGAGCGGCACGTAGCCGTAGCCCGAGCCGAAGTGCGACCAGACCGTCTTGTCCGGGAAGGCGCTCGGGACGGCATACGAGAGGGCCCCGACGACGAGCACCCCGACGAGCTCGACGGTGCACGCCAGCAGCGCCACTCGCGTCGATGCGCGGTCACCGCGGGCCATCCCGACGGTCGCCACGATGTAGATCACGGCTGCCAGCGCCGAGAGCAGGTAGGCCAGCGGCGCGCGGCTGAAGTACTCGAGGATCTGCAGGATCGAGCGCCCCGTCGCCGCGAGCGCGAGGACGCCGTAGACCACGACGAGGATGCGTCCCGGACCTCGGCCCGAGTGCGTGGGCGCAGTGGCGTCGGCGTCGTCGGTACCGAGGTCGGAGGCGTCAGGCATAGATGTCCCAGATCTGCTGGAGGCGGAGGGTCATGACGATGACGGCGAACGCGCCGACGGCGACCGAGGCCATCGCCCAGCGCGTCTTGTCCTTGATCGCGCCCCAGGTCGTGATGCCGAGGACGAACGGCAGCGTGACGATGTATGCCGCGAACGTCGCCCGGTGCCCGTCGAGGCTTCCGATGCCCGCCAGCCCGGCGACGAGCTGGACGATGACCCCGAGCTCGACGAGGGCGACGAGGCCGAGCAGCCAGTTGTCGATGAGCCGGTCGAACAGCGTGTAGGCCAGGGCCATGAGGGTGAGGAGCGCCGCGGCGGCGACGAGCACCTGGGTGAGCAGGAGGAGCACGGCGGACAGCCTACGTCGCGGGTTTGGTTGGATTGCAGGCATGACCTCAGCGCAGATCGGCGACGTCCGGATCGAGTACGTCGTCGACGGTCCCGACGACGGCGAGCCGATGCTCCTCATCATGGGTATGGGCGCCCAGCTGGTCGCATGGCCGCAGGATCTCGTGGACCTGCTCGTCGAGCGCGGCTTCCGGGTGGTTCGCTACGACAACCGCGACCAGGGTCTGTCCTCCTTCACGGATGCCCCCGCCCCGACGCGTGGCGACATCGCCCGCGGGCTCGCCGCCCGACGGCTGGCCCGCTCGGACTACACCCTGGGCGACCTCGCCGCCGATGCAGCGGGCCTCCTCGAGCACCTCGGCATCGCGTCGGCGCACGTCGTCGGCGCGTCGATGGGCGGGATGATCGCCCAGGAGCTCACCGTCACCCGACCCGAGATGGTGCGATCGCTCTGCTCGATCATGTCCAACACCGGTCACCGGCGCTACGGACGGACGTCGGCCAAGCTGCTTCCCGCGCTGCTGCGCCAGATCCGCGCGAACCCGCCACGCACCCGTGACGAGGCCGTGGCTGCCAGCGTCGAGGCGTTCCGGGTCATCGCCGGGCACGACTTCGACGCCGACGAGATGCGTCTCATGGCGCAGGCGCACGTGGAGCGCGGCGCGGTGACGTCGGTGAGCCGCGACCGTCAGCTCAACGCGATCAACGCCTCCCCGGACCGCACGCCGCGGCTGCGGCGGATCACGGCGCCGACGCTCGTCATCCACGGCCTGCGCGACAGGCTGGTCCTGCCTAGCGGTGGGGTGGCGACGGCGCGGGCGATCCCGGGCTCACGCCTCCTCGTCTTCCCCGAGATGGGACACGACCTTCCCCGTGGGCGACGGGTCGAGATGGCCGACGCGATCGCGACGAACGCGGCCCGCGCCGGGTCCGCCGACAGCACGCGAGCCGCCGACGTTCGCGCGATCGATGGCATCGTCGACGAGTTCTTCGCAGCGTTCTCGACCGGAACCGGCCTCGACGAGCGGATGGACCGCCTGGCCGAGCTGTTCCTTCCCGGGGCCAGGATCGTTGCGGCACAGGGGGACTCGGTCCGCTCCTTCGACGTCGGCGAGTTCATCGAGCCCCGTCGTGCCCTCCTCGCCGAGGGCGGGACCCTCGAGTCGTTCCGCGAGTGGGCGAGGCCGGGCCGCGTCGAGATCTTCGGCGACGTCGCCCACTGGTTCGGGGAGTACGCCAAGGAGGGCGTGCAGGACGGCGAAGCCTTCACGGGTCGCGGCGGCAAGTCGATCCAGCTCGTGCGCACCGGTGGAGCGTGGCGGATCAGCGCCGCCGCGTGGGACGACGCCTGAGGGACGACGCCTGAGAGACGACGCCTGAGGGACGTCAGACCGCCTCGGGCCGGACAGGGCTCGAGCGCCGACCGACGGTGAGAGCCACCGCGGAGATCGCGACCGCGGCAGCAGCAACGAGGGCGAACGCGCCGACGACGGACGACTGCGGCTCGTCGGAAAACCGCCCGAAGGCCAGCCATGACAGGCCCCAGACCGCGGAGGCGGCCACGCCCCACCGGGTGGGCTCGGCGCGCATCAGGGCCACTGCGACGGACGTCACGAGAGCGAGCGCCAGCACGGCGGCGACGACGGCACCCCCACGCGTGACGTTGACCCCGCTGTTGCCGAGCGCCGCAGCGACGTTGGCGAACGTCGCGACGGCGACCCAGCCGAGATAGAGCCCGGCCGTGATCCGCACGAGCCACGTCCCCGCGGGACCGGCGGCATGGTCGCCGGCGGAGGCGAGCTCGAGCGCGAGCCGGGCGAGGACGAGCAGCAGCGCGAGGATGACGAGCACGCTCACCCAGATCCACCCCTGCTGCGTCACGAGCAGCCAGACGGCGTTGAGGACCATCGAGCCGGCGACCATCCACCCCGTCCGGCGCGCGAGCTCGCTGCGTCCCGGCCCGGGCAGCCACTGCCACACGGTGTAGGCGGCAAGCCCGATGTAGATCACCGACCAGATCGAGAACGCCGGCCCGGCCGGAGCGAGCAGGGTGGCGTCCGCCGAGAGCGAGCCGCCGGACGACTCCTCCACGCGGGTACCGATGACCCCGACGCCGACGAGCGTTCCGAGCACGCAGAAGATCTCGGAGAGGGTCACGACGACCTGACGTGTGCGATCCGACGACATGTCCATGTGAGCAGCCTGCCACCCGTCACCCGGTCGAGACCCGCACGACGTACCCGTCTGATGACATATCTGCAGGTCCGGGCGCTGGACCCCCTACACTTCGGAGGTGACCACCACCCCAGCAGCGACGATGCCGGTCGACGCGATGCTCGTCGCCGCACGCGCCATGGACGAGCGCACGCTGCGCGCGCTGCTTCGTGACGAGGCCCGCAGTCACGGCGTGAACGCCACGATCACCGACGTCGTGCTGCCCTTCCTCAACGCTGTCGGTCAGGCATGGGAGCGCGGCGACTGCTCGGTCGCCTCCGAGCACTTCGCCAGCCAGGTGACCCGGTCGTGGCTCACGGCGGCAGCGGTCAGCGACCCGGACGCTCCGTCCACCGCGGTGGACCCCGTTGTCCTGGCCTGCCCGCCCGGTGAGCGTCATGACCTCGGCCTGCTGTGCTTCCACGTCCTCCTGGTGCGATCCGGTGTGCCGTCGCGGTTCCTCGGCTCCGACACGCCGCTGCCGGGTCTGGCCAACGTGTGCCGGGCCATCGGGGCATCAGGTGTCGTCGTCGCGGCGACCCGTCCGCGCGTGTTCGAGGCGCACGCCGGCGCGCTGCGCACGCTGGCGCGGCACTACCCGCTTGCCATCGGCGGCGCAGGAGCCGACTCGGACATGGCCGAGCGCGTCGGCGCCACCTTCCTGCCGGGCGACATGCGGCGCTCGCTCGCCCACCTCGTCCGCTGGCACCGTGGTGAAGCCGGCGGCGTGACCGTCTCGGCCTAACCGTCTCGGCCTGACCGTCTCGGCCCGACCGCACGGGGAGTCCTCCCCATTCCCGGCACGGCCCGACGCTCCTACGCTGGTCCCATGACGCTCCGGATCCAACCCGGAGAGGTACGCACTGCCTGGACTCTGGGGGCCGCCGAGGCACGCACGGACCTGGGGAACACGACGACGGACCTCTCGAACGCCCAGGGCTCCTCCATGGGCGACCTCGCGGACGACCTCGCGTATGCCGTGGGGCGGGTTCGCGGGGTCACGACGACGACCTCGCGCGTCCTCGAGTCCTTCGACACCAACGTCGAGTCGTGCCTCACGACCTACGAACGGACCGACCACGCCTCCGCCGGTGCGTTCACCTCCCTCACTCCCCCGCAGCCATGAGCATCACCGACGTCATCGACAAGCTGCAGGGGGTCATCGCCAACCTGCAGGACGTCGACCTGTGGCCGCCGTGGGACGCGGCCCAGACGATCGTCAACCTCGTCGGGGACCTGGTCACCATCGCGACGGAGGCACCGGGGCCCGCGCCCACGGACATCGACGACGCCGCCTCGGCGTGGCGCCGTCTCGGGCGGACGTGGAACGGCGCCTGCACCGACGTCACCCGCACGCACGACAAGACGACGACCACGGTCTGGGAGGGCGACGCCGGCGACGGCTACCGCGCCTCGCTCACCGCTCTCGTGGACCGGATGGACTCCGTCGAGCCCGCCACCCGCGCGATCGACAGCGCGCTCGGAACGCTGAGCACCGACATGGAGTCGGCCCGGACGAGGCACGCCGACGCCTGGGTCGAGCTCGACGAGCACCGGTCGATCTCGTGGGGCGACCTCAACCCGTTCGCGCTCAAGGACAAGATCGCGGGCATCCTCCAAGCAGTCCTCCACGGGGCACAGGAGCTTCTCGGCGCCTACCAGGACGCCGACTCGGCGATCACCACGGCGGCTCGGCTCATCCGCAACGCCGTCGACGAGCTCGAGCTGCCCCACGAGCTCCCCGAGGGCGTCGACCCCGTGAGCGGCGTCAACCTCTTCGTCGGTGGCGGCGACGGCAACGACTCCGGACCACTGCGCGGCAACACCGTCGCCCGCGCCAACGACGCGATGGCCGCCATGACACCGGCCGAGCGGGCAGAGGCTCAGCGCCTGCTCGCCGCCGCACCCGACGACACCGCGCGGGGCTGGCTCCTCGCGGCCATCGCGGCCGGGGCCACGGGGGCCACCTTGCTCAACTACTCGACGAAGCTGGGGCAGCTGTCACCGGCGCAGCGACGAGCCCTCGACCCGACGACCCACCCCGGCATCCTCCGGCAGCCGGACGGCACGACCTGCGGCTCCTCGAGCCTGCTGCTCGCCTCGATGCTCAACGACCCGCTCTACGCCATGCGCGTCCTCACCGGCTACGACCCCCGGACCGGTCAGCAGGTCCCGGACCCCGGGCCGGTCCCCAACGACCGCAACCCCCTGGGCCCGGGGGCCACACCCGAGCAGATCGCGATGCACAACCGGTTCCAGCACGACGCCATCGACCTGCACCACCAGACCAACGGCCTCACGACGCACGACGGCAAGTTCAACGGCTGGTGGCCCGAGGCTGCCGGCACGAGCCCCGGCTCGGCCGCACGCCAGATGTCCGGGGACGGCGGCTCCGGGACGGGCGGGGACTACGAGACCCGTTACGTCGACCCCGGTGACCCCGGCGACGCCTACGACCGGATCGCCCGAGCCGTCGACAACGGCCAGGCGGTGCCCGTCTACACCTACGACGTCGACGGCACGGACAACGCCGGCTCCCACATCGTGCTCGTCACCGGCACCGAGGACGGCAACCTGCGCGTCTACGAGCCAGAGTCGGGCGAGACTCGCACGACGACCCGCGAGGACTTCGTCAACCGCGACCTCGGCGGCTCGATGGGCTGGGACAAGCCGCTCGTGGCGATCCTGCCGCCCGAGTGAGCGCGTGGCAAGGTGTGGGCATGCAGCGTGCGGGGATGCGGGGGGCGAACGCGATCGGGCTCGGCCTGGCGGGCATCCTCGCCGTCGTGACGCTGGCCGGCTGCCAGACGGAGAAGGACGGACGCACCTTCCCCGACGCCACGGACCTCACCCGCGCTCAGGCTGCGTGGTCCGACCCGTGGATCGCGGCTGCGAAGGCCACCACCGTCGGACCGAACGGTCCGGCGCCCGCAGTGAGCCGCTCCGTCGCCGGTCGCGCCTACGTCACGACCAGCGCACCTCGGGCTGCCGTCGCCACCGAGGTCAGGGCGGCGACCGGCGCCGGGTGGAACCTCGTCCAGGCGGAGTGCGCACCTGACGAGCAGGGCTTCCCCGGGGCTGCGAGTGCCCAGCTCGTCCGCGGCACGGGTGACGACGCCATCACGGCCCTGCTCCGGGCGTCGACGGCCCTGCCCGACACCACTCCCTCGGCCTCCGGCTCGCCGGTTCCGGGCGCCTCCGACCGCACGCAGGTCGGCCTCGAGGCGGTGGTCCCCCACCACCTCGAGCGGGCTCCCGCGCCGTCCCCCTCGCTCGACCCGGCAACCACCTGCCTGTTCACCGGCGCCGCACCCACCGCGTCCCCCACCGACACCGCGGCGCCCCCCGTCGTGTCCAGTCCCGCGGCTCTGACCGGCGAGCGAGTGAAGCCTCCTGTCTGGCCCGACGAGGACACGAGCGACATGGCTGCCGACGTCAAGGTCATCGAGGGTGACCCGGGCCTGGCCTCGCTCGGACTGAAGGTGGGCACGCCCGGCTCGCGCGGCGAGTCCGAGGCCCGCGACGCGGCCGGCGGTTCTGTCTCGGGGGTGGCCGCCCCCGGCGGGCTTCCCGCGCTCGTGGACTCGCTCACCTCGAGCGGGTGGGTTCTCACGTATGCCGCGTGCATCGGTCCCGGGGCTCCCAACGTCGCCGAGCTGACCCGGCCCGCCGGCACGCGATCCGCGGTGCTGCGCCTGTCGCAGGTCGCCGCTCCCCCGGCATCGTCCGGACCGTCGACCCCGGCGTCGGTCGACGCCACCGTCGTCCTGTCCACTCCCGGCTACAGCCTCGCCGTCCCGGCCACTGTCGACGACCCCTGCTTCAGCGCGTCACCGTCCCCGACGTCGTTCTCGCACAGCGGAACCCCGCATCTGGGGCCCACGCGGATGTTCCCGCTCATCCGCTGACCACGTCGCGTCCCTGACCCGGTGAGGCACCCACAGCTCGCCAGTCGAGACCGCCGCCAGCAGAACGGCGCCGCGCCACCACGAGGTGGTGCGGCGCCGTTCTCATGGCGCGACGTGTCGAGCCTCAGGTCAGGCCTCGAGCGAGTCCTTGACCGCGGCCACGAGCTGGTCGACCTCGTCCTCGGTGATGACGAGCGGCGGCGCGAGACGGATCGTCATGCCGTGCGTGTCCTTGGCGAGGATGCCGCGCTCCATGAGGCGCTCGCACAGCTCGCGACCGGACGGACCGCCGGGCGTGACGTCGAGGCCGGCCCAGAGACCGCGGACGCGCACCTCGTCCAGACCGTGGCCCACGAGCGGCTGCAGGCCGGCGAGCAGGCGCTCACCGAGGCGACGCGCGCGGTCCTGGTACTCGCCGGTGGCGAGCAGACGGCATACCTCGTGCCCGATCGCGGCAGCGAGCGGGTTCCCGCCGAAGGTCGAGCCGTGCGAGCCGGGCGTGATGACGCCGAGGACGTCGGTGTTGGCCGCGACGGCGGAGACGGGATAGAGGCCGCCGCCGAGCGCCTTGCCGAGGATGTACATGTCGGGCACGACCTCCTCGAGGTCGCACGCGAAGGTCGTGCCGGTGCGCGCGAGACCGGACTGGATCTCGTCGGCGACCATGAGGACGTTCTCCTCGGAGCACAGGACGCGCAGGTCGCGCAGGAAGCCCTCCGGCGGGACGACGACGCCGCCCTCGCCCTGGATCGGCTCGAAGAGCACCGCGACGGTGAACTCGTCGATGGCCGAGCGGACCGACTCGATGTCGCCGTAGCGGACCGCGCGGAAGCCCGGCGTGTAGGGGCCGTAGTTGTCGTGGGCGACCTTGTCGTCGCTGAAGCTGATGATCGTCGTCGTGCGACCGTGGAAGTTGCCCTCCATGACGATGATGTTGGCCTGGTCCTCGGGCACGCCCTTGACCTCGTAGCCCCAGCGACGGCTCACCTTGATCGCGGTCTCGACGGCCTCGGCGCCGGAGTTCATCGGCAGCACCATGTCCTTGGCGGTGAGCTCGGCGAGGGCCTTGGCGAAAGGGCCGAGCTGGTCGTTGAAGAAGGCGCGGCTCGTGAGCGTCAGGGTGCCGACCTGCTCGCGGGCGCGCTCGACGAGCTGCGGGTGCGAGTGGCCGAAGTTGAGGGCGGAGTAGCCCGCGAGGCAGTCGAGGTAGCGCTTGCCGTCGACGTCGGTGACCCAAGCGCCCTCGCCGCTGGCGAGCACGACCGGGAGCGGGTGGTAGTTGTGCGCCGCATAGCGCTCGGTCGTCTCGATGTGCTGCTCGGTCGTGGCGGCGGGGGTGGTGCCGTTGTCGGGCGTCATTGCGGTGTCACTTCCTTCGTGGTGGAGGTCGCGGCCACTGTATCCGCGGCCGGTCGGGGCTGACGAAGGCTCAGGGTTGACGTCGGCTCAGGGTCCAGGCGCCGGCGTCGTCGAGGTCGCCGTCGCCGGTCCTGGTGAAGACGAGGCGGTCGTGCAGCCGGTTGGTCCGCCCGCCCCAGAACTCGACCTCGTCGCACCGGACGCGGTAGCCACCCCAGAAGTCCGGCAGGGGCACGTCGTCCGCGTTGCCCCGGTCCGGCCAGCGGACGGCATACGACTCGTATGCCGTCTCGAGCTCGGCGCGCGAGGCGGCCGGTTGCGACTGGCGCGAGGCCCACGCGGAGATGCGCGAGGCCCACGGGCGGCTGGCGAAGTAGTCGGCGACCTCGGTGCGGTCGAGCAGCTCGGCGCGGCCGCGGAACCGGATCGCCCGGAACATCGCCGGCCACGTGAGCGAGGCGGCGATGGCGTCGTTGCCGGCGAGCTCCTGTCCCTTCGCGGACTCGGTGTTGGTGAGGAAGCCGGGGCCGCGCTCGTCGAAGTAGCGCATGAGGACGGTGCGCACGTTGGGGGCGCCCTCGGTGTCGACCGTGGCGACCGAGAGGGCGTGCGGCTCGGGGACGTCGGCCTGGGCGCGCGAGCGCTCGACCGCCTCACCGACCCAGATCTGGGCCTGCTGCCAGGGAGTCGGTGCGACCTCGTCCTCGGAGATGCCGGTGCCGGTGTAGTCGATGCGGGTGACGTCGTTGTTCACGGAACCGAGCGTATGCCGCCCGCTCGCGGCGGTGCTGCCGCCTCCCCTCTCCCTCCCCCTCGCTGCCGTCGTGGGTGCGGGCGGTTGGATGGTCGGGTGCTGACGATCGCTGCCGCCGACCTCTCCGACCCGGAGCTGCTCGGCTTCCTGCAGGACCATCTCGACGACCTCGCGCCCACCGCTCCCCCGGAGAGTCGGCACGCCCTCGACGTGGACGGGCTGCGTCGGCCCGGTGTGCGGATGTGGGTGGCTCGGGACGGTGTGCGGTTGGTGGGGACGGTGGCCCTGGCTCCCCTCGAGGTGGGTCACGAGGAGCTCAAGAGCATGCGGACCTCACCGGAGTCGCGTGGCCGCGGAGTGGGTGCGTCGCTGCTGCGGTACGCGCTGGACGATGCCCGCGCTCGGGGTGTCGCGCGAGTCTCGCTCGAGACGGGGAGCATGGAGTTCTTCGCGTCCGCGCGCTCGCTCTACCGGCGGGCGGGGTTCGTGCAGTGTCCGCCGTTCGGGTCCTACGTGAAGGACCCGAACAGCACGTTCTTCTCGATGCCCCTCTAGGACGCGGGCACGGTCCTGCCGGCGAACGCGGCGAGTCGGTCCTGGATCGGGGCGTCGTCGCTCGCCTCGACCTCGGGACCGAAGACGCCCTTGCGGTTGTCCGGGGTGAGGTTGTCCCGCATGAACGCCAGCGCCTGCTCGGCGACCTCGTCGTCGAGCGTGGTGTCACTGTGGATGGAGTGGGCGAGGTCCCAGCCGTGGACGGCGTACTCGGGCAGGGCGGCGCCCGAGATGGCCTCGGCCTCGCCCGACGTGACCTTGGCGGCGAGCTCGTCGGCGGAGGACCGGAACTCGGCCGCCGGGTCGTCCCCGATGTCCGGTGTCGAGGCCCAGTCGACGTCCTGGCCCGCAGCCATGTCGGCGAACCGCTGCGGCGAGGCGACGACGTGCTTGACGAGGTCACCCACCGTCCAGTCCTGACAGGTCGAGGGCTTGTCGTAGTGGTCGGGGCTCACCTCGTCGAGCAGACCCGCGGTCTGGTCGAGAGCGCGGGTGAGCAGGGCACCGGCGTCGGTCTGGGAGCTCATGGGTGGAACCTTCCGTGGACGATGGGCTGTGCTCTCGACGCTAGTGACGGGCACCGAGACGGTGGGGTTTGCGGTGGGTCATTTCGGTGGTCGGCAGCGGTAGCGTCACGCGGACCATGGGGATCCACAGCTTCCACCTCGCCACCGTGCCGCCGCTCCTCGCTGCCCGAGCGTTGATGGGTGGTGCGCGCGAGATGACGTCAGTCGACGGCCTCGAGCACGTCGAGCACCTCTCACTCATGAGGCTCGGGGCGCCGGCGGTGTCGCTCGAACGGCTTCAGCTGCGTCGCCACGCGGTGTTCGCGCGGTGGGAGTCGGAGTCGGCGCTCGACGCCTACCTGGCAGGGGATCCGTTCGGGCGCCACCTCGCGGACGGGTGGCACGTGCGGCTCGAGTTCGTGCGGCGCTGGGGTGTGGTGTCCGGGCTGGATCGCCTGCCGCCTCGGGTGGGTTCGATGGAGCCGGACGAACCGGTCGTCGCGGTCACGCTGGCCCACCTCAAGCTGCCCGAGCTGCGTCGCTTCTTCGCGTGGGGGCGGCCCGTCGAGCAGCAGGTGCGGGACTCCCCCGGGGTCTCGTTGGCCCTCGCTGCGGTGCGGCCGCCGCGCACGTTCTCCACGTTCTCGGTGTGGCGGTCCGTGCAGGAGATGCGCGAGATGGTCGAGGGACACGGTGTGGGTGCGGGTGCGGGTGCCGCTGCGGCCGCGCAGCGGCACGCCGCGGCGATGGTCGAGCGCGAGCGCCGGGACTTCCACAGCGAGTTCACCACCCTGCGGTTCCGTCCGCTGTCCGAGCACGGCTCGTGGCAGGGGCGGAATGGGATCGTCCCTCAGGGCTGACGGCGGTCGTCTCTCCCCAGCCGACTGTCAGGACGCGTCGTTAGGGTGCGAAGACCCCTGCCACGAGGAGCTCGCTGTGCCGACCGAACCCGCCCCTGCCCGCTGGGACACCCGTGCCCGACGCCAGCTCGCGAGCGCCCTGCGCTCCCGCGTCGCCGGCGACGACGCCGCCTCGAAGGCTGCGGTGATCTGGGGCGCCGAGGGCGAGCGCTGGTTCACACCGCAGGACCCGATCTGGCGGGTGCACGCCGATGCCGCGATGTTTCCCGGTGGGATCCGGGCACTCCTGCTCCAGTCGCTGCACCCGCTCGCCATGGCCGGCGTCGCCGGACACTCGGGCTTCAAGGGCGACCCGTGGGGGCGCCTGCAGCGCACGAGCGAGTTCCTCGCGACGACGACCTTCGGGACGATCGAGCACGCCGAGACGCAGATCGACCGGGTGCGGGCGATCCATGAGCGGGTGCGCGGCAAGGCTGCCGACGGTCGTCCGTATGCCGCGAGCGACCCGCACCTCCTGCTCTGGGTGCACGTCACCGAGGTCGACAGCTTCCTCGCGTCGTTCCAGCGCTACGCCGCCGAGCCCCTCACCGACGCCGAGGCCGACCGCTATGTCGAGCAGACGGCAGTGGTCGCTCGGCGGCTGGGCGTGCTCGACCCGCCGGTCACGACGGCCGAGCTGGCCGCCACGATCGAGGCCTATCGACCCGAGCTGGAGTCGACGGCCGCCTCGCGTGACGCGGCCCGCTTCCTGCTGCTCCGCCCGCCACTCCCCCTTGCTGCCAAGCCGGGGTATGCCGCCCTGGCCGCAGGTGCCGTCGCGCTGCTTCCGCGGTGGGCACGACGTCCGCTGCGGCTGCCGTGGCTGCCGGTGACCGAGATGGTGCTGGCGCGGCCGTTGGGTGACGTTGCGACGGCGACGGTGCGGTGGGCGATGACCGATCCGGAGGATGTGCGTACGGTCGCGGAGCAGTCCCGGGCGGGCTGATCCGGCCTCATCTGACCCCACCTGTCCCCGGGTCAGCTCGAGAGCTGCTCCAAGAACTCCGCGACCGAATCGATGACCCGGTCGGCGTCCTGTCCTTCCTCGATCAAGGCTCCCACGCCAGATCCCACGATGTAGGCCATGAGGTAGGCGGCGTTGCCCTTGTAGTTCTTGTCCAGGTCCTCCAGCGACGGGCCCGGTGCGAGCTCCTGGGTCCGATCGCGGTCGGCCTCGCGGACGCGCACGAACAGGTCGTTGAGCATGTCGAGGCACTCCTCACCGCGGCGTCGACCTGCCAAGAGAATGACCTCGGACGGCGGGCGTGCGATCGCGACCTCCTGTGACATGTCGCCGTCCGGTTCGCCGAACCTGTCGGTCAACGCTACGAGCGCCATGAAGCACGCATACGTCAGCGGATACCCGTGCTCGTTCCACGCGGCCTGACTGGACTTGAGCAACTGAGGCGGGGTTCGAGGTGTGGAGATGAGGTCCAACGCACGTTCAGCAGAGGGATGCACCTCCCCACCCTAAGACTCCGCCCGGCGAAGGCACGTCGTGCTTCGACCGCTGCCAGCAGGCTCCGGCGAGCTGAACGTCATCAGCTGGCGATGCGCTCAGCGACCCGCAGGAGTTCGTTGGGTACGGCATACAGCTCGTCTCCGACCCGGACCTGGCTGCGGGTCGAGAAGGTCGCCTCGACCTCACCGATGGCGCCGTGCATGGCCCCGTCGGCGACGATGCGGACCTGGGCGCCGATCGGGAAGGTGACATGAGTCGGCGTGGCCGGGCTGGTGGTCAGGGTGCGTCGAGTCACGGATGCGCCGTGCCGGCGGATGATCTCGTCGAGCTCGTGGCGGTACGCCTCGCCCATGTCGACCCGGCGACCCTGATAGGTCCACGTGAGGATCGAGCCGGCGTCGAACGCGGGGTGGCAAGTGAGGCAGCTCAGGACCCGACGCGGCCGACGGTGCCGGGTATAGGTGTGCCCGGCGGGGCACTCGCCGCGCCAAGGCCCCTCGACGTGCGGCGAGCTGGCGTCGACGGTGCGCTGCCCACTGCACCCGATCTCGATGGCCTTGCTCCGCCAGACGTCGTCGTGACCGTGGGCGGGGCCGACGAGCGCGTGCGCGATCTCGTGCAGGAGCGTGTCGCGGACCTCGGACTCGTCGTGAAGGCGGGTCAACGGGTCGCTGAGGGAGATCGTGCGGGCGCCGAAACGGCATACGCCGGCTCGTGTCTTGGCGCGGTCGGTCGTGACGCGCCAGTGCTCGAGCCCGTGGTCGCGCAGCAGGCTGCGACCCAGGGCGAGTGCTGACGAGATCTCCATGAGCACATGCTGCCAGCGCCCACCGACAGTGCTGAGGACCCTGTGGACAACTCGGCGGCGCGTTGGGCGATCCTGTCCAGACTCGCTCACATGACATCGAAGCGTTCGTATGCCGTTGCCATCCTCGTCGTGTCCATCTCACTCCTGCTCGCCGGATGCGCACCGGAGGACACTGCTCCGGCGCGCAGGGGCTCGTCCCCGACGGTGTCCGCGACGGGGTCCGCGAGCCCGACCGCGACACCGCTTGCCCTCTCGGTCCAGCAGGGCAAGGCCGTATCGCTGTTGAGCCAGCGCGCGACCGGGAACGTCTATCCGGGTGCTCCGCGCCTCGAGGCGCTCGACTGGGACGTGTGCGGCGAGAAGCTCTCCGCGGCGGCTGATGCGACGTGGCTGACCGGTTCGAGCGCCAACCCCAACGGCGACACCAAGGCGTCCTCGGAGCTGGCGAAGGTCACCCTCGGTGGCGCCTACTCGGTCGTGACGGTCCTCGAGGGGGCTGCAGAGCGGGAGACGTGGGACGCTCGCCTGAAGAAGTGGGCGACCAGTTGCACGGATCCGGGCGGGTCGGTCATGCCCAGCACCGTGGCCACCCCAGGTGTCGACGCCGCTTTCGCCTACACGCAGGTCCGGCCCAAGGCCGACGTCACCGAGCGGCACGTGTCGGCAGTCGTGGCCAGGGTCGGCAACGTGGGAGTCATCTGCTGGCTGGCTGCCAAGGACCCGGCGACCGCCACATCGGCCGCGGCCAGCTGCGTCCGGGACACGGTGCAGGGCTCACGGAGCGTCGCCGATCTTGCCTCAGCATCAGGTCCTCTCGGGGCCAGGGCCGTGCTCGCGAGTGTGGTTGCGAGACCGAGGGCCAAGAGCGAGGTCACGTTCGACCCTCAGCTCAAGGTCGGACCGCCCTGCGGCTCCATGAAGGAGAGCCTCATGACACCCGAGTCGGCCTTCGCGACCTTCCGAGTTTCCGGGACGGACATGTACGCGCCGGCCACGGCTTCGGCCGCAGTCACCGCCATGAAGGATCCTTTGGCGGCCAAAGCCCGTGTGGCACAGGCACTCACGACCTTCGGAGGCTGCACCGGCAGGTACGCGTACGTCGCAGGGACGAGGACGTTCCCTGCGCGAGTGCTCGGGGTGGACGACGTGGCCTTCGGGGACGGCGGGTTTGCCATTCGCGACGAGGTCAGCTTCGGCGCGGACAAGCCTGAGCCGGGCTACACCGCCATCTTCAGCGTCGGACGGTTCGTGGTCCAGGTCGACCAGTGGCGTGCTGGCTACGGCAAACTCGTCGCCCAGGAGATTGCCGAGGCCGCTTCGTGAGGCGTATCCGGCGCTAACGACGAACGCCCTTCGGAAGGCCCGAGGAGTGTCCTGTCAGGGTGTGGCGTTGACTCCCATGGCGATCGCGCGTGCCATCCATCTGGCCCGCTCGTCCGTGACCTTGAGGTCTTTGGACGACACCACCACATGCGTGTTCGTGCGTGCGGTCACCGTGGTCTGCTTGCCGACGATCGGCTGCCCCGTGGCGACCCAAAGGGCGGTTGCGCTATCCCAGGTGTTGTCGTAGGCCATGCCGTAGACGACGCGTCGCTGGCTGGCCGAAGACACGAACTGGAAGTCGCTCGGGCGGTACTCGGCCTGTGTCTGCAGGGTGAGGACGACTGTGCTCGGATCGTCGAGGCGGGTTCCCCACGAGCATCCGGCTCGCGTGGCGACCGGATGGACGGTGCGTCCCACGATGTCCCCCACTTGTGCCGCGGTCAATCCAGAGCACGTGCTCGCGGGTACGACCGGTGCTGAGGTGGCGCGCGGCTTGGCCGCGGAGCCCTTCACGGTGGGTGTGGGCGTCGAAGTGGGTCTCGCTCCACTTGGAGACGGCGTAGCGGCACGTGGTGTCGCCAGCGGCGGCGAACTCGCTGAAACGGCGTCAGCGATTCCTCCCAGGATCAACGTGGGGATGACCTTCGCCGCGAAGACCAAGGCGCCAGCCATGAAAACGAGAGCAGCGAGCGTCCGCACGATCCGGCCGAGCACTCCACGGCGACGAGGCGCCACAGGGGCCACCTGAGCGGGGCGCCGGGGTACCCGTGCCTTCGGGTGCCGGCCGTGTCGACGGCGGATTCCAGAAGCCTGGGAAGCGGCGCCGATGGCAGCGAGGAGGTCCTTATCCGTGGTCGTCGAGGGGAAGCTCGTCATGAGCGTCACCGCCGCCCGCTCCACGCCCTCGCGTTCGAGTCTGTGCGTCTGCGACCTGAGCCAGGCCACAATGCCCGAGGCCGACGTGACCCACACCCCGCGGATGAACTGCGGCTCACCGAACTCTGCCTCGTGTTGCCCAGCCAGGCAGATGACAGGAGTCACCGGCATGCCGGCTTCGGCCGCCATGTAGGCAGCCATCCCGTGCACCTTCGCGATCTCTCGGTGCTTACTCACGCTCTGGCGTGAACCACGGGGGCCGGTGTGCTGGTAGAGGTTGCCCTCCCACGCGGTGATCGAGCCCTTCCAGTTCTTGGCGTCGATGAAGTAGGCGCCGCTAGGGCCAACCACGACATGGTCGAGGTTCACCGCTGATAGGCCAGGCGACAGGAGCCGGTCGTGAAGCACGGTCCACGTTTCCGGCAGGGCCGACAGGTGCGCTGCTACGCGACGCTCCCCTTCTGCGCCCGCAGCCCAGGCTCCGGCTGACCCATCCCCCGTGGCGGCAAGATCCTCGGCCCTACGATCTGCGCTTCCGCCCCCGACCGCCATCAGCCAGCGCCCCCTGAAACTCTCCTACGCACCTACGGAGGGTATGAGTTCCCTCGCCCATCAGTCTCGCGAATCGGTACATCGAGAATGTGTGACATCGCCAAAAGACATCCAGGTAGTAAGCGGGACTCGATTCAGGTCCCTTAACTGGCTCATCCCAATCGGGGGTGTAGGAGTTGGGGTCTGAAGCCGCCGGTCTCGAGCAGGCTTCGGGCGATGTAGTTGGTCAGGTTGCGGAACCCGAGTGCGGAGCCGCGCAGGTGTTCGAGCCGTCCGTTGAGCGCCTCGGTCGGCCCGTTGCTGGTGCCGGGTCGTTCGAAGTAGGCGAGCACGTCAGCGGCTCGCTTCTTCAGGGTCCGGCCCAGGGTGGTGAACTCGGTGAGCACCTTGGGGACGCCGGCGCTGAGGTCGGTGATCAGCTTCTCCATGAGCTCGCGGCCACGTTGCCGGTCCTCGTGGCGATAGGCGGCGATCATGCGCTGGTAGACACCCCAGGTCGCCTCGACCTCGACGTGAGCGTCATCAACGAACAGCGCGCGTAGCCTGTCGCTCTGCTTGTCGGTGAGCAGGTCCGCGCCGGTGTGCAGCGTGCGCCGCGACTTGTAGAGCGGGTCGTCCCTGAACCCACGGTGCCCGTGGATCGCGAGTTGGACCCGGCGCCGGCACCTGTCGAGGGCGTCACCGGCCAGGCGCACGACGTGGAAGGGATCCATCACCGTGACCGCGTCCGGGATCTCCTCTGCAGCGGCGGTGTTGAACCCGGTGAAGCCGTCCATCGCGACCACCTCGACCGCGTCACGGAAGGCGTCGTCGCGGTCGGCGAGCCAGGTCTTGAACGCCGCCTTCGACCGGCCCTCGACCATGTCCAGCAGCCTTGCTGGGCCGGCGCCATCGCGGACCGGGGTGAGGTCGATGATCACGGTGACGTACTTGTCGCCACGCCTGGTGTGGCGCCAGACGTGCTCATTCGACGCCAATGACCTTCACGCCCTCAAACCGCGTGGGGTCGTTGATCAGCAGCCGCTTGCCTTCAGCCAGGACCGCGTTGTTGGCGGTGTCCCACGCGACCCCGAGTCCCTCGGCGACACGGGCGACGGTGAGGTGTGCGACCACGATCCCTTCCAGCGCCCACCGCAGCCCGGTGCGCGAGAGCTTCGCGCGTGGCTCCGCCGCGGCGCTGGTGTCTTGGCGCCACACGTGTCCGCAGTCGGCACAGCGGTAGCGGCGCACTACAACTTCCAGCACGGTCGGTCGCCAGCCCAGCGGCTCGTGGGCCAACCGCCGGATCACGGTGTCACGAGCAGCGCCTTCGCTGCCGCACCGTCGGCACCACTGATCTGGTTCCACCACGCGGCACGCGAGGACCGCACGATCCGGTTCAAGTCGTTGTCCGGTCACGCTCAGACCGAGGCCGTCGAGTCGAGCGAAGGCGGTCAGGTCAGGGCGGCCGAAGCCGGCCGGCGGGGTAGCGTCGGACACGTCGAGGTCTTTCGGATGGATGGCGTAGGAGCCTCCGTCGTCGGGAGACCTCGACGTCTATCTGCGGACCGACGCGCCCGGCCGACCTACACCGTCATCTGAGAAGACCCCTGAAACGTCTTCGACGACGACGGGACCGGCGACGAGGAGGGTGCGGTGAGCTAAAGGAATGGAGCTTGCTCGGCTTCGACGCCGCCGCAAGCTCCGGTGAAACGGTCGGTACTGGTCGTTCGTCGTCGGTCACCACCGGATGGCGGCGTCCCCCACGCTCGGCGTTTGCGCAGGTCAGCGGCTCGTTCGCCTAGTGGGCGCATCAAGCGATAGACGCAAAGCCGACGTGATTAGGTCGTCGGTTCGATTCCGACAGGCGGCTCCGGCGAACAGCCCCTGACCTGCGGAAACGCAGGGCAGGGGCGGTTCGGTTCTGGTGGTCGCGCGATGCGCTGGCCTCACGGCTCTGCCCGACACCGACGTCGCTCTCCTCTGCGACGGACCCCTAGCCGGCTGAGCGCTCGCGGCCGGCATCCTGTCCGTGTGCCGATAGGCCTCGCACCGCTCGGCAACGCAGCGTGGCGTTGCGTCGCGACCTGGCGACGGCTCGGCGGGGCGCGATTGTCTCGTGCGTTGGCGGACTACGGGAGCTTGGACGCGAGGACGTCGGCCGCCAGGATCTCGGGTGCTGCGCCGAGGAGGTGCTGGTTGGCCATCAGGGCTGCGACGATGGCGCCGTTGGCGTGGGCGTCGCGAGCGGCCTCGTCGGGGAATGCATCGAAGATCCAGAAGGTGTCGGCGTGGGTCCTGACCGCGAACCAGACAATCGTTCCTACTTCTTCGTTGGCGAGCGCGACAGCGCCGGCGAGCAGATCGGCGAGCGCGTCGTGCTGTCCATCGGCCGCGACGATCTTGGCGACGAAGGCATACGGAAGTGATGCGGGTGTGGACATGAGGGGTTCTCCTAGGTGTCGAGGTTTCTTGGTGAAGCGAGTTCAGCGTATGACGAGTAAGGGCATGTGAGAAGTGGCGTATACGGCAGTATTGCTATTGTTCGCGCCATGCGTATCGGACTGATCGCGATCGACGGCTGCTTCGGTTCGGCTGTCGCGTCGGTCATCGACATCGTGCGGGTGGCCGACGGAGCCCGCGGCGATGTCGACCCGCGGATCGACCCGATCGAACTCGCCATCCTCGGACCGAAACGGAGAGTGACCACGACGGCATCGATGACCCTGTCGGTGGACCACCCGCTGTCGGAGTCCGCAGAGTTCGACGTGGTCGTCGTCCCTGCGCTTGGAACCCTCACGGCCGCCGCTACCAACGACGCCCTCCAGAGCCGAGATGCTCGTTCGGTCATCGCCTCGCTCGGGCGCCTCGACGACGCGACCACACGGATCGCCGCGGCGTGCACCGGCGTGTTCGCTGTCGCCGAGACCGGACGGATGCATCATCGGCGGGCGACGACCAGCTGGTTCCTGGGGCCGGAGTTCCTGAAGCGCTATCCGACCGTCGCCCTCGATCTCGACACCATGGTCGTGGTCGACGGGAACCTCGTCACCGCCGGCGCCGCGTTCGCCCACATCGACCTCGCGCTCTCACTCGTGCGATCGATCAGCCCCGACCTGGCCCAACATGTCGCCAAGCTCCTCATCATCGACGAGCGTCCGTCGCAGGCGGCCTTCGTCGCCTACGAACATCTCCGGCACGAGGACCCGATCGTCGTCGAGTTCGAACGCTTCGTGCGCGCCCGACTGGACGAACCGTTCAACGTCGCCTTCGTCGCGCAGTCGCTCGGCACCAGCCGGCGCACCCTCGAACGACGAGTCCGTGCGGCGCTCAACCTCACTCCGCTCGGCTTCGTCCAACGGCTTCGCATCGAACGAGCTCGGCACCTCTCAGCAACCACGGACCTTACCTCCGCCGAGATCGCGCTACGGGTCGGCTACGCGAACGCCGAGACTCTGCGCTCCCTCCTGCGTAGGGAGCGACGCCGTTCCTGACCTATCGCCATGCCTGTAGCCGGTGTCCTAGTGCTCGACTGGAACCACCTCTCAGCACGTCGCGTCGACGCTCCTGCGTCGCCCCTGGACGACCCACTCGACACGCCCGCAGCACAGGCCATGTGACGTGTCCCGGCTTCCCGGACGGTCGGGGTTGGGTGGCTGTGATGTCGCTGTGTACTCGTCGAGGGGGTCAGCAGACTCGATCAGGGTTGATTGGGATGAGACGCGAAAGCGGTCAGGTCAGGGCGGCCGAAGCCGGCCGGCGGGGTAGCGTCGGTCACGTCGAGGTCTTTCGGATGGATGGCGTAGGAACCTCCGTCGTCGGGAGACCTCGACGCTATCTGCGGACCGACGCGCCCGGCCGACCTACACCCTCATCTGGGAAGAGCCCCTTAACTCGCACGAAAGTTGGCATAGGACTGTTCAAGCAGTAGAGGGTCGGGACGTTCTCGGTGAGACCGCGGCAGAACCATGAGCGGCTGGCCGTGTCGTTCCTGAAGGCCATGTTTCAGCATGGGACCGTCGATCTCGTCCAACAGATCTGCGCGGATTTGCACCACGTAGTCAGGTCGTACACCGAGGATTCGCGCATCCAGTGCGGCGTGATGGATCTTGCAAAGCGCAAGCCCATTCCTCACGGCT
This sequence comes from Knoellia sp. LjRoot47, assembly GCF_964253435.1. Classification (NCBI taxonomy): domain Bacteria; kingdom Bacillati; phylum Actinomycetota; class Actinomycetes; order Micrococcales; family Intrasporangiaceae; genus Knoellia; species Knoellia sp. LjRoot47. The sequence continues at coordinate 361,617 of NZ_CAXUQS020000002.1, forward strand.
GCTACGCCGCCTTCTTCGCGATCCGGGACGATATGTGCCGCATCCAAAAGGGAGCTGTGCCCAAGCGCACAGACAGCGCATCGCGTGTCGTATGCCCGCATGACCGTCGCCCGGAATATCGGCTGGTGGAGGCGACGCTTGGTCTCCACCGTGATGTATCGACGCAAGGTCTCCTCGAGAGGGCTTTCAGGGTTGAGCGATCCGCCGCTCACCGCGTCGACGCTGAACTGCAGCTGTTTCGGCTCCTCGCCCACGATGAAGACAGGAAAGGTCGGGAGGTACACGCCGGGCCCCACGCCGAAGAACCAAATCAGTGGAAGCCTGCGCTCCATCGCGACCCGCAGGCCGCGGTTCTCGGGGTGCTGGGGGTCCGTGCCACGGTACTTGTATCGAATCAGACCGTCTGAACCGACGGCGTCATCGTAGGGTCGGATGGCGCCGTCTGGTCGATAGACCGTCCTGAACGACAGGGCGGCGTCGAGCACTGCGGGCTTGCGAATCCCGCGCTGCATGTCCATCAGGGGGAAGCGTTCACCACGGAAGGTGAATTCAGCGACCTCCGAAGAGGAGAGGGGATCAGTCCCATCGTTCGTTCGCAGGGCCAGCCACGCCATCGCTTCGCGACGTAGGAGTCGATCGTTCGCGTCTGACCATTGCACGGGCATTGCGACAGCTTGCCAGGAAGATGCTCAATGTCCTGCAGAACGCGGCATAGAGCGCGCGTTCTGCAGGACCTCGTCCATCGCCTGACGACATAACGATGGCCCCGACTCCTGGTGGAGTCGGGGCCATCGTCAGGGGCGCAGGATCATCAGCTGCAGCCGCTGGTGCTTCCGCAGCCTTCGCAGACGTAGCAGGACCCAGCCGGGCGCATCTTCGTGCCGCAGGTCATGCACATCGGCGCGTCGGCCGACACACCCTGGAACTTCTCGAGCAGCTCGGCCGACGAGTGCACGTCACCCGAGATCTCGCGAGCCGAGGCCGCACCGGCGCCCGACTTCACCTCGGACGCGTGGTCCGCGCCATCCGCAACCGCCGGCGACTCACCCTTGGGGGCAGCCTCGGCCGACTTCTTCGGCGAGGTCGCACCGACACCCTGCGAGAACGACTCGATCTCGTCCTCGAGCGCCTCGGCGTCCTCGTCGTCCACCGTCGACGGCGCGTACGAGCCCGTCTCCAGCTGACGCTGACGCTCCTCGGCGGTGTGGATGCCCATGAACGACCGGGTCTCGAAGTCGAGGTGGTCGAGCGCGAGGCGACGGAAGACGTAGTCGACGAGCGACTGGCCCATCCGGATGTCCTGGTCGTCGGTCATGCCGGCCGGCTCGAAGCGCATGTTCGAGTACTTCTCGACGAACGTCTCGAGCGGCACGCCGTACTGGAGGCCGACGGAGACGGCTATGGAGAAGGCGTCCATGACACCGGCCAGGGTCGAGCCCTGCTTGCCGAACTTGAGGAAGACCTCGCCGAGGCGACCGTCGGCGTACGTGCCGGCGGTGAGGTAGCCCTCGGCGCCACCGATCGCGAACGACGTCGTCTGCGAGGAGCGACGCTTGGGCAGACGCTCACGCGTCGGACGGTAGACGACCTTCTCGACGACCTGGGCCTCACCGGCGGCCGCAGCAGCGACACCGGCAGCCTTGTCCGCCGCAGCGTCCTTGGCGGTCGAGCCACCGTCGGACAGCGGCTGGCCGACCTTGCAGTTGTCGCGGTAGACCGCGAGTGCCTTGAGGCCCATCTTCCAGCCCTGGACATAGACGTCCTCGATCTCCTCGACCGACGCCGTCTCCGGCAGGTTGACCGTCTTGGAGATGGCACCGGAGAGGAACGGCTGGGTCGCCGCCATCATGCGCACGTGACCCATCGGGGAGATGGCGCGCGCACCCATGGCGGTGTCGAAGATCTCGTAGTGCTCGGTCTTGAGACCGGGCGCGTCGATGACGTGGCCCTTGTCGGCGATGTACTCGACGATCGCCTCGACCGTCTCCTCCGTGTAGCCGAGCTTGCGCAGGGCACGCGGGATGGTGAGGTTGACGATCTGCATCGAGCCGCCACCGACGAGCTTCTTGAACTTCACCAGCGAGAAGTCCGGCTCGATGCCCGTGGTGTCGCAGTCCATCATGAAGCCGATGGTCCCGGTCGGGGCGAGCACCGACGCCTGGGCGTTGCGGTAGCCGTTCTTCTCACCGAGCTTGACGACGGCGTCCCACGCCTTCGTCGCGGCGCGGTGGATGTCCTTGTCCATCGTGTGCAGCGTGCGCACCGCGTCGTTGGCGGCGGCGTGCTTGCGCATGACCCGCTTGTGCGCGTCAGCGTTGCGGGCGTAGCCGGCATACGCACCGACGACACCGGCGAGCTCGGCCGAGCGCTTGTAGGCGGCCCCGGTGAGCAGCGAGGTGATCGACGCGGCGAGCGCGCGGCCACCGTCGGAGTCGTAGCCGTGGCCGGTCGCCATGAGGAGCGCACCGAGGTTGGCGTAGCCGATGCCGAGCTGGCGGTAGTTGCGGGTCGTCTCGCCGATGGGCTCGGTCGGGAAGTCCGCGAAGCAGATCGAGATGTCCATCGCCGTGATGACGAGCTCGGCGACGGCCTGGAACTTCGCCACGTCGAACGTGTCGTCGTCCTTGAGGAACTTGAGCAGGTTGAGCGAGGCCAGGTTGCACGAGGAGTTGTCGAGCGACATGTACTCGGAACAGGGGTTGGACGCGGTGATGCGGCCGGTCTCGGGGTTCGTGTGCCAGTCGTTGATCGTGTCGTCGTACTGGATGCCCGGGTCGGCACACTCCCACGCGGCCTTGGCGATCTTGCCCATGAGCTCGCGGGCGTCGACGGTCTCGATAACCGAGCCGTCCTTGCGCGAGCGCAGGCCGAACTCGGTGCCGTCCTCGACGGCACGCATGAACTCGTCGTTGACGCGGACCGAGTTGTTGGCGTTCTGGTACTGCACGGACACGATGTCCTTGCCGCCGAGGTCCATGTCGAAGCCGGCGTCACGCAGCGCGCGGATCTTGTCCTCCTCGCGCGCCTTCGTCTCGACGAACTCCTCGATGTCGGGGTGGTCGACGTCGAGGACGACCATCTTGGCCGCACGACGGGTCGCGCCACCGGACTTGATCGTCCCGGCGGACGCGTCGGCGCCACGCATGAAGGACACCGGGCCGGAGGCCGTGCCACCGGAGGAGAGAAGCTCCTTGGACGAGCGGATGCGCGACAGGTTGAGACCCGCGCCCGAGCCGCCCTTGAAGATGAAGCCCTCCTCCTTGTACCAGTTGAGAATGGAGTCCATCGAGTCGTCGACCGACAGGATGAAGCAGGCCGAGACCTGCTGCGGGCTCTTGGTCCCGACGTTGAACCAGACCGGCGAGTTGAAGCTGAACACCTGGTGCAGCAGGGCGTAGGTCAGCTCGTGCTCGAAGATCTCGGCGTCGTCAGGGGTCGAGAAGTAGCCGTGCTCCTTGCCCGCCTTGACGTAGGTGAGGACGACGCGGTCGATGAGCTGCTTGAGACCCTGCTCGCGCTCGGGGGTGCCGACGGCGCCGCGGAAGTACTTGGTCGTGACGATCGTGGAGGCGTTGACGCTCCAGAAGTCGGGGAACTCGACACCGCGCTGCTCGAAGATCGTCTCGCCGGTCTTCCAGTTCTGCTGGACGACGTCGCGCTTCTCCCAGGTCACCTCGTCATAGGGGTGCACCCCCGGGGTGGTGTAGATGCGCTCGATGGCGATTCCCTTGTCCTTGGCGGACTTGCGGGCACCTGCACGTGCACCGGCGGTCTCGGTCATGACTGCTCCCTCTTCTGCCCGACACCCGTCGGACGTATGTGTGACCTGGTTTCTTTTCTACCCGCGAGCACTGACAGTGACGCGGTCCTGCTGTGGTGCTTCGCTGCTTCGGTGTGCCGGTCAGTCCGGCGGGGTGACCGAGGCACCCTGGGAGGCGGACGGCATACCCCGTTCCGGCTCCTCCCCCGTCGCGTCACGTTCGACGCGGAGCAGGGTGATGGCCTGCTCGAAGTCCTCGAGGCTGTCGAAGGCCTGGTAGACGCTCGCGAACCGCAGGTAGGCGACCTCGTCGAGGCTGCGCAGCGGCTCGAGGACGGCGAGGCCGACCTCGTGGGCGTCGATCTCGGCCTGCCCCGCGCTGCGGATGCTCTCCTCGACCTGGTGGGCGAGCAGGGCCAGCTGGTCCTCGGTGACCGGGCGGCCCTGACAGGCCTTGCGGACGCCGTCGAGGACCTTGGAGCGGCTGAACGGCTCCGCGGCCCCGGACCGCTTGACGACGGACAGCGCTGCCGATTCCAGCGTCGTGAAGCGCTTGCCGCACTCGGGGCACTGGCGGCGGCGGCGGATGCTCGCCCCGTCGTCAGTGGCGCGCGAGTCCATCACGCGGGAGTCGGTGTGGCGGCAGAATGGGCAGTGCATGACCGGGCTCCTTCTTCGCGTGCTTGCAGCGGTGCTTGGGGACAACTCTGGGGACTCGTTGGGGACAATCTGTGGAGAACCGCCCCGCCCCTGTGAACCATATGTGGATGAACTACATCGGTGTAACCACTAGATGTAGTGCCAAGTATGCGCCCGTGTGACCCGCGCCGCAAGCCCTCTCGCACACTTCTGCGTGTCGCGCCGCAGCCGTGCGGCGCGGGCCCTTCCGGTCCGGCGTGTCGCCCCCTGAAAGGACCCCGACACGCAGGTATGCCGGCCGCCCGGGGTGGGTGGCCGGCATACCTTTTCGTGTGTCTCGGCTCAGAGGGCGGGACCCTGGGAGCGGAGCTTATCGACCTCGCTCATCGCCTCGCGGAGCTGGCCGAGCCACTCGTCGGCGTGCTGGCCGACGAGCCGGACCGACCATGCGAGCGCGTCGCTGCGTGAGCGGGCGACGCCAGCGTCGACGAGGGTGTCGAGAACCTGGCGCTCGGGCTGGCGCAGCCGCGTCATGACCGGCGCCGCGAGGTGGGTGAACAGCGCCTGGGTCTCGCCGAGGCGCACGCCCCACGAGACCTTGCGCTCGTAGCGCGACTCCGCCTCCTGGGCGATCGCGATGCGCTGCTCCTTGGTGTCGCTGCGCCAGCGGCTGATCCGACCCTCAGCCTCTGCTCCCTCGAGCTTCTCGTCGGGCAGCGTGCCGATGACGGTGATCTCGTCGCGGTCGACGCGGACGTCGACGTCGGTGAACCACTCGTCGGGCAGGCGCCCGGCGAACCAGTCGCCGGCGTCGTCGGCGTTGGGGACGTCGGCCTGCTGCCAGCCGCCGGGACGGCCCATGCCGCGTCCGCCGCCCATGCCTCGACCGCCGCCGGGGCCGCGTCCGCGACCCGGGCCGCGACCGGGCATCCCGCGGCGCTCGCCGCGCTCCGTGGGGCGTGGGGTGTCGCTGTCGTCGTGGGTGTGGTGGGACCTCATGGTGGGTCTCCTTCCTGATCCTGCTGCACTGCGTCTTGCAGTGCTTACATCATTACACAACTGCAGGGATCACGGAATTCTTCCCCTGAGAACGCCGACTGCCGGGGGTGAGCGGATGCTCACCCCCGGCAGCGGGAACTGCTGGAGCTGTGCCGACCTCAGTCGACGTGGTGGTGCGTCAGCTCACGGCCTTGAGGGCGTCGACCATGCCCTCGCCGTAGTAGCTGTTGTCCGCCGGGGTGCCGACGCACGCCGGACCGCTCGCCACGGTGCAGGCCGTGTCGACCGCGTCCGCACGCAGCTTGGCCACCATCTGCTCGGGGGTGAGCTCAGGGTGGGCCGACTTCATGAGCGCGAGGACACCCGCGACGTGCGGGGACGCCATCGAGGTGCCGCTCTTGAGGCCGTAGCCGTTGTTGCGCACGATCGTCGAGAGGATCGAGCTGCCGGGAGCCGAGACGTCGATGACGCCGAGGCCGCGGTTCGAGAACGACGACAGGGCGCCGGTGCGGGTCGCGGACGAGACGGTGACGACGCCGGGGAGCTCGGCGGGGATGTCGTGGCAGCCGTTGTTGATGGTGCGCAGGACCGGGGTGGTGTCGTTCGGGCTGCCCGGGTCCTTGAACTTCGTCTTGTCGGACAGGTCGTAGGCCGAGTTGCCGGCAGCCGCGGCGTGGACGACGCCCTGCTTGGTCGACCACGCGACGGCGCGGCTCACGGCCTCCTTGGCGGCGGCCTGGTCGGGCTGGTCACTGCACCAGAACTCGAACGGATCGACGTAGTAGCTGTTGTTGGTCACGTCCATGTGCTTCTCACCGGCCCAGACGAAGCCGCAGACGGCGTACTCCGGGTAGATGAAGCCCTCGTCGCTGACGACCTTGACCGCAGCCATGCGGACGTTGGGGGCGACTCCGACGATGCCGACGCCGTTGCGCGGCGCGGCGATCGTGCCGGCGACGTGGGTGCCGTGGTCGCTCGTCGTGGGGTTCCAGCCGGTGGCCGAGGTGTCCGGACGGCCGCCGTCAGTGCAGTTGACTGAGTTGGCGACGTCGATGTTGGACTGCAGGTCCGGGTGGTCGGGGTCGATGCCGCTGTCGAGCACGCCGACGAGGACGTTGCGCGAGCCGTCGGTGATCTTGTGGGCCTGGTCGGCCTTGATCATCTGCATGTCCCACTGCTCGCCCTCACGGGCGTCGGTGGTCTCGGCCGGGGTGGTGGGCGCCTCGACGTCACCGTTGGTGGGCTTGTTGGCCCCCTTCTTGTAGCCGCTGGCGCCGGGCCCCCAGGGAGCCTGCGCGTCGGCGGGCGTCCCCTCGAGGACCTCGGCGGTGCGCGAGGCACCGACCGACTCGAGGGCGTTGCCTCCGGCAGCGCGGACGTCGGCGCGGAACGCGGAGCGCTGCGAGTGCGCGACGACGACGCCGATCTGCGGCCAGCTCTGGACGACGACGCCGCCGGCCTTGGTGACGGCCTTCTCGACGAGTCGGGTCTGGCCGGGGTTGGCGACCTTGGTGTTGAGGATGTAGCTCATGGTCGTGCCGTCGGGTGCCGCGATCGGCACGGGCGTCGACGACGCCTCGCTGGTGGATGCGGACGCCACGGTGGGGACGCCTCCGAGCAGGGTGACGGCCGCGGCCGCCGTCGCTGCGACGGCGAAGGTCGTCCGCCGGCGCTGACTGAAACGAGTCATTCTCACTCCGTTGTGAAGGGGGAGCCGTCCGGTGACACGGACGGACCACCCCTGCAAGGGTGGCGTGACCCATCCTGACCATGACGTCTGACAAAAGCCAGACCCGGCCGAAGACGTGTCCTCCCCCGAAGCGAGGTTGGACAGACGTGGCCGAGCCACCTCCGCATTCCTGTCAGACTCCGCCGTATCCATGCGGCGTCGATTGCGATCACCATGGCGACTGTCGGCGGTCGTCGGCACAATCGCCGCATGACGACGGACGCGCAGTGGGAGACGCACCCGGTGACTCCGGACCGGTTCGAGGACTTCGCCGACGTCATCAACAGGAACCGCCGGCCGACCCACTGCTGGTGCCTGTCGCACCGGCTCACCGCGGCCGAGATCGTCGAGCTCGGCGGCGACTGCGAGGACCAGCGAGAGCGAGCCATGCGCGCCCTCTGCGAGCGCGAGCACCCACCCGGTGTCGTCACCTACCTCGACGGGGAGCCCGTCGGCTGGTGCAACATCGGACCTCGCAGCGAGATCACCCGCCTCAACCGTTCCACCCTCATGCTCCCCACCGACGACCTGCCGGTCTGGAGCATCGTCTGTGTCGTCGTCCGCAGCGGGTTCCGACGTCGCGGGGTGAGCCACGAGCTCATCGAGGGTGCGGTGGCGTGGGCCGCGTCGCGGGGCGCCCCCGCAGTCGAGTCACATCCCGTCGACCCGAAGGGCCGGATGGACCTCACCATGGCGTTCGTCGGGACGCGCGCGATGTTCGAGCGGGCGGGGTTCGAGGTCGTCGGGACCACCGATGCGACGGCGAGCAAGATGCCGCGCCTCACGATGCGGCGCACCCTGACATGAGCGGTGACCCGGCTCAGGGCGTCGACTCGCACCGAGCCTTGAGACCCGCGGCCTCGGTCGCCAGGTAGCGCTCGGTGAGGCGTCTGAAGAACAGCCGGCCCATGACGGTGCCGACCGGGCCCGCCTGCTGGACCGACAGTCGCACGCGGCTGGTGGAGCCGGCCCGTGACTCGATCCGGTGCCGCGCCGTCGTCCGCACACCCGGCCCGGTGGCGACCCAGGTGAACCCCGTGCCCGGCTCGAACTCGGTGACGACGTACTCCGTCGCCGGCAGCCTCGGCTGCTCCACCCTGACGCGCGAACCGAGTCCGAGGCTGTCGGAGTCGAGCCGCGTCACGGCGTTCACCGTGTCGGTCCACTCCGGCCAGCGCTCGATGTCGCTCATGACCTCCCACACGCGCTCGGGCGACGCGTCGATGTCGACCTCCGTGCTCTGTTCCATGCACTCAGTGTCCCGCTCCGACAGGATGACGTCATGACTTCCGGCGCGCCCCGTTCGGCCTCGCGCGACTGGGTGGTGCGCCGACGTCTGGCCGTGCAGCGGCTCGCGTCCTCGCCACTCCCCCGCGCCGGCGACGCGATCCGCCTCCTCACCTGCGTGCAGAGCCAGGACGCACCCCTCGCGGCGCACTCCCTCGCCATGCGCTCGAGAACGACCTCGTATGCCGGCGTGCTGGCCGAGCAGTCGGCTGGCGGTTGGGTGCGCACCCACATCCTGCGCCCCACGTGGCACCACGTCGCACCCGAGGACCTGCGCTGGATCCAGGCGCTGACCGGCCCCAAGGTGGAGTCCTCCGACGCCGCTCGCCAGCGGCAGCTCGGCATCACGGAGCAGGTCAAGGACCGTGGGCTCGACCTGCTCCGTGAGCTGCTCGCCGCCGGACGGGCCATGACCCGCAAGGAGATCGGGCCGGCCTTCGCGGAGGCCGGCCTCCCCGGGCCGGGCGAAACCATGGCCCACCAGCTCATCGTCGCCGAGGTCCGGTCGGTCATCTGCTCCGGAGCGCCACGAGGGGCCGAGCACACCTACGTCCTCGTCGACGACGTCGTGCCCGCTGCAGCGTCCGACTCGTGGTCACGGGAGCGGTCCCTCCTCGAGCTGACCCACAGGTTCTACTCCGGGCACGGCCCGGCGTCCGAACGCGACCTGCAGCGCTGGAGTGGGCTCACGCTCACCGAGATCCGGTGGGCGACCACGGAGCTGACGACCGACCCCGGCCTGCGCGAGTCGCACCCGATGGAGTCGGTGGAGTGCGCCGGGGAGGTGCTCTGGTTCGACCCGTCGGTGCCCGCTCGCACGACGCGGGAGCACACGGCATACCTGCTGTCGACGTTCGACGAGGCGGCGCTGACGTATCCACGGACCGGGTTCCCACGGCGCAACCACGACGCCGACCGGACCCGGCTGGTCTCCGAGGCAGGCGGCGGCATCGCCGTCGTCGACGGGCGCGACATCGGTACCTTCAAGCGCAAGGCCGACGCCCGTCGAACTCTCGTGACGGTGCGACCTGAGGTGGACCTCACCACACGTGAGCGCGCCGGGGTCACCGAGGCCGCCGAGTTCCTCGCGGCCTTCCACGACATGCCGCTCGAGCTCACCTGGGGCTGAGCCCGGCGGGCCGAGCACTGCGGTCTGCGCCCACCCGGTGCGGCCTGCTGTCGGTCACGAGTCGTTGGTGCCGAACCCTTCGCGCTGCGACCGTTCGTGCGAGGCCTCGGTCTCCTCGAAGAGCGTCACGGTGAGCCCGGCCGGCGCCTCGAGTCGGGAGTTGAGCGACTGCCACGGGGTGAGCACCGGCTCGGCGACGACGGTCGCACCCGCCTCGTGCGCGTCACGCGTCGAGGACTGGGCGTCGTCGACCTCGAACGCGATCCGGATCTTCGGGCTGCGTATGCCGTCCGCCTCGAGCCTGTCGATCGCCTCGCGGTGCGCGGGGCTGGCGATCTCGAACGTCGCCCGCCCTGCCTGGAGGATCGCCACGCGGTCCTCCCCGCCCTCGGAAAACGCGGCGATCTCGTCCATACCGAGGACGTCCCGGTAGAACCGGACCGCCTCGTCGTAGTCGTCCGCCTCCACCACCACTCGCAGCTGCCGAATCTTCTGCACGCGCGTCACGCCGTCGTCGCTCATGCCCCAGTCAACCGCGACTCCGCCGCACTGTGTGCCCGCTGACCACCCGCCGGCCACCGAAACCAGGATCGGTGGGTGGCCCCTGGGCCACGAAGTCGCCGTCAGACGCGACACGTGGAGGCACAGCGTCACGTAGTCACTGGAGAGCCGCCCACACACTCCCGGGCACGGCAAAGGGCGCCCCGCGCAACAGTGGCGGGGCGCCCTCCGTGCTGAGCCGGCGAGGGGTCGAAGCTCGCTCGAGGACTCAGGCCCGAACCGGGGTCGAAGCGGCTCGGAGTGTGTGGACCGTCAACGCAGTCACATCAACCCTGGGGGATGACGATCGTCTGGCCGGCCTTGACCTGCGCGCTGCTCAGGCCGTTGGCGAGCTGCAGCTCGGCGACCGCGGACGTGACCGGCATGCCGCCCATCTGCTCGGCCGCGATCTGCGACAGCGTCTGCCCCTGCTCGACCGTCACGGTGACCGGCGCGACGGATGCCGACGCTCCGCCGGTGAGACCGACGAACGCGGCCACGAGGGCGAGGAGGAGGACCGTGCTCGTGATGACGAGCCGACCGACGCGGGTCAGACGCAGCGCCGGCCCCGCGACCTCGCGGACCGACTCGCCGGTGGGCACGAGGACCAGGCGCGGACGCTCGGGACGACGCGTCGGGAGCGGGACGGCATACCCGGCTGCGGTGTCGTAGGCGACAGCTGCACTCATGAGGTCCTCCTGGGTCGAAAGGACGTTCGATAGAACGTCTGTACGATTTCTAGCACGGATGTTCGACTACTTCAAGACACGCCTCGAACAGATGTTTGAAACACCTGCTCGAACTCCGTACTCTGACGTCATGTCGAGAAGCCAATCAGGCACCTCTGACAACGCCCCTGCGAGGAGACGAACCATGAGCGACAAGCGCCGCCAGGACGCCGACGACGCCGCCGTCCACGAGCTGCCCGACCGCGACCCCGGCGACGGCACGCTCACCGTGCGTCAGCGCAAGGTCCTCGACGTCATCCGCAACTCGGTCGACCGTCGTGGATACCCGCCGAGCATGCGCGAGATCGGCCAGGCCGTCGGGCTCACGTCCCCGAGCTCGGTATCGCACCAGCTGCACGCCCTCGAGAAGAAGGGCTACCTGCGCCGCGACCCCAACCGCCCCCGTGCCCTCGAGGTCGTCTCCCCCGACACCCCGAGCGACATCCGCGGCTACCGCGGCGGCGCGGCCCCCGACGACGTCGACGCCGACCTCGACCCGACCGGTTCGGGTGACGTGCGCCCCGAGGCGAGCTACGTCCCGGTCCTCGGCCAGATCGCCGCCGGCGTCCCGATCCTCGCCGAGGAGACGGTCGACGAGGTCTTCCCGCTGCCCAAGCAGATCGTCGGCGAGGGGTCGCTCTTCCTGCTCAAGGTCGTCGGCGAGTCGATGATCGACGCCGCCATCTGCGACGGCGACTGGGTCGTCGTGCGCCAGCAGCCGACGGCCGACAACGGCGACATCGTCGCGGCCATGCTCGACAACGAGGCGACGGTCAAGACGTTCAAGCGCAAGGACGGCAAGGTCTGGCTGATGCCGCACAACCCGGCCTTCGACCCGATCGACGGCGACCACGCGACGATCCTCGGCAAGGTCACCGCGGTCCTGCGCCGCGTCTGAGCTCAGCCCGTCACAGACGTGACGCCAGACCAACCGTCGAATGAAGCGGCGGCGACATCCCACGCGGAATGTCGCCGCCGTTCTGCTCAGTCCGGGTCAGCGCTTGGAGGCCCGGTACCCCGCCGCAACAGCGGCTGACTGAGTGCGGAAGCACTCCTCAGGGTTCGTTATGGCGTAGTAGGCGCCGCCCGGCATGTGGTAGATCATCGAACTGGCGTTGCCCTTGATCGGGGCCCAGGAGGGGCAGCTCGAGAGGCTGATCGGCACAGTCCTCGACGGGTAGCCCACAGCGCCTGTGATCCCAGAGGTCCTTGCCACAGTGGCGAACCCGGCCTTGCTACCCGTCACTCGCACACTGATCTTCTTCCCCACAACACCCGTCCCCAGACGTAGCGTCGAAGCCGTAGCCCCAGACAGGGCGGCACCATTGGCGAACCATTGATAGCGGAAGGTCGTTCCTGCAGTCCATGCCCCCGGGCGCGCGGTGAGGGCGTAGGTCACGAGCGTTGAGCCCGCGACGGACGGCGCTGCTGTCGCGGGAACACGCAGGGTCGCGGCCGAGACCCTTGCGATGGTGGCATATCCAGATTTGCGTCCGGTGACGCGAACGGAAATTCGCTTGCCGCTTGTCGTGCTGCCCAACGTGTACGTCGACCCCGTGGCACCGGGAATGACGACTCCGTCCGCGAGCCAGGCGTACGACAGGCTGGTGGACGCGGACCATGTCCCTGGCCGAGCGGTCATACGGCCGCCGAGCATGGGGGTGCCTGCCACCGTCGGCGTCCCAGCGGTGAGGACCCGAGCGGACTGCGCCGAGAATCGGCCCACTGTTAGATGTCCCGCCTTGGATCCGGTGACCGAGACCGAGATCCGCCGGTCCCGTTGGGCCGTACCCAGCTTGAGCGTCGCGGTGGTCGCACCAGCAACGGCACGACCGTCCGCGAACCACTGGTACCGCAACGTGGCGCCCGTCGTCCAGACCCCGGGCCGCGCAGTGAGGGGCTGGCCGTAGGCGAAGTAGCCGGAGATGCCGGGCGAGGACCAACGCATGACCCTTTTCGTGGCCGCGGAACCACGGGTCACCGTGGCATAGGCCGGCTTGGATGCAGTGACAGCGACATGGAGGGCCTTCCCGTCCTGCGCGGTCGTGAGTGTGAATGTCCGGCCGGTAGCTCCGGGGACAGGCGCGCCGTCGGCAAACCACTGGTAGGTCACCGCGGTGCCGGTGGCCCAAGCCCCGGGCCCCGCAGTCAGAACGCTGCCCACCATAGGAAGACCCGCAATGGATGGCGTACCAGGCGTCACGACCAACGCCGAACGCTCGCTCGTCCGCGACGCAGGTGCATGTCCGGCGAGTGACCCGTCGACACGAACCTCAACCCCCTTGTTCGCATGGGCGGCGGTCAGGACGAGGGTGCGCTCCGTGGCGCCAGCCACCGGCGTGCCACCAACGAACCACTGAAAGCCGAACGCGGTCCCTTCGGCCCACCCGTCGGTGCTCGCCGTCAGCCGGTACCCCACCGCGAGGTTGCCCACAATGACCGGGACTGCAGTCGTCAGCGGTGCCAACTCAGCAGGGGCGAGGGTGCGTCCAGCGGCGAAGACGGTCCCTCCTGGGCAGTCACAACGCTCGGACGTGAAGAGCATGACAGTGAACACACCCGAGCGCGAGTGCTCGAAGGAGCGGGAGACGTGCCCGGTCCGCGAAATCTCGGTTTCGTCAACCAGGGACGCCCCGGGGCCACTGCCGTACCCATGGCTGACGACCGTCTCTCCGCTGAACGGGAACGCCGTCGCGTCACCCTCATAGATCCCGAGACGAACCGGACCCCAAGCAGGTGCCTCGCCGTCGGCGTAATGCTCGTAGTCGAAGGCCACGTCGAAGCCTTGGGCCGTCGGCTCGATCGTGACGTTCGACAGCGTCGGCAAGGCGTCGCCCGTGTCCCCGATCACGATGTCGGAGTCGACACCAATGGCGCCGACGGGTGTGGTCCGGTAAGCGGCGTCGGATGCCGACGCCTGCCCCAGACAGAGCATGAACGTCAGCACGCCGACCAGAAGGGCACGGGCAGAGCACAGCAATGGAGACCCCTAGACCACGATTGGAAGCCGATGTCTATCTGGCTCGGCACCCGAATGCTAGGGGCCGTTCGCGCCGGTTGTGGCGTTTTCCCAGAACTCGTCGGCACATCGTCGCAGGTCAGGCGATGCCGACCGCGACCTGAGAGGCCAGTGCCGACAACGTGACGCCGAGCGACGCATCGATCCGGTGCGTCGTCTCGGCGTCGCCGCGTGTGGGGCCCCTCGTGATGACGACGACCGGTATGCCGTGTGCCGCCGCCCGTCGTACGAACCGGTAGCCGCTCATCACCTTGAGCGAGGAGCCGAGCACGACGAGCACCGGCGCGGCGTCGGTGAGAGCGAAGCAGTGGTCGACGCGGTCGCGCGGAACGGACCCGCCGAAGAAGACGACGTCGGGCTTGAGGGTGTCGTCACCGCACACGAGGCAGCGCGGCGCGACGAAGGTCCGCACCGCCTCGTCCGCGAGGACGATGTCGCCGTCGGGCCGGATCTGGCTGCTCACCTGCGACCCGTCGGGCACCGAACCGAGCGCCCGCGCGCCGAAGCCCGGGTTGGCGTCGTGCATGAACGCCTGCACGAGGTCACGATCGACCCGCTCGTCACAGGTGAGGCAGACGACCTCGGCCAAGGAGCCGTGCAGCTCGACGACGCCCCGGGTGCCGGCGTCCTGGTGCAGCCCGTCGACGTTCTGGGTGATGACGTCGCCGAACACGCCCGACCGCTGCAGGGCGGTCACCGCGAGGTGACCGGTGTTGGGCTCGGCCGCCGTGAACCGCTGCCACCCGATGAAGCTGCGCGCCCAGTAGCGCTGCCGCGCCTCGCTCGTGGCCGTGAACTCCTGGTGGGACATCGGGGTGACCCGTCTGGTGCCGTCCGGCCCGCGGTAGTCGGGAATCCCGGACTCGGTCGACATACCTGCGCCGGTGAGGACGAGCGCAGGTCCGCGCTCGCTCAGCAGGTGCGCCACATCGGCGACGCTCACTGCCCGGGGGACGTCCACACTCACCCGGACATCGTAGGCAGGCCGACCGACAGGGCCCAGTCGCCCGAGGGCGAACGATCTCGGCCACGGCCCCAGCCATGGCCCCAAGCGCACCGGCCATGGCCCCAGGCGCACCGGCACACACCGCGTCGACCCGGCGCCCTCGCCGCCGCTCACTCCCCCGGGCAGGCGTTCTGGTGCACCAGCGCCGAGGTGACCATCCAGCGCCAGTCCGACGAGGTCACGCCCCCGTGCGCCCCGGCACCGCACTGGCACCTCCAGTGCCACCGTCCCAGGGCGTCACAGCTGACGTCCGGGTGGTGGCTGCGGCGGGCGGTCCGCCGTCTGCTGGTCGTTCTCATGTCCAGAAGGAGGACGCATCGTCTCGGCTGATACATGGCGCCTCGCATCACACGCCGTGGCGAGGACTGGAATCTCGATAACCAAGCGTTATAGAATTCATCCGTGATTGATGCAGCGGGTCTCCGGGTCATGCGCGCCATCGCCGACGAAGGCAGCTTCACGGCGGCGGCGCTCTCGCTGGGCTACTCCCAGCCCGCCATCTCGCAGATGGTGCGGCGACTCGAGACACGGACGGGCACCACCCTCGTCGAGCGTGTCGGTCGTAGCGTCCGGCTCACCGAGGCCGGCTCCGTCCTCGCGCGCCACGCCGGACCGGTGCTCTCGGCGCTCGACGCCGCCGAGGAGGAGGTTGCGGCCATCGCCGGGCTCCGCTCCGGCCGGGTCCGCCTCATGGCCTTCCCCAGCGCCTCGGCCACGCTCGTCCCCAAGGCCCTCGCCAAGGTCAAGGCCGACCACCCCGGCGTCACCATCACGTTCAGCGAGGCCGAGCCCCGCGAGTCCCTGGCCGCCCTGCGCGCCGGTGAGTGCGACCTCGCCGTGGCGTTCGTCTACGAGGGCACCGACCTCGGGCGTGGCGAGGAGGACCTCGACGCCTTCGTCACGACTCCCCTGCTCGACGACGAGGTCCTGCTCGCCGTCCCGCACGACCACGACCTCGCCACGTCCAAGGCCACCAAGGCCGACATGGCCACGCTCAAGGACGAGACCTGGATCGCTGGCTGCCCGCGCTGCCGCGGTCACCTTCTCCAGCTCGCGAGCACGGCCGGCTACGTCCCGGACATCGCCTACGAGACCGAGGACTACGTCGCGGTCATGGGCCTCATCGCCGAGGGCCTGGGCGTCGCGGTTATCCCCGACCTCATCCTCAAGACGGTCCACCACGAGGACGTCGTCGCCCTGCCGATGACCCCGGCGTCGCGCCGGCACATCGTCGCCGTGACGACGCCGGACCTGCAGCGCGTCCCCGCCGTCAAGGCCACGCTGGACGCCTTGGTCCAGAGCGCCCAGAGCACCAGCGCCAAGCCCTCCCGCGCCTCCCGCTGACCGGCGCCGGCCCCACGCGTCGGTCGGTGCTTGGGCGCATGCCCATCGCCTCTCACCGTGAGGTGACCACCTCGAGCCGCCCGCCGGGCTCCTCGACGATGGCGACGTGCCCACGTTGGTCGGTGCGGTGGACGGCATACCCGTTGCGAGCGAGCATGGCGAGGTGCGCCGCCGTCGGGTGCCCGTAGTCGTTGTCCTTCCCCACCGAGATCACCGCCACCGGGGCACGTACCGCCGCCATGAGATCGGCGTCGAGGTTCGCACTGCCGTGGTGCGGGGTCTTGACGACGTCGAACTCCCCTGACGCGGCGGCCATGTCCGGGTCACGGCGGAGCCGCAGCAGGAGGTCGTGCGCCGCCTCGCGCTCCACGTCGCCGAGGAGCAGCGCATCGACCTCGCCGACGCGCACGGCGAGGACGACGCTCGCGTTGTTGGGGACCGACCCCGCGGCGATGCGACGCACCGGTGCCCAGACCTCCGCCGTCACATCACCGAAGGCCAACCGGTCTCCCGCCGCCAGGGACGACACCGGTATGCCGTGTGGTCGCGTCCATCCCGTCACCTCACCCACCTGCCAGGCCGGTTCGGCGACCGGAGAGGTGAGCACCTGCCCCACCTCGCGCCCGCCGAGCACACCGGGGAGGCCCTCGACGTGGTCGGCGTGGAAGTGGGTGAGCACGACCGCGTCGACCACCTCGACCCCGAGGGAGTCCAGGCAGCCGTCGACCGCGGGCGGATCGGGCCCGGCGTCCACGACGAGCGCGTGCCCCGGTCCGGTGCGCACGACCGCGGCGTCGCCCTGGCCCACGTCGCAGAACACCACGCGCCAGCCCTCCGGTGGCCACGACACCACGCGCGTGGGCACCGCCATCGCGGCGGTGGTCGCCACGACGGTCACCGCGAGGAGGGGCTTGAGCTGGGCGAACCGAGCCAACCACCGACCGGTGAGCACGACCAGCGCCGTGACACCGGCGAGCAGCAGTGCGCCACGGCCACCGTCGGGCCAGGGCATCGTGCCGCCGGGTACCTCGCTCATCACCCGGGCGGTGCGTGCGATCCCCAGGGTCGGTACGGCGCCGACCCATCCGACGATCCGGGCGGGACCGTCGGCGACGACCGAGACCACCGCCGCCACCACCCCCGCAACGGTGGCCGGCGCGACCAGCGGTGCCGCCACGAGGTTCGCCACCACGCCGATGACACTGACGGATCCCTGGAGGAGAACGATGAGCGGTGCGCACATGGCCTGCGCCGCGACCGGGATGGCGACGGCCGGCCCCACGAACGCCAGTCGGGGTGGCAGGTGACGGGCGATCGCGTCGCCCCACGGGCGGGTGAAGAGCAGCAGTCCCAGCGTCGCGAGCGCCGACAGGGCGAAGCCGAACGACCGGGCCATCCACGGATCGGCGACGAGCACGACGACGATCGCGCCCGACAGGACCGGCAGACCGGCGCTGCGCCGTGACCGGCTCACACCGACCAGACCGATGAGACCCATGGCCGCCGCGCGGACGACGCTCGGCTCCGGACGCGCGAGCACGACGAACCCGAGGATCGCCACCGCCACCACCCACGGTCGCAGTCGCCGGGGAACCCCGAGCAGCACGCAGAGCCCGAGCACCATCCCACCGACGACGGCGATGTTGGAGCCGGAGACCGCCGTGAGGTGGGTCATCCCCGTGGCCTGCATCGCCTCGGTGAGATCCGGCGGGGTCCGACTGGTGTCGCCGATGACGAGCCCTGGCAGCAGGCCGCGGGCATCGGCGGGCGTCGAGTCCACCGACCGGCGCAGACCGGCCCTCAGGTGCTCGGCCACCCGGGCGACCCGACCCGCCGGTGCGATGACCTCGTGGGAGGAGACCCGGAGCACGGCCAGCTCGGGCCGACCGGAGTCCGGCGGCGCGAGCCGACCCCGGAACCGCACGCTGTCGTGCCACCGCAGCGACATCAGGCCCTGGTCTCCGCGGATCGTCACAGGTGCGTGGACACGGCTGGCCCGTCCACGACCCTCGACCCGGTATGCCGTCCCGCGCGCCATGACGACCGGCTCACGTCCCGGACGGGCGGCCGGCGTGAACGGGTCCGAGGTCACCGTCGCGTCGAGGGTGACGACGGCACCCGCCGCGGTCAGGGCGTCGAGGTCCCCCACGGCGCGCAGGGCGTGCTGAGCGCTGCCGGCGAGCTGGAGCAGGAGGGCCACCCCCACCATGAGCAGGAGCCCGGACGATCGCCGCCGCACCACCGCGACGACGGCAGCCGTCGCGGCGAGGCAGGCGACGACCGCCCAGCGCCGAGGAGCCGACCACGTGAGGGTGCAGGCGAGCAACGCCCAGGCCACGAGGGCTGGCGCCAACATCCGCAGGTCGCTGAACCTCACGACCTGTCGCTCCCAGGTCGGCACCTCAGCCTGCGCGTCACCACCACCGGGACGGGACCGGACCGCTGTCTCCGTGCCCCGCGACGTCACAGGGTGACCTTGGGGGTGAGCTGGGCGAGGAGCTTGTCGCCGATGCCGCTGACCTCGCCGAGCTCCTCGACGCTCGTGAACCGACCGTGCTCGGTGCGCCAGTCGAGGATCCGCTGGGCGAGCACGGGTCCGACCCCGGGCAGGGTGTCGAGCGCCGCGAGGTCGGCCGAGTTGAGGGCGACCCTGCCACCCGCGGAACCGGATGAACCGGGTGGGTTCGCCCCACCACTCGTGGCTGCGCCCCCGGCCGAGCCCCCGTCGAGGGGCACACCCACGCTCTCACCCGGTCTGGGCACCACCACCTGCTCACCGTCGACGAGCACCCGCGCGAGGTTCACCGCGGCGAGGTCGGCCGAGCGGGTCGCTCCCCCGGCAGCGGTCACCGCATCCGCGACGCGGGACCCGGCAGGCATCCGGTAGACGCCGGCAGTGCGCACCTGACCGACGACGTGCACCACGAGCAGCCCGGTGGCCGCACCCGCAGCACCGGCAGCACCGGCAGCACCGGCACCAGCGCCGTCGACACCACTGCTCGATGGGGCGGCACCTGTCGACGGCGGCGCCGAGCCGGTGGGTGAGGCCCGAGCCAAGGTCGACGTGCCCCGGCTCACCCCGTCGGTGGCCCCGGGCCCGCGCGCACCGATCGCCTCCCCGTCACCGGCCCCGGTCAACCAGACACGCACCCCGAACACGAGGGCCACGAGCACCACCACGACGAGCACGCCGAGTGCGGCTGACCGGCTCGGCGCCCACCTCGCACCGCTCAGGCTCGCGGGCACCTCGAACAACGGCCCGCGCGACACCTCGAGGGGTCGGTGCCGGCCGCGTTCGGCTCCGGCGACCTCACCCGTGTCGCGGTCCGCACTCGCCCGCACCCGCGCGAGAGCGCGTGGCGAGAGCGGCTCAGGGTCGCGGCGGGACGGCATACGTCGACGGTAGGAAGCCTGCGGGGACGGCCCAAGCGGCAACGTCGGCAGCTGTGGACGACCGGGACCGCCCTACCGTGCTGTGGACAACTCAGGCGGTGAGCCGCCCCGCCCAGATGGCGATGTTGCGGCGGTGGCGGGCCAGGACCAGCAGGGCCATGACGGCGAGCCAGACACCGACGCCACGGTCGATGTCGCTGCTCGCTCGTACAGTGAGAACCACCCCGGCGACGAGCAGGTAGCCGGTCGCCAGCACCGAGGCGTCACCGAGCCTCTTGACGAAGGGCAGGGCCACCGCGAACACGAGGACGGCCACGAGCGCCATCCACGGCGCCACGGCGAGGATCGCGCCGAACGACGTCGCGACTCCCTTGCCGCCGCGGCCGCCGAGGTAGGGGCTGTAGATGTGCCCCAGCACGCACGCGACACCGCCGAGCAGTGCCGCCCACGTGCCGAGCGTGCGGAGCACGACGAAGGTCGGCAGGAAGCCCTTGAGGACGTCGAGGGCCCCGACCGCGATCCCCCACTTGCGACCGATGACCCGGCCGAGGTTCGTCGCGCCCGGGTTGCCCGACCCGACGCTGGACACCTCGATCCCCCGACGGCGACCCACGATGGTCGCGGGGTTGATGCCGCCGATCGCGAAGCAGACCGTGGCCACGACGAGCGCGAGGAGGACCTGGGCCGGGACGGCGAGGTTCACGGCGGTCCGGTCAGGCCCGCGGACTGATCGCGATGGCGAGCGTGCCCGGCCCGACGTGGGCACCGACCACGGCTCCCAGCTCGACGACGACGAGCTCCTCGAGCCCGTCGACACGAGAGCGCAGGCGCTCGGCGAGCTTGTCGGCGCGTTCGAGCGAGTCGAGGTGGTGCACGGCGACGTCGACGCTGTCGGTACCGGATGCGGCCTCGACGGCGAGATCCTCGAGGCGGGCGATGGCGCGAGACGAGGTCCGGACCCGTTCCAGAGGGACGATGGCGCCGTCACGCAGACCGAGGATCGGCTTGATCGCCAGGGCGGACCCCAGCAGGGCGTTCGCCTTGCCGATCCGCCCGCCACGCCGCAGGTGCTCCAGGGTATCGACGTAGAAGACCACGGTCGCCGCATCGCACCGGGCGCGCACGAGGTCCGCGACGTCCTGCGCCGAACCACCCCGTGAGGCGAGTTCGGCGCCGGCGAGCACGGCATACCCCATCGCCATCCCCATCGACCGGCTGTCGACGACGGTCACCGGCACCGGCGACGAGTTCGCGGCGAGCTGCGCGGACCCGAGGGTGCTCGACATGTCGGCCGAGATGTGGACCGAGACGATCGCGTCGGCACCCTTGTCGGCGAGGTCCTGGTAGACGTCGAGGAACGCCTGCGGCGCCGGTCGGCTCGTGGAGACCGGCGTGAACGTCCGCAGGGCCTCGGCCACCTCGCCGGGCCCGATGTCGACGCCCTCGCGCCGCTCCTGACCGCCGACGACGACGTGGAGCGGCACGACACCGATGCCGTGGGCGTCGACCAGCTCGGGAGACAGGTATGCCGTGGAGTCGGTGACGAGTGCGGTGGTCACGTCCCGAGGCTAGTGCTCACGACGCCGCGCCGTGGCCACCGTGCCGAGGGTCGGTCACCAGAGCAGGTCGACGAGCGTCTCGCGCTGGTCCTCGACCGGCACCCAACCGCGTCCCTCCACCTGTTCGTATGCCGTCCCCGGCCCGTCCGCGGCCAGGCTCGCCACCGCGGCGAGGAGCCGCTCGACGTGTGCCTCTGTCGTCGCGAGACCCGCACTGACCCGGACGGCGGTGGTCGTCCCCGCCTCCTCGTCGGACAGGAGCGCGTCGACGAGGAGGTGAGCGCAGAACTTGCCGTCGCGCACCCCGATGCCGTGCTCGGCGGACAGCGCCGCGGACACGAGCGAGGACTCGAGGCCGTCGACGGTGAAGGTGACCACCGGAGCACGGTCGGACTCGTCCCCGAAGATACTGAACGTCTCGACACCGTCGATGTCGCGAAGACCGGTGACGAGCCGCTCCGTGAGCCTGCGCTCGTGCGCCTCGATCGCGCCGCGGTTCTCACGGACGGCCGCACAGGCGGCCGCCAAGGCGATCGCGCCCAGGACGTTGGGTGTCCCGCCCTCGTGACGGGCCGGTCCGGTCTTCCACGTCGTCGACAGGGGGCCGACCGCGGCGGTGGCCCCTCCGCCGGCGAGGTAGGGCGCGGCCTTGTCGAGCCAGTCGGACCGGCCGACGAGCACGCCGGCGCCGTACGGCGCATAGATCTTGTGCCCGCTGAAGGCGACGTAGTCGACGCCGAGAGAGTCGAGGTCGATACGGCGGTGACCCGCGAACTGCGCGGCGTCGAGGGCGACGCGCGCCCCGCGACCGCGGGCGAGGGCAGCGAGGCGCTCGACCTGCCAGTACTCCCCCGTGACGTTGGACGCGCCGCTGAGGACGACGAGCGTCGACGAGCTCGTGCTCCGCTTGAGCGCCTCCCGCAGGAGCGCCTCGGCGTCCTGGTGGGTGAGCGGCACGGGGAGCCGGGTCGTCCGGCGCTCCTCCCACGGCAGCAGGGTCGCGTGGTGCTCGGTCGCGAAGACGATGACCTGGGTGCGCCGCGGCAGCGCCTTGGCCAGCAGGTTGAACGAGTCGGTGGTGTTGCGGGTGAAGACGACCTCGTCGCCTTCACGGGCACCCACGAAGCGGGAGACTTCGTCACGCGCCGCCTCGTAGTAGTGGCTCGAGACCTGGCTGGTCCAGCCCTGACCCCGGTGAACGCTGGAGTACGTCGCGGTCGCCTTCTCGACGGCAGCGACGACGCTCGCCAAGGCAGGGGTGGAGGCACCGTGGTCGAAGTTCGCGTACTCGACGAGACGGCCGTCGCAGGTGGGCACCGTGGGAGCTGCCACGACGGCGGGAACGGCGACGGTGGAACCGCCGCGGCTCGAGCCCGGTGCCCGCGGCGCTGCAGCGGGTGCGGGCACGGAACGCAGCCACGGCTGGCGGCGGTCCCGGGTGATGGTGTGCGGAGTCGAGCTGGCGATGGACATCTACTGCTCCCTGGAGAGTCGGTGGACCCTCGAGGTGCTCGTGAGTCCGCGCTTGCCGACTGCGTTGCTGCAGCCGACCAGGTCGTCACCCGGAGCACCCCACCGCGGAGGAGGGTTGCCGACCAGCAAGCCGGGGCTATGCGCTGGTACTCATGACCTTGTGCACCGACTGTAGCGCCGGCCACCGCCCTCGAGGGGCACGTTTCACCATCTGGGAACCCGCCCTCTCTCGACACCCCGACGTTCACCCGACGAACGTCACTCGGGACAACCATCTCGCCGCGTTCCGATTCCGGCGCCTGGAATGGCGCAGGACAATGTCCAGAAATGAGAAATGGCCCGCCGGGTGGGCGGGCCATTTCTTGAATGTTTGTCCGGCTGCGTCCTACTCTCCCACACCGTCACCAGTGCAGTACCATCGGCGCTGAAGGGCTTAGCTTCCGGGTTCGGAATGGAGCCGGGCGTTTCCCCTTCGCTATGACAGCCGAAACTCTATGGAGATGTCAGTGGATTCACACCCCGTGTTCTCGGGGGTCCCGACCGTATCTCGGGAACTGCACAGTGGACGCGAGCACAACAAAATCTTTTGGTGTGTATCAAGTTATCGGCTTATTAGTACCAGTCAGCTACATGCATTACTGCACTTCCACGTCTGGCCTATCAACCCAGTAGTCTAGCTGGGAGCCTCTCGGACACGAGGTCCATGGAAATCTCATCTTGAAGCGTGCTTCCCGCTTAGATGCTTTCAGCGGTTATCACTTCCGAACGTAGCTAATCAGCGGTGCTCTTGGCAGAACAACTGACACACCAGAGGTTCGTCCATCCCGGTCCTCTCGTACTAGGGACAGCCCTTCTCAAATTTCCTACGCGCACAGCGGATAGGGACCGAACTGTCTCACGACGTTCTAAACCCAGCTCGCGTACCGCTTTAATGGGCGAACAGCCCAACCCTTGGGAGAGACTCCACCCCCAGGATGCGACGAGCCGACATCGAGGTGCCAAACCATGCCGTCGATATGGACTCTTGGGCAAGATCAGCCTGTTATCCCCGGGGTACCTTTTATCCGTTGAGCGACGCCGCTTCCACAAGCCAGCGCCGGGTCACTAGTTCCGACTTTCGTCCCTGCTCGACATGTCTGTCTCGCAGTCAAGCTCCCTTGTGCACTTACACTCGAAACCTGATTACCAACCAGGCTGAGGGAACCTTTGAGCGCCTCCGTTACCTTTTAGGAGGCAACCGCCCCAGTTAAACTACCCACCAGGCAATGTCCCTGATCCGGATCACGGACCGAGGTTAGATATCCAGAACGACCAGAGTGGTATTTCAACGTTGACTCCACCGACACTGGCGTGCCGGCTTCACAGTCTCCCACCTATCCTACACAAGCCGTACCGAACACCAATACCAAGCTATAGTAAAGGTCCCGGGGTCTTTCCGTCCTGCTGCGCGTAACGAGCATCTTTACTCGTAGTGCAATTTCGCCGAGTTCATGGTTGAGACAGTGGAGAAGTCGTTACGCCATTCGTGCAGGTCGGAACTTACCCGACAAGGAATTTCGCTACCTTAGGATGGTTATAGTTACCACCGCCGTTTACTGGGGCTTAAATTCTGAGCTTCGACCTTACGATCTAACCCGTCCTCTTAACCTTCCAGCACCGGGCAGGCGTCAGTCCGTATACATCGTCTTGCGACTTAGCACGGACCTGTGTTTTTAGTAAACAGTCGCTTCTCCCTGGTCTCTGCGGCCGTTCAGGCTAGTCCGTGAAGAACTTCACCCTCTGGGCCCCCCTTCTCCCGAAGTTACGGGGGTATTTTGCCGAATTCCTTAACCATGATTCACTCGATCGCCTTGGTATTCTCTACCTAACCACCTGAGTCGGTTTGGGGTACGGGCGGCTCGAACCTCGCTAGAAGATTTTCTTGGCAGCATAGGATCACCCTGCTTCCCGCATTCGCGGTCACTATCAGGTCTCAGGACATGTGTGACACGGATTTGCCTATGTCACTCCCTACACCCTTGGACGTGGACTACCATCGCCACGCGGAGGCTACCTTCCTGCGTCTCTCCATTGCTTGACTACTACCAGATCGGGTCGCGCGCTCCGCCCGCATCGGTCCGAAGACGTCAGCGGGTTTCAGGCGCTTAGCATCAAAAGGTTCGTCATGGGCGGTTCTTCGCCGGTTCCGGAATATCAACCGGATGTCCATCGACTACGCCTGTCGGCCTCGCCTTAGGTCCCGACTTACCCAGGGCAGATTAGCTTGACCCTGGAACCCTTGGTTATTCGGCGGACGGGTTTCTCGCCCGTCATTCGCTACTCATGCCTGCATTCTCACTCGTGTGGCCTCCACGGCTGGATCACTCCGCCGCTTCCCTGGCCACACGACGCTCCCCTACCCATCAACACGCTTGGACCACCAACCCGCAGGTGTGGTGGCCGGGCAATATGTCAATGCCACAGCTTCGGTGGTGTGCTTGAGCCCCGCTACATTGTCGGCGCGGAATCACTTGACCAGTGAGCTATTACGCACTCTTTAAAGGGTGGCTGCTTCTAAGCCAACCTCCTGGTTGTCAATGCAACTCCACATCCTTTCCCACTTAGCACACGCTTTGGGACCTTAGCTGGTGGTCTGGGCTGTTTCCCTCTCGACTACGGAGCTTATCCCCCGCAGTCTCACTGCCACGCTCTCACTTACCGGCATTCGGAGTTTGGCTAACGTCAGTAACCTGTTGAGGCCCATCGGCTATCCAGTAGCTCTACCTCCGGTAAGAAACACGTGACGCTGCACCTA
Source organism: Knoellia sp. LjRoot47 (assembly GCF_964253435.1). Taxonomy (NCBI): domain Bacteria; kingdom Bacillati; phylum Actinomycetota; class Actinomycetes; order Micrococcales; family Intrasporangiaceae; genus Knoellia; species Knoellia sp. LjRoot47. The sequence continues at coordinate 387,016 of NZ_CAXUQS020000002.1, forward strand.
AATGCATTTCGGGGAGAACCAGCTATCACGGAGTTTGATTGGCCTTTCACCCCTACCCACAGCTCATCCCCTCAGTTTTCAACCTAAGTGGGTTCGGTCCTCCACGACGTCTTACCGTCGCTTCAACCTGGCCATGGGTAGATCACTCCGCTTCGGGTCTAGACCCAGCGACTCATACGCCCTGTTCGGACTCGCTTTCGCTACGGCTTCCCCACACGGGTTAACCTCGCCACTGAGCACTAACTCGCAGGCTCATTCTTCAAAAGGCACGCTGTCACCCCACAAGGAGGCTCCAACGGATTGTAGGCACACGGTTTCAGGATCTATTTCACTCCCCTCCCGGGGTACTTTTCACCTTTCCCTCACGGTACTTGTCCGCTATCGGTCACCAGGGAATATTTAGGCTTAGCGGGTGGTCCCGCCAGATTCACACGGGATTTCTCGGGCCCCGTGTTACTTGGGATAACTCTCTGAAGTTCACGATGTTTCGTCTACGGGGGTCGCACCCTCTGTGCCGGGCCATTCAATGCCCTTCGACTACACCGCGAATTTTTGACTCCATGCCAGGATGTCAGTCCTGACCGAGAGGTCCCACGACCCCGTACCTGCAACGCCTGACAGCTATCACACAGATACGGTTTAGCCTCTTCCGCTTTCGCTCGCCACTACTCACGGAATCGCGGTTGCTTTCTCTTCCTGTGGGTACTGAGATGTTTCACTTCCCCACGTTCCCTCTACTCACCCTATGTGTTCAGATGAGAGTGACTGGACTTGCCTCCAGCCGGGTTTCCCCATTCGGAAATCCACGGATCACAGTCTGGTTATCGACTCCCCGTGGCTTATCGCAGATTCCTACGTCCTTCTTCGGTTCCTGGTGCCAAGGCATCCACCGTGCGCCCTTAAAAACTTGATACGCAAAGATAAAGATGCTCGCGTCCACTGTGTAGTTCTCAACATACGGGCGGCCCACCACCATGCGCTGCAATGCCTACCCAACACCCACCCACCAGGGGCAGAGCTGGACGGTTCACCAGCGGTGACAGTCCTGACCGGATACCGGCCTGACGATCCGAGCTTGACGCCCGAGCCCTCAGGACCCAACAACGTGTCAGGCGCCGACCCGACACACCACCACGTTCCACACCCACCCCCCACAAAGGGAAGCCGGCTGTACTTGCGTGCAGTGCACGAGACGACGCCAAATAATCGATGTTCCACCCTTGAGCACCTGCCGTCCCACAGGCGGGGACGAAACAGGGCCTGGACCACAAAACGTGGCCAGTGCTCCTTAGAAAGGAGGTGATCCAGCCGCACCTTCCGGTACGGCTACCTTGTTACGACTTAGTCCCAATCGCCAGTCCCACCTTCGACGGCTCCCTCCACAAGGGTTGGGCCACCGGCTTCGGGTGTTACCGACTTTCGTGACTTGACGGGCGGTGTGTACAAGGCCCGGGAACGTATTCACCGCAGCGTTGCTGATCTGCGATTACTAGCGACTCCAACTTCATGGGGTCGAGTTGCAGACCCCAATCCGAACTGAGACCGGTTTTTTGGGATTCGCTCCACCTTGCGGTTTCGCAGCCCTTTGTACCGGCCATTGTAGCATGTGTGAAGCCCAAGACATAAGGGGCATGATGATTTGACCTCATCCCCACCTTCCTCCGAGTTGACCCCGGCAGTCTCCTATGAGTCCCCACCATCACGTGCTGGCAACATAGAACGAGGGTTGCGCTCGTTGCGGGACTTAACCCAACATCTCACGACACGAGCTGACGACAACCATGCACCACCTGTATACCGACCTTGCGGGGCACCCATCTCTGGATGTTTCCGGTATATGTCAAGCCTTGGTAAGGTTCTTCGCGTTGCATCGAATTAATCCACATGCTCCGCCGCTTGTGCGGGCCCCCGTCAATTCCTTTGAGTTTTAGCCTTGCGGCCGTACTCCCCAGGCGGGGAACTTAATGCGTTAGCTGCGGCACGGATCTCGTGGAATGAGACCCACACCTAGTTCCCAACGTTTACGGCATGGACTACCAGGGTATCTAATCCTGTTCGCTCCCCATGCTTTCGCTTCTCAGCGTCAGTAGTGGCCCAGAGACCTGCCTTCGCCATCGGTGTTCCTCCTGATATCTGCGCATTTCACCGCTACACCAGGAATTCCAGTCTCCCCTACCACACTCTAGTCTGCCCGTACCCACTGCAAGTCCGGGGTTGAGCCCCGGATTTTCACAGCAGACGCGACAAACCGCCTACAAGCTCTTTACGCCCAATAATTCCGGACAACGCTCGCACCCTACGTATTACCGCGGCTGCTGGCACGTAGTTAGCCGGTGCTTCTTCTGCAGGTACCGTCACTTGCGCTTCTTCCCTGCTGAAAGAGGTTTACAACCCGAAGGCCGTCATCCCTCACGCGGCGTCGCTGCATCAGGCTTTCGCCCATTGTGCAATATTCCCCACTGCTGCCTCCCGTAGGAGTCTGGGCCGTGTCTCAGTCCCAGTGTGGCCGGTCGCCCTCTCAGGCCGGCTACCCGTCATCGCCTTGGTGAGCCATTACCTCACCAACAAGCTGATAGGCCGCGAGTCCATCCCAGACCGAAAAACTTTCCACACACTCCCCATGCGAGGGTGTGTCATATCCGGTATTAGACGCCGTTTCCAGCGCTTATTCCAGAGTCAGGGGCAGGTTACTCACGTGTTACTCACCCGTTCGCCACTGTTCACCCAAGAGCAAGCTCTCGAGGTCACCGTTCGACTTGCATGTGTTAAGCACGCCGCCAGCGTTCGTCCTGAGCCAGGATCAAACTCTCCGTTGATGATTGCTATCCCCCAGCCAAAGCCAGGGAAAAACATTACCCACAAAGGGTTGTACAAATCCTGGCTGAGCAAGAACAACCAGCAAAAAACTGCTGAATGATCATTGTCAACCAAAGGAAAAAAATTCGTTCGCCACGACAACAACACAACCCCAGAACAGGGGCCGCGCCACCACCGCAACGAGACGAGGTATTGGCATCGATTTTTGACACGCTGTTGAGTTCTCAAGGATCGGACGCACACCATCCACCAACCCGCAGGCCAGCATCAAGGGCAACCACTCAAAAC
>NZ_CAXUQS020000003.1:0-244105 GCF_964253435.1 Knoellia sp. LjRoot47
CTACCCGCGGCCACACTTGGGCGTCAAACCCGGCCTCAGGCCAGATCCGACCGCGCTTGGATCTTCGCGGGGTTCGTACTCTAGCAGCCTTTCGACTGCCTCCCAAACCGGCTCTCACCGCCTGGGTCCTGCTCGGTCAAACCCTGGGACCGGCCTACTTCGCGCTGAGCCTCAAGCTCTGCACCGTGGTGTCCGTTCCTCCCTCTCGGGCTGACATCGAGAACAGTAGAGGACGTTGTGCCAAAGATCCAAATCGGCGCATTCATGCAGGTCAGGGGCCTGCACGAAACGACGATGCCCCGCCCCGACCGGCGACGAGCCGGCGGGACGGGGCCTTCATCCACGAAAGGTGTGGTCAGAGAGGAACGACGTTGACGAGCTTGGGGGCGCGGACGATGACGGTGCGCACTCCCCCGCCGGTCGCCTCGAGCACCTTGGGCAGGGCCAGCGCCTTCTCGCGCAGCTCGTCCTCGGTGATGTCGGAGGCCACCTCGATCCGGTCGCGCACCTTGCCCTTGATCTGGATGACACACGTCACCGAGTCGTCGACCAGCAGCGCCGGGTCCGCCACCGGAAAGTCCTCGTGGGTGAGCGACTCGGTGTGCCCCAGCCGCGACCACAGCTCCTCGGCGATGTGCGGCGCCAGCGGCGCGACCATGAGGACGAGCTGCTCGGCCGCGGCGCGTGGCACCGCAGGGAGCTTGGTCAGCGCGTTGTTGAGCTCGATGAGCCGCGCGATGGCCGTGTTGAACCCCAGCTCGTCGTAGTCCCGACGCACCGCGTCGATCGTGCGGTGGAGCACCCGGGACGTCGCGTCGTCGAGCGGTTCGTCGACCGCCCGCACCTCCCCGGTCTCCTCGTCGACGACGTTGCGCCACAGCCGCTGCAGGAAACGCTGGGACCCCACGATGGCGCGGGTGTCCCAGGGCTTGCTCTGGTCGAGCGGGCCCATGCCCATCTCGTAGAGCCGGAGCGTGTCGGCGCCGTACGCGGCATACATCTCGTCCGGGGAGACCATGTTCTTGAGCGACTTGCCGATCTTGCCGAACTCACGGGTCACCGTGTGGCCCTGCCAGGTGAAGCCCACCTCGCCGGACTCGCCGACGACCTCCTCCACTTCGCTCGCCTCGACCGGCTGTCCGCGGTCGTCCCGGTAGGCCGGCGCCTGGATGTAGCCCTGCGAGAAGTAGGTCCGGAACGGCTCCTCGCTCGAGACGTGGCCAAGGTCGAAGAGCACCTTGTGCCAAAAGCGCGCGTAGAGCAGGTGCAGGACCGCGTGCTCGACCCCACCGATGTAGAGGTCGACGCCCCCGGGGTCGGTCGCACCGGCCGGAGCGCCGGCGACCGGCGTCTCGCGGGGGCCGATCCAGTACTCCTCGGTGGCCGCCGACACGAGCTCGTCGCGGTTCTCGGGGTCGAGGTAGCGCAGGTAGTACCAGCAGGACCCGGCCCAGTTGGGCATCGTGTTGGTCTCGCGGCGGTAGGGCTGCACCCCGCGGCCGTCACCCAGGTCGAGCTCGACCTCCACCCACTCGCGGACGCGACCCAGCGGCGGCTCGGGCTCGCTCGCCGCGTCGTCGGGGTCGAACGTGCGCGGGCTGTAGTCGGGCACCTCGGGCAGCTCGACCGGCAGCATCGACTCGGGCACCGCGTGGGCGACACCGTCCGTGTCGAAGACGATCGGGAACGGCTCGCCCCAGTAGCGCTGGCGGCTGAACAGCCAGTCCCGCAGCTTGTAGCTCACCGTCGCCTCGCCGTGGCCGTGCTCGACCAGCCAGTCGATCATCGCCGACTTGGCCTCGGCGACCGGCTTGCCGTTGAGGTCGATCGAGTCGTTGGCGGAGTTGATCGCCGGGCCCTCGCCGGTGAACGCCTCGTCCTCGGGGTGGCCCTCGGTCGGCTGGACGGTGCGCACCCGGGGCAGGTCGAAGTTGGCGGCGAAGTGCCAGTCGCGCTCGTCCTGGCCCGGCACGGCCATGATCGCGCCGGTGCCGTAGCCCATGAGGACGTAGTCGGCGATGAAGACGGGCACCTCCGTGCCCGTGGCGGGGTTCACGGCATACGCGCCGGTGAAGACGCCGGTCTTGTCCTTGCCCTCGATCTGCCGCTCGACGTCGCTCTTGCGCGAGGCGGCACGCCGGTATGCCGTCACCGCGGCTTCCGGAGTCACCTCCCCACCGGTCCAGGCCGGGTTCGTGCCCTCGGGCCACTCCCCCGTCGGGACGAGCGAGTCGACGAGCGGGTGCTCGGGCGCGAGCACCATGAAGGTCGCACCGAAGAGCGTGTCGGGGCGCGTCGTGAAGACCTCGATCGGCTCGGACCCCTCGGGCTGGCCGACCACTGGGAAGGCGACGCGGGCACCGTGGCTGCGACCGATCCAGTTGCGCTGCATGGCCTTGACCTTGTCGGGCCACTGAACGCGGTCGAGGTCGTCGGCGAGACGGTCGGAGTAGTCAGTGATCCGCATCATCCACTGGCGCAGGTTGCGCTTGAAGACAGGGAAGTTGCCACGCTCGGAGCGGCCCTCGTTGGTGACCTCCTCGTTCGCCACGACGGAACCGAGGCCGGGGGCCCAGTTGACCGGCGCCTCGGAGGCGTAGGCGAGGCGGTGGCTGTCCACGATGTCGGCCTGCTCGACCGGGCTCAGGTCGTCCCACCCGCGGCCGTCGTCGGCGGGCAGCGGACGTGTGCCGGAGGCGTACTCCTCGACGAGCTCACTGACAGGACGGGCGCGTCCCAGACCGCCGTCGGGGCGCACGGCCTCCCGGTCGTACCAGCTGTCGAAGATCTTGGTGAAGATCCACTGCGTCCAGCGGTAGTAGTCGGGGTCCATCGTGCGGATCGCACGCCGGTTGTCCAGGCCCAGGCCGAGGCGGCGCAGCTGCCGGGCCATGATGACGATGTTGGCCTCGGTCGTGACGCGGGGGTGCTGACCGGTCTGGACGGCATACTGCTCCGCCGGCAGGCCGAAGGCGTCGTAGCCGAGGCAGTGCAGGACGTTCTTGCCCAGCATCCGGTGGTAGCGCGAGAAGACGTCGGTGGCGATGTAGCCGAGCGGGTGGCCGACGTGCAGGCCTGCCCCGCTGGGGTACGGGAACATGTCGAGCACGAGCATGTGCCCGCCGGAGTACGAGGCGACCTTGTCGGGGTCGGCGAAGGGTCCGGAGGGGTTGGGCGCCTCGAAGGTGCCGTCTGCCTCCCAACGGTCCTGCCAGGCCAGCTCGATCTGGTCGGCCAGCTCGGCCGTGTAGCGGTGCGCCGTCTCGCTCATCTCATCCTTGCCTCATCGAAGTCCACACAGGTCGGGCTGCCCACGAAAAAACCCCTCGCGCAGGAGGGGTTGGCCGCGGTGACGTCCGGGTCGGAGCGTCAGCGCGGCTCGGGAAGGAGCTGCGTCCCGGCCATGCGTGCAGGGTATCGCAGCGCCGGTGCTCGTCGACGGGTCGTTCAGTGGTGGTACTCGTGCACCACGGCGTGGCCCCTGCCGCGGCTGATGAGCCACCGGTTGACCGGGACCGTCACGACGAACGCCACAGCGAGCGCGAACGCCAGCGAGCCCCAGAAGAGCCACGACGCGAGGCCCGCCTCCATCGCGCCCGGCACGACGAGCACGATGGCGTTGTCGATGACCTCCATCACCGTGATCGACACCGTGTCGGCCGCGAAGGCGACGCCCAGCGCGGTGGCGAACGGCACCCCCGCCCGCAGGACCGGTGTGATCGTCAGGGCGTAGCCGAAGACGAACGCGAGGACGACAGCCAGGACGATCGTCGCGAGGTTGGACAGGCCCAACGCCGTGCCGACCGCCAGCCCGAGGACCTCACCGATGGCGCAGCCGGTGAGGCAGTGGAGCGTGGCGCTGACGGCCTGCGACCAGCTGCCGGTCGCTGCGCCCGGGTGCGCGTGGCCGTGGGGGTGTGGGGTCGAGTTCGTCATGACCCTCCCAACTATACCCCCAAGGGGTATGTTCCCGCTCGGGCGTGGCGCCCACTACCCTCGGGTCATGTCGAGCCCGCACGACGCCGGTCGCGAATCCGGTCGCGACGCCGGTCGCGGCTCCGGCAGGGTCGTCGGCTTCCGGTTGTGGCCACCGGTGGCCGTCGGCGTCCCACTGCTCGCCGGGCTCGCGCTGACGGGCTGGGCCGGAGACCCGTTCTCGCTCGGCGCCTGGCGCGTGCCAGTGGGCTGGGTCCTCGTCACGGCGTTCGTGGCGTGGAACGGGTGGGCACTCCTGCTCTTCGCGCGGCACGGGACGGGCCTGCTCCCCAGGCAGGAGACCTCGAGGATCCTGCAGAGCGGACCCTTCGCCGTGTCGCGCAACCCCCTCTACGTCGGACTGGTGGCGTTGCACCTCGGCGTGGCGCTGCTCGTCCCGTCGACGTGGAGCCTGCTGCTCCTCCCCGCATCGGCCGCCCTCCTGCACTGGGGGGCGATCGTCCCGGAGGAGCGGTTCCTCACGCGCGAGTTCGGCGAGGACTACCTGGCGTATGCCGCCCGCGTGCGCCGTTGGCTCTGACGAGGCTCAGAGGCGGTCGCGCAGCCAGGCGAAGTCGGCCCTGTGCTCGTCGGCGCCACCGGGGGTCTCGCACACGACCGGCGCATCCGCCGCACGGACGACGCCGGCGAGGAGGTCGGCGTCGATCTCGCCCGCGCCGAAGTTGGCGTGTCGGTCGGCGCCGGAGTCGAAGGCGTCGCGGCTGTCGTTGCAGTGGACGAGGTCGATCCGGCCGGTGATGGCAAGGACGTCGTCGACGACCGTGTCGAGCTTGTTGCCGCCCGCGTGGGCGTGGCAGGTGTCGAGGCAGAAGCCGACCCGGTCGGCCTGCGAGGCGGACCCGATGGCATCCCAGACCTTGGCGATGCGGTCGAGGTAGCGGGCCATGGCGTTGTCGCCGCCGGCGGTGTTCTCGAGGAGGAGCGGGAGCGTGAGGTCGGTGGCCTCGACGGCCTTGCGCCAGTTGTCGAACCCGACCTCGGGATCGTCGCCCTTGCCCACGTGTCCACCGTGGACGATGAGGCCCTTGGCCCCGATCGAGGCGGCGGCGTCGACGTGCTGCTGGAGCAGCTTGCGCGACGGGATGCGGATGCGGTTGTTGGTCGTCGCGACGTTGATGACGTAGGGGGCGTGGACGTAGAGGTCCACCCCGGCGGCCTCGGCGTCGGCACGCAGACCGTCGGCTCCACCGGCATACCGGATCTCGGGACCCTTGTAGCCCTGCGGGTCGCCGAGGAAGAACTGGACCAGCGTCGTCCCGCGGGCCGCGGCCTCGGCGAGGGGGTCGGTCTGGTCGACGTGGGCTCCGATGGTCAGCGACATGCCGTCCAGTCTAGGAAGCATCGCCGTCAGCGTGGGAGAGCACCGGCGGGCGCACCGTCGCGGGCGCGAACTCGAGGGTGCCGTCGTCGACCCGGCCGGCCGACATGAGCCGGCGGTCGGCGAAGTAGTTCTGGCGCACCCTCCACGGGGTGGCGACACCCTGTTTGGGGAGGAGGTGGCGGGCCCGCTCGACGTAGCCCGACGACAGCTCGAAGGGTGGCGCGCCCTCCTCGAGCCCGGGGTCGGCACGCGGTGTGGCCGTCACCGTGCCGGTGTCGTCCAGGTGGCGGAGCACGGCGCAGACGAAGCGCGAGGTGAGGTCCGCGCGCAGGGTCCACGAGTTGTTGGTGTAGCCCAGGCACACGGCGAGGTTGGGCACGCCGTCGAGCATTGCGCCCTTGTAGAGGAAGCGTTCGCTCGGCACGACGGCGGCACCGTCGACCGCCAACCGGATGCCACCGGCGACCTCGACCCGCAGGCCCGTCGCCGTGACGACCGCGTCGGCGCCGAGCTCGTCACCACCGGTCAGGGTGATACCGGTGCGGGTGAACCGGTCGATGGTGTCGGTGACGATCGAGGCGGCACCCGAGCGCAGCGCCGCGAAGAAGTCGCCGTCGGGAGCGACGCAGAGGCGCTGGTCCCACGGCTCGTACGCCGGCGTGAAGTGCTCACGCACCATGTCCGCGCCGACGAGGCGCGCGTTGAGCCGGGCCAACCCTCCTCGAACGACACGAGGGAACCGCTGGGAGAGCTCGTAGAGGCCGACGTTCTGGACGACGTTCTTGGCCCGGATGGTCCGCATGGCCGCTCTGTCCGGCAGCACCCGCCGCAGCCCGTCGCCGATCCTGTCCCGGGCCGACAGTGGCAGCACGTAGGTCGGGCTGCGCTGGAGCATCGTCACGTGCTCGGCGCCCCGCTCCGCGAGCGCCGGGACGAGCGTGACCGCGGTCGCACCCGACCCGATGACGACGATCCGCTTGCCCTGGGGGTCGAACGCCTCGGGCCAGAACTGTGGGTGGATGATCGGCCCGTCGAAGTCGGCCCGTCCGGGGAAGTCGACGACGTGACCGGTGTCGTAGGAGAAGTAGCCCGTGCAGAGGTGGAGGAACGCCGCCGTGTGTTCGACCGCGCCGTCGACGGTGTCGCACCGCACCGTCCACCGCGCGGTGGCCGACGACCACGTGGCGGAGACGACCCGCTGCCCGAGGTGGATGCGGTCCTCGACGCCGAGCTCGCGAGCCGTGGCGCGGATGTAGTCACGGATGGTGTCCCCCGAGGCCAGGACGTCACGACCCGTCCACGGACGGAACGGGTAGGCGAACGTCGAGACGTCGGAGTCGGACCGGATGCCGGGGTAGCGGAAGAGGTCCCAGGTGCCTCCGGTCGCCTCGCGAGCCTCGAGGACCGCGAACGACCGGTTCGGGGTGAGCTCGGCCAGGCGGCACGCGGCCCCCACCCCGGAGAGCCCGGCACCGACGACGAGGACGTCGACGTCGAGGCTGTGCATGGTCCTCCTCCCGGCTCGGTTCGGTGGTCAGCCCACATGCAACCACGCGGGCTCCCTGACCCGTCACCGAGGCGGTGGCCCCGCACGCCAGCACCGCACCGACCCGCACCCCGGACGCCTGTGAGCCGCCCTCATCCGTGCGTGCGAGCATGAGGCCCCCTTCTCCGACCTCTGGGACCCCTGCGTGCTCGCCTTCCTGCTCATCGCCCTGACCGTCGTCGGGCTGCTCACCTTCTGGCTGCACCGGCGCCTCGTCGTCGCGCCGGGCTGGCAGACGCGGTGGAGGTATGCCGTGACGCTCCTCCTCGTCGCCCTCACGGCTCTCGCCGTGGTCACCGCCGCGGGTGGACTGCGATGGGGCACCGCCGACGACACGCGCCCGGTGGCGGCGGTGGCGCTGTCGTGGCTCGTCGTCGCCCTGTACCTCTCCCTCGCGCTCGCCGCGACGCAGCTCGGTGCGCTGGCGCTCTGGCTCGTCACCGCCCGCGAGCGGCGAGCTCCGGTGCTGCGCCGGTTCAACCGGGTGACGGCTCCAGTGGCCGCGGTCGCGGCACTGGGGGCAACGGCATACGGGGCGGTCGAGGCGAGCGACCCCACCGTGACGCGGACGACGTACTCGTCAGCGCAGCTCCCGCAGGCCTTCGACAGGACGACGGTCGCACTCGTGACCGACCTGCACGCCGGCGTCGTCCACGGCTCCGACTTCGCGCGCACGGTCGTCGACCGCGTCAACGCCGCGAAGCCCGACCTCGTCGTGCTCTCCGGCGACGTCGTCGACGCACCGTTCGAGCGGCACCGCGCCGAGATCGCCCCGCTGGCCGACCTCGAGGCGCCGCTCGGCGTCTTCGCGGTGACCGGAAACCACGAGATGTACACCGGGTCGACGGCGCAGTGGGTGGCCGAGTGGAAGCGCCTCGGGATCACCGTCCTGTCCAACTCCTCCGAGGTCCTCACCAGGGGCGCGGAGACGATCCGGGTCGCCGGCGTGCACGACCGCGAGGGAACCGGCGAGTTCGCCCCCGACCCCAACCGGGCACTCGGCGGCACCACCGACGCGTTCACCCTGTATGTCGCCCACCAGCCGGTCATGGCCGAGGTGTCGAGCGACCGCGGGGTCGACCTGCAGCTGTCCGGTCACACGCACGGTGGACAGGTCTGGCCGTTCAACCTGCTCGTGCCGCTCCAGCAGCCCATGGTGGAGGGGTTCGCCGTCGTCGACGGCGTCCCGGTCATCACGAGCCGGGGAGCGGGGACGTGGGGGCCGCCCGTGCGCATCGCAGCCGCACCCGAGATCCCGATCGTCACGCTGAGGAGAGGCTGACATGACCGACCCCACGGCCCTCGGTGGGCCGCTCTACCGCTCCGTCGTCCGGCCGAGCACGCCGCTCGTCGTCGTCGGCGCGGTCGTCGCAGCGGTCGGCGTGCTCGTGGGGCTGCTCGTGGCGGCGATGGGCGGCTGGTCCGTCGCGCTCGGTGGAGTCGCCCTCGTGGCGCTCGTCGGGCTGGGGTGGCTCATCGCCCGTGGCCCGGTGACCGTGACCGTGACGCGCGAGGAGGTGCGCGTGGGCTACCCGTTGGCCTCGCGCACGATCCGGATCGGCGATGTCACCGACGTCGGCGCGGGTGACCACGTGGGCGGTGTCGGCTACGGCTGGGGCCTGCGCTGGGAGGGCCGCGGCAAGTGGGCCTACCGCGTCGGCGGGCCCATGGCCACGCTCGTCCACCGCGGCGGGCGCCTCGGGCTGTCGGTCGCCGACCCGCACGAGTTCGTCGAGGCGGTCGTCGACGCGCGCCAGGACATCGCGTGAGCGCGGTCGTGGTCGGGGACGACGGGCTGCCGCGTCCGGCCTGGGCATCGGTCGACCCGATGCTCCGCGACTACTACGACACCGAGTGGGGCATGCCGGTGACCGACGAGCGGGGGGTGTTCGAGCGCCTGTCGCTCGAGGCCTTCCAGTCGGGGCTGTCGTGGGCGACGATCCTGCGCAAGCGTCCCGCGTTCCGCGCGGCGTTCGCGGGATTCTCGCCGGAGGCCGTCGCCGAGTTCGGTGACGCGGACGTCGAACGCCTCATGGCCGACGCCGGGATCGTCCGCAACCGCGCCAAGGTGCTCGCGACGATCCAGAACGCCCGTGCCACGCTGGAGCTGCGCGAGGACCCGGAGGGCGACCTCTCGGCATACGTGTGGTCGTTCCGGCCCGCACAGACCCCGAGGCCGCGCACCCACGCCGACGTGCCCACGACGTCCGCCGAGTCGCTCGCACTGTCCAAGGGCCTCAAGCGCAAGGGCTTCACCTTCGTGGGTCCGACGACGATGTTCGCGCTCATGGAGGCCATCGGCATCGTCGACACCCACCTGCTCGACTCGCACCGTCGCGGCACCTCCGGAATCTGGCCCGGCTGAGTACTGCGCGTGGCAGGCTCCGAGGAGTGAGCGACGACCCGCACGCCGACTTCGCCCGTGAGAACTTCACCCGGCAGGGCAGGACGCACGAGATCCTCCGCTCCGGCAGCGGGCCCGCCGTCATCGTCATCGCCGAGATCCCCGGCGTGACGCCCGAGGTGCTGCGGTTCGCTCGGCGGGTGCGCGACCTCGGTCTCACGGTCGTCCTGCCCGTCCTCTTCGGCCGGGTGGGTGCCGAGCGCACGGTCCCGGGCCGGCTGGCGTCGACGCTCAGGATGGTCCGGCTCGGCGCCGAGATCTGTGTCAGCCGCGAGTTCACGCTCCTCGCGACCGGGCGGACGTCGGCGGTGGTGCCATGGCTGCGCGACCTCGCCGCCGCCGAGCACCAGCGGTGCGGCGGCCCCGGGGTCGGCGCCGTCGGCATGTGCATCACCGGCGGGTTCGCCCTGGCCATGGCGACCGATGAGCGCGTGCTCGCCCCGGTCCTCGCCCAGCCGGCGCTCCCGCTCGGCCTCACGCCATGGCACAAGCGGTCGATCGACACGTCGCCCGAGGAGCTGGACGTCGTCGCCGCACGGTGCGCCGCCGGTCTCAGGGTGCTCGGCCTGCGCTTCGAGGGCGACCGGCTCTCACCGCCCGAGCGCTTCGCCTTCCTCGAGCGCGTCCTCGGGTTAGGCTTCGTCGCCGTGGAGCTCCCGGACGCCTCGGCCAACCCCGCGGGCGTCGGCCCGCCCCACTCGACCCTCACCGAGCACCTCGTCGACGAGCCGGGCGAACGCACCCACGACGCCCTCGAGCAGGTGCTCGAGCTCTTCAGGACTCGGCTTCTGTCCGGGAGTTGACGGCGCGCTCAGCCCTTGCTCGGGAAGCGGACGTCGCGCATCGGGATCCCGAAGAGCCGACGCGAGACCTCGAGCTGGATCCCGAGCCAGGCCACGCCACCCACGACGCCACCGAGCGCCGGCACCCATCCCGCACTCGAGACGAGGGCGCCGACGAGCGCACCGAGCGCGCCCGCGACGAGCGCGTTGACGACGAGGACGAAGAACGTCGTGGAGCCCACGATGTGCACGAGCAGCGGGCGGCGGCTGCCGAGCGTGTAGGTCGCCATGAGCCCGGCCTGATCGTCGCGGGTCGAGGCGGTGAGGTAGGGCTCGATCTCCGGCGCCAGCTCGACGTAGGCGGCTCGCAGCCGGTTCATGCCCCGGACGAGCTGGGCGTCCTCCTGGCTGGCCAGACCGACGCGCAACGCCGTGAGCGAGCCCAGGACGAGCGACGCCGCCGCGAAGCCGACGGCGAGCGGCAGGAGCGACCTGTCGAAGCCGCCACCCTGCGCGAACAGGGCGAGGACGACGAGCAGCGCCGACACCACCGTGAGCAGGATCGAGATCCGGCTCATGATCTCGCTCCACGTCATCGAGCGGGTGCCGAGCAGGCTCCAGTGCTCGGTGGCGAGCATCGTCGCCAGCTCCGGCCGGGGCCGCACCGCCTCGCTCGCCCCGGCATCGCTCGACACCTCGTCACCCGGCACCTCGTCGTCGGTGGCCATGACCTCGAGTGTCCTCCCGAACGGGGCGCCGGACACCGGGAACGGCGAAGGGCCGGACACCCTGTGTCCGGCCCTTCGTTCGGTGGAGCATAGGAGATTCGAACTCCTGACCTCTTCCATGCCATGGAAGCGCGCTACCAACTGCGCCAATGCCCCGAGTTGCCCCGGTGGGACGCCCCCTTGCGGGGACTGCGGAAGTCTAAACCGGTCGCCGCCGTGCCACCAAATCGGGGTCAGGCAGGCCCGTCGCCACGGGCTGCAGCCGTTGTCGCGGACTGGTTCCACGTCTGGATCCGCCACCCGGCGCGACCCTCGACGAGCTCGGCCCAGTGGCAGTTGCCGAGGCCGCCCAGCGCCAGCCACGACGTGCGCTGGTCGATGCCGACGAGGTCGGCGGCGAGGGCCCGTCCGGCCACTCCGTGGGTCGCGATGACCGCGCACGCGCCCGGCGCGAGCTCCTCGAGCAGCGCCTCGACGCCGGCGCGGCAGCGCTCGGCCACGTCGGCCACCGACTCCCCCGTGCCGCCGCGGCGGAAGTCGTCGCCGCGCAGCATCCGGTCCATGTCCTCGGGATAGCCCGCGCGCACCTCGTCGCCGGTGAGCCCCTGCCATGCACCCGCGTGGATCTCGCGGAAGCGCTCGTCGGTCGAGAAGGGTATGCCGTCGACGCGCGCCACGGTCTCCCCCGTCACCGTCGCTCGGGACAGGTCCGACGCGACGACGCGCACGGGCGCGAAGGCGGCGACCGCCCTGGCCGCGGCCTCGGCCTGCCTGACCCCGCGCTCGGACAGCGGCGAGTCGAGCTGCCCCTGCCACACGCCCGCGGCGTTGTGGGTCGTCTCGCCGTGGCGCAGGACGATGAGGCGCCGGGGCGCGTCGCCGCGCATCACGCGTTCGTTGGGACCGGGGGTCACCGGCCGCCCTGCTCGGTGCCGACGGCCCCGAGGTCGACCTCGGGGCAGTCCTTCCAGAGGCGCTCGAGCTCGTAGAACTCTCGCTCCTCGTCGTGCTGGACGTGGACGACGATGTCGCCGAAGTCGATGAGGACCCAGCGACCGTCGCGCTGGCCCTCGCGGCGGACCGGCTTGGAACCGAGCGCGCGCAGCGAGTCCTCGACCTCGTCGACGATGGCGCCGACCTGCCGCTCCGTCTCGGCCGAGGCGATGACGAAGACGTCGGTGATCGCGAGCTGCTCGCTCACGTCGATGCCGACGATGGTGGTGGCGAGCTTGTCGGCGGCCGCGTGGGCGGCGGCGCGAGCGAGCTCGAGGGAACGGTCAGTGGCTGGCACGGGACTCCTCGTCCGCTGGGGAAGGTGAGCCGGACGCGGAGCCCGGCCCACCGGCATACAGGTGGTGTTTGTTGATGTACTGGACGACGCCGTCCGGCACGAGGTACCAGACCGGCTCGCCGTCGGAGACGCGGTCGCGGCAGTCGGTCGAGCTGATCGCCATGGCCGGGACCTCCTGGAGGGTGACGCGGTCCTCGGGCAGGCCCGACTCCGACAGCTCGTAGCCGGGACGCGTGACGCCGATGAAGTGGGCGAGCTCCCAGAGCTCGTCGACGTCCTTCCACGACAGGATCTGGGCGAGCGCGTCGGCACCGGTGATGAAGAAGAGCTCGTCGTCGGGGTGCTGCGCGCGCAGGTCGCGCAGGGTGTCGATCGTGTAGGTCGGGCCCTCACGGTCGACGTCGACGCGGCTCACGAGGAAGTGGGGGTTCGACGCCGTCGCGACGACCGTCATGAGGTAGCGGTGCTCGGCCTCGCTGACGACCTTGTCGGCCTTCTGCCAGGGCTCGCCCGTCGGCACGAAGATGACCTCGTCGAGGTCGAAGAGCGACTGGACCTCCGAGGCAGCGACGAGGTGGCCGTGGTGGATTGGATCGAAGGTCCCACCCATCACGCCCAGGCGACGTCGCCCAGTGCTCAGTGGTGACCCTGGTCGTGCATCGTGCCGCCGTGCGCGTGCGCGAGCTCGGTCGAGTGGTGGTCGTTGTGCTCGGTGGGCGGCGTGTGCTTCTGGGCCGTGCCGCGGAAGGACCACGT
Source organism: Knoellia sp. LjRoot47 (assembly GCF_964253435.1). Taxonomy (NCBI): domain Bacteria; kingdom Bacillati; phylum Actinomycetota; class Actinomycetes; order Micrococcales; family Intrasporangiaceae; genus Knoellia; species Knoellia sp. LjRoot47. The sequence goes on from NZ_CAXUQS020000003.1 coordinate 12,825, forward strand.
CACGAGGAGCAGCAGGGCGAAGATCACGAGGGCAGTGACACCGAAGGCCCAAGGCGGACCCGGGAGCTCGTGGTGGGCGGCTTCCTCGGCGAGGACACGGGCGGCATGCGACGTCATGACGTGAAGCCTACCGCCACGGTTGTCCACCGACGCCGTCCACAGGCCTGTGCATGGGAGCGTGACTCGCGACCGGAATCTGTGGACGACACGCGCGGGACCACCCGTTCACCGAGAAGGGGCGCGGATCGTCTTGCGCCGCAACCGCATTGGGCGCTAGACAGGTCCACACGAACAACTGCTCGGGTCCCACGACCAGGGCGGAAGTCGGGTCGAAGGAGAACGGCTGTGCCACCGAACCCGGACCACGGGGCGGATGGGGGATCACTCCCCCAGTCGCGAGCGACATCGCGGGGCACACCGCGGCCGACGGCCAGAGTCGAAGTTCGCCCCGGTCCAGCCGGGACGACGCCACTGTCGCGTGGCCCCCTCGGCGGGTTCCCTCCCGCCGGGAACGACCGGCTCAACTGACGGGCTAGCCCCACGCTGAAGGCCCCCGACCTCATACGTCGGGGGCCTTCGGTGGTGTCCGGACCTCGTGGCCGCGCGCGCCGCCTACGCTGATCCCCATGCCCACGCACTCCCCCTCCATCACCCTGAGCATCGTCATCCCGATGTTCAACGAGGAGGCCGTCCTCCCGCTGCTCGTGGACCGGCTGCGCCCGCTCGCGGACGGGCTCGGCACGGCATACGAGGTCGTGGCCGTCGACGACGGCAGCACCGACGCGACGCCCGTCGTCCTCGAGCGGCTGCGCCGCGAGTGGCCGCAGGTACGGATCGTGCGGCTGCGGGCCAACGCGGGCCACCAGGCGGCGATCTCGGCGGGGCTGCACCGCGCCCGGGGCGACTACGTCGTCACGCTCGACGCCGACCTCCAGGACCCGCCGGAGGTCATCGCCGAGATGCTGCGGATCGCCCGCGAGGACCACGTGGACGTCGTCTACGGCGTCCGCGAGGACCGCTCCACCGACACGGCGTTCAAGCGCCTGAGCGCCCGCCTGTTCTACCGGACCATCCGCCGGCTCGGGGCCATCGACGCCCCCGTCGACGCCGGCGACTACCGCCTCATGTCGCGCGCCACCGTCGACGCCGTCAACTCGCTGCCGGAGCACAACCGGGTGCTGCGGTTCGTCGTCCCCGGCCTCGGCTTCCCGTCGGCCTCCGTGGGCTACACCCGAGAGGTGCGCGCCGCGGGCACGTCCAAGTACCCCCTCGCGAAGATGATCCGGCTCTCGCTCGACTCGGTGACGGGCTTCTCGCACGCGCCGCTGCGGTTCGCGACGTGGCTGGGGCTGCTCGGCGGTCTCGCCGCGCTCGGCGTCCTCGTGTATGCCGTCATCGCCCGCCTCATCGGGCACGCCCTGCCCGGTTGGACCTCGACCGTCGTCATCGTCTCCGCCGTCGGGGCGGTGCAGCTGCTCGCGCTCGGCATCCTCGGCGAGTACGTCGGCCGCATGTACGCCGTGATGCAGGCCCGCCCGACCTACTTCGTCGCCCACGACTCCCTGGAGTCGCAGGACTCGCGCCGGTGAGCCGGCGGGTGCTGCTCGGGGTGCTGGGGCTGCTCGTCGGCGCGCTCCTCGGGTTCGGCGCCTGGCTCCTCCTCGAGCGCGGCGACGACGCCGCGTCGTCCCAGGTCTCGGCGGCGACGTCCGGCGGCGCCCTGACCTTCACCCTGCCGCAGGGGTGGCGCACCCTCGAGTGCGAGGCCGACGAGGGCGACTGCGTCCGCGTCACGAGTCCCGGCATGGTCGCCGAGCACGCGGCGACGGTGTCGTTCCTGCCGCCGAACCCGATCGAGGGCACCCCGGTCGACCTGCTCGCCGACCCGGACGTCACCGTCCCCGGCGCCGTACGGGTCACCGTGGACGGGCTGCCCGCGTCGCGGATCGACCCCACGGCCGACGGGCAGGACGCGACACTCGTGGCCGGCCGGGCCCGGGTCGAGGCGGGTCACCTGTTCATGGTCGCCTGTCCCGTCGGCGGTGACGCCGAGCGGTCACGCACCCTGTGCGACCAGATCGTGCGCACGCTCAAGGTCACCCGCTAGGCACGAGCCCGTTCGTCAGCGGACCTGGCCGTCACCCTCGACGATCCACTTCGTCGTCGTCAGCTCCGGCAGCGCCATGGGGCCTCGGGCGTGGAGCTTCTGCGTGGAGATGCCGATCTCGGCGCCGAACCCGAACTCGCCGCCGTCGGTGAACCGCGTCGAGGCGTTGACCATGACCGCGGCCGCGTCGACCTCGGTCGTGAAGCGCCGTGCCGCCGCCCGGTCCTCGGTGACGATGGCCTCGGTGTGCCCGCTCGTGTGCCGACGGATGTGCGTGAGCGCGGCGTCGAGGTCGGGGACGACGGCGACCGCCATCTCGAGCGCGAGGTACTCGGTGTCCCAGTCCTCGTCCGTCGCCGCGACATGGGGTATGCCGGCCGCCTCGGCCGCGCTGCCGGCCGCCGGGTCGGTGTGGAGCGTGACGCCGGCCCCGGAGAGCTCGGCGAGGACCTTGGGCAGGAACTCATCGGCGAGCGATGCGTGGACGAGGAGGTTCTCGGCGGCGTTGCACACGCTCGGACGGTGGGTCTTGGCGTTGACCGCGATCGCGAGCGCCTTGTCGAGGTCGGCGGCCGCGTCGACGTAGACGTGGCAGTTGCCCACCCCGGTCTCGATGACCGGCACGGTCGACTCGGTGACGACGGTCTGGATGAGCCCGGCTCCCCCGCGCGGGATGATGAGGTCGACCTGGCCGCGAGCGGTGAGCAGCGCGCGCACGGCGTCGCGGCCACCCTCGAGCAGACCGATCGCGTCGACGGGCAGGCCCTGCGCCTCGAGGGCGTCCCGCATCACCGACACGAGTGCCCGGTTGGTCGACTGCGCCGCCGAGCCGCCACGCAGGATGACCGCGTTGCCGGACTTCAGGCCCAGCCCGGCGGCGTCGACCGTGACGTTGGGACGGGCCTCGTAGATCATGCCGACGACCCCCATCGGCACCCGCACCTGACGGATCTGGAGCCCGTTGGCGAGCGTCGAGCCACGCACCACCTCACCGACGGGATCGGGAAGGGCGGCGATGTCGCGCAGCGCGGTCGCGACCGCAGCGACCCGCTCCGGGGTGAGGGTCAGCCGGTCGACGAGGCCCTCGGCCATGCCACCGGCGCGCCCACGCTCGACGTCCTCGGCGTTGGCGGCGACGACGTCGGCACTCGCCGCGTCGAGGGCGTCGGCCATCGCCCGCAGCGCGTCGTCCTTGTCGGCCCGACTGAGCAGCACGAGCCGGCGCGAGGCCCCGCGCGCCCGGGCCGCGAGGTCGGCGACGCGCTCGATGTCGGCCGGGTCGAGAGCAGTCACGGGGGCGGGAGACATGGCAACCAGCGTAGGTCGACGGAGGCGGACGGCATACGGGCATCTCAGGGACCACCGCGGGAGTGGGAGGATGGCCGGCGTGACGACGATCCTCTCCATCCAGTCCTCGGTCGCCTACGGCCACGTCGGCAACAGCGCCGCCGTCTTCCCGCTGCAGCGCCTCGGCGTCGAGGTCTGGCCGGTCAACACGGTGCACTTCAGCAACCACACCGGCTACGGCGCGTGGCGCGGGCCGCTGCTGCCCGCCGACGACGTGCGGGAGGTCATCACCGGTATCGAGGAGCGCGAGGCCATGCCCGCGATCGACGCCGTGCTCTCGGGATACCAGGGTGGCGAGGAGATCGGCGACGTCATCCTCGACGCGGTGGCGCGGGTCAAGACGGCGAACCCCGACGCGATCTATGCGTGCGACCCGGTCATGGGCAACGCGAAGTCGGGATGCTTCGTCCACCCGGCGATCCCCGTGCTCCTGCGTGAGCGGGTCGTGCCGCAGGCCGACCTCATCACGCCCAACCAGTTCGAGCTGGGCTTCCTCACCGAGACCGAGCCCGAGAGCCTCGAGGACACCCTCGCCTCGGTCGAGCGCGCCCGCGACATGGGTCCGTCGACGGTGCTCGTCACCTCGGTGCTGCAGCCGGACCGGCCCGAGGGCACGATCGAGATGCTCGCCGTCGACGGCGACTCGGCCTGGATCGTCCAGACGCCCCAGCTGCCGATGAAGGCCAACGGCTCGGGCGACGTCACCGCCGCACTCTTCACGGCGCACCTGCTCGACACCGGTGACGCCGGGGTGGCGCTCGGGCGGACGGTGTCGAGCGTGTTCGACCTGCTCCAGCGGACCCTCGACTCCGGTGCCCGTGAGCTCCAGCTCGTCCAGTCGCAGCAGGAGATCGCCGAGCCGCGGATGCAGTTCGAGGTCCAGCAGCTCCGCTGACGCGCTGGCGACGCCCGCGGCTCCCGCGGCTCCCGCGGCTCCCGCGGCTCGGCGAGATCGCGTGGGCCCCCTGTGCCTCGTGGACCGCATGGCAGGATCTTGATGAAGGTCGGCTTCCTGCCGCCTGTCCGGGTGCGGAGCGTGCGTCCTAGGCTCCCGGCCATGGACTCGACCCAGGCCCGGCTCACCCTCGGTGCCGTCGCCGTCACCCTCGTGCTCTGGGCCTCGGCCTTCGTCGCGATCCGCCACCTCGGGGACAGCGTCTCCCCCGGTGCGCTGTCGCTCGGACGGCTCCTCGTCGCCGCGGCCGTGCTCGGGCTCATGGTGCTGCGTCGTCCTCGGCGCTGGCCCGCGCGGCGCGATCTGCCCCTGCTCGTCGCGTGCGGGGTCCTCTGGTTCGGCGTCTACAACGTCGCGCTCAACGCCTCCGAGCAGCGGATCGACGCCGGGACCGCGGCCATGCTCGTCCAGATCGGGCCGATCATCGTCGCGCTCCTGGCCGCCGTCTTCCTCGGCGAGCCGCTCACGCGATGGCTCGTCATCGGTGCGGCCATCGGCTTCTCCGGCGTCGCGGTCATCGGGCTCGGCGGCTCGGGCGGGGGCGCGGTGGACGTCGGCGGGGTCGCGCTGGCGGCTCTGGCCGCGGTCACCTACGGCGCGGGGATCATCACCCAGAAGCCGCTCCTGTCGCGCCTGCCCGCCCTCGAGGTCACCTTCCTCGCGTGCCTCATCGGCGCGGTCGTCTGCCTTCCGTGGGCCGGTGACCTCGCGAGCACCGCTCGCACCGCGACGCCGGGGACCCTCGCACTCATCGCCTACCTGGGCATCTTCCCCACCGCCATCGCCTTCTCGACGTGGGGCTGGGCCCTGGCCCGGCACGACGCCGGCCGCCTGGCGCTCACGACGTTCCTCGTGCCCGTCATCGCCACCGTCCTCGGCTGGGCCTTCCTCGGGGAGCTCCCGGCGAGTACGGCCTGGCTCGGTGGAGTGCTGTGCGTCCTTGGCGTCCTGCTCACCCGGCGGCGCGGGTCGGACCGTCGGTCGCGACGCGAGACCGCAGCGGAGCAGGTGCCGGCCTGACGTCGGGCCTCAGGTCTCAGTCAGAGAAGGACGAGGTCGTCGCGGTGGATGACCTCACGTTCGTAGGCCGCACCGAGGTCGCGCGCCAGGTCGTGCGTCGTGCGCCCGAGCATGGGCGGGAGCTCGCCCGAGCTGTAGTTGACGAGGCCGCGCGCCACGGGCCGGCCGTCCGGGGCGCAGACGTCGACGGGGTCACCACCGACGAACGTGCCGCGCACCTCGACGATCCCCGCCGGCAGCAGCGAGGTGCGGCGCTTGGTGAGCGCGGTGACCGCGCCCTCGTCGACGATGAGCCGGCCACGGGGCGTCGTGGCGTGCGCGATCCACAGCTGCCTCGACGCGCGCGAGCGGGCCTGCGGCGCGAAGACCGTGCCGACGTCCTCGCCTCCCAGCGCCCGCCCGGCGTCCGCGAGCCGCGACAGGACGGTCGGTATGCCGGCCGCCCCCGCGATGCCGGCCGACTCCACCTTGGTGGACATGCCGCCGCTGCCGACCGACGAGCCAGTGCCACCGATCTCGACGCCGTCGAGGTCCTCGGGCCGCAGGACGGCTGAGATCCGGGTCGAACCGGCGCGGGACGGTGGCCCGTCGTAGAGCGCGTCGACGTCGGTGAGGAGCACGAGGGCGTCGGCCCCGACGAGGTGGGAGACGAGTGCCGCGAGCCGGTCGTTGTCACCGAAGCGGATCTCGTGGGTGGCGACTGTGTCGTTCTCGTTGACGACCGGGACGATCCCGAGGTCGAGCAGCCGGGTCAGGGTGCGTCGTGCGTTGGTGTAGTGCGTGCGCCGGGTGACGTCGTCGGCCGTGAGGAGCACCTGGCCGACGGTGAGGTGGTGGCGGGCGAACGCGCGGGCATAGGCGGCGACGAGCGCGCCCTGACCGACCGACGCCGCGGCCTGCTGGGTCGCGAGGTCACGTGGCCGGGTGCCGAGACCCAGCGGGCCGAGACCGGCGGCGATCGCACCGGACGAGACGAGGACGACCTCTCCCCCACGCGCCCGCACCGCGGCGAGGTGGTCGACGAGCGCCACAAGCCGTGACTCGTCGATGGCGCCCCCACCGGGACCGGTGAGCGAGGACGAGCCGACCTTGACCACGACCCGGCGGGCGTCGCCGATCGCGGCGCGCAGGACCGCCTCAGTGCCCACCGACTCGCCTCACTCGTCGTCGTCGTCGAGGACCGTGGACCAGTGGCCGGCCTTGCGCTCGGCCGCCAGCTGCTCGCGAGCAGCCGTCTGCGCGTCCTTGCGGCCGTGGAACTCCTCGCGCTTCTGGCTGCGCGTCTTGCGGTCGGACTCCTCGAGGCGGAGGTCCGTGCCACGGGGACCCGTGAGGAGCTCGGCACCGGCAGCCATCGTGGGCTCCCAGTCGAAGATCACGGCGTTCTCCTCGGGGCCGATGACGACCGTCGAGCCGGCGACCGCACCGGCCTTGAAGAGCTGCTCCTCGACACCGAGCCGGTTGAGGCGGTCGGCGAGGTAGCCGACGGCCTCGTCGTTGGAGAAGTCGGTCTGACGGATCCATCGGGTGGGCCGGTCGCCGAGGACGCGGAAGATCTCGCCGTCGGAGGTGTTCTCGCGGCGCACGGTGAACCCGGCGTCGTCGACGGCCTTGGGCCGGACGATGGCGCGGGGACGCTCGACGGTCTGGGCCTCGAGCTCGGCGCGGGCCTCGGCGACGTGCCTGGCCAGCGAGAAGGTCAGCTCCTTGAGACCGATGTGGGCGACCGCGCTGACGATGTGGACCTCGAGCCCGCGCTCCTCGAGATCGGGCTTGACCATCTCGGCGAGGTCGCGGGCGTCGGGCACGTCGGCCTTGTTGAGCACGACGATGCGGGTGCGCTCGGAGAGCGGACGACCACCGAGGCTGTTGTCGGGCACGTAGGCCGCGAGCTCGGCCTCGATGACGTCGAGGTCGGTCATCGGGTCGCGGCCCGGCTCGAGCGTCGCGCAGTCGACGACGTGCACGAGCACCGAGCAGCGCTCGACGTGGCGCAGGAACTCGAGGCCGAGGCCCTTGCCCTCGCTCGCACCGGGGATGAGGCCGGGGACGTCGGCGATGGTGTAGCGCTCGCTACCGGCGGTGACGACGCCGAGGTTGGGCACGAGGGTCGTGAACGGGTAGTCCGCGATCTTGGGCTTGGCCGCGCTGAGGACGGAGACGAGCGAGGACTTGCCCGCGCTCGGGAAGCCGATGAGGGCGACGTCGGCGAGCGACTTGAGCTCGAGCACGATGTCGAGGGCGTCGCCGGGTTCGCCGAGGAGGGCGAACCCGGGAGCCTTGCGCCGGGCCGAGGCGAGTGCCTTGTTGCCCAGGCCACCGCGACCGCCCTGTGCGACGACGAAGGTCGCGTCGTGGCCCACGAGGTCGGCGAGGATGTCGCCGGCGGCGTTCTTGACGACCGTCCCCTCGGGCACGGGCAGGACGAGGTCGGCGCCGTCCCCACCGTTGCGTTCGTCGCCGGCGCCGGGCTTGCCGTTGGTGGCCCGGCGGTGCGGGGTGTGGTGGTAGTCAAGCAGGGTGGTCGACTGCGGGTCGACCGCGAGGACGACGCTGCCGCCCTTGCCGCCGTTGCCGCCGTCGGGACCACCGAGAGGCTTGAACTTCTCGCGCTTGACCGAGGCCACGCCGTGCCCACCGTCACCGGCCGCGACGTGCAGGACGACGCGGTCCACGAAGTTGACGGCCATAGGGTGTTGCCTGCTTCCGGGAGGGTGGAACGGGGTGTGGTCAGTCTACGGGGGGCCGCTCAGGCTGCTGCGTCCGCAGGATTGGTCGAGAACCCGACCACCGTTGCGGACGCAACGCACCGGCATACGGCAGCGTCCGCAGGATTGGTCGAGAACCCGACCACCGTTGCGGACGCTCGCGCTCAGGGTGGAACGCAAAGCGCCCGTATGCCGTGCTGGGGAGCACGCGGCATCGGGCGCCTTGGGTGTGGAGCGTCAGGTCACTCCGCGGAAACGGTCTCCAGCGGAACGATGTTGACGACCTTGCGGCGGCGCTTGGTGCCGAACTCGACGTTGCCCGCGACGAGCGCGAACAGCGTGTCGTCGCCACCGCGACCGACACCATCACCGGGGTGGAAGTGCGTGCCGCGCTGACGGACGATGATCTCGCCCGCGTTGACGAGCTGACCGCCGAAGCGCTTCACGCCGAGTCGCTGGGAGTTGCTGTCACGACCGTTACGGGTCGAGGACGCACCCTTCTTGTGTGCCATGTCTGCCTACCTTCGTGAGTCTCTGGAACGGACGCTCAGGCGTCGATCGAGGTGATCTTGACCTGGGTCAGCGGCTGGCGGTGGCCCTGGCGCTTGCGGTACCCGGTCTTGTTCTTGTACTTCATGATCGTGATCTTGGGGCCCTTGGCGGCCTTGACGACCTCAGCCTTGACGGACACCTTGGCCAGCTTGTCGGCGTCGGAGGTGACGGTCGAGCCGTCGACGACGAGGAGCGGGATCAGGTCGATGCTGTCGCCGGCCTGGCCGACCTTGTCGATCAGGAGAACGTCTCCGACGGAGACCTTCTCCTGCCGACCGCCTGCGCGAACAATCGCGTACACAGTGGACTCACTTTCGGTTTCGGGATGCGCGCCTTGGATTGACCGGCTGATAGCTACCCCAGAACACAGGACATCGGCTCGGTGGGCGCACCGACTGTCTAGGTTAGCGGTCGCCCTCGGCCTGCTCCAAATCCACAGGAGCGGACCCGGATGCCGGGGTGGTCTGCGGCGACGACGCCTCGGCGTCGGCACCACGAGGCGGACCGGCCGGTGCGACGACCCGGCCACGCTTGCGGCGTGGACGGACGACGGGCTCGGCGATGGACGCGGGCTGGGCGACCGCACGGACGGTCTCCTCCGCGTCGTCGGCGGCACCGACCTCGGCGATGACCGCGGGGGCGCGGTCGACGACGGGTGCCTCGGCCACTGGCGCGTCGCCAGCGTCGGCAACGGGCGTGGCCGGAGCGGCCGGCGCGTCGGCGGTGGTGGTCTGGTCCACCGGCTGGGCGCCCACGTCGGGCTCGACGACCGACTCGGGCTCGACCGTGGTCTCGGGCTCGGCGTCCGAGGTCGAGTCCTGTGACGGCTGGGCCGGCTGCGAGGACTGCGTGGCGGCGTCGAGGTCGGTGACGGTGAGGTCGGCGACGTCGTCGTCCGCGTGCTCGCCCGACATCGACTTGATCGCGGCAGCATGTGCGGCCGCGGCGATCTGCGCCGCGGTCGGGCCGCTCGGCGTGGCGGGTGCGCGGTCGGTGTCGGCCTCGGTGCGGGTCGGTGCCTGGCCGGCGTCGCCGCCCTTGCCGCGTCGGCGGGCACGACCCGAGCCGCTGTTCCGGTCGCCGCCGGACGGCTGCCCGTTGCCGTGGGAGTGACCGTGGTCGCCACCGTGGTTGGACCGGTCGATCGGCTCGGCCTGGACGATGATCCCGCGGCCGGCGCAGTGCTCGCACTGCTCCGAGAAGACCTCGATGAGACCCGAGCCGACCCGCTTGCGGGTCATCTGGACGAGGCCGAGCGAGGTGACCTCGGCGACCTGGTGCTTCGTGCGGTCGCGGCCCAGGCACTCGAGGAGCCGCCGGACGACGAGGTCGCGGTTGGACTCGAGCACCATGTCGATGAAGTCGATGACGATGATGCCGCCGATGTCGCGCAGCCGGAGCTGGCGGACGATCTCCTCCGCGGCCTCGATGTTGTTCTTGGTGACCGTCTCCTCGAGGTTGCCGCCGGAGCCGACGAACTTGCCGGTGTTGACGTCGACGACGGTCATCGCCTCGGTGCGGTCGATGACGAGCGAGCCACCGGAGGGCAGCCAGACCTTGCGGTCCATGGCCTTGGCGATCTGCTCGTCCACCCGGTAGTGGCTGAAGATGTCCTTCTCGCCCGTCCAGTGCGTGAGGCGCTTGGCGAGGTCGGGGGCGACGTCCTCGACGTAGCCGCTGACCTCGGACCAGGCCTGGTCGCCGGAGACGACGAGCTCGCTGAAGTCCTCGGTGAAGACGTCGCGGATGACGCGGACGGTGAGGTCGGCCTCGCCGTGCAGCAGGACCGGGGCCCCGCCGTTGCTCGCCTTCTTGGACGCCGCGGCCTTGGCCTTCTTCTGGATGTTGTCCCAGGCCTTGGTGAGCCGCTCGACGTCGGCGCGCAGCTCCTCCTCGGAGGCACCCTCCGCCGCCGTGCGGACGATGACGCCCGCGGAGTCCGGGACGACCTCCTTGAGGATGGCCTTGAGGCGGGCTCGCTCGGTGTCGGGCAACTTGCGCGAGATGCCCGTCATCGAACCCTCGGGCACGTAGACGAGGTAGCGGCCGGGCAGCGAGATCTGGCTCGTGAGCCGCGCGCCCTTGTGGCCGATCGGGTCCTTGGTCACCTGGACGAGGACGGTGTCGCCCGAACCCATGGCGTTCTCGATGCGCTTGGCCTGGTTCTGCTCGAGCCCGGCGGCGTCCCAGTTCACCTCGCCGGCGTAAAGGACGGCGTTGCGACCCTTGCCGATGTCGACGAAGGCGGCCTCCATGGAAGGCAGGACGTTCTGGACCCGTCCGAGGTAGACGTTGCCGGCCATCGAGGCGTTGGACTCGCGCGAGACGTAGTGCTCGACGAGGACGCCGTCCTCGAGGACGCCGATCTGGGTCTTGTCGCCCTTGCCGCGCACGGCCATGACGCGCTCGACCGACTCGCGACGGGCCAGGAACTCGGCCTCGGTGATGATCGTGCGGCGACGGCCGGCCTCGCGCCCCTCGCGTCGGCGCTGCTTCTTGGCCTCGAGACGGGTCGAGCCCTTGACCGCGGTCGGCTCGTCGCGGTCCTTGCGGGGCTCGCGCACCTTGGTCACGGTGCCGGGCGGGTCGTCGCTGTCTCCGGAAGCGCCGGAGCGGCGGCGACGGCGCCGACGGCGGCTCGAGCCGCCCTCGCCCTGGTCGGTGTCGGCGGAGTCGTCGGACGGGCCGTGGGCTCCGTCGGTGTCCTCGGCGGAGTCGGCCGAGGCCTCGTCCTGCGCGTCGCCCTGGTCGGCCTTGTCGGCGCCCCCACGCCCGCGGCGACCACGGCCACCGCGTCGACGGCGACGGCCGCCGTCCTGGGGCTCATCGGTCGACTCGTCCGTGGTCTCGTCGCGCTCCTCGCGCTCCTCGTCGTCCTGCTCGGCCACGGCCTCGGTCGTCGCCCGACCGCCGCGACGCCGGGAGGAGCCCTTCGACCCGCGGGACCTTCGACCCGAGGTGGGCTCGTCGTCGCCGGACTCCTCCGTGTCGGTCTCCACGGCCGGTTCCGGGGCCTCGTGGCGCTCGGCCGGGGCCTGTGCGGGTGAGGTGGCGCGACGACGACGCGGCGCTGCGCTCACGTCGGGCGCCTGGAAGAGGAGCCCGAAGGAGGGCACGACGGGCGCCGCCTCCGTCTCGGCCGTCTCGGCCGTGTCGGTCTCGGTCGTCTCGACCTCGGCCTCGTCCTCCGGGGTTTCGGTGTCCTCGTCGACGACCTCGGTCACGGGCTCAGGGTCCGGCTCGGGAGCGGCGACGGCCTTCTTGGCGCGGGAGGCCCGCTTGCGCTTCGGCTTCTCCTGGGGGGCCGCCTCCCCAGCCGTCTTGTCGTCTGCCGGCGTCTCGACCGCAGCCGACTCGTCGGTGGTGGCCTCGACCGCCGGGGCCTCGGTCTCGGCGGCCGACTTCTTCGCGGACGTCTTGGCCGCCTTGCGCGCCGGCTTCTTCTTCGGAGCGCTCTCGGCGCTCTCGGGGGCGTCCGCAGCGTCCTCGCCGGACGCGGGGGCCACGGCGGTGTCGTCGGCACCCGCAGACGTGGGGGCGGCGGCCTTCTTGGTCGCACGCCGGCGCTTGGGGGCCGCCTTGGCCGCCGGCGCCGGGGTGTCCTGCAGGCCGGGGAGGTCGACCGGAGCGCCTTCGCCCTCGGTGATGCTCGTGGGTTCGTCGTGGGTTGCCATGGAGGTGGCCCCTTCTGGCTCCACGTAGCCGTCAGCCACACCGTCTGGGCGAGAACCCGGACCTGCCGGCCCCGTGGGGCTCGGAGTAGCGATCGTGTGCGGGTGGTTGCCCGACACGGAAGTCAGTGTGCTTATCCCTGCTCAGTTCGCGCGGCGAGTGAACTCCGCTGCGGCACCGATCAAGGACCGACGGCGCCCTTGTCGGCGGCCAGTGGATCGGCCACCCCGGCAGCTGCGGTCAGCAGCGGGCCCTGAGCCAGTCGTGTCACCAGAGGTGGCACCGGCGGCTCCAGCTCGGAGACTGCGTGCAGTGCGGTCAGGATGTCATCGGGGCGAACGGACGGTGTGGTGTGCCGAACGACCATCTGCAGTATCGCACACGACGCCTCCTCACCCCCGGTGGCGACCATGGACACGACGGCCGATCTCACGTCGAAGGTCTTGGGGCCGGTCTTGAAGGTGCGGGTCACCTCGGCGAGGTCGGTCGCGAGGAAGCGCTCGACGGCATACGAGAGGGTCTCGAGGTCGACTCCACGCATCTCGAGGTGCCAGACACTGGCTTCGAGCCTCTCGGCGAGGCTCCCCGGGCCAGCCTCGACGACCTCGAGCACGTCGAGGTCGGGCGGGAGTGCCTCGTCGAGGGCGATGCGCACGGACTCGGGGTCGACGCGCTCGGTCACCGAGATCTCGAAGTACTCCGCCTCGGAGGCCGTGCCGGTCGGCGCAGCGTTGGCGTAGCTGATCTTGGGGTGCGGGTGGAACCCGGCGGAGAACGCCATCGGCACGCCGGAGCGCCGCAGCGCCCTCTCGAGCGCGCGCGAGAAGTCCCGCGTCGAGGAGAAGCGCAGCCGGCCGCGCTTGGCGTAGCGGATGCGGAGCTTCTGGACCGCGGGCGGCGGAGGAGGACCTTCGGGGGTGCGACGTGCCATGGTGGGGCCAGCCTATTTCAGGCGCAGGACGACGCCGTATGCCGCTCGCTCCCCTTCCGCTCGTCGCTCTCCCACCCGGGGCACCCACGATGAAGGACGCCTGGGGCTGGTTTGGTCCGGCGGCCTCGCGTTCCGTAGAATTCACACCACGAGGGGAGTACTTCCCAAGCTCGTGCCGGTCAGTTCGGTCGCCCAGATGGTGACTTCGGTACGACACCCGCGGTCCGCCGCAGGTGAAGGAGACCTCATGACGTCAACGTCGTGAGGCCTTGTCATGATCTCGCTCGTCCCTGCTGCCTCGACCCCCGTGGTCGGCACCCCCACCCTCTGGTTCCTGACCATCGGCGCGGTCCTCGCCCTCTTCGTCGTGGACTTCCTCGTCACGAGGCGTCCGCACGAGGTGTCGATGCGCGAAGCCGTCGGGTGGTCGGCGTTCTACGTCGCCATCCCCGTCGCCTTCGGTGTCTGGCTGTGGAACGCCCACGGCAGCCAGACCGGTGTGGAGTACTACACCGGCTACCTCGTGGAGAAGTCGCTGTCGGTCGACAACCTCTTCGTCTTCATGCTGCTGCTCACCGCGTTCGCGGTGCCGAAGAAGTACCAGCAGCGCGTCCTCCTCATCGGCGTCGCCGGCGCCCTCGTGCTCCGCGGCATCTTCATCGCTCTCGGCGCCCAGCTCATCTCGTCCTTCTCGTGGGCCTTCCTGCTCTTCGGCGCGATCCTGCTCGTCACCGCGGTCAAGGTGCTGCGTGACGCGCTCTCGCACTCGAACCAGGCCGTCGACATCTCGTCGCTGCGCACGGTCAAGCTCGTGCGCCGGTTCTGGCCGGTCACCGAGGAGTACCGCGGCACGCGGATGTCGGTCAAGGAGAACGGCCGACGCATCCTCACCCCGATGGCGCTCGTCGTCATCGCGATCCTCGGAACCGACATCGTCTTCGCGATCGACTCCGTGCCCGCCGTCTACGGGATCACCGAGGACCCCTACCTCGTCTTCGCGACCAACGCGTTCGCCCTGCTCGGCCTGCGCGCGCTGTACTTCGTCCTCCAGGGGGCGCTGGGTTCGCTCGTCCACCTCGGGCACGGGCTTGCCGCGATCCTCGCGTTCATCGGCGTCAAGCTCGTCCTGCACTGGGCGCACGACGTCTGGGCCTGGGTCCCGACCGTCCCGACGCTCGCTTCGCTCGGCGTCATCGTCGCCATCCTCGCGACCGCCGTGACGACGAGCCTCATCGCCTCGCGTCGTCAGGCGCAGCGCGATCGGTCCGAGCGCGGCGAGGACCGCACGCCGGTGGCGTGACGTCGTCCTGACCGGCTGGGGCGGACCCGTGGACACGGGTCCGCCCCAGCGGTGTCCGTGCGGACTCCTCGATCAGGAGGCGCCGGGTGCGGCCGGCCACACGTCGGTGAAGTACTCCGGCACCGACACGAACCCCGCCGCCGGTCCGCCGGCCCCGGTGATCCGCAAGGCTCGGTCGACCTCGCTGTCGAGGGTCGTGAGGGCGCCCTCGCAGGCGGTCATCGCGGTCCAAGGGTGGTTGCCCGCGTCGTCGGTGTCGTGGAGCAGACCGCAGCTCCAGCTGCCCTGCGCGCTCACCGACGGCGGGTCCCCCTCCTGACGGGGCGGGGGCGCCGGGGTGTAGTGGGTCAGGCTCGACGCGAGCGTCGAGAGCGCGGAGGCGACCTGCGAGAAGAACGTCTCGCCGGCGGTCGAGATCGAGGCGGAGGCGGTCTTCATGTGGAGGGTGCCGTACTCGGCGTACGAGGCGCCGCTTCGCATCTGCGGGACGACCTCCCGGTACGCGCGGCCCGCCGGGCCCTTCCAGCTGTCGACCGCCGGGAGCTTCTTGGTGTCGACGTCGTCGGCGGCGTCCGAGGCGTGGCCGGAGGCCGTCTGCCACTTCGCGGATCGCTTGTCGAGCGCGTCCACCCACGCCGAGTCGTCGACGTACTTCTCGGCCCAGGTGACGATCGCGGCCACCTTGTCGCGGTACTCGCCCCACGAGTGGCCCGAGCCCGGACGGAAGCCGTCGATGTAGTGCACGCCCTGCGGGCCGCACGTGTGCAGGTTGTGGCTGTTGACGTAGGCCATGTACTCGCCGTCGATCGTCGTGCCGTAGGTGCGCAGCGTCCCGAGGGCGGTGTTCATCGAGCTCACCGACGCGCTGACCGTGCTCATCGCGACACCCCGTTGGCCTCGGCGCGGACCCGGCCCGTGGGCAGGCGGTCGTCGGACACCTCGGTGACCTCGCGGCCCTCGACGTCGAGGAAGACGAGGTGCGGTTCGCCGTCGCGGACCTCGACGACCGCGTAGTCGGCCCCCTCGGGGAGCGGCCGGCTCCACTCGGTGCGCGCCGGCTCGGCCGTCGGCTCCGCGGTTGGCTCGACGGCGCCACTGCCCGCGACGACCCGCGCGTCAGTCGTCCCGCCGTCCGCGACGAGCTGGGTGCTCGCCACGGGGCGACCGCCATCGGACTGCCAGTGCACGCCCGGACCACCGCTCTCGGCGTCCTTGTCGACGTAGGTGATCTGCGGCTCGCCGTCGACCATCCGCACGACGATCCGGTCGGCGCGGGCCGGGATCCGCTCGACGTCACGGCCGTCGACCGCCCGACCCTCCCCGGGCTCCATCTCGCGCGGCGTCCAGGACACCTCGCCGGTCTCGGGGTCGACGGTGCGGTCGAACGTGATGTCGGGGTCCCTGGGGTCGGTCGGCATCGGCTGGACGAAGCTGGTGCCGGTGCCCATGAGCTCGGCGTAGTGGTCCTTGCCCTTGCCGCCGTCACCACCGGACTCGCCGCCACCGGCTCCGGTGCCGCCCCCTCCGCCGCCGGCGGTCCGCACCCGCGAGCCGGCGTTCTTGTCGTCGTCCTGGGTGCGGGTGGTGTTGCTCGTGACGTTGGTCGCGGTCGCCTTGAGGCGCGACTCCCCCACCTCGAGCACGTTCTGCACGGCGAGGTCGGCGGCGGAGTACGCCGTGCCGACGACGGACTGGAACCCGCCGAAGCTCACCCCCAGGGCCGGCACCGCACGGTGGGCCCGGCCCAACGCCTCCGAGGCGGCTCCCCACTGCGTCGCGTCCGCGTCCATGTCGGCCGGGACCACCTGGAACTTCACGTCACCCATGGCGTCGCCTCTCTGACTCCTGTGGCCGACGTCCCCCGTCGAACCCTCCGGGCCGACGCTAGGGCACCGCACGCGCTGCGACCATGGGGAGCACTCCCCCGATGCATCCGGACAACGACGCGACGTATGCCGTGGCACCGGTCAGGTGCCACGGCATACGTCGCGGTGGTCGTGCGGGTGGGGTCAGCGCAGGATGACGTCCGCCCAGACGAGACGGTGGTCGCTCGTCGGGAAGGGGAAGACGCCGGTGAGGCGCGACAGCGGGTCGGCCTGCACCGGCCAGAACACGCCGGCGTCGCGGACGCCGAAGTGCTTCGAGAACAGGGTGTAGTCGACGCGGAGGTTGCCGGGCGCGCTGTCGGAGAAGTCGGCGGTGTCGTACTTCGGGTCGCCGCGGTGGGTGAGATTGGCGCCGCCCTGGAGCCGAGCGGCCTCGACCGCACCGGCCGAGGTGGCCTGCGGGTCGACGATCCGCTTGCTGTCGAGGAGCTGGTTGATGGCGTTGTCGTAGGAGTCGCCGTCGAGCGGGTCGGCGTTGTAGTCGCCGAGGATGACGAAGCGCTCGCTCGGGTTGAGGCCGCCGCGACCGGCACGGTCGTCGTAGATGTAGCGGCCCTGCCCCGGCGTGACGTAGTCGGCCCAGAACCGGATCTCGTCGTGGTTGCGGCGGCCGTTGCGGTCCTCGGGACCATCGAAGCTCGGCGGGGTCGGGTGCGCGGCGAGGACGTGGACGGTGCGCTTGCCGACGGTCACCGGGACGTCCCAGTGCGACTTGCTCGAGAGGCGGAAGATGTCCTGCTCGGCCGGTGAGTACCAGTCGGTGGGCAGGACGTTGCCGGGCATGTCCTTCCAGAGGAAGTGCTGGAAGGTGCGGACCTCGTCGGTGCGGATCGGGTACTTGGAGAGCACGACCATGCCGTACTGGCCGGGGAAGAGCCCGAAGCCGTAGGCGTCGTCGCCCCCGCCGATCGTGCCGTCGTTGTTGAGGTCGAAGCCGCTCGGAACACCGGTGTTGACGGGCGCGGTGAAGGCGTAGGGGTAGTCGACCGGGGAGGCGCCGTTGTGGCCGACCTCGAGGTAGTTGTCGCGGAACAGGTCCACGGCGCGGCCACCGTCGACGTAGTCGAACTCGTTGAGCAGGACGATGTCGGGGTTCGCACGCTGGATGACCTCGGCGACGGCCTTGGCCTGGGCGTTGTCGGGCGTCGACAGGTCGGAGACGAGCTGCCCGGCCGCGTTGCGGTTGAGCGAGAGGTTGTAGGTCGCGACGCGCAGCGACTGCGTGGAGTCGGGCTGCGCGGATGCGCTGGTCGCGGCGGCCAACGGTCCGACGGCGAGTAGGGCTGCGGCCCCGACCAGGGCGGCTCGAGTGAGGTTCATCGGGGGTTCCTCCATCAGGTCAGCGGTGGGACCAACCTAGTCAGGACCCGGGACGGGCGCCCGTCCGTGCGGCGAACGGTCCGTGAACCCGTATGCCGTCCGGCACCGCGGTCGGTGGCCTCCGGTGAGCATCGTGCGCGGCAAAGCAGCGCGACACGCGGCTCCGGCGTGGTCGCGTGCCCGTCGGCGACGTCCTTTGCCGCGCAGGGTGACCGGTCAGTCGAGGCAGAACTCGTTGTCCTCGGGGTCGGTCATGACGATGAAGCCGGCCTCCATCGGGGGCTCGGGCTCGACGCGACGCAGCCGCCGGGCGCCGAGTGCCACGAGCCGCTCGCACTCGGCCTCGAGCGCGGCCATCCGCTCGTCACCGTCGAGCCCGGGCGCGGCCCGGACGTCGAGGTGGACGCGGTTCTTGGCGACCTTGTCTTCGGGCACCTGCTGGAAGAACACGCGCGGCCCGTCTCCGTCGGGGTCCTCGATGGCCGAGCGCGAGTTGTGCTGGTCCGCAGGGACGCCGATGCGGGTGAGGAACTCGACCCACGCCTCGAGTGGGTCTGTGCCGTCGGCGAGCTCGACGCCCGGCGGACCGGGGATGGTGTAGCCGAGGGCCAGTGCCCAGAACCTCGACTGGGCGGCGGGGTCGTGCGCGTCGAACGTCACCTGGATCGTGCGGCTCATGTCACCCAGCGTGGCACCGCGCCCCGACATCCGCACTAGCGTGACTGGTCGGGGGCGCGGCGGTCAGGCGTGGGTGTGGGCCTGCTCGGCCATCGCGGCCTTGCCGGCACCGAGGACGGTGAGCGGCAGCAGGACCTTGCCGGTGGGGCCGATCTCGATCTCGGTGTTCATCTGCGGGCACACGCCACAGTCGAAGCACGGCGTCCAGCGGCAGTCGTCGACCTCGGTCTCGTCGAGGGCGTCGAGCCAGTCCTGCCAGAGCCATTCCTTGTCGAGGCCCGAGTCCACCACGTCCCACGGGAGGAACTCGGACTCCTCGCGCTCGCGCGTGGTGTACCAGTCGACGTCGATGGGCCACTCGCTGCGCGAGAACGCCTTGTCGGCCGCCTCCATCCAGAGGTCGTAGGAGAAGTGCTCGCTCCAGCCGTCGAAGCGACCACCGTCGCGCCAGACCTGCTCGATGACGGCGCCGACGCGACGGTCACCGCGCGAGAGCAGTCCCTCGACGATGCCGGGCTTGCCGTCGTGGTAGCGGAAGCCGATGGACGAGCCGAGACGGCGGTCGGAGCGGATCGCGTCGCGCAGCTTCTCGAGGCGCGCGTCGGTCTCGTCGGAGGAGAGCTGCCCGACCCACTGGAACGGGGTGTGCGGCTTGGGCACGAACCCGCCGATCGACACCGTGCACCGGATGTCCTTGCGCCCGCTCACCTGGCGCCCGGTCTCGATGACCCGCTTGGCCAGCTCGGCGATCTGGAGGACGTCCTCGTCGGTCTCGGTGGGCAGGCCGCACATGAAGTAGAGCTTGACGTTGCGCCAGCCCGCGCCGTAGGCGGCCGACACGGTCTTGATGAGGTCGTCCTCGGTCACCATCTTGTTGATGACCTTGCGGATCCGCTCGCTGCCACCCTCGGGCGCGAACGTCAGGCCGGAGCGGCGCCCATTGCGGGTGAGCTCGTTGGCGAGGTCGATGTTGAAGGCGTCGACGCGGGTCGACGGCAGCGAGAGGCCGGTGTTGGTGCCCTCGTAGCGGTCGGCGAGGCCCTTGGTGATGTCCGCGATCTCGGAGTGGTCGGCGCTGCTCAGCGAGAGGAGCCCGACCTCCTCGAACCCGGTCGCTGCGAGGCCCTTCTCGACCATCTCGCCGATGCCCGTGATCGAGCGCTCGCGCACCGGGCGGGTGATCATGCCGGCCTGGCAGAAGCGGCAGCCACGCGTGCAGCCGCGGAAGATCTCGACCGACATGCGCTCGTGCACCGACTCGGCGAGCGGGACGAGCGGCTGCTTCGGGTAGGGCCAGGCGTCGAGGTCCATCACCGTGTGCTTGGAGACGCGCCACGGCACGCCGTGCTCGGTCGGCGCGATCCGCTGGATGCGCCCGTCGGGCAGGTAGGAGACGTCGTAGAACGCGGGCACGTAGACGCCGCCGGTGCGCGCGAGGCGCAGGAGCAGCTCGCGGCGGCCTCCCGGCATACCCTCGCTCTTCCAGGCACGGACGAGGTCGGTGACCATGAGGACCGCCTCCTCGCCGTCGCCGATGATCGCGGCGTCGACGAAGTCGGCGATCGTCTCGGGGTTGAAGGCGGCGTGACCACCGGCGATGACGATGGTGTCGCCGTCGACGCGGTCGCGTGCGTGCAGCGGGATGCCGGCGAGGTCGAGGGCCGTGAGGAGGTTGGTGTAGCCGAGCTCGGTCGAGAACGACACCCCGAGGACGTCGAAGTCGCCCACGGCACGGTGGGCGTCCACGGTGAACTGCGGGACCCCCGACTCCCGCATGAGCGCCTCCATGTCGGGCCACACGGCATACGTGCGCTCCGCGAGCGCGTCCGGGCACTCGTTGAGGACCTCGTAGAGGATCATCGAGCCCTGGTTGGGGACACCGACCTCGTACGCATCGGGGTACATGAGCGCCCAGCGCACCGTGTGCTCGCCGCCGACGTTCCAGTCCTTGACGGTGGAGTTGAGCTCGCCACCGACGTACTGGATCGGCTTGCTCACCTGCTCGAGCAGGGGCTCGAGGTCAGGGAACAGTGAGGCGCCGGCGGTACGGGTGTGCATCCGTCAAGGGTACGTTCGCGGCACCGCGAGCCCCAAAGTCGTGCGACACACTTCCACCGTGGGGAGGCATGTATGGGGCATGAGCATGGATGACACGGGTCCACCCGACGAGCTTCGGGTCCGGTTCGAGACGGTCTACGACGCGACGTATGCCGGTGTGCTGCGGTTCGCGCAGCGGCGCGTGCATCCGTCCCAGGCCGAGGACGTCGTGGCCGACGTCTTCACCGTCGCGTGGCGGCGCATCGTCGACGTCCCGCAGGACGCCGACGAGGCGCGGGCGTGGCTCTTCGGCGTGGCCCGGCGGATCCTCATGGCCGCGCACCGGGCAGAGGGGCGTCGTCAGGCGCTCAACGTCCGGATCGCCGACGAGCAAGTGACCGGCCGGCTCGGCTCCGGCGTCGACTCCGACCTCGTGCTCCACCACGTCGACCTCGTTCGGGCATGGCGCCGACTGAGCCCCGTCCACCAGGAGAGCCTTGCGCTCGTCATCTGGGACGACCTCACATCTCCCCAAGCCGCGGAGGTGCTGGGCATCTCGGCCGTGGCGTTCCGGCTTCGCCTGTCGCGAGCCCGAGGCGCCCTGCGCCGCCACCTCGAGGCGGGCGCCCACCCAACCGTCACCTCGCCGACCGGCCTCCAGCAGAGGAGCACGACATGAAGATCTTCGCCTTCACCGACGACCACCTTGACGCCGCCGTCGCCCGGCTCGACCCCTCGTCACCCACTCTCACCGCCACCGAGCAGCACCACGCAGACGACCTCCTGGCACGCATCCTCAACTCGGCGCCGGACGCCAACGTCCTCGGCCGGCCACCGGCCCCGCTTCGGCCGTCGCCTGCTCGCCGTCGCCGCACCCCCTGGGTCCTCGCCGGTGGTGCCGTCGCCGTGACGACGGCCGGGCTCGTCATCGCCCCCCAGCTCCGCGACGAGGCCGCCCGCCCGACGGCGTGGTCGGCCACCCCGACCGCCCTGTCGCACGACGACGCCCGCGAGCTCGGCGAGGCCTGCCTCGACACGACCCAGAAACTGCTGAGCCGGCCGCACAGCACGGCCGAGGGGTCGTTCGCCCCGGAGCAGCGGCGGGCGATGCGCGTCGTTGTCGCCGAGCGGCGTGGACCCTACGACGCCGTCGTCCTCGGCAACGCGGCGGGGTTCAACCTCACCTGCCTCACCTTCGCGACGGACGGATGGGTGCCGACCGTGAGCGGCAGCGGGTTCCCGCTGGTCTCCCCGGCGCGTGACAGCGCCTCGGTCGGTTTCGACGCCACGTCGAAGGAGGGCCTCGTCGACGGACGCTTCCGGCGAGAGACCGCGAACATCGCCTACGGCCGGGTGGGTGCCGACGTCACCGGGGTGGAGCTCGACACCTCGGCCGGCCGCGTCACCGCGAGCGTGTCCCATGGCTGGTTCGCCGCGTCGTGGCCGAGCGCGGACCCCCTGGACGTCGACCCGATGACGACGGTGCGGATGACGCTCACGCTCGCGGACGGACGCACGACTGAGCCCACGGCATACGACGCGTTGCCGCAGCGGGACCTCCCGGCCGAGCTGCAGTCGAGCCCTTCGCCGCGCTGACCCGGGCGCACACTGGTGGGGTGGATGCCGCGCAGCGGGTGGCGGAGGCGATGGCAGCGTGGCCGCGGTCGGGCTTCCTGCCCCGGCGCGAGCGCCGGCACGCCGGTCGTGACGGGCCGGTGCCGATCGGCCACGGCCAGACCAACAGCCAGCCGCGCACCGTCGCGGCGATGCTCGAGCTGCTCGACGTCCGGCCCGGAGACCGCGTGCTCGATGTCGGCGCGGGCTCGGCGTGGACGACGGCGCTGCTCGCGCACCTCACCGGCCCGGACGGGGTGGTCGTGGGTGTCGAGCGGATCCCGGAGATCGCTGCCGTCGGCGCCGCCAGCCTCGAACGGACCGGTATGCCGTGGGCCCACGTGGCGCTCGCGACACCCGGCGTCCTGGGGTCGCCGTCGCACGGACCGTTCGACCGGGTCCTCGTCTCGGCGGACGCGCAGACGCTCTCCCGCGAGCTCGTCGACCAGCTCCGGCCCGGCGGGGTCATGGTGATCCCCGTGCGTGGGTGGATGCACCGCGTGGTGCGCGACCCGGGGTTCGACCGCGACGGCGTGGCCACCGGCGACGCGCAGGTGGAGATGCACGGCGCCTACCGGTTCGTCCCCCTCATCGAGGACTGACGAAACTGATTGCCCCTGGACGAGGCTCCCGATCCGGCAGCGCCGGATCTTCGCCTCGTCCAGGGGCAATCAGTTGCGGGGGGGTCAGGCGCCGGCGTAGTGGGCGTCGAGCGCGTCCTTGTAGCGCTCCGACACGACCTTGCGCTTGAGCTTGAGGCTCGGCGTGAGCTCGCCGCTGTCGACGGTGAGGTCCTGGTCGAGGATCGTGAACTTCTTGATCGTCTCCCAGCGGTTGAGGCCGGAGTTGAGCTCGTCGACATATCCCTGGACCATCTCGTGGGCCGCGTCGGAGGTGACGATCTCGGCGTAGGTGCGGTCGCCCATGCCGTTGGCGGCGGCCCAGCCCTGGATGGCGTCGGGGTCGAGGGTCACGAGGGCCGACACGAAGTTGCGGTCGGCCCCGTGGACGACGAACTGGCTGACGTAGGGGCACATGCCCTTGAACTGCGACTCGATGATCGACGGCGCGACGTACTTGCCACCGGACGTCTTGAAGAGGTCCTTCTTGCGGTCGGTGATCCGCAGGAAGCCACGGTCGTCGAGCTCGCCGATGTCACCGGTGCTGAACCAGCCGTCTGCGTCGAGCACCTCGGCCGTCGCGTCGGGGTTGTTGTGGTAGCCGTCCATGATGCCGTCGCCGCGCAGCAGGACCTCGCCATCCTCGGCGATGCGGACCTCGGTGCCCGGGAGCGGCCAGCCGACCGTGCCGTAGCGGTAGGCCGACGTGCGGTTGACCGTCGTCGCGGCGCAGGACTCGGTGAGCCCGTAACCCTCACCGACGAGCATGCCCATGGAGTCGAACCAGCGGCCGACGTCCTGGTTGAGCGCGGCAGAGCCGGAGATGAAGAGACGGACCCGGCCGCCGAACCGCTCGCGCACCTTGCTCAGGACGAGCTTGTCGGCGAGCGAGTACTTGGTGGCGAGCAGGCCGCTGGGGTCCTTGCCCTCGGCTCGCAGGTCGCTCACCTCGCGCCCGACCCCCTCGGCCCAGCGGAAGAGCTTGAGCTTCACGCCGCCGTCCTCCTCCATCATCATCTGGACCCGGTTGTAGGCCTTCTCGAAGATGCGGGGGGCGGCGCCCATGAACGTGGGCTTCACGACCGCGAGGTTGTCGACGATCTTGTCGATGCGCCCGTCGATGGCGGTGCAGAAGCCGATCTGCAGGGGCAGCGTGAGGAGCAGCTTGCCGAAGACGTGGGCCAGCGGCAGCCAGAGGTACTGGAGGTCGTCGTCGCGCAGGATGCCGATGGAGTCCGTGGCCGCGGCCTCGTAGGTCCACGAGCGGTGGAGCAGGCGCACGCCCTTGGGCCGGCCGGTCGTGCCCGAGGTGTAGATGATCGTCGCGAGGCGGTCAGGGGTGAGCGCGTCGATCCGCTCGTCGATGAGGCCCGGGGTGCGCTCGAGCCCGGAGCGACCGAGCGCGGCGAGTGCGTCGAGGCTGATGACCCAGTCGTCCTCGCCCGAGGCGGCCTCGGCGTCGAACGTCACGACCTTGGTGACACCCGGCACCGAGGCGGCGATGCGGCGGAGCTTGGCGACCTGCTCGGCGTCCTCGGCGAAGACGACCTTGCTCTGCGAGTCGGCGAGGATGAACGCGACGTCGTCGTCGATCGTCGTCGGGTAGATCGTCGTGGTGACACCACCGGCGACCATGACGGCGAGGTCCGCCAAGGCCCACTCGTAGCGGGTGGCCGACGCCAGAGCCACACGGTCCTCGGGACCGACGCCGAGGGCGACGAGACCGGCGCCGATGGCGTCGATCCTCGTCTTCGCCTCGGCCCAGGTCACGGTGAGCCACTCGTCCCCACCCGGGGCGACCTTGGCGTACATGAAGGCGGGAGAGTCAGGTGTCTTGGCGACGCGCTGGCGGAAGAGGTGGCCGACGCTGGCGGCGCGCTCCTCGATCAGGCGGTGGTCGACGGCCTCGTCGGCCGGGCGGTGGGTCTGCGGGGTCGCTGAAGGCATCGGGGTTCCTCGTCATTGGGGAGCTCGTGGCGCGAATGCTGCCACAGCGAGCGGCCCTCCGAGAGTGCCTCGGGCCAAACGTGACCGACGAGTAATAGGAGGCGACGTCAGACGCGGTCCCGGTGCGCCGCGGCATACGCCGCATTGACGACACCGACGGCGAGCCAGGAGGCGAACATCGAGGACCCCCCGTAGGACACGAACGGCAGCGGCAGCCCGGTGACCGGCATGACCCCGAGGTTCATGCCGACGTTCTGGAAGACCTGGAACGCGAGCCACGTCCCGACCCCCACGCCGACGAACCGGCCGAAGGCGTCTCCCGACCGTCCGGCGACGACGAAGATGCGGATGACGATGAACGCGAGCAGGACGAGCAGCCCCGCGGCGCCGACGTAGCCGAGCTCCTCCCCCGCGACCGAGAAGATGAAGTCGTTGAGCTGGTAGGGCACGAACCCGCCCTGCGTCTGCCGTCCCTCCATGAAGCCCTGCCCGCCCCACCCGCCGGAGCCGATCGCGAGCCGCACCTGGCGGGTCTGGTAGCCGATGCCCTGCGGGTCCGCGCTCGGGTCGGCGAACGCGAGCAGCCGGTCGCGCTGGTAGTCGCTGAGCAGGGGTGTCGTGAGCGCGGCGACAACGAGGCCGACGGCCGCGACCCCGATGCCGACGACCCAGCGCCGGGGAGCACCGGCGACGGCGATGACGACGAACGCGAGGGCACCGAGGACCACGGCCGAGCCGAGGTCGGGCTGGAGCATGATGAGCGCCACCGGGACGGCGGCGAGCAGCCAGCCGAGCGCCACGTCACGGTTGCTCGGCGCGACCCGGCGCTCCCACCGGTCGGCGAGGACGAACGCGAGGACGAGCGCCAGCCCGAGCTTGGCGAACTCCGAGGGCTGCACGGTGAATCCCGCGACGACGGGGATCCACGAGCGCGAGCCGTTGATCGTCGTCCCGAGCGGGGTGAGCACCGCGACGAGCCCGACGAGCGAGAGCCCGTAGAGCCACGGCGCGACGAGTCGCAGCCCCTGGTGGCCGAGCCGCGCGACCCCCAGCGCGAGCGCGATGCCGATCGCGGTGTTGAGCAGGTGACGGACGAGGTATGCCGTCCCCGCCGTCTCGTGCGTCGCGGACCAGACGAGGAGCGCGCCGACGACCGAGGTCCCGACGGCCCCGACGAGGAGGCCGAGGTCCTGGCGGAGCCAGCGGCTCAGGAGTGGACGATCTGGGTGAGCACCGTGCGGCACTGCTCGACGTCCTTGGCCATGGCGACGAGGAGGTCGTCGATGCTCTCGAAGCGCAGGGTCGGGCGGATGTGCTCGACGAACTCGACCATCACCCGCTCGTCGTAGAGGTCGAGGTCGTCGCGGTCGAGGACGTAGGCCTCGACCGTTCGCCGGTCCTCAGTGTCGAAGGTCGGGTTGGTGCCGATCGAGATGGCTGCCGGCATCGTGCGGTCGGGCTCGCCGGCCTCGAGGTCGAGCCGGGTCAACCACCCGGCGTAGACGCCCTCGGCGGGCACGAGCCCCAGCGAGTCGGGTGAGAGGTTGGCGGTCGGGTAGCCGAGCTCGCGGCCGCGGTGGTGACCGTGGACGACCGTGCCGACGACCCGGTGCGGGCGCCCGAGGGTGCGGGCCGCCGCGGCCACGTCACCGGCGTCGAGCGCCTGACGCACGGAGGTGGAGGACCAGCGGTGCCCGTCACCGACGTCCTCGACGACGACGACCTCGAAGCCGTGGACCGACCCGAGCTGGCGCAGCGTCTCGACGTCGCCCGAGTTGCGGTAGCCGAACTTGGTGTCGGCACCGACGACGACGGCCCTGGCCTGCAGACCCTCGACGAAGGTCGTCCGCACGAACTCCTCCGGCGACTGCTGCGCGAGCTCCGTGGTGAACGGCAGGACGAGCAGGCCGTCGATGCCGGTCGTCTCGAGGAGGTCGTCGCGGATCGACCCCGGCGAGATGAGCTGGGGCGCGCGCTCGGGGTGGAGCACGGCGAGCGGGTGCGGGTCGAACGTCACCGCGACCGCGGGGAGACCGTGGTCGTGACCGGTCTCGACGAGCTGGGTGAGCACCGCCTTGTGCCCGCGGTGGACGCCGTCGAAGTTGCCGAGGGTGACGACGCACGGGCGCAGCTCATCGGGTGTGGCTGCGGGGTCGGTGAAGCGGTGCACGGTGGACACTCTACGAACTCGCCGGGGCGAACACGACGTGACTCCGCGCTGTGTCCTTGCTCTCGTCGAGCATCGCGACGAGCACGCCGTCCGGGCCGAACGCGGCCACCGGCTCGGTGCGCCCCGGCTCGGCGGACGGCAACCGTTGGCCGTAACCGAGGGTGCGTGCCTCGTCGGCGGTGAGCTCGCGCGCCGCGAAGCCGGCACGGGCAGCCTGGGCCAGCGGGATGACGGGCATCGCCTCACCCTGGCGGGCCTCGAGGTCGGCCAGCGGGTGGGCCGTGCCGAGGCCGAATCCACCGACGCGGGTGCGGCGCAGCGCCGTGAGGTGGCCGGCCGATCCGAGGGCGCCGCCGAGGTCACGGGCCAGGGCCCGGACGTAGGTCCCCGACGAGACGGTCACGGTGACGTCGACGTCGACGACGGGCACGCCGTCGACGTCGCTGCGGCGCAGGTCGTGGATGGCGAACTGCGAGACCGTCACCGGCCGCGCCGGGAGGTCGACCGACTCCCCCGCCCGGGCCCGGTGGTAGGACCGCTCGCCCTTGACCTTGATGGCGCTCACCGAGCTGGGCACCTGCTCGATGTCACCGGTGAGCCTCGCGACGGCGGCGTGCACGGCCTCGTCAGTGACGTCTCCTGCGCCGGGTGCGCTCGTCATCTCGCCCTCGGCGTCGTCGGTGAGCGTGCCCTGGCCGAGCCGGATCGTCGCGTCGTAGTCCTTGTCGCACCCGACGAGGAAGGTGAGCAGCTTGGTGGCCCGACCCACGCCGAGCACGAGGACACCCGTGGCCATCGGGTCGAGGGTGCCGGCGTGACCGACCTTGCGGGTTGAGCAGAGCCGCCGGGCCCGGGCGACGACGTCGTGGCTCGTCCAGTCCTGCGGCTTGTCGACGACGAGGAGGCCGTCGACGCTCGCGCTCACGCGCGGCCGGTGTCGTCGGCGCCGCCGGCGCCCTCGGTGGCAGCTGCGGCGCCGCCCGTGGCCGGGGACGTGGCACCCGTGGCCGGAGCGTCGTCCCCCTCCTCCTCCTCGGCGTCGGCGTCGTCGTCGTCGCGGCGGTAGGGGTCGGCCTCGCCGGCGTAGGTCGCGCCGGAGGCCGCTGCGGCGACCTGGGCGTCACGTTCGCGCGCCTCGGCGAGGAGCACCTCGAGGTGGGCCGCGGTCTCGGGAATCGCGTCGGCGATGAACTCGAGCGAGGGCGTGAGCCGGATGCCGAGGTTGCGGCCGACGTGGCTGCGCAGCTTGCCCTTGTTGGCGGCGAGCAGCTCGGCGGTCTTGGCCCGCTGCGCGTCGTCACCGAACACGGTGTAGAACACCGACGCGTGCTGGAGGTCGTTGGTCACCCGCACGTCGGTGACCGTCACGAAGCCCAGGTCCGGGTCCTTGACGATCGGGTCGAGCCCTGCGGCGATGAGGGTCTTGATGCGGTCGGCGACCTTGCGGGCGCGTGCGGCGTCAGCCACGACAACTCCTTCTGCGATGACAGTGGTGCCCGCACACACTATGCGCCCGCGGAGCCCCCGGTGTCAGTGCCCGGCCGTCGGCGGCGCAGACCTGCACCAGCGGCGTCCCCATGCCTGCGCCCCCGGCCACGATCTGCGCCGGTGACCGAGGGTGAACCGATCCCGGGAACGTGAGCGGCCGGCATACCGAAGATGTCGGTATGCCGGCCGCTCACGTCAGGAGAGACGCCTCAGACACTCAGGCCCGCGGCTTCTCTCGCATCTCGTAGGTGGCGATGAGGTCGCCGAGCTGCAGGTCGTTGAACGAGCCGAGGTTGATACCGCACTCGAAGCCCTCACGGACCTCGGTGACGTCATCCTTGAACCGGCGCAGGCCGGCGATCTCGACGCTCTCGGACACGACGACACCGTCACGCGTGATGCGTGCCTTGGTACCGCGCTTGATCTCGCCGCTGCGGACGATCGAGCCGGCGATGTTGCCGAACTTGCTCGAGCGGAAGATCTCGCGGATTTCGGCGGTGCCGAGTTCGACCTCTTCGTACTCGGGCTTGAGCATGCCCTTGAGGGACTGCTCGATCTCCTCGATGGCCTGGTAGATCACCGAGTAGTAGCGGATCTCGACGCCCTCGCGCTCGGCGTAGTCAGCGTTCTGGCCCTCGGCCCGGACGTTGAAGCCGATGATGATCGCGTTGGACGCGACCGCGAGGTTGATGTTGTTCATCGTGATCGCACCGACGCCGCGGTCGATGATGCGCAGGTCCACGTCGTCGCCGACGTCGATCTGGAGCAGCGCGTCCTCGAGGGCCTCGACGGAACCCGACACGTCACCCTTGAGGATGAGGTTGAGGGTGTCGACCTTGCCCTGCGCGATCGCCTCGTTGAGGTCCTCGAGCGAGATGCGCTTGCGGGCCTTGGCCAGGCTGGCCTGGCGGTCGGCCGACTCGCGACGCTCCGCGATCTGGCGTGCGGTGCGGTCGTCCGGTGCGACGACGAACGTGTCGCCGGCGCGCGGGACGGACGAGAGTCCGAGCACCTGGACCGGGCGGGACGGACCCGCCTCCTCGACGTTGGCGCCGTGCTCGTCGAGCATGGCGCGCACGCGGCCGTAGGAGCTGCCCGTGACGATGGCGTCTCCGACCCGGAGCGTTCCGGACTGGATGAGCACCGTCGCGGTCGCGCCACGACCCTTGTCGAGGTTGGCCTCGATCGCGACACCACGGGCGTCGCGGTCGGGGTTGGCCCGCAGGTCGAGAGCGGCGTCGGCGGTGAGCAGCACGGCCTCGAGCAGCGAGTCGATGTTCTGACCCTGCTTCGCGGACACGTCGACGAACATCGTCTCGCCGCCGTACTCCTCGGCGACGAGGTTGTACTCGGTGAGCTGCTGACGGATCTTGGACGGGTTGGCGCCCTCGACGTCGATCTTGTTGACCGCGACGACGATCGGGACGTCGGCCGCCTGGGCGTGGTTGAGCGCCTCGATGGTCTGCGGCATGACGCCGTCGTCGGCGGCGACGACGAGGATCGCGATGTCGGTCACCTTGGCACCACGGGCACGCATGGCGGTGAACGCCTCGTGACCCGGGGTGTCGATGAAGGTGATCGGACGGTCGACGCCCTCGTGCTCCTTGTGGATCTGGTAGGCACCGATGTGCTGGGTGATGCCACCGGCCTCGTCACCCGCGACGTTCTCGTTGCGGATGGCGTCGAGGAGGCGCGTCTTTCCGTGGTCGACGTGACCCATGACGGTGACGACCGGCGGGCGGGCCGCGAGGTCGTCCTCGTCCTCGGAGTCGACACCGATGTCGAGGTTGATGTCGAAGGAGTCGAAGAGCTCGCGCTCCTCCTCCTCCGGCGAGACCATCCGGATGTCGTAGCCGAGCTCGGAGCCGAGCAGCTTGAAGGTGTCCTCGTCGAGGCTCTGCGTGGCGGTCGCCATCTCACCGAGGTGGAACATCACCGTGACGAGCGACGCCGGGTTGGCGTTGATCTTGTCGGCGAAGTCGGTGAGGGAGGCACCCTGGCGCACCTGGATGACGGTCGAACCGTCACCGCGGGGCACGCTCACGCCGCCGATCGACGGCGCCTGCATCTCCTCGAACTCCTGGCGCTTCGCGCGCTTGGACTTGCGGGCGCGGCCGGGACGGCCACCACCGCGACCGAAGGCACCAGCGGTCGAGCCGCGACCGGCCCCACCGCGGAAGCCACCGCCACCGGGACGACCGGCGAAGCCACCCGGACCGCCACCACCGGGACGACCGCCGCCACCGGCGCCGGGACGGCCACCACGGCCGCCGGCACCACCGGGACGCTCGCCCGGTCGCGCGACGGCGCTCGAGCTCGGCATCATGCCGGGGCTGGGACGGGGACCACCGGGACGCGGGCCGGCAGCACCGGCACCGGCGCCGCCGGGACGGGGCGCGCTGCGCGGACGCGGCATGCCCTGGCTGGACGCGAACGGGTTGTTGCCGGGACGGGCGGCGCCGCCGCCCTCACGACCGGCCTCGCGGCCACCCTCACGACCTGCGTCGCGACCGCCGTCGCGGCCCTGGCGCATGCCCTGGCTCGGGGCGAACGGGTTGTTGCCGGGACGCGGGGTGCCTGCGCCGGGGCGCGGGGCACCGGGGCGTGCGCCACCGGACTCGGGGGCCGACGGGGTCGCCTTCGCTGCCGGGGCAGCGGGGGCGGGAGCCGACGGGGTCGCCTTGGCG
Source organism: Knoellia sp. LjRoot47 (assembly GCF_964253435.1). Lineage (NCBI taxonomy): Bacteria > Bacillati > Actinomycetota > Actinomycetes > Micrococcales > Intrasporangiaceae > Knoellia > Knoellia sp. LjRoot47. The sequence continues at coordinate 43,864 of NZ_CAXUQS020000003.1, forward strand.
GCCGGGGCCGCGGGGGCGGGCGCTGCCGGCGCGGGAGCCGACGGAGCCGGGGCCGCAGGGGCCGGGGCGGCCTTCGCGGCGGGGGCCGGGGCCTCGGCGGGGGCCGCGGGGGCAGCCGGAGCCTTGGGACCGGGGGTCGCCGACGGGGCCGACGGAGCCGCACCAGCGGGACCGGCGGGCTTGGCGGGTGCCTTCTTGGCGGCCGGCTTGGCTGCCTCGGCGGGTGCCGTCTTCTCGACGGGGAACTTTTCCTGGTACCGGCGCACGACCGGTGCCTCGACGGTGGAGGACGCCGACTTGACGTACTCCCCCATGTCGTTGAGGCGCTCGAGGAGGACCTTGCTGGTCACTCCGACTTCCTTGGCGAGTGCGCTGACGCGAACCTTGGCCACGTTTCTCCTTCATCTGGTCCGTGACCTGACGAAGGGCAGGCGCGGACCGCTAGTACTGGGGGGAGCTCATTACTGAGCGCTCATCGGATGCTCATCGGGTGCTCATCAGTGTCAAACCACTCTCTGGTCAGAGCTACGGTCGGTTTCGCTGGATGCTTGCGGTGATCTGCTCGTGTGCGGCGACCCACTCCGCCACGGCGCTGGTGTCCAGGGGCCCGCTGACTCGCAGCGCACGCCCGAACGCCCGTCGTCGGACGGCGAGGTCGAAACACTCTCCGGTGGGGTGCAGCCATGCGCCACGCCCCGGGAGACATCGTCGTAGGTCGAGGACGAGGTCCCCTGCACCTCCGGCGACCACTCGCAGGAGTGCCGACCGGCTATCCGTCACACGGCATCCCACACAGGTGCGCATCGGGCCCGTCACTGCTGACGTATGCCGTGTGCCCGCCTTGGCGTGCGATGTCCGAGTCCGGAGTCCAGCCCGGTCGGTCCCACCCATGTTAGCGCCTAGCGGGGGTCGGACGCGTCACCGGACGCCCCCGATGCCCGCCCGGCGCCCTCACGGGGCGGTGCCGAGCCCGGGTTGTCGGACCGGATGTCGATCCGCCAGCCGGTGAGCTTGGCGGCGAGGCGGGCGTTCTGGCCCTCGCGGCCGATGGCGAGCGAGAGCTGGTAGTCCGGGACGACGACGCGGGCCGCACGCAGGGTGCGGTCGACGATCTCGACGGACTGGACCCGCGAGGGGCTCAGGGCGGCAGCGATGAAGGTCGCCGGGTCCTCGCTGTAGTCGACGATGTCGATCTTCTCGCCGTGCAGCTCGGCCATGACCGCACGCACGCGCGCACCCATGGGGCCGATGCAGGCGCCCTTGGCGTTGAGGCCCGCGACCTTGGTGTGGACGGCGATCTTGGTGCGGTGACCGGACTCGCGGGCGAGCGCGGCGATCTCGACGCTGCCGTCGGCGATCTCGGGGACCTCGAGGGCGAAGAGCTTGCGCACGAGGTTGGGGTGCGTTCGGGACAGCCCGATCTGGGGGCCGCGCATGCCGCGCTTGACGCTCACGACGTAGGTGCGCAGCCGCTGCCCGTGGACGTACTTCTCGCCGGGGACCTGCTCGGCGAGCGGCAGGATGCCCTCGACCGTGCCGAAGTCCACCGTGACGTGCCGGGGGTCCGGGCTCTGCTGGATGATCCCGGCGACGATGTCGCCCTCGCGGCCCTTGAAGTCGCCCATGATCGCGTCGTCCTCGATGTCGCGCAGGCGCTGGACGATGACCTGGCGGGCCGTGGCGGCGGCGACGCGACCGAAGTCACGGGGGGTGTCGTCGAACTCGGGGCCGTACTCCCGGCGGGTACGCGGGCGGGCCGGCTCCTCACTGCTTGCGTCTGCGCTTCCGGCGGCTAGAGCAGCCGAATCCGCAGACGCTGCGTTGGGGTCGCCGTCGGCGGCGGCGTCATCGGTGGCGGTGGCGTCGGTGGCGGCGGCGTCGGTGGGGGCGGTGCCGGCGGTGGGGGCGGTGCCCTCACCCTCTGCGTCTGCGCTTTCGGTCGCTAGAGCAGCCGAATCCGCAGACGCTGGAGCGGGGGCGTCGGTGGGGGCCGTGGTGGGCTCGTCCTCGACCGGGACCTCGAACTCCTCGCGGGCCCAGATCGTCACGTGACCGGTCTTGCGGTCGAGCTCGGCGCGGGCGCTGCGGTAGGCGCCGTCGGTCCGCTGGTAGGCGAGCAGGAGCGCCTGCTCGATGGCGGGGATGAGCACGTCGAGCGAGATGTCGCGCTCTCGCTCGACACCCCTGAGGACGGCGAGGTCGATGTCCATGGTCAGTTCTCCTTGTCGACCGACGCGTCGGCGTCGTCATGGTCTGCGGCGGCGGCCGGGGGCGTGTCGTCCTTACGCGAGAACTCGACCTGCACCTCGGCACGGTCGAGGACGGCATACGGGAAGGTCTCGTCGCGGGCGGGCGTCTTCTTGACCGCCGGGATCGTGAGGGTGAGGTCGTCGAGGCCGGCGCGGACGATGCGGCCGGTCACGGGAGCGCCGTCGCGCACGTCGAGCGTCACGAGCCGGCCGACGTTGCGCTGGAAGTGGCGCGGCATGGTGAGCGGGCGCGAGACGCCGGGCGAGGTGACCTCGAGGGTGTAGGGCTGCTCGCCCAGCACGTCGGAGTCGTCGAGCACGTCGCTGACTGCGCGGGTCGTGTCGGCGATCTCGTCGAGGGAGAGCGAGTCCACCGGCTCGGTGACGTCGCCCCCGGCCTCGAGCTCGCGGTCGACGACGACCCTCACGACCCGCCGCCGCCCGGCAGGCGTGACGACGACCTCCTCGAGGACGACTCCTGAACCCTCCAGCGCGCTGGCGAGCAGCTCGTGCACTGCGGTGTCTCGGGTCATCGGTCTCCCTCTCTGTAGTTCTCGGGCCGCGTCCTGCACCTGCGGCGTCGCCCACTCTAGCCGTGCGCCGTGGGAGCTCTCCACGCGTGCGAGGATGCCGACATGCGTGACGTGACACCGTCGGCCACGACCCCGACCCGACGCCTCGTCACCGCAGGAGCGCTGGGGACGGTCCTCCTGGCGCTCACGGGGTGCGGGATCCGGCTCGAGGACGACGCGCCGCGCGTGCCGCTCGTCCCGACGCGCGAGCCGATCGAGGCGGAGGACGCGCTGCTCCGGCTCCTCGCGGCCGTCCAGTCGGCTGCAGTCGCTCCGTTCGCGGCCGACCCGCTCGCTGCGCTGTTGCCCACCCTGCACGCCCGCCAGGCGACGGTGCTCCACGATGCGCTGCGCCAGCGCGGTGTGCCAGAGTCCGCACTGCCGTCGGCCTCCCCGTCAGCCTCGGGGACGCGCACGGGAGCGGCGCCGGGCGCGACGGCGTCGCCGAGTTCGTCCGCCTCACCGCGCGCGACCGTGGCACGACGCACCGTGAGCGACGTCGAGTCGTCCGTCCTCGCCGCGGCCCCCGGGCTCGAGGGCGCCGAGGCCGACCTGCGCCCGGCGCTCGTCGCCCTCCTCGGTCAGGTCCACGCGGCGTCCCTGCTCTCACCGGCAGCGGCCGAGGTCGACTCAGCCGGTGCGGCGAGCCCTACCCCGACCGCCACTCCCTCGCCCACACCGAGCACACCATCGGTGTGGTCGACTCCGGCGTTGCTCGCGCCGCTCGTCACCGCCACGCGACGGGCGACCTTCCTCCTCGAGGTCGCCGCGGCGCGGTCCCCGAAGGTGGTCCGGGCTGCGTGGCTGAGCGACATCGACGACCTCGGGGCACTGACCGCTGACCTCGTCACGGCGGCAGGTGACGCCGCTCCCCCGCCCGATCTGGGCCAGACCCTCCCCCGGCCCGTCACGACCCCCGCCGAGGCCAGGACGCTCGCAGCGGAGGCGATGACGACCCTGCTCGCCTCCACAGGGGGTGCGCTGCGGGGACTCACCGACGCCGAGCCGGACACCGCCTTCGCGGTCGTCCCCGGCTGGCTCGGCACCGTCGCCGCTGCGGCGCACCGGCACGGCACACGGCTCACGGCGTTCCCGGGACTCGCGTGACCGACGGGGCGGAGCCCGACGCCCGGGACCCGCGCGCCCCGGCGGAATGGCTCACGTGGATGAGCCGGCTCCCGGCCGAGGGTGGCCCCACCGGTGCCGACTGGGTCGCCACCGTGGACCGGCTCGCCCGGGAGTGCCTCGACGCGTGGGACCTCGAGGTGACGGGTGCTCCGATGACCGGCTGGACCGCCGTCGTGCACCCGGTCGTGCGCCGCGACGGCACGGGTGGGCCGCTCGTGCTCAAGGTCGGCTGGCCGCACGTCGAGTCGGCTCAGGAGCACCTGGCCCTGCGGGCGTGGGACGGGCGCGGCGCCGTGCGGCTCGTCGCAGCCGACCCGTCCCGGGGGGCACTGCTTCTCGAGCAGCTCGACGCCGCACGGGACCTCGAGGGCGTCGACATCGACGAGGCCTGCGCGGTGGTGGGCGGGCTCTACCGCGAGCTGCACGTCCCCGCCCCGCCGACGATCCGGACGCTCACGGCATACCTCGATCCGTACCTCACCCAGCTGAGGCAGCGCACGGACCTGCCCCGACGGGTCATCACGCGGGTGACCGGGCTCGCGCGTGACCTGCTCGCGGAGCCCGGGCCGCGGGTGCTGCTCCACACCGACCTGCACTTCGAGAACGTTCTCGCCGCCGAGCGCGCCCCGTGGCTGGCGATCGACCCGAAGCCGTTGGCCGGGCCTGCGGCCTACGAGCTGCATCCTTTGCTGCGCAACCGGATCGAGGAGATGGGGACGGGGTCATCGTTGCGCTGGTCGGTCCGGCGACGGCTCGAGGTGACCTGCGAGGCTGCAGGTCTCGACGAGGAGCTCGGACGCCTGTGGTGCATGGTCCGCTGCGGTGTCGAGATCCTCTGGGCCGCCGTCGACGGTGACGACGCGGAGCTCTCCAAGAACCTCACCCTGCTCAAGGCGCTCGAGGACTGAGCCACTGGCGGTGCCGGGTCAGCTGCGCCAGCCGTACTCGACCTCGGGACGCCCGGCCCCGGCGTAGCGGGACCGGCGGGTCGCCACCCCGCTCTCGTGCAGGTGCTCGAGGAACCGCCGCGCGGTCACCCGGCTCACCCCGAGCTCGGCCGCCAGCTCGCTGGCCGACATCGCCTGCGGTGCCTCGCGCAGCGCGGCCACGACCCTGACCATGAGCTCCTCGGACATGCCCTTGGGCAGGCTCGCCGCACGGCCCGTGGGGCGTGCCGCGGCGAACACGGCGTCGACCTCCGCCTGGCTCCCCACCTCGGCCGCGGCGCGGTGGGTCTCGCGGTAGTCGAGGTAGGCGCTCAGCCGGTCTCGCAGGGTGGCGAAGGCGAACGGTTTGAGGACGTACTGGACGACCCCGAGCGAGACGGCCGAGCGCATGATGTCGATGTCGCGGGCCGAGCTCACCGCGATGACGTCGGCCCCGTGCCCGGCGGCGCGCATGGCGCGGACCACGTCGAGGCCGTGCCGGTCGGGCAGGTTCATGTCGAGCAGGACGACGTCGACGTCGCTGCCCTGCAACGCCTTGAGCGCCTCCTGCCCGGTCGTCGCGACGGCTGCGACGACGAAACCGGGCACCCTCCCGACGTAGGTGGCGTGAGCCTCGGCGGCCACGGGTTCGTCCTCGACGACGAGGACTCGCAGGGGCTCAGTCATCGCGCACCGCCGACGGGCTGCGGAGCGGGAGGCTCACGACGAACCTGGCGCCGGGCGGGCCGGTGACCTCGAGCGAGCCACCGAGCCGGTCGATCGTCTGGGCGACCAGCGCGAGGCCGATCCCCCGTCGGCCGGCGCGACCCTCGCCCTTGGTGCTGAAGCCACGGCGGAACACCGAGTCGACCGCCTCCTCGGGCAGGCCCGGGCCGGAGTCTGCGACCTCGAGGACCAGCGTCCCCGCGGCGTCGTCGACACGGGCATCGACATCCACGCGCCGGTCGGCCCCGGGCCTCCCGGTGGTCACGGCGTCGAAGGCGTTGTCGATGAGGTTGCCGACGATGGTGACGACGTCACGCACGGGTACGGCGCCGGTGGGCCACTGCGCGCCCGGCGCGATCCTCAGGTCGATGCCCCGCTCGCTCGCCTGGGCGCTCTTGCCGACGAGCAGGGCCGCGAGCGCCGGTTCGGTGTCGGCGGCGACGACGTCGTCGGTGAGCTGTTGCGTCACGGCGAGCTCGTCGGTCGCGAACTCGAGTGCGCGGTCGACGTGGCCGAGCTCGATGAGCGAGACGATCGTGTGGATCCGGTTGGCCGACTCGTGGGCCTGCGAACGCAGCGCCTCGGTGACACCGCGGGCCGAGTCGAGCTCGCCGGTGAGGTGCTCCAGGTCGGTGCGGTCGCGCAGGGTCGCCACCGTCCCGAGCCGGCGCCCCTCCCACATCGCGGGGGCGGTGCCGAGCACGAGAACCCGTGCCTCCGTGACGTGGAGCTCGTCCTCGCGCCGCACGCCGTCGGACAGGGCGGCCGCCAGACCCGGGCTCAGGCCGAGCTCGCCGAGTGGGCGGCCACTCGCCCCGTCGGGCAGGCCGAGGAGGCGCACGGCCTCGTCGTTGGCGAGCTGGAGCCGTCCGTCCTGGTCGACGAGCAGCAGCCCCTCGGTCACGGCGTGGAGGACGGCGTCGTAGTACTCGTACATCTCCCGCAGCTGCTCCTCCCCCAGCCCGAGCGTCTGCCGGCGCGTGCGCCGCGAGACCAGCCCCGTGCCGAGCCCCGAGAGCAGGGCGGCCGCAGCACCGGCGACGAGCAGGCCGGGGAGCTGCTCGCTCACCGCCTTGGACAGCGCCGTGCGGCGGATCCCCACCGAGACGAGCCCGACGACGGCACCCGACTCGGTCTGGACCGGCACGACGACGCGGCGCGAGGGGCCGAGCGTGCCGGTGTAGTCCTCGACGACCTCGCCGCCACGCACGGCAGCCCGGATGTGCCCCAGGAACGTCTGCCCGACCTGCGCCGGGTCGGGGTGCGAGTAGCGCACGCCCTGCGTGGTCATGACGACGACGAAGTCGGTCCCGGTGCTGCGACGCACGTCCTCGGCGTAGTCCTGCACCGCCGCGGTCGGGGTCGCGGACACGAGCGAGTCGATGACCGACGGCGTCGACGCGACCGTGCGCGCCACCGACATCGCCCGGCTCGTCGCCTCCTGCGTCTGGGCGCGGCGGGCCTGGACGTAGGCCGCCACGAGCCCGACCGAGACCACGAGGAGGGCCACCCCCACCTGGAGCACGAAGGTCTGGGTCGCGACGCTCCACCGCGTCGGTGACCGTCGAGCGCTCACGGAGCCCACCGGCATACGGGCGGGGTGCCGTGGCGGGGCACCGCGCGAGCACGCGCGCAGAACTCAATGAACACAATCGTGACCCTAGCCACCCGGAGGGTCCAGACTCGGGGTCGCCCAGACCCGGGACCGCCGGGCCGCAACCTCTGGAGACCCCCGTGACCGACACCGTCGTCGATCGGCCCGTACGCCGGGACCGTACCCACTGGCTCTACATCGCCGTCATCATCGCCATGGTCCTCGGCATCGCCGTGGGCATCATCGCGCCCGAGTTCGGGGTCAAGCTCAAGTGGCTCGGCACCGCCTTCGTCAACCTCATCAAGATGATGATCAGCCCGATCATCTTCTGCACGATCGTGCTCGGCATCGGCTCTGTCCGGAAGGCCGCGCAGGTCGGCAAGGTCGGTGGGCTCGCGCTCGGCTACTTCCTCACCATGTCGACCGTCGCGCTCGCCGTCGGCCTCCTCGTCGGCAACATCGTCAAGCCGGGTGCCGGGCTGAACCTCACCGACGAGCTGGCCGCGAGCGGGCAGAAGGCCGTCGGCGAGGAGCACGAGACCACCGTCGACTTCATCCTCGGACTCATCCCCGACACCCTCGTGTCGGCGCTCACGTCCGGATCGGTGCTCCAGGCGCTGCTCGTCGCGCTGCTCGTCGGCTTCGCGCTGCAGAAGATGGGCCGGGCGGGCGAGCCCATCCTGGGCGGCATCCGCCACATCGAGCGGCTCGTCTTCCGCCTCATGGCGATGATCATGTATGCCGCGCCCATCGGCGCGTTCGGAGCCATGGCTGCCGTCGTGGGTGCCACGGGCTGGCAGGCCCTCAAGTCGCTGGCGCTCATCATGGTCGCGTTCTACGTGACGTGCTTCCTCTTCGTCTTCGTCATCCTCGGCGCGATCCTCAAGGCCGTCACCGGGGTCAACGTCTTCGCGCTGCTCAAGTACCTTTCGCGCGAGTTCCTCCTCATCCTGTCGACGTCGTCGTCCGAGTCGGCACTCCCCCGCCTCATCGCCAAGATGGAGCACGCCGGCGTCTCCCGTCCGGTCGTGGGCATCACCGTGCCGACGGGCTACTCCTTCAACCTCGACGGCACCGCGATCTATCTCACGATGGCCTCGCTCTTCATCGCCGAGGCGCTCGACAAACCCTTCTCGATCGGCGAGCAGCTGTCGCTGCTCATCTTCATGATCATCGCGTCCAAGGGCGCCGCCGGCGTGACCGGCGCCGGACTGGCGACGCTCGCCGGTGGGCTCCAGTCGCACCGCCCCGACCTCGTCGACGGTGTCGGCTTCATCGTCGGCATCGACCGGATGATGAGCGAGGCGCGAGCGCTGACGAACTTCGCGGGCAACTCGATCGCCACCATCCTCATCGGGCACTGGGTGGGCGAGCTCGACCGGGCGAGGCTCGACCGGGTGCTCGCCGGTGACGACCCCTTCGACGAGTCCTCGATGCTCGACCACGACGGGGACGACGAACCGCGCGACCTCGTCGGGGACCCGCAGTCGCAGACCGTGGGGCACTGACCGTGCACCACTGACGCACCAGGTGTCGGGGATCCGGGCCCACCGCATCGGTGGTGCACCCGGATTCCCGACACCTGCTCGTACCGGGTGGCGTGAAAGGCTGGCGGCATGGTCAACCGGCTCGCCGCGTCCACCTCCCCCTACCTTCTCCAGCACGCCGAGAACCCCGTCCACTGGCAGGAGTGGGGTCCCGAGGCCTTCGCGGAGGCACGCCGCCGCGACGTCCCGATCCTGCTGTCCGTCGGGTATGCCGCGTGCCACTGGTGCCACGTCATGGCGCACGAGTCGTTCGAGGACGTCGGGGTCGCCGAGGTCGTCAACGCCGGGTTCGTCGCCGTCAAGGTCGACCGCGAGGAACGCCCCGACGTCGACGCGGTCTACATGAACGCCACGACCGCGCTCACCGGCCACGGTGGGTGGCCGATGACGTGCGTCCTCACCCCTGACGGCGACCCGTTCTTTGCCGGGACCTACTTCCCCCGCGAGCAGTTCCTCTCGCTGCTCGCCAACGTGGGTCGGGTCTGGACCGAGCAGCGCGACGACGTCCTGGCGTCGGGCGCGCACATCGCGGGTCGGCTGCGGGAGATGACGGCGGTCGCGGCGCCTTCGCCCATCACCGCTGAGACGACGGACACCGCCGTACTCGCCCTCCGCCGGCACTACGACCTCGCGCGCGGCGGCTTCGGCGGCGCCCCGAAGTTCCCGCCGTCGATGGTGCTCGAGTTCCTCCTCCGCCACCATGCGCGGACCGGTGATGCCGACGCCCTCGCCATGGCCCGCGGGACCGCCGAGGCGATGGCCCGCGGGGGCATCCACGACCAGCTCGCCGGGGGCTTCGCGCGGTACGCCGTCGACGCGGACTGGGTCGTCCCGCACTTCGAGAAGATGCTCTACGACAACGCCCAGCTGCTCCGTGCCTACACCCACCTGTGGCGCGCGACGGGTGAGCCGCTGTGGCGTCGGATCGCCTCCGGGACAGCGGACTTCATCGTGCGCGACCTCGGCACGGCGCAGGGCGGGTTCGCGTCCGCCCTCGACGCCGACACGGTCGTCGACGGCGTCGGGGTGGAGGGCGCAACCTATGCCTGGACCCCCAGCCAGCTCGTGGAGGTGCTCGGGGAGGAGGACGGGCGGGCCGCAGCCGCCCTCCTGTCGGTGACGCCCGAGGGCACGTTCGAGCACGGCACGTCGACCCTCCAGCTCCGCACCGAACCCCCCGACGAGGCGTGGTGGGCCGACGTGCGCGCCCGCCTGCTCGCGGCCCGCGAAGCCCGGCCGCAGCCGGCCCGTGACGACAAGGTCGTCACCTCGTGGAACGGCCTGGCCATCGCCGGCCTCGCCGACGCGGGCGCGCTCCTCGACCGGCCGGACCTCGTCGAGGCGGCGGTGCGGTGCGCCGAGTTCGTCGTCTCTACGCACGTCGTGGACGGACGGCTGCGGCGGGCCTCGCGTGACGGTGTCGTGGGGGCCGCGGCGGGAGTGGCCGACGACCACGGCAACCTCGCAGAGGGGCTGCTCGCGCTGCACCAGGCGACCGGGGACGCTCGCTGGCTCTCCGCCGCCGGGGACGTCCTCGACACCGCCCTCGCCCACTTCCGCGACGAGGACGGCGCGGTCCACGACACCGCCGACGACGCCGAGCCGCTCTTCACCCGCCCGAGGAGCCAGGCCGACAACGCCGAACCCTCGGGCGTCTCCTCGCTCGCCGGGGCGTGGCTCTCGTATGCCGCCCTCGTCGGGTCGTCGTCCCACCGCGCGGCCGCCGACTCCGCACTCGCGAGCGTCGGTGCCCTCGCCGGCCGCGACCCGCGCTTCGCGGGGTGGACGCTGGCGGTCGCCGAGGCGGCCCTCACCGGCCCCCTCCAGGTGGCCGTCGTCGGCGAGGGGTCGGTGGCCGACGAGATGCTGTCGGTGGTGCGGGCCAGCACCTCGCCGGGGCTCGTCCTCGCCTCCGGCGCACCGGACTCCCCCGGCCAGCCGCTGCTCGAGGGGAGGCCGACCGTGGGAGGCGGGCCGACGGCATACGTGTGCCGTGGGTTCGTCTGCGAGGCACCGGTGACCGACGTCGAGAGCCTGCGCGCCGCCTTGGCGCGGGCCTAGAGGTCGACCGTCCCCTCGATGCGCGTCACGGCGTCGCCCGACACCCAGACGTCGCCGTCGACGGCTTCGACGTGCACGCGACCGTCGCGCCCGATGACCGAGCCCTGCCGCGCGACATAGCTGTCGGGGAGGGCGCCGGTGCCGATGAGCCACTGGGCCAGACCGGCGTTTGCGCTGCCGGTGACGGGGTCCTCGGCGAAGTCGTTGCCGTCGGCGAAGAAGGCGCGCACCTCGACGTCCGCGCCGAGGCTCATGGCGGTCGCCTCGTCCCATCGACCGATGACACACACCTTGAGGTCGGTGAAGGCGGCGAGGTCGGGCACGACGCCGACGACCGACTCGGCCGAGCCGAGGTCGACCCCGACCCAGCCGGGTCCGTTGTCGACCCATGCCATGTCCTCGACCGCGTCGTCGGAGAGCCCGAGCCCGCGCACGATGCGGCGGCGGACCTCCGGCTCGACCGTGCCGGATCGCCGCAGCGGCGGGGACGCGAATCCCAGCCGAGGAGAACGGCGCACGTCGACGAGCCCGGCGCCGCACTCCTGCACGACGACGTCGCCCTGCGGGATGCCGCCCGCCTCGAGCCAGGCGTGCGCGCTCCCGATCGTCGGGTGTCCGGCGAAGGGCAGCTCGCCCCCGGTCGTCCAGATCCGCACGCGGTAGTCGGCCCGCGGGTCGGTCGGCGGGCAGAGGAACGTCGTCTCGGAGAGGTTGGTCCAGCGCGCGAACGCCGCCATCTGCGCGTCGGTCAGCCCCTCGGCGTCGTGCACGACGGCGAGCGGGTTGCCGAGCCACGGCTCGGAGGAGAAGACGTCGACCTGTCGGAAGGGCAGCACCGGACCATCCCAGCACAGGCACTGGAGCTCAGAGCGCGAGGAGCCGGTATGCCGGGTCGCGGGCTTCCAGCAGCCGTCCCGCCCGCACGGGGTCGACGAAGGCCGCGGTCGCCCAGACGTCGGCCCACACGAGGTCCGGCCCGACGACCGTCGCGGACCCGGGCCGGTCGATGCCGAGGCCGGTGCGCGGGTCGACGATGTGGGCACCCCTCGCCGCAGCACCCGACGTGGCGACGGCACCGCGGGACAGGGTGACGACCTCGGCGATCGAGGTGCGGTCGCGCGGGTCCTCGATGCCGATGCGCCACACGGGTGCCACGGCGTCCCAGCCGCGACCGGTGCCGACGAGGACGTCGCCGCCGGCACCGACGCTGAAGGCGACGCCGGGCACGGTCTCGAGGTGCGCCGAGGCGGCCGAGACCGCCCAGCCCTTGACCAGACCGGTCGGGTCGAAGGTGGGGCGACCACCCCCACGGGTCCGCCAGGCACGGAAGAGGCCGTCGGTCCGGTCCTCGGCCTCGAGGCACAGGTCGGTCACCTCGGCGACCCACGGGTGGGCGTCGCGCGCGTCGATCTCGCCGTGCTGGAGCCGCAGCAGGTCGCTGTCGGCCCGCCACGTGCTGAGCACCTCGTCGGCGCGGCGGAGGTGGGCCAGCACGTGCTCGCTGGCCGCCTCGAGGTGCTCGGAGTGCGGGTCGTCGGTGCGGACGTGGATGCTCACCACCGTCCCCATGACCTCGTGCACGAAGACCCGCCGCGTGGGCTCCGTCCGGGGCCGCCGGACGGGGATCTCGAGGGTGCTCACAGCCCCGCCTGGTCGAGCGCCGACTGGAGCGACTGGATGTAGCCCTCGGAGGTGAACGTCGCCCCGGAGACCATGTCGATGCTCGAGCTCTGAGCCGCGACGGCCTCGTCGTTGAGGATGGGCACCGCGTAGGAGTTGATCTCCTGGTCCTTGTGGTCGCGCCACGGGACCTGCGTCACGGTCGCGGCGGTGACCTTGCCCCCGGCGACGGTGATCTGGACCTGGACGTCGCCGTAGCGGGTCGACACGGCGTCACCGGTCACCGTCGAGCTCGACGACGAGGAGCCGTTGCTCGACGAGCCCGAGCTCCCCGACGAGCCCGAAGTGCCCGAACTCGACGAACCGGACGAGTCGGACGACCCGGACGAGTCCGAGCTGCTCGACGAGCCCGAGCTCGACCCCGTGCCGCCGGCGGCCGCGACGGCGCCGCCGTTCACCGGTGAGCTGATGCTCGTCGTCGTGCCGGACGAGGTGGACGTGTGATAGCTGAAGAGCAGGACGAGCATCGTCGCCGTGCTCGCGATCCACAGGGTGATGCGGCGCATGGTCGTCTCCGAGGGGGTGTCGTGAGGGTGGTCGTGGGTGTGGCGGTCGGGGGGGCTCAGTAGCTGAAGCGCTCGAGATGGACGTGCTCCCGGGGCACGCCGGCGGAGAGGGCCGCGGCCCTCGCCGCCTCCATCCAGCCGGGGCTGCCGCAGAGGAAGACGTCGTGCTCGGCCACGTCGGGCACGAGGTGGCGCAGCGCGTCGACGTCGGACAGGTGCTCGGCCGACACCGGGAGCCACGTGTCACGGCCCGGGATGCGAGGGCCAGCGACGAGGAGGTAGCGGCCCCCGCGCTCGTCCGCGAGCGCCGAGATCTCGTCGGCGAGGACTGCGGTCGCGGTGTCGCGCACCCGGTGGATCACGGTGACGTCGCCCGACTCGAGCTCGAGGTCCTCGAGGAGCGCACGCATCGGCGTGATCCCGATGCCCGAGCCCATGAGGAGGACCTTGCGGCGGGTGCGCACACCACGGTGGAGTCGGCCGTACGGGCCCTCGACGAGCACGCGCGTCCCGGCCCTCAGCGAGGCCAGCCGCTGCGTCCCGTCGCCCACGTGGGAGGCAGTGAAGCGCAGCGAGCGCCCGTCCGGCGCCGCGGACAGCGAGTACGGGTGCGCCCGCGTCCAGCCCGGCCCGTCGAGGAAGCGCCACTGGAAGAACTGCCCGCCCTGCGCCGCCAGCCGCTCGACGCCCGGTCCGGTCACCGTGACGGTCGTGACGTCGGCGGCGTCGTGCCGGACCTCCGTCACGCGCAGCGGAGAGCGCAGGGACCGCACCAGCGGCAGACCCACGCGGAAGACGAGCACGGAGCCTGCGGCGACGGCATACAGGGTCCACCAGAACCACGTCGAGATGGAGGACGCCGTGAAGTCGCGACCGGTCCAGAGCTGGTGCGGCAGCGCGAGACCGGCGCCGAGGTAGCCGTAGAGGTGGATGAGGTGCCAGGACTCGTAGCGCAGGCGCGCCCGTGCCTTCCTGACCGAGGTGACGACGACCATGGCGAGCGCCGCCGTCCCGGCGACTGCGAGGAGCATGCCCGGGTAGTTGACGACGAGGTCCCACACCGTCCCCCACAGTCCGAGCTCGGAGGAGGCCGCGTAGCCCAGCACGATGAGCACGATGTGCCCCACCATGAGGTTGAACGACGTGAACCCGACGAGCCGGTGGGTCCGGGCGAGCTGGTCCTGGCCCCAGGCCTGCTCGACCCACGGCACGCGCGCCATGAGCAGCACCTGCACGAGCAGGAGCGCGGAGGCGAGCAGGCCGGTGAGCCGGCCGAGGGACGTGAGCCCGTCGCCGAGCCCGGTGAGGTCGTGCAGCCCGCCGTGGAGGACCCACAGGCAGGTCACCCAGACGAGCAGGGCCCAGAGGGCGAGACCCGAGGCCTCGCGCCACCAGCCGGGGACGGGTGCAGCGCTCGGGGCGCGTCGGCTGCCCACGACGCGGGGGCGGGGAAGTGCGGTCATGGTTCGAGGGTGGGGCGCTCGCCTGTGGGCCTGCTGTGGGTGGGCACTGCGCGCGCAGTGAGTCCGTCGGGGCCACAATGGCGCTCGTGACGACGCCCCTGCCGCCCGAGGTCGACCTCGCCGGAGTCGCGCCCGAGCTGCGCGAGATGTTCACGCTGCGCCTGGAGCGCTGGTGGCCCGACCTCCACGACGCGCTCGTCCCGCTGCACGGCGGCGGCGCCACCGTCCTCGCCGAGGAGCTCGTCTCCCTTGCGGCACAGGCGTTCCGGGCCCGCTCCCCCGCCCTGCGACGCCGCGACCTCCAGCGCATCCTGCGTCCCGACTGGCTCCAGGACCCGTCGATGGTCGGGTATGCCGCCTACACCGAGCGGTTCGCGGGGAACCTGCGCGGGGTGGCCGCCGAGATCCCCTACCTGCGCGACCTCGGGGTGACCTACCTCCACCTCATGCCGCTGCTCCAGCCGCGCGAGGGCGACAACGACGGTGGCTACGCCGTGGCCGACTACCGCGCGGTCCGCCCGGACCTCGGCGACATGGACGACCTCGCCGACCTCGCCTCCGCACTGCATCAGGAGGGCGTGAGCCTCGTGCTCGACCTCGTCCTCAACCACGTGGCACGCGAGCACGACTGGGCCGCGCGAGCGCGCGCCGGCGACACGGCATACCGGGAGTACTTCCACGTCTTCACCGACCGGACGCTGCCCGACGCCTACGAGCGGACCCTGCCCGAGGTCTTCCCCGACTTCGCGCCCGGCAGCTTCACGTGGGACGACGAGCTGGACGGGTGGGTCTGGACGACGTTCAACGAGTGGCAGTGGGACCTCAACTGGTCCAACCCCGCCGTCCTGCGCGAGTTCGCCGCGATCATCCTCGAGCTCGCCAACCGCGGAGTCGACGTCTTCCGGCTCGACGCGATCGCCTTCATGTGGAAGCGGATGGGCACCGACTGCCAGGGTGAGCCGGAGGTGCACGCGATCACGCAGGCGCTGCGTGCCTTGACCCGGATCGCCTGTCCCGCAGTGGCGTTCAAGGCCGAGGCGATCGTCGCGCCGAGCAAGCTGCTCGCCTACCTCGGGCAGGGTCGCTACTCCGGCAAGGTGAGCGACCTCGCCTACCACAACAGCCTCATGGTGCAGGTCTGGTCGATGCTCGCGACGAAGGACGTCCGGCTGGCCGCGCACGCCCTCGAGCGGCTGCCCACGAAGCCCACGACGTCGACGTGGCTCACCTACCTGCGCTGTCACGACGACATCGGCTGGGCGATCCAGGACGATGACGCGGCCGCGGTCGGGCTCGACGGCCACGCGCACCGCAGGTTCCTCACCCGCTGGTACGCCGGCGACGAGTGGGGCTCGAACGCCGACGGCCTCGTCTTCCAGTACAACCCCGAGACCGATGACGGGCGCACGAGCGGCACGGCGGCCAGCCTCGTCGGACTCTCGACCGCCCGCACCGACGAGGAGCGCGACCTCGCGGCGCGCGCGTTGCGCCTGGGTCACGCCGTCGTCCTCGGCTGGGGCGGCATCCCGGTCATCTGGAGCGGTGACGAGCTCGGCCAGCCCAACGACCCCCACTGGGCCGACGAGCCGGGTCACGAGGACGACAACCGGTGGGCGCACCGCCCGCGCCTCGAACGCGAGCGCCACGACGCGCGGCACGACCCGACCGCGACCTCGGCCCGGGTCTTCGAGGACCTGCGCGAGCTCGTCCGCGCCCGCGCCTCGCTCCCCCACCTGCACGGCAGCATCGAGTCGCGGGTCGGTCCGGTCGACGACCCCGGCGTCCTCGTCACGGTGCGCGAGCACCCGCTCGGGCGCTTCGTCGCCCTGCACAACGTCACGCCGACGTGGCGAAGGTGGCCGGGGCACCGGGCCCACGAGCTGGGGGTCGACGCCTCGAGCGACGCCATCACCGGTGCGGCCCTTCGCTGGGACGGCGGTGACGTCGTGCTCGAGCCCTACGCCGTTCTCTGGCTCACGACTCCGGTCGCCGAGCGCTGACGACGACGCCGTCGAGCAGCACGACGTCCGCGCGAGCCTCGCCCTCGGCGACGGCGCGCGCGTTGGCCTCGTCGGAGCGCAGCACCCACGCGGTCGCGTCCGCGACCTCGCGGCCGGTCTCGACGTGGCGGGCGATGAGGCGCTGGACGCGGGCGTCCGGGGCGAGCGCGCACCACCAGACCTCGTCGAGCAGGTCGGGGACGTCGCCCCAGCCGCCCTCGTCGAGCAGGAGGTAGTTGCCCTCGGTGACGACGAGGTCGGCGGTCAGCGGCACGGCGAGTGCGTCCGGCACCGGCTCCCCCACGACGTGGTCGAAGCTCGGCGCGGTGACGACAGCGCGAGGTTCGGTGCGCACGGCAGCCAGCACACCGGCATACGCGCTCGTGTCGAACGTGTCGGGGGCGCCCTTGCGGTCGCGCCGGCCCCGACGGTCGAGCTCGGCGTTGGTGAGGTGGAACCCGTCCATGGGCACGTGCGCGACCCGCCCGGACAGACCCTCGTATGCCGTCACGGCCGTGAGCAGCCGCGTCACCAGGGTCGTCTTGCCGGCTCCGGGTGGCCCGGCGATGCCGAGCACGGCGCGACGCGGGGCGACGCGGGCGACGAGTTCGAGCAGGCGTGGGAGGAGGTCCTCGACCACGGGGGGCTCACCAGACACCGAGCACCTGCCCTCCGATCCGGATCGTGAACGCGGCCACGACGATGACGAAGACGATACGCACGAAACCACTGCCGCGGGAGACCGCCGTGCGCGCCCCGACGTAGCCGCCGAGGAGGTTGGCGACGGCCATGACGGCACCGACCTTCCACATGACGTGGCCGCCGGGGGCGAAGACCGTGAGGGCGCCGAGGTTGGTGGCGAAGTTGGCGATCTTGGCCTTGGCACTGGCCTCGAGGAAGGCATATCCCATGAGCCCGACGAGCGCGAAGACCATGAACGAGCCGGTGCCCGGCCCGAGGGCGCCGTCGTAGATGCCGATGACGAAGCCGACGACCATCGCGACGATCGTGTGCCGGGTGCCGTCCCAGCGCAGCGCCGTGCTCGTACCGAGCGAGGGCTTGAACAGGGTGTAGGCGCCGACCGCCACGAGCATGACGAGGATGATCGGGTTGAACGCCGACTTGGGGATGTGCAGCCCGATGAGCGCGCCACCGATGGCACCGAGGTAGGCCACGCCCGCCATCGGCAGGGCCGTGCGCAGGTCGGGCCGCACCCGCCGCCAGTAGGTCGTCGCGCTGGCGACGGTCCCGGCGATCGAGCCGATCTTGTTGGTCGCGAGCACCTGCGCCGGGCTGGCGCCGGGGAAGCCGAGCAGCAGCGCCGGGATCTGGATCAGACCTCCGCCGCCGACGACCGCGTCGATCCAGCCGGCGACGAACCCGGCGAGGGCCATGAGCGCGAGCGTGGTGAGCCCGACGTCGCCCAGCATCTCGGTCATGCCGGCGTCATGCCCCCGACCAGGAGTCGACGATGTCGAGGATGTCGAGCAGCTCGTGGGCCACGGCGTCGGGGGTGACCTCGACGGCGACCTGCTGGTCGACCGGGATGTCGGAGTGCGGGATCCAGATGGCGCGCATGCCGACCTGCTGCGGTCCGTGGACGTCCTCGAACGGACGGTCGCCGACGTAGGCCGCGGCCTCCGGGTCGACACCCACCGCGTCGCACGCCGCGCGGAAGGCGTCGGCGTGCGGCTTCACGACGTGGATCTCGGACGAGTAGACGTCCGCGTCGAGCAGGTCGAGGACGCCGTCGCGCTCGAAGACCTCACGGTGGTAGTCGCGCGACCAGATGGTGTTGGAGAGCACCCCGATGCGAATACCCCTGTCGCGCAGGCCTTCCCACACCGGTCGCACCTGCGCGTCCGTGTGCGTGTGCGGCTCCCAGAACCCGCGGTATGCCGCGAGCGCGAGGTGGTGCCGGTCGTGCGTCGGGTCGATCCCGGCGTCGTCGAGGATGTCCTCGAGGGTGGCGCTGGAGTGGTCGGTGCGTCCCCGCTGCCACGCACGGTCCTCGGCCTCGAGGATGCGCAGCGCCAGCGAGTCGGCCTCGGCGAGGTCCTCGGCGGGCATGTCGGCCGCGTCGACCGGGATGCCGTGGACCTCACGCGCGTAGACGCGCCACTGCTGCGGCAGGTCGACGTCGTGCCAAGGCGTGAGCGTCCCGCCCCAGTCGAAGATCACGGCCTCGAGGGGGCGGGCACCGCTCATGCCTGGGCCTCGGCAGGCGCGCCCTCGCCGGTGACCTCGGCCCTGCCGAGGACCGCGGGCCCGCCGCGGACCTCGCGCACAACCTCGTCGACGACCGCGTCGACGGCGACCTCGCGGCGCTCGCCGGTGCGGCGGTCCTTGATCTCGACGACGCCGTTCTCGAGCGACTTGCCGACGACGACGATCGTCGGGACGCCGATGAGCTCGGAGTCCTTGAACTTCACGCCGGGGCTGACCTTCTCGCGGTCGTCGTAGATGACCTCGAGCCCGTGCGCCTCGAACGCCGCAGTGAGCTCGTCGGCCTTCTCGAAGACGGAACCGTCGCGGTCGCGGTTCTTGCCCGTGGCGACGACGTGGACGTCGGCGGGCGCGACGTTGCGCGGCCAGCACAGCCCGGCCTCGTCGAGGTTGCCCTCGGCGATCGCGGCGACGGCACGCGAGACGCCGATCCCGTAGGAGCCCATCGTCACCGTGACGAGCTTGCCGTTCTCGTCGAGCACCCTGAGGTCGAGCGCCTCGGCGAACTTGCGGCCGAGCTGGAAGATGTGGCCCATCTCGATGCCGCGCGCGGTGTGCAGGACGCCGTTGCCGTCGGGGCTCGGGTCGCCCTCGCGCACCTCGGCGGCCTGGATCGTGCCGTCGGCGGTGAAGTCGCGACCGTGGACGAGGTCGAGGACGTGCTTGCCGTGCTCGTCGGCGCCGGTGACCCACGCGGAGCCCTCGGCGATCGACGGGTCGAGCAGGTAGCGGATGCCGGACGAGCGCTCCTCGCCGAGGACGCCCGGGCCGATGTAGCCCTTGACGAGCGCGGGGTTCGCCGCGAAGTCCCTCTCCTCGAACGCCTCCACCTCGGCCGGCGAGACCTGCGCCTCGAGCCGCTTGGCGTCGACCTCGCGGTCGCCGGGGACGCCGATTGCGAGCGGCTCACGCGTGCCGTCCGGGTGGACGAGCATGACGATGACGTTCTTGAGCGTGTCGGCGGCCGTCCACTCGCGACCGTCCTCACGCGCGTGGTTGGCGTTGAGCGCGGCGACGAGCGTCTCGATCGTCGGGGTGTCCGGGGTGTCCTCGACGTGCGCGGCGGGCGTGCCCGACGCGTCGACGGCGGCGGCCTGGGCGACCACGACGGCCTCGACGTTCGCGGCATACGAACCGCTGTCGTTGCGGACGAAGGTGTCCTCGCCGATCGGGCTCACGGCGAGGAACTCCTCGCTCGCCGAGCCACCCATCGCGCCGGACATGGCGGCGACGATGACGTACTCGAACCCGAGCCGGTCGAAGATCCGGATGTAGGCCGCGCGGTGGGCCTCGTAGGACGCCTGCAGACCCTCGTCGCTCACGTCGAAGGAGTACGAGTCCTTCATGATGAACTCGCGCCCACGCAGGAGCCCGGCGCGCGGACGCGCCTCGTCGCGGTACTTGTTCTGGATCTGGTAGAGGCTGAGCGGCAGCTCCTTGTACGAGCTGAACATGTCCTTGACCGCGAGGGTGAACATCTCCTCGTGCGTCGGCCCGAGCAGGTAGTCGACGCCCTTGCGGTCCTGGAGGCGGAAGATGTTGTCGCCGTACTCGGTCCAGCGGTTCGTCGCCTCGTAGGGCTCACGCGGCAGCAGCGCCGGGAAGGTCAGCTCCTGCGCTCCGATCGCGTCCATCTCCTCGCGCACGATCGCCTCGACGCGGCGCAGCACCTTGAGCCCGAGCGGCAGCCACGTGTAGATGCCGGGGGCGGCGCGACGGATGTAGCCGGCGCGCACGAGGAGCCGGTGACCGGGCAGCTCGGCGTCCACCGGGTTGTCGCGCAGGGTTCGCAGGAACAGCGAGGACATGCGCATGGCCACAGGAGGTCTCCAGAGTCTTGGTGGGGGGAACCCGCCAAGGATAACGACGACCTCGTATGCCGTTCACTCCCATTCCGCGCGCCTCACCGAGGTGGCCGGTCCGGACCACCGAAGGGTGCGATGGCTGGCGGGGTGGGCCGCACCGCGCGCTGGGGGTCAGGGTCGGGCGAAGACGCCCTCGACGAAGCGGCTCAGCTGCCGGTCGTCGAGGTGACGGGCGAGGTCGGCCTCGCTGATCATCCCGACGAGCCGGTGGTCGTGGATGACCGGCATGCGCTTGATCTGCTCGCGTCCCATCGTCTCGACGATCGTCGTCATGTCGGTGTCGGCGTCGACCCAGGTGACCTTGCCCTGGGCGAGCTCGGCCGCGGTGCACATGCCCGGGTCCATGCCCTCGGCGACGCACTTGATGACGATGTCGCGGTCGGTGATGATGCCGTGCAGCTTCTCGTCGTGGCCGCAGATGGGGAGGGAGCCGACGCCGAGGTCGCGCATCATCCGCGCCGCCTCGTCGAGCGTCTGGTCCTCCTTGATGCACTGCGTCCCCGCGTGCATGATGTCTCGGGCCGTCGTTATGGGAACCTCCTCGGTGGTGGACCTCTCCGGGGCGGCGCGGGGTTCGGCCTGGGCGACGAGGGCCGATCCGGCGCGTCGTCGCTGCCACTCTCCTCCGGCGACCCCAGGGGCACAAGACCCGCGACGGGCCGGTCAGTCGGTGTCGACGAACCTGGCCGACGGCGCCGCCCGCCGCAGCGCCGGGACCCACGTGAGCAGCGCTGCGCAGCCGTTGGCGAGCGCGACGACGACGAGCGCCGTCGGCACGCCCCAGCGCGAGGCGACCTGGCCGGAGACGAGCACGCCGATCGTCGCTCCCCCGCCCCACGAGATCGTCCGCGAGGCGGTGCTCACGCGGGACAGGAGGCGTTCGGGGATGACCTGCATCCGGTAGGTGACGGTGGCCGAGATGACGAGCACGTGGAGGGTCGCGTAGCCGAGGTAGACCGCGAGCGCGACCCCATAGCGGTCCAGGGCACTGAGCACGAGCAGCAGCACCGTCATCGCCGGGAAGAGGGTCTGAGCGAGGCGGATCGCCCCGAAGCGGCGGCTCAGCCTGGGCATGAGGAAGGACGCGAGGAACGCGCCCGCCGCCCAGCTGCCGAAGAGCAGGCCGAAGCGCCACCCACTCGTGCCGACACCGAGGACGCGGTCGGCCCACGGCACGACGAGCCCGAGGAGCGCGGCGGCCGACCCGGCGCCGAAGACGGCAACCATCGCCAGGGGCCAGAGGGTCGGGTGGCGCCGCAGGTAGGTCAGGCCCTCGACGAGGTCGCTCCCCAGGTCGCCCGCAGTGACCCGGGTCGTGCGGTCCCGGGCACCGTTGAGGGCGGAGCGGATGGCCCGCACGAGGAGCAGGCTGCCGACGAACGACAGGACGTCGACGACGAGCAGGGTCGCCGGCGACCAGATGACGAGCGCCAGGCCGGCGGCGGCGGGCATGGCGACGTCGAGGACGCCCTGCGTGCCCCAGATCCGAGCGTTGGCGTCGGGCAGTCGAGACCGACCCACGAGCGTCGGCAGCGCCCCGGCGCTCGAGCCGTCGAAGAGGACGGCGGCCGACGCGGAGGCGAAGGCAGCGGCATACACGTGCGGGATGGTGAGCACCCCGGCGAGGTGCGCGAGCACGAGGCTCCCGATGGCCACGGCGCTCACGAGGTCGGCCGCGACCATGATCCGGCGCCGGTCGAAGCGGTCGCCGAGGACTCCGCCGACGAGCCCGAAGAACGCCATCGACAGGGTGCTCGTCGCCATGAGCGACGACGTGAGCGCGGGCGAGCCGGTGACCTGGTAGATGAGGACCGGGAGCGCGACGGCGGTGACCGACGAGCCGACCATCGTCACCGCGCGCGAGCCCCAGTAGCGGACGAAGTCGGCGTCGCGCCAGAGGGTCGGGGCGGCGGTCGTCGTCACGCCCTCAGCCTAGGCTGGCCGGCATGGCGAGCGAGCTGACCATCGAGCGGGTGTTGACCCTCGTCGAGCTCGTGCCGCGGGGGCGGGTCGTGAGCTACGGCGACCTCGGGGCGATCGTCGGCATCGGGCCGCGGCAGGTGGGGTCGTTCATGGCGAACCACAGCGAGGGGCTGACGTGGTGGCGGGTGACCAACGCCGCGGGCGACCTGCCCCGTGACCTGCTCGACAGGGCGCGGCCGCACTGGGCCGACGAGGGGATCCTCGTCAAGCGCAACGGTCTGGGCTGCCGCATCGCGGACTACCGCGCCGACCTGGACGCGCTCGCCACGGCATACCGGGCCCGGATCGCCGAGACGCTCGAACGGATGGGGACGGCGATCCCCCACACGAGCAACCCGGCGGCGCGTGCGCTCGCCGCGGCGGGCGTGACGACCCTCGAGGAGCTCAGCGAGTGGCGCCGGGCCGACGTCCTCGCCCTGCACGGGATGGGACCCAAGGCGCTGGGGATGCTCGATGCCGCCCTCGACGACGCCGACCTGTCCTGGCGGACCTGACCCGGCGTCGTCGTCGGTCGTGGCTCGAGGTCAGGCAGGGGCGCCGGACTCCGCGACCCGCTTGAGCTGGGCGAGGCCCTTGTCGAAGTCCTTGCCCACGAGCTTCTCGGTCGGGACGATCCGGGTGAACAGGGCCGTGAGCCCGGTGTTGTTGCCGCGCATCGTCCAGTCGACCGCCGTGCCTCCGCCACTCGGAGTGAGCACGAACTCGATCTGGTTGTCGGCCTTGAAGGGCTTGAGGAAGTGCAGGTCGATCCCGATCCGCTCCGGGCTCGAGTGCGTGATCTCCATCGACCCTTGACCGGCCTTGCGGTTGCCCTTCCACTCGTAGCGGGCGCCGACGCCATCGTCCGAGCCCGAGTACGCCCGGCGCATGTCGGGGTCCACGTCCTCCCACGGTGACCACGCCTCCCACCTGTGGAAGTCGTCGATGAGGGCGTGCACCGTGGCCGGCGACGCGGCGATGGTGGTGCTACGGGTGAGCTCGAAGGCGGCCATGAACCCAGCGTAGGACCGGGTCGCCCCTTCGCGAGGGCGGTCAGAGACGGCCGGCGGCGCGCAGCGCGGTCCGGATGAGCGGGACCTGCATGGGCAGGCGTGCCACGGTGCCGGCGAAGAACGCCTTGGAGCCGGTGTCGCCGCGACGCTGCGCGCGCCTGGCGTGGTCGGCGGTCATCTGGACGTTGGCCGGGAAGACGCCGATGAGCAGCGCGGCACTGGCCAGGCCCGCGACCTTGCGGGTGCGCGGGTGGAGCAGCCCGAGCGCGCAGACGATCTCGGCGACACCGCTGACGTAGACGAGCTCGCGTTTGCGCGGTAGCACGTGCGGCACGATCCCTTCGAACGTCTGCGGCCGCACGAGGTGGGTCGTGCCGGAGGTGAGGAAGAGGGTCGCGAGCCCGATGGTGGCCTTGTCGAGCGGAGGGTTCGTCAGCGGCATACGGCCATCGTGACAGACCACGCCCCCGCTGCACGGGCAGCGGGGGCGTGGGCCTGGAGCCGGTGGACTCGTCAGGACGTCGGGGGCCGCTGGATCGTCTCGTCGGCCCGGAGCGGGGTGGCACCGGTGGTCGGGCGGGTCGTCGGCTGGGTCGTCGGCTGGGTCGTCGGCTGGGTCGCGGCGATGCCGAGGCCGGAGCGCAGGGCCTTGCCGCCGGTGCCGACGTGCCCGGCGTACTTGGGGCCGACCTTCTTGCTCACCGCCGCCTCGACCTTGCCGATCGCCGACGAGACGGTGTCGGGGTTCTTGCGGGCGTAGTCGCGGGCCTGCTTGGCCAGGCCGGCGATCGCGGCGAGCTTGATGACACCACGAGCCATGGGGTCCTCCTGAGGTCGGTGATGGGTCTGCCCGAGGAACTCGCGGCGCGGCCACGAGGTTCCCGGCGGGTGCGCCCCAGTGTGCGCTCTCGGGGTGGGCCGTGGGGGTCTCGCAGCCCTCCATCACGCTTGACCAACTCCTGAGGTGGTGCTGACCGTGCCCTTGCCCGGGCCCTCCTAGCGTCGAAGGAGCGGCTCCATCGGGGCCGCACGACCACAGTTCCACCGATGCAGGAGGACTTTCAGATGACCATGCTCGCCACCCGAGGTGCACGTGTCGCGGCAGTCGCCGCCGTCTCGTTCGCCGCCGTCGTCAGCACCGCGCCCACCGCCTCGGCCGTCACGAAGCTCACCCACGCGCAGGCCACCTCACAGCTCTCGGCCGCCGGCATCACGTGGTCCTCGAGCGGCGGTTGCAGCAACCGCAACGTGTCGACGTGCACGTCGTTCGACCAGGTGAACTCGTCGACGATCAGCGGGGTCATCACCCTCAAGCGGGCCAGCGGATGCGCGATCAACCTCACCGGTGGCACGGAGACCGGCCACGCGTCGGGGACCTACAGCCATTGGAACGGCTACAAGGTCGATATCGCGCTGTCCACCTGCATCAACAACTACGTCACCTCGACCTTCGCGTATGCCGGGGTGCGCAGTGACGGTGCCACGCTCTACAAGTCAGGGGCTGGCAACATCTACGCCAAGGAGGGCAACCACTGGGACGTCCTCTACTACAACTGCGGCGGCTGCTGACCCCGCCCTGGCACGGTCTGGACGCCGGCAGAAGGTCCCACACATCGCGGCATAGACGTCGCGAGGTGTGGGACCTTCCTCGTCCACACCCGAGCACCGGACCCGCGGCCGTCCACAGGTGACGCTCAGACCCCTGTCGGTGGCGACACGGCGCCGGGAGCCTGCCTCCATGCCCCGCAACCACTACTCCATGCGCGAACCGGTCGCCACGGCGCTCGCCGCCGACCACGACGGTGTGGTCAGCCGGCAGCACCTGCGGGCCGCCGGCATCGGGCGCGACGCCATCCGGACGGAGGTGCGCGCCGGCCGGTGGGAGGTCGTGGGCAGGCACACCGTGCGGGTGCGCTCGGTCGTCGCGGGGCCCCGACTGCACCTCTGGCGTGCGGTCTGGGAGACCGGACACGGTGCGGTGCTCGACGGCGCTGCGGCCCTCGTGGCCGGTGGCATGAGCGGGTTCACCCTGCGCACGGTGGACGTGTCGGTCCCCCGCAACCACCGACGCCGGCCCGTCGCTGGCGTGACGACCCACGTCCGCCGTGACGTTCCGCCCGCCGTGGCCGCCGGCTTGCCGCGTGTGCGACCGGCGAACGCGACGATCCACGCCGCCCAGTGGGCAGCCACGGACCGACAGGCCGCGCTGCTCCTCTGCCTGCCACTCCAGCAACGGCTCGTACGCGGTCCAGACGTCCTGGCTGCCTGGAGGCAGGTCGCTCGGTCCACGAGGCGCGCATTCCTCGACAGCGCCGTCGTCGACGTCTGCGACGGCGCGCAGGCGCTCGGGGAGCTCGACTTCGGCCGGTGGTGTCGCCGCTACGGTCTCCCCGAGCCCGAGCGCCAGGTCGTCGTGACGGGCCGTCACGGCCGGATCTATCTCGATGCGCGCTGGCGGGGTCTGGTGGTCGAGGTCGACGGAGGTCATCACTTCACCGGGCTCAACCCCGTCGACGACGCCCTGCGTGCGAACGAGGTGGTCATCGGCGGAGACCGGGTCCTGCGCCTTCCCCTCCTGGGCCTGCGACTCGTCCCGCACGACTTCATGGGCCAGGTGGCACGCGGCATCGACCTCTATGTCCCACGCAACGCGGCATAGACGTCGCGAGGTGTGGGACCTTGCGAAGGCGGAACGCACAACACAGGGACGGCGGAACGCGGTCGTGTCTGGATCGTGATCGTGGGGTTGCACCGATCCGGACACACCCGGCCGTCGGACCCTCGATCATGACTCGTCATGGAGGCAGCGCGCAGGAGCGAGGTGGGGTCATCGCTGCAGTGGCTCGCAGCACCCCCGACCGTGTTCGCGCTCGTCGTCCTCCTCCTCAACGACCGGGTCCTCAAGGACCAGTGGCCGGGACTGGTCACTGGCAAGCTGAGCGACGTCGCCGGCCTCGTCGTGGCGCCGCCACTGGTCGCCATGCTGCTCGCGGCGCTCAGCGTGCCGCGCACCCGTGCCTGGGCGGTCGGCCTCACCGGTGTCCTCTTCGCCCTCGCCAAGGGCCTGGCCGCCGGCAGCGCCGTCGCCTCGGAGCTGTGGTCGCTGGCCATGCCGTCGCTCGTGCGCCACGACCCCACGGATCTCGTCGCGTTGCCTGTCCTCTGGGTGGCCTGGCGCACCGGCGCGTGGGCGGCGGACCGAGGAGTGGCGAGCGGGCGGCGCCGTTCGGCCCTCGCCGTCGGCACGCTCGTCCTCCCCTTCGCCGTCTTCGCCACGACGGCGACGTCGTGCTCGCCGATCGAGGGCCTGCGCGACGTGACCGTCTACGAAGGAGTCTTCACCGGTGGCGACGGGACGCTCGAGCAGCGCATCGTCACCGGCGACTGGTCGCGGGTGACCATCGACGGCGCCGGTCGTCTGCAGCGGCTCGCGAGCCTGGACCGCGACCGGATGGCCGAGCACCACTCGGCCCGAACCACTGAGACCTGCTCGACCGGGGCGACGCAGAAGTGCTGGCGCCGCGCACCCGAGGCCGCAGCAGCGGTCGAGGCCAGCACGGACGGCGGCGCGACGTGGCGGACCGAGTTCACCGTCCCCCGCAGGGAGCTGGCGGCCACCCGCGAGGAGGTCGGCGACGACAGCTGCGGGTCCGAACCGCCGCTGGGCATCGCCGACCTCGCCATCCTCGACGCACCGGCGGGCCAGGTCGTCGCCGTCGCGTCGTCCAACACCGGGTTGCTCCTGCGTGGCGTCCAGGGCGACTGGCGCCGGGTCTCGCTCGACGACCTGCACCGCACCGCAGACCCGGAACCCACACCGGACCCCGCCGTGCAGCTGTTCCCCGTCGAGCCCGTGCCCACCACGACCACCGCCGCACCGGTCCCCGGCCCGACCGACCCGAGGGGGACGAGCGGCCCGGCCCCGTCGCCGACGTGTGCGTCGCCCGTGACCCGGACCTACACGCCGGATCCCCGCAACGGACCCCCGGTGACGGTCACCCGCTGCCCCTGATGGCACCGCTCGGGGCCCGAAGGCGGCTCGGAGCAGGTCGACTCAGAGCAGGACGGTCGTGAAGTCGCCGACGGGGGCAAAGCCCAGCGCGTCGTACGTCGCGAGCGCCGGGGCGTTGAAGTCGTTGACGTAGAGCGACACCAACGGCGCCGGCCCCGCCATGACCTGCTCCATGACCGACGCGAGCATCGGCACCGCCAGGCCCTGCCCGCGCAGGTGCGGCGCGAGCCACACCCCCTGCAGCTGGGCGCACCCCAGTGCGAGCGACCCGATGTCGGTCTTGAAGACGACCTCGCCGTCCTCGACCACGACATAGGTGTGGCCCCGGGCGATCAACGACGCCAGCGACCCCCGATAGCTGCGTGAGGACCCCGAGTACGGCGCGTACCCGATCTCGGCCGTGAACATGTGTGCCGCAGCGGGCAGCACGATGTCGACCTCCGAGGCACGAGCCGGTCGCACCCGGGGGTCGAGCTCCACGCCCAGCGCGGACGGGGGTGTCGACGTCGACAGCAGCGGTTGGTGCGCGCGGATGGCCCGCGGCTGGCCCCAGTGCGGTTCGAGCTCGTCCCAGAGGTCGACGACCTCCTCGCGCGGGCCGAGCAACGACGCGACCCGGCCGCGCCACCGACGCATCCGCTCGGCATACAGGGCTCTGGCTTCTGCGGTCGACTCGACCGGCACGACGTTGGCACTCGCCCAGCACATGGACGTCAGCACGCCGTCCTCACGCACACCCATCGCCGACGAGATCGAACCGGCGGGGAGCGTCTCGAGGATCCGCGCGGCGACGAAGACGTGCGCCGCGACATCGCGCGAGCAGAGCTCGAGCGCGTCGTCGACGTCGGTGCGGGTGAGCGACCTCACCGGGCTTCGGGTGCGGAGCACGCGCTCAGCCTAGGGTGCGAACCGTCGGTTCACCCGCCGTCGTGCACCAATTCACCACGAGCAGGTATGCCGTGTGCCCCCGACGCAGGGTCAGCCGACGGTGACGCTGGGGGCGCCTGCGGACTCCTCGTCGATCGGCTCGCCCATCTCCTCGGCGATCCGCATGGCCTCCTCGATGAGGGTCTCGACGATCTGGCTCTCGGGCACGGTCTTGATGACCTCGCCCTTGACGAAGATCTGGCCCTTGCCGTTGCCGGACGCGACGCCGAGGTCGGCCTCACGGGCCTCGCCCGGGCCGTTGACGACGCAGCCCATGACGGCGACGCGCAGCGGCACGGTCATGCCCTCGAGACCAGCGGTGACCTCGTCGGCGAGCTTGTAGACGTCGACCTGCGCGCGACCGCACGACGGGCACGAGACGATCTCGAGCTTGCGCGGCTTGAGGTTGAGCGACTGCAGGATCTGGTTGCCGACCTTGACCTCCTCGACCGGCGGAGCCGAGAGGGAGACGCGGATCGTGTCGCCGATGCCCTTGGAGAGCAGCGCGCCGAAGGCCGTCGCCGACTTGATCGTGCCCTGGAACGCCGGTCCGGCCTCGGTCACACCGAGGTGCAGGGGCCAGTCGCCGCGCTCGGAGAGCAGCTCGTAGGCCTTGACCATGACGACCGGGTCGTTGTGCTTGACCGAGATCTTGAAGTCGTGGAAGTCGTGCTCCTCGAACAGCGAGGCCTCCCAGACCGCCGACTCGACGAGCGCCTCGGCGGTGGGCTTGCCGTACTTCTCGAGCAGCCGCTTGTCGAGCGAACCCGCGTTGACGCCGATGCGGATGGAGACACCGGCGGCCTTGGCGCGCTTGGCGATCTCACCGACCTGGTCGTCGAACTGGCGGATGTTGCCCGGGTTGACGCGCACGGCGGCGCAGCCGGCGTCGATCGCGGCGTAGACGTACTTGGGCTGGAAGTGGATGTCGGCGATGACCGGGATCTGCGACTTCTGCGCGATGGCCGGCAGCGCCTCGGCGTCGTCCTGGCTCGGGCACGCGACGCGCACGATGTCGCAGCCCGCAGCGGTGAGCTCGGCGATCTGCTGGAGCGTCGCGTTGATGTCGGTCGTCGGCGTCGTGCACATCGACTGCACCGAGATCGGTGCGTCGCCGCCGACCTCGACCTTGCCGACCTTGATCTTGCGGGTCTTGCGACGCGGCATGAGCACGGGCGGGGGCAGGGACGGCATACCGAGACCAACAGTCATGGCACCCATTATCCGGTATGACGTGACGTCCCGTGTCCGCGCACCCTCACCGAGCGCTCGGCGCACCGCTCGACCCGAGTTCGTGTCGCTGAACCCGAGTCGGCACCTCGGGTCGAGCACAGCATGATCGGGTCACCCGATCATGCTGGCCGCGCCATGGCGTCAGCCGCCGAGGTCGATGGGGTTGACGAGGTCGGCATAGATGAGCAGCGCCGACATGACGAGCAGGCCGAGCGACACGGCATACGCGACCGGGAGCGCCTTGGCGACGTCGACGTGACCGGGGTCGGGGTTGCCGCGCAGGCGGGCCCAGCCCTTCTTGACGCCCTCCCAGAGCGCGCCGGCGACGTGACCGCCGTCGAGCGGGAGGAGCGGGATGAGGTTGAAGACGAAGAGCATGAAGTTGAGCGAGGCGATGAGCATGACGAGGAACCACGCCTTGTCGCCCCACGACTCCCCCACGATGTTGTCGAGCTTGCCCGCGGAGACGTCACCGGCGACGCGGCCGACGCCGACGACCGAGATCGGGCTCTCCATGTCGCGCTCCTGGCCCGAGAACGCGGCGTTCCAGACCCCGACCATCTTCTGGGGGATGCGGACGATCGCGCCGGCGGTCCGCCACAGGTTCTCGCCGATGATGCCGGGCACGGCCGTGACGGGCTGGGCCTCGTAGTCGAGGACGGCCCCGGAGCTGATGCCGAGGTAGCCGGTCTCGATGACCTTTTGCTTGCCGTCGGCGCCGAGGATCGGCTGCCCCTGGTCGTCGTAGGCGGGCAGGGTGTTGAGGATCGGCGTGACGGACAGCGTGCGCTCGGCGCCGTCGCGCACGATGACGACCTCGGTCGGCTGGTCCACGCGCGGGCGGACGATCCGACCCACGTCGGCCGACGTCTTGACCGCGACCCCGTTGATCGTGCGGATCTCGTCGCCCGGGAGGATGCCGGCTGCGTTGGCCGGGGTGGCGGGGGCGCCGGCACAGCTGGGGTCGGTCTGGGCCGCCTCGGCGCTCTTGACGCACTGGGCCACGGCGGCGACACGGGCGCCGTCCTGCACGGCGAGGATCCCGTGGGCGGTGACGAGGATCGTGAGGAGCACGGTGCCGATGACGAAGTTCATGAACGGCCCGCCGAGCATGATGATGACCTTGCGGTGCACCGGCAGGCGGTAGAAGACGCGGTCGGCGTCGCCAGGGCGCAGCTCCTCGAGCGAGGCCTTGCGGGCCTCGTCGGCGAGCTGGCTGAACCGTCCGGTCGAGGAGACACGGACCTTGGTCGGGTCCTCCCCCGGACGGGGCGGGAACATGCCGATCATCCGGATGTAGCCGCCCAGCGGGATCGCCTTGATGCCGTACTCGGTCTCCCCACGGCGGCGCGACCAGAGGGTCGGCCCGAAGCCCACCATGTACTGGGTGACGCGCACACCGAACTTCTTCGCCGGCACGAGGTGCCCGATCTCGTGCAGACCGATCGAGGCGCCGACCCCGACGGCGAGGACGAGCACGCCCACGATGTAAGCGACAACGGTCATTGGTGGAACCTCGGTGCCTTCCAGCGGTGCGAGCAGTGGGCGAACGATGCGACAGGACGAACAGGTGCCATCCCGCTCAGAGACCGAGCTCGGTGGCGGCCTGCCCCCGGGCCCAGGCGTCTGCGCTGAGCACTCCCTCAACGGTCGACGCGTCGAAATCACTCCCAGTATGCGCTTCGGCATGGGCGTCGACGACCCGCTCCACCGAGTCGACGATGTCGACGAAGCCGATCCGGCCCTCGTGGAAGGCGTCGACGGCGACCTCGTTGGCGGCGTTGTAGACGGCGGGGAACGTCCCCCCGGCCTCGCCGACCCGTCGGGCCAGGCGCACCGCGGGGAACGCCTCGTCGTCGAGCGGCGCGAAGTCCCACGACTGCGTGAGCGACCAGTCGCACGGCTCGTCGATGTCGTCGAGCCGCTCCGGCCACGACAACCCGAGCGCGATGGGCACGAGCATGCGCGGCGGGCCGAGCTGGGCGATCGTCGAGCCGTCGCGGAACTCGACCATCGAGTGGATCTGCTGCTGCGGGTG
Organism: Knoellia sp. LjRoot47; assembly: GCF_964253435.1. Classification (NCBI taxonomy): domain Bacteria; kingdom Bacillati; phylum Actinomycetota; class Actinomycetes; order Micrococcales; family Intrasporangiaceae; genus Knoellia; species Knoellia sp. LjRoot47. The sequence goes on from NZ_CAXUQS020000003.1 coordinate 75,592, forward strand.
GACGACGACGTCGATGCGGTCGAAAGGGATGTCGAAGAGCAGGTGCGCCTCGATGACCTCGAGCCCCTTGTTGACCAGGGTCGCCGAGTTCGTCGTGATGACCCGCCCCATCGAGAAGTTCGGGTGCGCGAGCGCCTGCTCGGGGGTGACGTCAGCGAGCTCGGCGCGGCTGCGACCGCGGAACGGTCCGCCGCTCGCGGTGACGACGAGGCGCCTCACCTCCTCGGCGCGTCCACCACGCAGCGACTGCGCGATCGCCGAGTGCTCGGAGTCCACCGGCACGATCTGGTCGGGCTTCGCCGCGGCCCGCACGAGGTCGCCGCCGATGATGAGCGACTCCTTGTTGGCCAGCGCGAGGGTCGAGCCGGCCGCGAGGGCCGCGAGCGTCGGCCGCAGCCCGATCGAGCCAGTGATGCCGTTGAGGACGACGTCGGCACCGTTGCCGGCAACCGTCACCGCCGCCTCGTCCCCGACCACGACCTCCGGCGCGTATGCCGTGCGACCCAGCCCCGCGGCATACGCACCGATCGCGGAGCGCACCTCCTCGACCGTGCCGGAGGCGACGGCGACCAGCGGCACGTCGAAGTCGACGGCCTGGCGGGCAACGAGGTCGATGTTGCTGCCGGCGCTGAGGGCGGTGACGGCAAAGCGGTCACGGTTGCGGCCGATGACGTCGAGGGCCTGGGTGCCGATCGAGCCGGTCGAGCCGATGAGCGAGACGGTGCGCATGCTCACTCGGACTCCTCCGCCGCACGGGAGGCCTCGATGGCGGCGCGCATCGCGAGGCGGTGCTCGCGGCGGATCCCGGCCTCGCGGAAGCGGCGCTTCTCCTCGGGCGTCTCGAGGTCGAGCGGCGGGACACTCTTGGACCGGCCCTCGGCGTCGACGGCGACGAAGACGAGGTAGGCGCTGGCCACGTGGACCCGGTCGGTGTTGGAGTCCCACCGGTCGACCTCGACCCGAACCCCGACCTCCATCGACGAGCGGCCGGCCCAGTTGAGCTGGGCGCTCGAGTGCAGGATGTCGCCGACGCGCACCGGCGTGAGGAAGGACATCTCATCGAGGGCCGCCGTGACGGCGGGGCCGCCGGCGTAGCGGTTGGCGACCACCCCGGCGATGCTGTCGACCGCCTTCATGATGTTGCCTCCGTGCACGGTGCCGAGGAGGTTGGCCTCGGTGGCGCGCATGATCTCGGACAGGTTGACGCGGGTCTCGCTGGGTGTCGTCACGTCCCACATCCTGCCAGCGCGCTCACCCCTGCTCGGGCGCCTCCCAGCCCGGGTCGCGACCGGTGCGCGCCAGGACGCGGTCGAGGTCGCTCGCCCACCGCACCTCGACCGCGGGGCCGAACATCCCGGGCGTCCCACCCGGGTCGAACCCCTCGACATAGGCCGCGAGCGCAGCGACCGTCGCGTCGTCGGCCGTGAACTCCTGACCGGTGGCGCGGGCCAGGTCCCAGCCGTGCAGGACGATCTCGCTGAGCGCCACCACGCCCATCACCTCTGCGGGAGCGTCGAACCCGCCGGCCCGGGTCATACCGGTCCACGCCTCGGGTGCGTGCCAGGCCGTGGCGAGCCGGTCGGCCAGCTCGGGAACCTCGTCGCGCCATGCCGGCGCGGCCTCGGGCCAGCCGTCCTGGTCGGGGTTGGTGTCGGTGAGCGGGCCGAGCTCCTTGTCGGCGCTCGCCCGGAACGCCTGGGTGAGTCCGTGCAGGTGCCCGATCAGCTGAGAGACGGTGCGTCCCTGACAGGGTGTCGGGGCGTCGAGCTGTGCGTCGTCGACGTCGCGGACGACCTCGCCGAGCCGCCGGGCGGCCGGTGCGAGGTCGGGTGGGCTCGCGGGAGTGGTCATGCCGTCACCGTCCCACAGCCTGACGACGGCCGCCCGTCGTCAGCGGTCGATGATCGTGACGTGCATGCTCGGATGGTCCTCGTCGAGCTCGGCGAGCACCGACTCGATGCCGGTCGCCGCGCGCGGGTCGTCACGACGCAGGGCAGCGGCCTCGTCCCAGACGATCTCCCACTCCCCCTCGCTCTCGCGCGCCAGCGTGTCGAGGCAGTCGGCGAGCGCGTCGAGGTTCATGCCGAACCACTCGGGGAAGTTCAGCGCCTCCGAGAACGCCTCGAGCGTCTCCGCCTTCGTCGCACCACCGCGGACGACCTGCACCTGCCGCCCCTCCTCGACGGCGTCGGCCACGAGTCCGTCGAGGTCCACCCGGTCTCCGAGAACGCGCATCACTGGCCCTCCTTGACCTGGCGGAAGCTGTCGTAGTGGTCGTCGGTCCAGTAGCGGTCTCCCGCACTACCGCTGATGATCCGGCGCGCTCCCCGGTCACCGGATCCCGGTGTGAGGACGGTGTACTCGCGGTAGTAGCCCCGCCGTTGCTCGGGCAGGATCCCCTCGCGGTTCTGGAACGTCTTGTCGTCCTGGTCGTAGGGGTACGGCCCGCCTGCGCGGATGAGCTCGAGCGTCGCTCGGGCCTCCTTGGGTAGCCGGGACTCCGCGACCGTGTCCAGCCCCGAGTCAGGCGTCTCGAGGATCGAGGGGTATGCCGTCCCGCTGGGTCGCGCTGTCGCCGTCGCCGCGGCACCCCGGTCGTCACCGGCGCTGCCCGAGGTGTCGTGGTTCGCCGTCCACCACACGACGGCCACGAGCACGGCCACGACGAGTGGCACGAGCCAGGCGAGGCTCGCGCGACGTCCGGACACCGGTGAGGTCACGTCCGCCATCATGCCGCGTACATCCTGAGATGTACGGCCCGACGGCCCGGGGGCGGACGACCCGGGTGCTCGCTCGTCCTAGCCTGTGGGACATGACCGACGTGTGGGGTGATGCGCGGCCGACGCGGCGGCGGCTGCTGCTCGACGTCGGCACCGCGGTCGTGTTCGCGCTCATGATGTTCGCCATCCATGTCGGGCAGGGCATCCTGCCCGCGCTCGCCGCGGTGGTTCTGGGCCTGGCCCTGGCCGTCCGGCACGTCTCGTGGCAGGTCATGTCCGTGCTGGCCTTCGTCGCCGCGTGGATGCAGGTGCTCGGGCCGGATATCGCCTACCTCGCCAACGCGGCGTATGCGGCGTGCTTCTTCACCCTCGGCGCGCACCGGGAGGAGCGGGTCCGTCGCTTCGGTCTGCTCGCGGCAGGTGTCGCCGTCCTGGGCGCCTCGGCCTACGGCAGGGTCACCGCAGGGGGTGAGCTCGGCCTCCTTGGAGGCTGGGTCACCGCCGTCGGGCTCGGCTCCGTCGCCGCCCTCTTCGTGTTCGGCGGCTGGGTCGCCGGCTTCCTGAGGTGGCAGGCCCGGCAGACCCTGCAGGCCCGCATCGACGGGCAGATCGAGGCGGTGGAGCGCCGCCGCGTCACCGAGCTCTACGACATCGAGCAGGAGCGGCGACGCATCGCCGCCGACATGCACGACGTCGTCGCCCACTCCTGGGCGGTGGTCGCCGCGCAGAGCGACGGCGCGCGGTACGCGTTGCGGGACAGCCCTGCTGACGCCGAGCGCGCCCTCGAGGTCATCGGCGAGACCGCCCGCACCGCCATGGGCGACCTGCGCACGATCGTGGCCCGGCTGCGCGACCCGGGACTCCAGCCGAGCACTCCGGGGCACGCCCAGCAGGCCACCCTCGTCGAGCGTATGCGCACCTCCGGCATGGATCTGCGACTGGTCGAAACCGGTACCCCGGACGAGTCCCCGCTCGTCGCGCTCACGGCATACCGGCTCCTGGGTGAGTCGCTCACGAACGCGCTCAAGCACGGGGACCTCACCCGTCCGGTCGAGGTGCAGGTCGACTGGACCGACGGCTACCGTCTCCGCGTGACAAACTCGTTCCGCATCCCGACCGTGGGCGCACCGGGCGGCGGACACGGCCTGGTGGGCATGTCGGAGCGGGCGCACGTCGCGGGCGGCACGTTCTCCGCCGGCCCGGACGGTCACCTCTGGGTCGTCGAGGCCGGGCTGCCGGCCCATCCCCCGATGGACCCGTCGCCCGACCCGTCGACGAGGCGTGACGGGGCGCGGGGCGCATGAGCATCCGGGTCGCGCTCGTCGACGACCAGGCGCTCTTCCGCGCCGGGATCGCCATGGTCGTCGCGAGTCAGGACGACCTCGAGGTCGTCGGCGAGGCCAGTGACGGCGACGAGGCCGTCGCCCTCGTCGAGAGCGCCCGGCCCGACGTCGTCCTCATGGACGTACGGATGCCGCGGGTCGACGGGGTCGAGGCAATGCGCAGAATCCTCGCCCGCTTCGGGGAGGAGGCACCCAAGGTGCTCGTCCTCACGACGTTCGACCTCGACGAGCTCGCCGCGGACGCGATCGAGGCGGGAGCGTCCGGCTTCGTCCTCAAGGACACCCGCCCCGAGCTGCTGCTCGCCGCGGTCCGGGCCGTGGCCGAGGGCACGCAGGTCGTCGCCGCGGGTGCGACCCGGGCCGTGTTCGAACGGTTCCGCCAGCGCTCGACGTCCTCTCCGGGTGCCGACTTCGACCGGCTGACCCCGCGTGAGCGCGAGATCCTGCTCCGCGCCGCCCAGGGCCTGTCGAACGCCGAGATCGCCGCGGTGGAGTTCCTCTCGGAGGCGACGGTCAAGACGCACGTGTCGCGCATCCTGGGCAAGCTCGCCCTGCGCGACCGGGTCCAGCTCGTCGTCTACGCCTACGAGCACGGTCTGCTCTGAGGCTCAGCCCTGAGCCGGCTGGCGCTCGACGAAGTCGTGGATCGGCCGGAGCTGGTCGAGCGGGGCGAAGAAGCCCAGGGTCCCCTGGTCGACGACGACCCGCTTGACGCCCTTGTCGGCGAGCTGCTCGCACATCGCCAGGACGTTGGCGGACGGCACTGCGAGCACCTGCTCGGCCTGCTCCTGCGGGAGGCCGTTGTCGAGCGCGAACTGACGCGCCCGTGCGCCGGTCGTGAACGCGAGCAGCGAGGGGGCCTCGTCGACGACGCCGACGAGCGGTCCGACCTCGGGCATCGTGCCGCGTGCCACGAAGAACCAGCGCTCGAGCCCGAACATGGCGCGCCACAGAGCCGTCTGGTGACCCAGGGCGCCACCGGACGCCTTGACGGCGTCGGAGAGGGCGTCGATGGTGGCCGGGTCGGTCGGTGAGGTCTCGCTCATGCCCCGCACCCTACGGACCTGCCACCCGTGTCCCGCAAGGCCCCTCGGCCGACGACGTGACGAACGCGACGGTACGACGACGCAACGACGTGACGACGTGACGACCACCCGGCATACATCTCACGACGGACGAAGGATGCCTCCGCAGCACGATGTGCGTCGCGCGGCGCCTCCCTAGCGTCGTGGACATGACCTCACCGACGACTCCAGACCTCCCCCACGCCCCCGTCCTGTCGCTGCGACGGGTGTCCCGCATCTACGGCGAGGGCGCCGGCAGGGTGGCCGCCCTCGACGAGATCAGCGTCGACATCCACCGCGGCGGCTTCACCGCGATCATGGGTCCGTCCGGCTCCGGCAAGTCGACCCTCATGAACGTCGCCGCCGGGCTGGACGACGCGACGAGCGGCGAGGTTGTCCTCGCAGGGGCATCGCTGGGGCAGCTCGACGACGATGCCCGAACGACCCTGCGCCGCAGCGAGATCGGCTTCGTGTTCCAGGCGTTCAACCTCGTCCCCACGCTGTCGGCGCGAGAGAACATCCTCCTGCCGTTCGAGCTCGCCGGCCGCCGGGTCGACGCCGAGCAGCAGCGGTGGATCGACCACCTCGTCCACACGCTCGGTCTCGCGGAGCGCATCGGGCACCGCCCCAGCGAGCTCTCCGGGGGCCAGCAGCAACGCGTCGCCATCGCCCGCGCGCTCGCCTCGCGGCCGGCGGTGATCTTCGCCGACGAGCCCACCGGCAACCTCGACTCCCGCTCGTCGCGCGAGGTGCTCACGCTGCTGCGCACCGCCGCCCGCGAGTACGGCCAGACGATCGCCATGGTGAGCCACGACCCCGTGGCGGCGTCCTACGCCGACCGGATCCTCGTCATCGCCGACGGCCGGCTCGTCGGTGACCACGGGCCGCTGTCGCCGCAGGAGATCTCGGACCTGCTCATCGGCTTCGAGGTCGGTGCCGCATGAGGCGCAACCTCGTCCTCGGCAGCCCCCGCGAGCTCGGCACGGTCGGACTCGTCGCCGGGCTGTGCGGCGCCTACGCCGCCACGCTCGTCATGACCTCGTCGGTGCTCATGACGGTGAGCGAGGAGTCCGGCGGGTCGGTCGGCCTGCTGCTCGGCATCGTCGCCGGGGTCTTCATCCTCATCGCCCTCTACGTCGGCGCGATCGTCATCGTCGGCGCGGTCGACACGGTGGTCTCGGGACGGCTGCGCCACATCGCGCTCCTGCGGCTGCTCGGCTCCCGGGGCCGCGACCTGCGCTCCTCGGTGATGCGGGGCACGGCGACGGTCGGCGCCGGTGGCGCGTTCGCGGGGCTCCTCGTGGGCACCGGCTTGGTCCATGTCGTGCGCGCCGTCCTCGTGGCGCGAGGAACGCTGCCGGACGCGGCATACGCGTGGTTCAGCGGACAGCTGCTCATGGCGTTCACGGCGATCACGGCGTCGGCCACCGTCGCCGGCTGGTTCGGCTCCCGTGGCGTCCTCCGCGTCTCCCCCGCCGCGGCGCTCACCGGCACCGCTGCGCACACCCCCGCACCACGGCGCGCCTCGGTCGTCCGGGCGCTCATCGCCGGGACGGGCATCGTCGGCGGCCTTCTCGTCCTCGCCCTCGGCGCCGTCCTCGGCGAGTCGAGCCCCGGCGCCGGCTTCCTCCTCGCCTTCGTCGGCGCCGCCGGGTCCGGGACCGGCTTCCTCGTCGGTGCCCGGTTCGTCATCCCGTGGGTCGTCGCGACGCTGAGCCGCACCCTCGGCACCGACCCGTCGAGCCTCGTGGCACGGCGCAACGCGCTGCTCGACCCGTTGCGGACCACCCGGTCGACGATGGGGCTCGTCATCGGGGTGGCCCTCGTGACGACCTTCGCGTCGGGCATGTCGGCGCTGCAGGCGAGCGTCGCCTCGTGGGAGGTCGACCCGAGCCAGCGGGCCGAGGCCGAGCAGGTGCTCGCCGTGACCGCGACGATCCTGATCTGCATCATCGTCATCTCGTCGGTCATCGCCGCCGTCGGCTTCGTGAGCACGATGTCGCTCAGCGTCATCCAGCGCCACCGCGAGATCGGGCTGCTGCGCTCGCTCGGGTTCACCCGGCGGCAGGTGCGCACGATGATCACCAAGGAGTCCGTCGCGCTGTCCGCCTCGGCGGTGCTGTTCGGGATCGTCCTGGGCCTCGTCTACGGGTCCGCCGGGGCCCAGGCACTCATCGGCGCCCCGACCGAGGGCTTCGTCTGGGGTATGCCGTTCGCGGTCCTCCTCGTCATCGCCGCGGCCGGCGTCGTGCTCGTCCTCGTCGCCTCGCAGGGCCCCGCCCGTCGCGCGGTCGCGGTGGCACCGGTCGAGGCGCTGCGCATCGACACCTGACGGGTAGCCCTTCGTCGCAGCGCTTTCGCAGCGGAATCGAAGTGCCGGCTCGCACACTGACGAACCGTCAGCGAAGGCAGTCACGAGGGGCGAGGCACACATGGTCGACACGACGAGGTCCGGCGGCGAGCGAGCCACGATCGGTCGGAGGCTGCTCCTCGCCGGGGGTGGCGCCACGGTGCTGGCGGCGGTCGCCGCCCGGCCCGCGGCCGCCGCCCTGCCCTCGGTCGACATGGAGCACCTCCTGCTCGCCGCCCAGTGGGACCCGGTCAAGGCCGGCACCGGCATCACCGCAGGCGCCGGGCCGAGCGTCACGCTCGTCGAGCAGGCGCTCGTCGCCCGCGGCCACCTCGCCAGCCAGTACGTCGACGGCCACTTCGGGTCCGTGACGCGCACGGCATACGCGGCCTGGCAGCGGTCGCTGGGCTACACGGGTCTCGGCGCGACCGGGCTCCCGGGCAAGGCGTCGCTGACGGCGCTCGGCGCCCAGCGGTTCTCGGTGAGCCGGCCGGTGACACCCGGCACCCGCACGACGTTCCAGGGCTTCCCGTTCAACACGCGCACGGTGGCCATGCTCGCCGAGGCCCGGGTGCTGGCCGGCAAGGCGTTCGTCGTCGAACAGGGCTCCTACTCCCCCGACGTCGACCCGACCTCCGCCGGGACCCACGACGGTGGTGGCACGGTCGACCTCGACGCCGAGGCACTGACCGGCGCGCAGCGGACGGCGGCCGTCACGGCCCTGCGCCGGGTGGGGTTCGCAGCGTGGCTGCGCAGCCCGGGCCAGGGCGACTGGCCCTGGCACATCCACGCCGTCGCCACCAACGACACCGACCTGTCACTGTCCGCGCAGAAGCAGATCGGCGCCTACTACGAGGGTCGCAACGGCCTGGCCAACAACGCCCTCGACGACGGACCGAAGGTCACGAAGGTGACCTGGGAGCAGTACCTCCGCAGCCGGCCGTAGCCCGGACTCGGCACCCCCACCCACACCTGCCGACCGGCAGCCCACGACCAAGGAAGACCCATGACCACGACCCGTCCCGCACGACCCTCGAGGTTCCTGCTCGCCCTCATGGCGACGCTCGCCATGGTCCTGGCCGGCGTGGCCCTGCCGTCGACAGCCCAAGCTGCTGGACGCGACGGCGTCTGCAACGACGGCGAGTTCTGCTACTACTACAACAGCAACCAGGAGGGCTCGGTCTCCGACTTCACCGGGTCGATCGGTGACTACGGGGCGACGCAACCGAGCTGCTACGAGTTCCGCGGTGCCGGCGCCGGCAAGGGCATCTGCGTGAAGAACAACGCCGCGTCGGTCTTCAACCGGTCGACCAAGCCCGTCACCGTGTACTACAACAGCGACTACCAGGGCACCTCGCAGACGATTCCGGCCGGTGGTCGCGCCAACCTCATCGCCGCCCTCAAGAACAACAACGCCTCCCACAGCTTCTCGCTCAACAACCAGCAGGCCGCGTTCTCCTACTTCGTCGGCGCCGGCTACACCAAGGTCCAGGCCGCGGGCATCGTCGGCAACCTCATGCAGGAGTCGGGCAGCAGCATCGACCCACGGGCCTCCCAGCCCGGTGGCGCCGGTCGCGGCATCGCACAGTGGAGCGTCGGCGGGCGGTGGGACCGCAACGCCAACGACAACGCGGTCTGGTACGCCGGCCAGCAGGGACAGTCGGTGTGGTCGCTCAACCTGCAGCTGAAGTTCATCACCTACGAGCTCAACACCTTCTCCGGCTACGGCAAGTCCACCCTCAAGGCGGCGACGACGATCGACGCCGCGGTGAGGGCGTTCGAGTCGAAGTTCGAGATCTGCGGGGACTGCCGTCACGCGACCCGCGTCCGCTACGCCCAGCAGGTCTACAACGCCTACGCCTGACCGCTTCTCGTGAAAGCACCGTGGTGCCTGCGCCGTCGCGCGGGCACCACGGTGCGTTGCGGTCAGCGCGGGGTCAGGGGTTGAGGGAGACGTAGGTCGTCTCGAGGTACTCGTGGATGCCCTCGAACCCGCCCTCGCGCCCGAAGCCGGAGTGCTTGACCCCACCGAAGGGTGCGGCCGCGTTGGACACGATCCCGGTGTTGATCCCGACCATGCCGAACTCGAGGGCCTCGCTCACGCGCAGCACCCGGCTGTGGTCGCGGGTGTAGGCATAGGCGACGAGGCCGTATTCAGTCGCGTTGGCCTGGCGCACTGCGTCGCCGTCGTCGGAGAAGGTCGTGATCGGCGCGACCGGCCCGAAGATCTCCTCGCCCAGCACCCGCGCGCCGGCGGGCACGTCGACGAGCACGGTGGGTTGGTAGAAGTGGCCGCGCCCCGCGACCTTGTCGCCGCCGGTGAGCAGCCGGGCCCCGCGCTCGACGGCGTCCTGCACGAGCTCGTGGACACCCTCGCGGGCCTCGTCGGTGATGAGCGGCCCCACCTGGACACCCGCCTTGGTGCCCTTGCCGACCGTGAGACCACCCATGCGGCGCGCGAGCCGCTGGCCGAAGTCCGCCGCCACGGACTCGTGGACGAGGAACCGGTTGGCCGACGTGCACGCCTCGCCGATGTTGCGCATCTTGGCGAGCATCGCGCCCTCGACGGCGGCGTCGAGGTCGGCGTCCTCGAAGACGAGGAACGGGGCGTTGCCGCCGAGCTCCATCGACACGCGCAGCAGCTGCTCGGCGGACTGCTCGACGAGGTGCTTGCCCACCGCGGTCGAGCCGGTGAAGGTCAGCTTGCGCAGGCGCGGGTCACGGATGATTGGCTCTGAGACGACCGCGGTGTCCGAGGTCGTCACGACGTTGAGGACCCCGGCCGGCAGCCCCGCCTCCTCGAGGAGCGCGGCGAGCGCGAGCATCGACAGCGGCGTCTCGTGCGCGGGCTTGACGACCATCGTGCAGCCGGCCGCCACCGCGGGGCCGATCTTGCGGGTGCCCATGGCGAGGGGGAAGTTCCACGGCGTGATCATGAACGTCGGGCCCACCGGCTTCTGCATCGTCAGCAGTCGGGAGCCGCCGGCCGGGTTCACGGCATACCGGCCGTGGATGCGCACGGCCTCCTCGCTGAACCACCGGAAGAACTCGGACGCGTAGGCCACCTCGCCACGCGACTCGGCGAGCGGTTTGCCCATCTCGAGGGTCATGAGCATCGCGAGCTCGTCGGTCCGCTCGGTCATGAGCTCGAAGGCCCGGCGCAGCACCTCGCCCCTCTCCCGGGGTGCGGTCGCGGCCCAGTCCGCCTGTGCCGCAACGGCTGCGTCGAGCGCGGCGGTCCCGTCTGCCACAGTGCCGTTGGCGACCTCGACGAGAACGCTGCCGGTCGCCGGGTCGTGCACGGGGAACGTCGTCGCGCTGAGCGAGTCGCGCCACTCCCCGCCGATGAGGAGCTGGGTGGGGACGGACGACAGGACGGACTTCTGGGTCACGGGAGCCATGCCTCGACTCTAACCACGGGCAGGATGGAGACCATGGACGAGATCGAGACGTTGCGCGACCTCGACGCGGCCCTCACCAGCGGCGCGCCACTGCGGGGTCTGCGGATCCAGGACCTCGACCTCACCCGGCACGAGTCCCGGCTGCTCGCCCGCACCGACCTCGAGGGGATCGTCGTCCTCGGGGGCCGCCTCTCCCCCGAGCTCGACGAGCACCTCCGCCTCCACGGCGCGCTCGTCTTCCCCACCGACCCGCACGCGCCGGTCAACCCCTACCGCGCCACGCTCTACCAGCCGCACGAGCTCTATGCGGGGCTCGACCGCTACGGCTACGAGAGCACCCCTGACGCCCGCGCCTACACGTGGGCGCGCGACGCGGACGTGCGCCACGACGTCTTCGTCACCCTGCTCCGCGCCATCCACGACGACTCGGTGAGCGACGCGCTGGGCGAGTTCCTCGGTAACGCACCCGTCGTCGGGGTCATGGGTGGTCACGCGCTGACGCGCGACAGCGAGGCGTATGCCGGTGCCGCCCGTCTGGGGCACCGGCTCGCCTCCGCGGGACTCGTCGTCGCGACCGGTGGCGGTCCCGGCGCGATGGAGGCCGCGAACCTCGGCGCCCTCAGCCCGTCACCCGAGGCGATGACGGAGGCGCTCGGGCGACTGGCCGGCATACCCTCGTTCCGTCCGTCGACCCGGGACTGGGCCGCGGTCGCGCTCGAGACCTATGACGAGCTCGTACGAGTTCCATTGCCGGACAGCCGGGTTCGCAGCGTCGGCATTCCCACGTGGTTCTACGGGCACGAGCCGCCCAACGTCTTCTGCAACGGCATCGCGAAGTACTTCAGCAACGCCATCCGCGAGGACGGACTCCTCGCGCGCTCGACCGGCGGGCTCGTCGTCCTCCACGGCGCGGCCGGGACGGTGCAGGAGATCTTCCAGTCGATCACGCCGCTGTACTACGCCGAGGAGGGCGGGGTCCTGCCCCCGCTCGTGCTCGTCGGCGTCGACCACTGGTCGCAGGACGTCCCGGTGTGGCACGCCATCGAGGCGTTGGGCCGCGACCGTGGTCTGGGCCGCGTCGTGCACCTCGTCGACGACATCGACGAGGCCGCCGACATCGTCCTCAGCCGCGGGTGAGCAGGACGATCCCGAGGCACATCTCGTCGGTCGTGCCCTCGCCCCAGGCGACGTAGCGCTCCTTGGTGCCCTGGTAGGCCGGGAGCACGTCGCGCAGCGCCTGGTCATGCGTGCACGTCACGGTGAGGGTGTCGCCCTTCTTCACCGCGACCGGCTTGGGCAGGGGGACGGCGTCCTGGTCGTCGAAGTTCCACACCGGGAGGTCGAGCACCCGCTTGGCTTTGGGGGTGCCCTTGTTGACGTCGACGGTGATCGACCGGCCAAGCAGGTGCATGTGCCCGGCGACCGCGCGGATCTGCCCGGGCTCGGTGACCGGGCGGGTGCAGGACTGGGTCGGCCCCGGCTCGAGCGGGCCGCACAGCAGGTGCAGCAGGTCGGCCGTGGCCACCTGCTCGCCGAAGCGCTTGCGGATGTCGGCCACGGCCGGGGTGCGCGCGCACAGCTCGCCGGGCGTGCCCTTGCGGCACGGCAGCTCGACCGGGGCCGGAAGCAGCATCGTGTGCAGCGGCGTCTTGGTCCCGGCGGAGGCCGGCGTGAGACGCAGCCGGGCGCTGCTCTGGTCCGCGCCGTCCCCGACGAGGAGGTTGTAGTGCATCTGCATCACGAGCTGCGACCCCTTGGCCAGCGGGATGCCGATGTCCTTGGCCATGACGCGCTCGCCGCCGCCGGGCGCCCAGGCCGCGACCCACTCGGCGCTGTTGATCTGCGCGGCCGCGCCCCCCTTGATGCCGGTCCCGCCGAAGCAGGTCCAGCCGTCGCCCGGGTCGGAGGCGTCTTGTGCATGAGCCGCCGCGACGTCCTGCGGCTCGACCTTGTAGAGGATGACGTGGTGCACGGCGTCGGGGTTGTCGGGCTCGACCTTGACGCCGCTGACGATCATGTCCTGCGCGAACTTCGGGTCGACGAGGAAGCACCGGTAGTCGTCGGTGCCGCTGCCGTAGGGCGCCTTCGGCGTGTACGCGGCGGCCATCGAGATCTCCTGGAAGGTCTCGCCGGCGCGCAGCGCGACCTCGGGGGCCTCGGGCTTCGCCTTCGCCCCCGCCTTCGCGGGTGATGACGACGCGGCGTGGCTGCTTGCGCCGTGCGACTCCTCGCCACGCAGGTTGTCGGGCAGCGTGCCGCCGCAGGCGGAGAGGGTGAGGGCGGCGACGATGCCGGCCGCGACGAGACGCAGGCGCATCGCCCCAGAGTAGTCGCGCCGGCTGGGCGCCCCACGGGAACCGAACGACACCGGCCCACGTCTCAGTCGCGTGACCCGGCTTCCGCGCCGCGCGCCCGCGTTCCCGGTGGACGTCCGTAGCGAGCGCGGCGCCGGCCTGAGGAAGGCGGGCGAACGGCATACGGACGCAGAGCCCGTATGCCGTGTCGTCGCCTCCCGCTCAGTCGGTCGCGGCGGCGAGCTGGCCGCAGGCGCCGTCGATGTCCGAGCCTCGGGTGTCGCGCACCGTCGTCGGGATGCCGTGGGCGCGCAAGCGCTCGACGAACTGCTGCTCGACGCCCCGGCGCGAGGCCGTCCACTTCGATCCGGGCGTCGGGTTGAGCGGGATCGGGTTGACGTGGACCCAGCCCTTGCCGCGGGCGACGAGCTTCTCGCCGAGGAGGTCGGCGCGCCAGGCGTGGTCGTTGATGTCCTTGATGAGGGCGTACTCGATGCTCACGCGGCGGCCGGTCGCCTCGTAGTAGCGGTAGGCCGCGTCGAGCGCCTCGTCGACCTTCCAGCGGGTGTTGATCGGGACGAGCTCGTCACGCAGCTCGTCGTCGGGGGCATGCAGGCTGAGCGCGAGGGTCACCGGGATGCCCTCCGCGGTGAGCTTGTCGATGCCGGGGACGAGGCCGACCGTCGACATCGTGATGCCGCGCGCGCTCATGCCGAGTCCGTCGGGGCTGGGGTCGGTGAGGCGGCGGATCGCGCCGATCGCGGCCTTGTAGTTGGCCAACGCCTCGCCCATGCCCATGAAGACGACGTTGCTCACGCGCTGCGGTCCGGGGCCCGACGTGTCGGCCTCGTCGGCGTCCTCCTCGGACTCGTCGCCGAGCCCGGCCTCCGCGGGGTGGGTGGCGCCGATCGCCGGCAGGGCACCGTGGCGCAGCTTGCGGTTGGCGTCGACGACCTGCTCGACGATCTCCGCGGCCGACATGTTGCGGGTGAGCCCGGCCTGACCGGTGGCGCAGAAGGGGCAGTTCATGCCACAGCCGGCCTGGCTCGAGATGCAGATCGTCACGCGGCGTGGGTAGCGCATGAGCACCGACTCGACGAGGGCGCCGTCGTGGAGGCGCCACACCGACTTGAGCGTGGCGCCACGGTCGGCCTCGAGGGTGCGCACCGGCGTGAGCAGCGGGGGCAGCAGGTCGGCGACGAGCTGGTCGCGCACGGCCTTGGGCAGGTCGGTCATCTCCTCGGGCGACTCGACGAGCCGCTCGAAGTAGTGCGTCGACAGCTGCTTGGCGCGAAAGCCCTTGTGGCCGAGCTCCTCGACGGCCGCCTTGCGCTCGGCGGGGGTGAGGTCGGCGAGGTGGCGTGGCGGCTTGCCGCGGCGCGGCGCCTGGAAGGTCAGCTGCCCCGGCTCGGGACGGCCGACGCGGGGTTCGGGAAGTGAGGTCATGAGGACACCAGTCTCTCAGTCGCCCCGCCCGCGGCCAACCTGCGGCCACGGGGACGACCGAGTGGTCAGGATCCGGGGGTGACCGGGGCGGCCCACAGGAGCAGCGCCCACACGACCGGGATGCAGACGACGAGCGAGTCCAACCGGTCCATGAGCCCGCCGTGACCCGGCAGCAGGGTCCCCATGTCCTTGATCCCGAGGTCGCGCTTGAGGCTCGACTCGATGAGGTCCCCGACCGTGGCCGCGGCGGCGACGATCGCCCCGATGACGGCGCCCTGCCACCACACACCGTCGAGCAGGGAGATCAGGCCGAGGGCACCGACGAGGGCGCAGGTGAGGACCGACCCGCCAAAGCCCTCCCACGACTTCTTGGGGGACAGCGACGGCGCCATGGGGTGCTTGCCGAGGAAGACCCCGAAGGCGTAGCCGCCGATGTCGGAGGCCACGGTCACGAGGACGAAGTAGATGATCCGCAGGTGCCCGTCGTCGGGCGCCAGCAGCAGCGACGCGAACCCACCGAGGAAGCACGGGTAGAGCGCGACGAACAGCGCACCGCCGATGTCGCGCATCGCGCCGTCGAGGCCGTCAGCGACCCGCCAGACGAGCACGCCGATGCAGGTGAGACCGAAGGTCAGGACGAGCGCCTCCGGCCCGCGGTAGTACGCCGACAGCAGCATCGAGACCGCGCCGATGACGACGGGCACGAACGGCACGTCGACCCCGGCCTGCCGGATCGCGCGGCGCATCTCCCACGCGCCGAGGACGATCGCGACGACGAGCACCGGGAGGAAGAGCTCCCGGTGGAAGACGAGTGAGGCGATGACGACGACGGCGAGGCCGACACCGACGCCGATGGCCGCCGGCAGGTCCCGGCCGGCCCTCGTCCTCGGCTTGGCCGAGCCCGCCGAAGAGGCCGCCGCAGAGGCCGTCGAAGAGGCCGTCGACGCCCGGGACGCAGCCGCCGGGTCCTGGGTCGTGGCGTCCGCAGCCGGCGTCGCGGGGTCCTCCGTCGTCGAAGAGTCGCTCATGGCGAGACGTCCACCCGAGGTCAGACCTCGAGCAGCTCGGTCTCCTTGCTCTTGAGCACCTCGTCGACGGTGTCGACGTACTTCTTCGTCGTGGACTCGAGGTCCTTCTCCGCGCGCGAGCCCTCGTCCTCGCCGACGTCGCCGTCCTTGACGAGCTTCTCGATGGACTCCTTGGCCTGGCGCCGGATGTTACGGATCGCGACCTTGGCGTCCTCACCCTGGCTGCGGGCCATCTTGATGTACTCCTTGCGCCGCTCCTCGGTGAGCTGCGGCAGGACGCACCGGATGATGTTGCCGTCGTTGGAGGGGTTCACGCCGAGGTCGGCGTCGCGCAGGGCCTTCTCGATGTTGGCCATGGCGCCCTTGTCGAACGGGCTGATGAGGATCGTGCGCGCCTCGGGCGTCTGGAACGACGCGAGCTGCTGCAGCGGGGTCGGCGCGCCGTAGTAGTCGACGACGACCTTGTTGAACATGCCGGGGTGGGCGCGGCCCGTGCGGATGCCGGACAGGTTGTCCTTGGCGACCTCGACGGCCTTCTCCATCTTCTCCTCGGCCTCGAGCATGGTGTCGTCGATCATGGGCGCAGGTCTCCTTCGGTATGCCGTGCCGCCCGGTGGGGCGGCCACGGTCCAGTCTGTCAAACAATGGCGCGAACGCCGCAGCCGTGGGCCCTCAGGCCGTGACGAGGGTGCCCATCGGCTCACCGAGGAGCGCGCGGGTGATGTTGCCCTCGCCCTCCATGCCGAAGACCCTCATCGGCAGCCCGTTCTCCATGCAGAGGCTGAACGCGGCGGCGTCGACGACCTTGAGGCCCCGGCGCAACGCGTCGGAGTAGGTCACGGTGTCGAGCTTGCGGGCGTCGGGGTTGCTCCGCGGGTCGGAGTCGTAGACCCCGTCGACCCCGCTCTTGGACATGAGCACCATGTCGCACTGGCACTCGAGGGCCCGCTGCGCGCTCACGGTGTCGGTGGAGAAGTACGGCATACCGGCTCCGGCACCGAAGATCACCGCACGCCCCTTCTCGAGGTGGCGGATCGCGCGACGAGGGATGTAGGGCTCGGCGACCTGGCCCATGGCGATGGCCGTCTGCACGCGGGTGTCGATGCCTTCCTTCTCGAGGAAGTCCTGGAGCGCGAGGCAGTTCATCACCGTGCCGAGCATGCCGATGTAGTCGGCGCGCGAGCGCTCCATGCCCTTCTGCTGGAGCTCGGCGCCGCGGAAGAAGTTGCCTCCGCCGACGACGATCGCGACCTGGGTGCCCTGCCGGATGGCCTCGGCGATCTGACGGGCGATGCCGCGCACGACGTCGGGGTCGACGCCGATCTTGCCGCCGCCGAACACCTCGCCGCTGAGCTTGAGCAACACCCGTGGCGGGCGCCCTGCGGTGGTCGTCGGAGCGAGCTGCGTCTGGACGTCAGTGGTCACCGTGCCTCCTCGGCAGTGTCTGCTGGCGGTGCCCCGAATCCTCGCACACCGGGCGGGAGTCCGCCGCCTCCGGGTTGGCACACTGGGAGCCGTGACCGACACCCCTGCACCGCCGTCGTCGAACGCCGGTCCCGTGACCGTCGCCATCACCCGACGGGTCCGTCCCGAGGACGAGCTGCTCATGCGCGCGTGGGCCGATGCCGGCACCCAGATGGCGAGCCACTTCCCCGGCTTCCTCGGGTCCGGATGGGTGCGCCCGTCGCGACAGTCGACCGACTGGCACATGCTCTACCGGTTCGACTCGCGTGAGTCCCTCGCGACCTGGCAGGAGTCCACCGAGCGCAACCGATGGCTCACCGCCGGCACCAACCTCGTCGAGGACACCCGGATCGAGCACCGCACCGGGATCGAGGGCTGGTTCGACGAGCCCGAGGAGCGCGACACCACGGACCTCTCGGCGCCGGCCGCACCGCCCGCTCCCCCGCGGTGGAAGCAGATGGTCGTCATCTGGCTCGCGTTCTTCCCGACCTCGGTGACGCTGACCTACCTCTTCGGGCCCTTCACCGGCGGCTGGCCGGCCTGGGCTCGCGTGCTGCTCTCGACGCTCGTCGCGACCCCGCTCATGACCTACCTCATCCTCCCGAGGATGACGCGGCTGTTCCACCCGTGGCTCACCCGCGGCACCCCCGACTGATTGCCCTTGGGTGAGTGAGGAGCGCAGCGACGATCTCACCCAAGGGCAATCAGTCGGTCCTTGTCGACCCCAAGACGCAGGTATGCCGCCCGCTCGGGTGAGCGGACGGCATACCTGATGCTGTTTCCAGCGGGAGTCGGACCGAAGGGTCAGCCACCCACGCGGAAGCGGGCGAAGGACGTGGCCGTGGCGCCGGCCTCCTCGAGGACCTTGGCGACGGTCTTCTTCGGCTCCTTGGCGAACGGCTGCTCGAGCAGGACGTTCTCCTTGAAGAAGCCGTTGACGCGACCCTCGACGATCTTCGGGAGCGCAGCCTCGGGCTTGCCCTCCTCCTTGGCCGTGGCCTCGGCGACGCGACGCTCGTTCTCGACCGTCTCGGCGTCGACCTCGTCACGCGTGAGGACGGTCGGGCTGAACGCGGCGATGTGCATCGCGACGTCACGGGCGACGGACTCGTCGCCACCCTCGGTCGCCACGAGGACGCCGATCTGCGCAGGCAGGTCGGGGCTCGTCTTGTGGAGGTACGCGGCGACGTTCGGGGCCTCGACGCGAGCAACGCGCTTGACCTCGATCTTCTCGCCGATCGTCGCGTTGGACGAGTCGAGGAGCTCCTGGACCGTCTGGCCTTCGGGGAGGGTGCTCGCGAGGAGCTCCTCCGCGTTGGCTGCCTTGACGGCGACGGCCTGGTCGAAGACCTGCTCGGCCAGGGCGATGAACTTCTCGCCCTTGGCGACGAAGTCGGTCTCGCAGAGGACCTCGACGAGCGTGCCGACGCCACCCTCGGCCTTGGCGATGACCAGACCGTTGGAGGTGGTGCGACCCTCACGCTTGGTCACGCCCTTGAGGCCCTTGACGCGCAGGATCTCGGTGGCCTTGGCCTGGTCGCCGTCGGCCTCGTCGAGAGCCTTCTTGACGTCGAGCATGCCGGCACCCGTGGACTCACGGAGCGCCTTGATGTCAGCGGCGGTGTAGTTCGCCATGTGTGTGTGCGCTTCTTTCTGTTGGAAAGACGGACGGAGAAGGTGGTGTGGCTCAGGCCTGCTCGGCCGGAGCAGCCTCGGCGTCGGCCGGGGCCTCGGCGGGAGCAGCCTCGGCGTCGGCCGGGGCGGCCTCGGTCGCGTCGGCGGCAGCCGTCGCGCCGGCCTCGGGGGCCACGGTCTCAGCGGTCTCGGCAGCAGCCTCGGCGTCGCCACCGAGCAGCTCGCGCTCCCACTCGGCGAGCGGCTCGTCGGCGCCCTCGGTGTCCGCGGCGGCGTTGCCACCCGAACGCGCGATGAGGCCCTCGGCCACGGCGTCGGCGATGACCCGCGTCAGCAGCGTGACGGAGCGGATCGCGTCGTCGTTGCCGGGGATCTTGTAGTCGACCTCGTCGGGGTCGCAGTTGGTGTCGAGGATCGCGATGACCGGGAGGCCGAGCTTGCGCGCCTCGTCGACCGCGAGGTGCTCCTTCTTGGTGTCGACGATCCACACGGCGGACGGGACCTTGGCCATGCCACGGATGCCACCGAGGGTCTTGTCGAGCTTGTCGCGCTCACGCTTGAGGAGCAGGAGCTCCTTCTTGGTGCGGCCCGAGCTCGCGACGTCGTCGAAGTCGATCTCGTCGAGCTCGACGAGGCGGGTCAGACGCTTGGAGATCGTCTGGAAGTTGGTGAGCATGCCACCGAGCCAGCGGTGGTTGACGTAGGGCATGCCGACGCGCGTCGCCTGCTCGGCGATGGGCTCTTGGGCCTGCTTCTTCGTGCCGACGAAGAGGATCGAGCCACCGTGGGCGACGGTCTCGCGCACGAACTCGTAGGCGTTGTTGATGTAGGTCACCGACTGCTGCAGGTCGATGATGTAGATCCCGTTGCGCTCGGTCATGATGAAGCGCTTCATCTTCGGGTTCCAGCGACGGGTCTGGTGCCCGAAGTGGACGCCGCTCTCGAGGAGCTGGCGCATGGTGACGACGGCCATGCCGTGTTCTCCTTGTGCTTGTTTCAGTTGCGTCGGTGACCCACGGATTGTGGGCACCTGCCTGACGTCCTGACGCACCCCGCCGTATGCCGTGTGGCTCCGGACTGTCGTGGTGCGTCCCCGCTTCGTGGTGATCCAGTCAGCGGCGGTGGAACGCGCGAATTTGGTGTCCGCGTGCGAGCACACGAAAACCGCGGTCCATCGTACGCTCCGGCGCTGCTGCGGAGAAATCGGTGTCGTGCGGGGCGCTGCCCGGCGGGGCGGCCGGCTCGGGCGTAGGGTTCCCCCTCGTGTCACGCCTGGGGGAGATCGTCGCGCCCGTGCGGCTCGGGCAGCCCTTCCGGTGGCTCATGTCGGCCTCGTGGACGAGCAACATCGGTGACGGCATCGCGCTCGCGGCCGGCCCCCTGCTCGTGGCGTCGCAGACCCGCAACGCCACCCTCGTCGCCATGGCCGCCCTGCTCCAGCGGGCACCCTGGCTCCTCTTCGGCCTGTGGGCCGGCGCCATCGCCGACCGGCTCGACCGCAAGCGCATCATCGTCACGGCCAACACGTTGCGGGCCCTCGTGGTGCTCGTGCTGTGCGGGTTCATCGTCACCGAGCACGTGTCGATCGGCGTCGTCCTCGCGACGATGTTCGTCTACGGCGTGTGCGAGGTCTTCGCCGACTCGACCTCGGGCACGCTGCTCCCGATGCTCGTCCGCCGCGACGACCTCCGGATCGGCCAGGTCCGCCTCCAGGCCGGCTACCTCACCGCCAACCAGCTCGTCGGGCCGCCCGTCGGGGCGTTCCTCTTCGCCGCCGGGACGGTGTGGCCGTTCGTCACCCAGGTCCCGCTCGTCGTGCTCGCGGTCCTCCTCGTGAGCCGGATGGAGCTGCCCCGAGGGGGCGTGCGCGGCACCGTCGAGACGCACGTGCGCGCCGACATCCGCGAGGGCCTGCGCTGGATCCGCCACCACGCGGCGATGCGCACCCTCGCGCTGGTCATCCTCACCTTCAACATCACGTGGGGCGCTGCGTGGTCGGTGCTCGTGCTCTATGCCCTCGACCACCTCGACATGGGCGAGGTCGGCTTCGGCCTGCTCACGACGGCGAGCGCCGTCGGTGGCGTCGTCGCCACCGCGTCGTTCGGGCGGGTCTCGAGCCGCCTCTCCCTCGCCCTGCTCATGAAGGTGTGCCTCGTCGCCGAGGTGCTCACCCACCTCGCCCTCGCGCTGGCGCCGAACGGTGCCGTCGCCATCGGCATCATGTTCGTCTTCGGCGCCTACGCCTTCACGTGGGGGACGGTGAGCGTGACGGTCCGGCAGCGAGCCGTGCCCACGGCATACCAGGGCCGGGTCGGGAGCGTCTACGTCACCGGCCTCTTCCTGGGGCTCGTCATCGGGCAGGCCATCGGCGGGCCGATCGCCGAGCAGTGGGGGCTCACCGCCGTTCTGGTTCGCGTTCGTTGGCACCGCCGTCATCCTCGCGCTCGTGTGGCGCCAGCTCGACTCGATCGCGCACGCGGGCGACGACGACCCCGCCGCCACCTGACCCGTCGCGCCGTGGACACTGAGGCGCATGGATGACGTCGTGCGGACCGTGCTCATCGCGGTCGCGGTGCTCCTCGGCCTCTTCCTCGCGGTCGTCGGTCTGCTCATGTGGCGCTACCGGATCCCTCCGCGCGGCGTCGTCGCTCTGGCGACCGCCGGTTTCTACCTCGTCGTCCCCGTCGACGTCATCCCCGAAGCCCTGGTCGGGCCGCTGGGTCTTGTCGACGACGCCGGCGTCGTGGGCGTCGCCGTCCTCGTCGCGCTGCGGCTGGCGCGGGCGCGCACGGTGCTCCGCGACTCCGGCGTGGACTTCGGCCGGAAGCGCCGCCGGGGCTCGACCCGGCCGCCCTCGTAGGGGTCGCCGGGCGTTGCCGGGCGGTTGTCGGGGCAAGCCCGCGTCGTCGGGGGCTGCTCCGGCCCCGACGACGCGACGTGGGCCCGACAACGGCGACCGTGAGGACCTCAGAGGTGCTTGAGGGCCTCACGGCGGCTCAGCCCCGACAGGCGGTGGGTGTGCCGGTCGACGAAGGTCTGCACCCACACCGGGTCGGTCCGGGCGTACTGGCGCAGCGCCCACCCGATGGCCTTGCGGATGAAGAACTCGTGGTCGTCGAGGTTGGGCTCGATGACGGCCTCGAGCAGGTCGGTGTCGGTGCGCTCCTTGTGCCGGAGCTGGCTGATGATCGCCGAGCGCCGCAGCCAGAGGCTCTCGCGCTCGGACCAGTCGCGCATCCGCAGCCCCTCCCCCTCGGGGTCGAGGAGCAGCACCTCGCCGACGACGTTCGAGGTCTCGTCGACGAGGTCCCACCACGCGCCCGTGACGACGAGGTGCTCGACGAGCGGCATGACGTCCGGGTCGCGCCACGAGCGGTAGGTGCGGTGGCGGAGGAGGTCGAGTGCGGCATACCTCTCTTCGCGAAACGCGGCCTCGTCCCAGAGGGTGAGGACGGCGCGCTCGAAGGCCTTGCGGGTGTCGAGGCGCAGCGCGGGGTCCGCGAGCAGCGGCCGCACGAGGGCCCGGCGGCCCGGCGAGGTGAGGCCGAGGAAGGGCATGGCGCTCTTCATGTAGCCCTGCTGACCGACAGCGCGCTCGGCGTCGGCACCGGTGCGCAGCGCGGCGCGCAGGGCGTCGACGAGCTCCGTGCCGCGGTCGGTCATGTCGCCGAGCGTAGGCCCGGCGCCTGACGCGTAGCCTGCGAATCATGGATTCGCCTCTCGTGCACCGGATGCAGGGCTTCGGCTCGACGATCTTCGCGGAGATGTCCGGGCTCGCCGTCGAGCACGGCGCGCTCAACCTCGGTCAGGGGTTCCCCGACACCGACGGGCCACAGGAGGTCCTCGACGCCGCGAAGGCCGCGATCGACGGTGGCCGCAACCAGTACCCGCCCGGCCCCGGCGTGCCCGAGCTGCTCGACGCGATCGCGGTGCACCAGAAGCGTTTCTACGGTCTCGACCTCGACCCACGACGCGAGGTGCTCGTCACGGTCGGCGCCACCGAGGCCATCGCCGCGACGATCCTCGCGCTGTGCGAGACCGGCGACGAGGTCGTCACCTTCGAGCCCTACTACGACTCGTATGCCGCGTCGATCGCCCTCGCGGGAGCCGTGCGCCGGACGTCGGTGCTGCGCTTCCCGGACTTCGCCGTCGACGAGGAGTCGCTGCGGGCGGCGTTCTCGTCGCGCACCCGGCTCGTCCTGCTCAACACGCCGCACAACCCGACCGGCAAGGTCTTCACGCGCGCCGAGCTCGACCTCATCTGCTCGCTGGCCAGGGAGCACGACGCGTGGGTCGTCACCGACGAGGTCTACGAGCACCTCGTCTTCGACGGCCTCGAGCACGTGCCGGTCGCGACCCTGCCGGGCATGGCGGAGCGGACGCTGACGATCTCGTCGGCGGGCAAGACGTTCTCGACGACGGGGTGGAAGGTCGGCTGGGTGTCCGGGCCGGCCGAGGCGGTCGCTGCCGTGCGGACGGTCAAGCAGTTCCTCACCTACGTCGGCTCCGGACCGTTCCAGCCGGCGGTCGCGGTCGGGTTGGGTCTCGGCGACGACGTGTATGCCGGTCTCTCCCGGTCGTTGCAGGCCAAGCGTGACGTCCTCGTCACCGCGCTGCGCGACATCGGGCTCGACGTCTCCGTGCCCGGCGGGACGTACTTCGTCATCGCCGACGCTGCGCCGCTCGGTGCGACCGATGCGCTCGAGTTCTGCCGTGAGCTCCCGGGCCGGGCCGGGGTCGCCGGGGTGCCGGTCTCGGTCTTCCACGACGACGCCGACGCCGCGCGCACGCTCGTCCGCTTCGCCTTCTGCAAGCAGGACGACGTGCTGCGCGAGGCCGCGGTGCGGCTGTCGGCACTGCGCGCCTGAACCGTCCTGCTACTGGCGGCGCAGGCGCCTCGCGGCGGCCCTCTGCTGGATACGGCTGAGCCGCACGACGAGGGGCACGGCGCGCATGGCCAGGCTCGGGACGAGGTCGAAGAGTCGGACCTCGACGCCGCGCCACCGGGGCAGCGCGAGGACAGGTCGGGGCCGGTCGATCAGCGCGAGGACCGCGTCGGCGACGTCGGCCGGCTGGAGCAGCTGCCCCGAGAACGACATGGAGGCACCGGGGTCGTCGAGCCTGTCGTGGAGCATCGGCGTCCACATGCCGTCCGGACAGAGGCAGCTGATGTGGATGTCGCGCTCCCCCGCCGCACGGAGGTCGGCGAGCGTCGAGGTGCTCAGACCCACGACGGCGTGCTTGGTCGCGGCGTAGACACCCTCTCCGGGGACCGACACGAGCCCGGCGAGCGAGGCGACGTTGACGATGTGCCCACGGTGGGCCGGTCGCATCACCTCGAGCGCCGCGACCGTGCCGTGCATCGTGCCGAGCGCGTTGACCTCGAACATCAGCCGGCGCTGCTCGTCGTCCTGGTCCCAGACCGGGCCGGTGACGAGGATCCCGGCGTTGTTGACCCACAGTGCGAGGGACCCGGCCCGCTCGACCGCAGCCCGTGCCGCATCTCGGGCCGCCGCCTGGTCGCGGACGTCGAGGCGACGTCCCGTCGCCGTGCCACCGGCACCGGTGATCTCGGCCGCGGTGGCGTGGGCGGACGCCTCGTCGACGTCCGTGACGAGCACGTGGAAGCCCACGGCGCCGAGCCGGACGGCGATCTCCCTCCCGAGCCCTCCCCCGGCACCGGTGACCACCGCGCCACCGCGGGCGCTCACGGGTCCGGCACCGACGCGTCGTCCACGGACCCGGGTTCGGGGGCGGACGGCATACGGCGCGGCGTTGCGCGAGCAGCACCGCGGCGACGTTCACGCCCGAGGTCCCAGAGGTAGTGGTCGAAGTCGACCTCCATCGTGTGCCGCGGCGACGCATAGAACTGGCGGCGGTTGCGCTCGTGGTCCGCGGCCATCTGCCGGCGCACCTCGTCGGCGGGCGGCGGCGCGTAGCGGCCCGCGAGCGTCTCGGCGACCCAGACCCCTTGGGCCTCGGCGAGAGGCATGACGGCGCCGACCGGCTGGAGCAGGCCGATGAAGTAGAGGCCGGGAAGGTCGGGGTGGACCGTGCGCTTCCAGAGCGGCAGGTCGTTGTCCTGCGCCGACAGGAGCGCCGCGTCGAGGAACGGGAAGGAGACCCGGTAGCCGGTCGCCCAGACAATGAGGTCGGCGGGGGCGCTGGTGCCGTCGACGAAGACGACACGGTCGCCGTCGAGCCGCTCGATGCCGGGCTTCGGCGTCACGGCGCCGGATCTCAGCGCGGCCCTGATGCCCTCGGACTGGACGGGGTGCGACTGCCCCGGCTTGTGCGGCGGACGGGGCAGTCCGAGCCGGGCGACGTTGCCGGAGGTGACGGCGCCGATCCGAAGGCGCAGCGCGGTCGCCCACCAGGGCAACCAGCCGGGCAGGGCGACCTGGTCGGACGGCCTGCCGAGGAGGAACTTGCGCAGGACCCACTGGCCGCGGCGCTGCGACAGGACCGCGGACCGCGCGACCCTGCCCGCCTCGACCGAGATGTCGAGGGCCGAGTTGCCGGATCCCACGACGACGACGTCGCGACCACGCAGCTGCTCGCCCGACCGGTAGTCGTGGGCGTGGATCTGCTCGCCGTCGAAGGTGCCCGGGTAGGCGGGCTCGGGCCAGCGCGGGTCCCAGTGGTGGCCGTTGGCGACGAGGACCGCGTCGTAGGTCCGGGTGCGGGTGCCGTCGGGCCCGTCGGTGCGGACGCTCCACGTCCCGTCGTCGTCGCGGGAGACGTCGACGACCGTGGTGTCGAACGTGACCCGGTCACGCAGCGCGAAGTGGTCGACGTACGCCTCGAAGTAGGCGGCCACCTGGTCGTGCCGGGCGTATGCCGGATAGTCGGCCGGCATGGGGAAGTCCGAGAAGGCCATCCGCGGGCACGAGGTGTTGATCTCGAGGGTGTCGTAGCAGGCGGAGCGGCCGTTGGGGTTCTCGTAGACCCAGTTGCCGCCGACGACGCTGCCCTGCTCGAACCAGTCGAACGGCACACGGGCGGCGGCGAGCGCCTTCGCCGCGGCGATGCCCGACGAGCCTGCTCCGATGACGCAGGCGCGCGGGAGCGTGGGATCGGGCGGGACGGGCGCAGCGACCGCGGGCGCACGATGGCGCTGCTTCACGAGGTAGGCCATGGCCGCGATCATGGCACCGGAGCCTGTCGTGGAGGCGCCGATGCGTGGGTGCTGCTGGTCACGCGCGTGCGGCGGCTGCCGTCCACAGGTGGGTCGCGTGGCTCTCGTCGTCCACAGGCGCCCGGTGCGCGGCTGGCGCAGGGCTGCGTGACGG
Organism: Knoellia sp. LjRoot47; assembly: GCF_964253435.1. Classification (NCBI taxonomy): domain Bacteria; kingdom Bacillati; phylum Actinomycetota; class Actinomycetes; order Micrococcales; family Intrasporangiaceae; genus Knoellia; species Knoellia sp. LjRoot47. The sequence goes on from NZ_CAXUQS020000003.1 coordinate 101,629, forward strand.
GCGGACGCTGGCCGGCATGTCGATCCGCAGCGCACTCCGTCGGGCCGTCGTCGCCCTCGGCGTCATGGGAAGCCTCGTGCCCGGCGCGGTGGCGCCTCCGCCCGCCCCCGGACCCGGGGTCCTGTCGGCCCAGCGCGAGCCCGTTCCCCTCCGTCGGTCGTGGTCGTGGCCCGTGGAGCCACGCCCGGCCGTGACGGCCAGGTTCGTGGCACCGAGGTCCACGTACGGCCGGGGGCACCGAGGTCTCGACCTCGCGGCGAGGCAGGGCCAGCCGGTGCTCGCGGTCGACGCCGGTGTCGTCACGCACGTCGGGGTCGTCGCGGGGCGCGGGACGGTGAGCGTGAGCCACGCGTCCGGGCTTCGGAGCACCTACGAGCCGGTCCGAGGCGCCGTGGCCGTCGGCTCGGCGGTCGGCCCGGGCGACGTCCTCGGTGTGGTCGCCGGACGGACGCACTGCGGGGGCGCGTGCCTGCACCTCGGGGCAGTGAGCGTCCCGGGCTACGTCGACCCGCGACCGCTCCTCGGGGGCGGACCGGTCGTCCTCCTGCCGCTGGGACGTGGCCGCTGAGGGCTCAGGGCAGCGTCGGCCAGGCGTTCGGGCGGCACCCGTCGAGTCCCTTGGTCTGCTGCAGCATGACGGGAGCGAGGGCGCCCTTGCGGGGGCACTCCACGTGTCCGTGGTAGAGCCCGTGGCCGATCTCGTGGTTGACCATGTACTGCCGGTATGCCGTGAGGTCCTTGCCGTAGCCCGCGACCCCGCCCGTCCAGCGGGCCGTGTTGAGCACGACCTTGCGGAGGTTGAAGCACGACACCTGCCCGTTGGTCTCGAGCGGCTTGCACAGGGCGTCGGTGAGCCGGGGGCTCGCCAGGACGATGGTGATGTCGACGTCGCCCTGCGTTGTCGCCTCCGGACCCACCGCACGGAACCTCACCCGGTCCCGCGTCTGCCAGCCGCGGGCGTCGCCCAGCGTGCGCGCGACCACGGTCGCCACCTCGGCGGCGTCGACGCCGGCTCCCTGTTCGACCTGGAGCCCGACCCGGATGGTGCGACTGGGGTTGACGGTGGGTGCGGCGATCGCCGGGAGGGCCACAGCGGCGAGCTTCCCGGAACCGGCGGCCGGCGCCGTGGTCGAGCCCGCTGTCGCGGACGCCGACGGGCCCGCCGGGAGGTCCTCGGCTGCCGCGAGGGGGTCGGACCCGGAGCGGGTGACCGCTGCCGTCGTGAGGTCAGCCGTCTCGCGGCCCGGGCCGCTCGACTCGGCGCTGGGCCACGCGGCCCACAACGCGAGCGCGAGGACGGCGGTGAGCCCGAGCGCGGCGACGATCCGGCGGCGGGCGAGAGTGGAGGTGCTGGCGCGCCGCCGAGCCGTGCCCTGGGAGCGGCGGTCGCTGGAGGTGCTCGCGTCAGGGGCCTCGGGAGGCACCATCTCGACGGCGCGGGGCGGGCGGACGGGCTCCCGGCGTCGGGTCGACGCCACCAGGGCTCGTCGCCGGTCGGCCCGGGTGGCGGCCGTCCCGCGCGGATCGCCGTACCCACCAGCCCGGGTGTCGCGTCGGCTCGACCTCGGCTCGTGGGGGCCCGCCGACGGGCCGGCGGCGCTCGGGCCGTTCGGGCCACTCGGAGCGTTCTGCGGATCCGCGGAACGCGACCCCCGGCGTCCTCCGGAGCGCCTCTGCTGCTCGGCCGCTCTGCGCAGCTCGGTGCGGCGGGAAGGAGGGGCCTCCTCCCGACGACGTGAGGACCGCGATGGTTCGCTCACCCAGTCGGGGAGGTCGAGGTCCTCAGGCACGTGGGTGGGCCTGGACGTAGGACGAGGTGAGCCGTTCGATGGATACATGCGTGTAGATCTGTGTCGTCGAGAGCGAGGCGTGGCCCAAGAGCTCCTGCACCATGCGCAGGTCCGCACCCCCTTCGAGGAGATGAGTCGCCGCGCTGTGGCGCAGTCCGTGCGGTCCGAGGTCGGGCGCATCGGGCACATGGGCCAACATGTCGTGGACGAGGGTACGCACCTGTCGTGGGTCCAGCCGACCACCCCTCCTGCCGAGGAAGAGGGCCGCGCCGCTTCCGGCCACCACGAGCCGCGGCCGGCCCCGCTGCAGCCACGCGTGGAGTGCCTCACGGGCCGGTCGGCCGAACGGAACACGGCGCTCCTTGTCACCCTTGCCGATGACACGGATCACGTCGATCTCGAGGTCCAGGTCGTCCACGTCGAGACCGGTGAGCTCGCCGACGCGCACTCCCGTGGCATAGAGGAGCTCGAGGACGGCCCGGTTGCGCAGGTGCACCGGGTCGTCGTCGTCGGCCGCGACCGCGGCCACGTCGAGCAGACCGACAGCATCGTCCTTGGCGAGCACCGGGGGCAGGGTGCGGTGCCGCTTGGGGGCCACGAGCCGCAGCGACGGGTCGATGTCGACGTGGTCGGCCCGCACCGCCCAGCCGAAGAAGGTGCGCAGCGACGCCGACCGCCGGGCGATGGTGGACCGGGCGGCGCCACCGGCCGCGAGGACGCCGAGCCACTCGCGCAGGTCGGCCAGACGAACCTCCGCGAGCGGCGTCTCGTCGCCGTCCCCGTCGAGGTGGGCGAAGAGGTCGCGCAGGTCGGCGAGGTAGGCACGCACCGTGTGGGGCGAGCGTCCGCGCTCAGCACGCAGGTGACGCTCGAAGGCGTCGACCGTGGCCTGGCGGCTGGCACTCACACCCAGCACCGTCTCATCACGTGGGGGAACGATCAACCACCGACCCGGCGCGAGACCGTCTCACCTCGGCGCCCGGCGGCTCCGCGCGGGCGTCTTGCGCCAGTGCTCCCCCTCGCGCACCACGAGACCCAGCACGCAGAGCTGGCCGAGGGCGCTGAGCAGCGTCCTGGTGTCGAGCGCCGTGAGGCCCTGCAGCCTCGCCAGGTCCGCACCCTGCCGCACCGGCACCGCCGAGAAGACGGCACGCCCGACAGGGTCCAGCTCGGACTCGGGCGTCTCGGGAGCCCGTGCCGGGCCGACGGAGTCGAGGCTCAACCTCCCCATGAGGTCGAGCACCTCCCCCGTGTCCGTGACGAGGACGGCGCCGTGCTCGCGGACGAGCTCGTGGCAACCGGCCGACTGCACCGAGGTCACCGGTCCCGGGACGGCGGCGACGTGACGCACGAGCTTGCGGGCCTCGTTGGCGGTGTTGAGCGACCCCGAGCGCAACCCGGCCTCGACGACGACGGTCCCGACGCTCATCGCCGCGATGAGCCGGTTGCGGGCGATGAAGCGAGCGCGGTAGGGCGCCCAGCCCGGAGGCAGCTCGCTGACGACGGCCCCGTGCCCGGCGACCTCACGAAGGAGCCCCTCGTGAGCCTGTGGGTACGCACGGTCGAGCCCTCGGGCGAGCACGGCGATCGTGGGCCCACCACCGGCGAGCGAGCCACGGTGAGCCGCGGCGTCGATCCCGAACGCCGCGCCGGAGACGACCGTGACCCCGCGGGCGGCAAGCCCTTCGCCGAGGTCGGCCGCGACGGACAGGCCGTAGGACGTGGCGGCACGTGAACCCACCACCGCCACGCTGCCCTCGGCCACCGAGAGCTCGCACTCGCCACGGACATAGAGGCAGATGGGTGGCTCCCTCAGCTGGTCGAGGCCGACGGGCCACTCGTCGTCGCCGGGAATGACGACCCGCAGCCGGAGCCGGTCGAGCACGCGCCGGGCCTGGTCGATGTCCAAGGCCTCGATCCGCTGGTCATAGGCGTCCGTGTCCTCGACGCGAGACCGGCTGCCGGCGCTCACACCGCCGCGAGCCCTCGCGCCGCTGCCGGGACCTCTGCCGCTGCCGAGACCTCTGCCGCTGCCGAGACCTCCGCCGCTGCCGAGCCCTCCGCCGCTGAGGAGCCTGTCCAGGGCGGCCACCGCACCCAGCTCGCGGATGGAGTCGCGGGCCGACACCGTCTGGGGCTCGACGATGCGGCTGAACGCGAGGCGGGCCCAGCGCTCCTCGGTGAGCGCTGCTCCGCCGGGGATCCCGACGCTGCCGGAAGGCGATGAGCGCGTCATGCCGCCGCACTGCCCTGGCTGCGGAGGGTGAGGGCAAGTCCGACGTCCTCGGCGTCGGGGGACGTCCTGCCCGCGAGGTCTGCCGACGACCAGGCGAGCCGGAGCGTGCGGTCGTAGCCCCTCAGGGTGACCAGGCCGTGATCAAGGGCTCGGTCCACCTGCGCGGTGACGCGGCCGGGCAGCCGCAGCGGGCTGCGGCGCAGGGCGTGCCCCGGGACGCGGGCGTTGGTCGTCCAGCCGCGGTCGGCCCACCGCTCGGCCTGCGCGGCCCGGGCCGCCAGCACGCGCTCCAGGACCACCGCACTGGACTCGCCGCGCTCCTCCGCGAAGGCGAGACGGGACACCGGCGACACCATCATCTGGATGTCGATCCGGTCGATGAGCGGTCCGGAGAGCTTGTTGGCATAGCTGCGCTGCTCGAGCGCGCTGCAGACGCAGTCGATGCCCTTGCCCCACGCACGTCCGCACGGGCAGGGGTTGGTGGCGAGCACGAGCTGGAATCGTGCGGGGTAGCGCACGAGCTGCTTGGCCCTCGAGATCGTCACCTCACCTGACTCCAGCGGTTGGCGCAGCTGCTGCAGGACCGAGGTCCGGAACTCGCCGGCCTCGTCGAGGAAGAGCACGCCGCAGTGGGCCCGGGAGATCGCTCCGGGCAGCACGACGCCCGAGCCGCCCCCGGTGATCGAGGTCATCGAGGCGCTGTGGTGCGGCGCCACGAACGGAGGTGTGCGGTCGAGCTCGCTGGCCCGGATCGCGTCGCCGGTGAGCGAGCGGATGGCATGCGTCTCCAGCGCCTGCTCGCGTGACAAGGGCGGGAGGATCGTCACGAGCCGTTCGGCGAGCATCGTCTTGCCCACGCCCGGTGGGCCGTTCATGAGCAGGTGGTGCTCTCCCACCGCGGCGAGCTCGAGGGCCAGCCGGGCCTCGCTCTGCCCGACGACGTCGGCGAGGTCGATGTCACGGATCCGCGCCTCGCCGTCCTCCTGGACCGGCCCGGCGACCGGAAGCGGGTCGAGACCGGAGCGGACGGCATACCAGCTCACGAGGTCGGCCAGGGTGGGCGCGGCATGGACGGTGACCCCGTGGACGAGCTGCGCCTCGGCGACGTTGGCCGGCGGGACGACGACGTGCCGCACACCGGCCCGGGCAGCCGCGAGGACGGAGGGGAGGATTCCGCGCACCCCTCGGACCGAGCCGTCCAGACCGAGCTCACCGAGGTGGACGACACCGGCGATCCGTCGCGGGTCGACGATGCCGGCGGCGCCGAGCACCGCGAGGGCGATGGCCACGTCGAAGCCGGTGCCCTGCTTGGGGATCGACGCCGGCGAGAGGTTGACCGTGATGCGCTGAGGCGGCAACGGGAATCCGCTCGTCGCCGCCGCCGACCGCACCCGGTCGGGAGCCTGCCCGCACGCCTTGTCGGGCAACCCGGTGACGCTGAAGTGCGGCAGCTGCGCGGAGATGTGCGCCTCGACGTCGACGAGCCGCCCCTCGAGCCCGGTCAGGGCGACACCGAGGGTGCGGCCCAGCTTGGCGCTCACGCGCCGACCGCCTCGACGTGCCGCACGACCGGGGGTCGTCCCCGCACCGCCAGCACCCCGATGACGTCGACCCGGGCGTGCGCGACCGACCCGGGCCGCGAGCGCAGGTACGCCGCCGCGAGGCGTCGCAGCCGGCTCACCTTCTCCCAGGTCACCGCCTCGACCGGGTCACCCGTGACGGTGCCGCCTCGTGTCTTGACCTCGCACACGACGAGGCAGTCACCGTCGAGGGCGATGATGTCGATCTCGCCCTCGGGGCAGCGCCAGTTGCGCTCGAGGACACGGATCCCGCGATCACGCAGGTAGCGCGCCGCGAGCTCCTCGCCGTAACGGCCCAGTGCCAGGTGTGCGTCCATGCCGACGAGCATCCGCGCAACGGGCCCGGCTGAGCCACACGGCAGGAGCCGACCTGTGGACAGGCGACAGCCACCACGCCCCTTGTGGACGACGGGTCGTGCTCAGGAGGTCAGAAGTCGCCCTTGGGCAGCTCGAGCTCGGACTTCGCGAGCTCCTCGACGTTGACGTCCTTGAACGTCACGACGCGCACCTGCTTGGCGAACCGGGCCGGCCGGTAGATGTCCCAGACCCACGCGTCCTGCATCGTCACGTCGAAGAAGACCTCGCCGCCGTCGCTGCGGACCTTCACGTCCACTGAGTTGCACAGGTAGAAGCGGCGCTCGGTCTCGACGACGTGCGAGAACAGCCCGACGACGTCGCGGTACTCGCGGTAGAGGGCGAGCTCCATCTCGCTCTCGTACTTCTCGAGGTCCTCAGCGCTCATGCGGGTGCATCTCCGTCGTCGTGGTGGTCGGTGTCGGTCCGGCGTGCGCCGCCACCAGCTCGGGTGCGACCTCGGCGTCCTCGAGCGGTGTGGTGGCTCCACCATCATCGGTCATCGTCCCCGGAAGCCTCCACGAGCGTCGGTGGAGGTCGCACGGACCGTGCTCGCGCAGCGCGTCGAGGTGCTCCGGTGCCGAGTATCCCTTGTTGAGCTCCCACGCGTATGCCGGGTGCTCCGGTGAGAGGTCGACCATGATCCGGTCGCGCTCGACCTTGGCCAGGACGCTCGCCGAGGCGACGGAGGAGCACTTCAGGTCGGCCTTGATCATCGTCGTCACCGGGGGCGTGTGGACCTCATCGGCGGCGAAGGCCAGCAGCCCCACCTCGTCGGGAGCGGTGAGCCAGTCGTGGTTGCCGTCGAGGATGACGAGGTCGGGCACGACGTCGAGCGCGGCCAGGGCACGGCGGCCGGCGAGGCGGAGGGCGGCGATGATGCCGATCTCGTCGATCTCCGCGGGTGACGCGTGTCCGACGGCGTGCGCGAGCGACCAGCGACGGATCCTCGGCACCATCGACTCGCGGGCGTGGGGCTGGAGGAGCTTGGAGTCCCGCACGCCCTGGGGCGCCGAGCGGCAGGTCTCGTCGATGACGACGACCCCCACCGTCACCGGCCCGGCGAGCGCACCGCGACCGACCTCGTCCATGCCGGCGAGGAGCCGGTAGCCGTCGCGCTGCAGGGCGCGCTCCACCCGGAGGTTCGGCTTGCGGGAGCGGACAGGTGGTGCCATGGCAGGTGGTGCGGACTCTCTGGAGGGTGCGGCGGTCAGGGGGTGGTCGACGGCGTGGGGCTCGTCGACCCGGACGGGGCGGCGTCCGGCGCGGGGACCTTCGAGAACGTCGACTCGGGACGACTCAACCACCCGGCCCGGTCGAAGGGCCAGACCTTGGCGACGGCGCGGCCGGTGATGTCCTCGATCGGCACGGACCCCTCGGCTCCCGTCCCGGCAGGGTCGTGGAAGCGCGAGTCCTCGGAGTCGCTGCGGTGGTCGCCCATGACCCAGACCTTGCCGGCCGGCACGGTGATGTCGAAGGTGATCGAGCTCGGCACGTCGCCCGGCTTGATGTAGGGCTCGGTGAGCGGGACGCCGTTGACCGTGAGCCGGCCCTGGGCGTCGCAGCAGACGATGTGGTCGCCGGGCAGGCCGATGACCCTCTTGATGAGGTGGTTGTCGGACGTGTCCGGCAGCAGGCCGACGAACGTCAGCACGCGCTCGATGCCGTCGCGCACCGGGCCGTGGCTGACCGAGGGCACCGCCGAGAGCCAGGCGCCCGGGTCCTGGAAGACGATGATGTCGCCGCGCTGCAGGTCGACGACGTCGGGGACGAGCTTGTTGACGACGACGCGGTCGTTGACGATGAGGGTGTCCTCCATCGACCCGGAGGGGATGTAGAACGCCTGCACCAGCCACGTCTTGACGACGAACGACAGGGCGAGGGCCATGGCGACGACGACGACGAACTCGCGGATGGCCGCGCCGACCGTGCTCGCCGCGCTGCGCCCCCGTCCCGACCCTGAGCCGGAGCCCGACCCGTCGCCGGAAGCCGCCCCCGCGTCCGCGCCGAGACCGTCGTCGTCGACGGTTCCCTGAGGCGCGTCAGGGTCGTACTGGCCCGAGTCGAACCGGGCCTCGTGGCTCGTCATCACTGGTATCCGTGCTCTCAGGGCTGGGGGGTGGTCGGAGAAGTCGGGGTGCCCAGCCGGCTGAGCGGCCAGATGCGCGTGACGACGGTACCCGTGATCGCGCTGCCGGCCACCGTCCCGTCGGTGGTCTCCGATCCTGCGCCCACGTGGGTGCGCGAGTCGGAGGCGGTGGCGGGGTTGTCGCTGAGCAGGAAGACCCGGCCTCCGGCGACGGTCAGCCGGAAGGGGGCGGCGTTCTCGGGGAGGCGCGGCCCGACGGCGTCGCCGTTGACCCGCAGCCGCCCGTCGGTGCAGCACTCGACCTCGTCGCCACCCGTCGCGACGACGCGCGCCACGACGGACTTCTCGCCGAGGTCGATGCCGAGCGCCCCCGACGCTGCGCCGAGCGCGCGGCCGATGACGCCGTCGTCGACGTGGGTCGAGCGGTCCGGGCCGGGCCAGGCCGCGGTGACGTCGGCGACGACGAGGTCGCCGCGGTCCGCACCGCCGGCCTTCTGCACGAGCACGCGGTCCCCCTCGGCGAGGGTCGGGTACATCGAGTCGCTCGCCACGGCATACGGCTGCGCGAGGAAGGCTCGCACGAGCATGACCGCGAGGACGCCCGCGGCCAGGAGCACCGGCACCGGGTGAGCACGACGCGACCCGGCCGCCGCCGTGGAGGCGGGGACCGGGTCGGTGTCGTGGGGGGCCGGGGACGTCATCGGGTCGATGCTAGTCGCCCGGCCGGTGTGCGGCGTGCCGCGGCGTGACTGGGTCAGCTCGCCGGGGTCTCGCGCTTCTCCTTGATCTTGGCAGCCTTGCCACGCAGGTCGCGGAGGTAGTAGAGCTTCGCGCGACGGACGTCACCGCGGGTGACGACCTCGATGTGGTCGATGACCGGCGTGTGCAGCGGGAAGGTGCGCTCGACACCGACGCCGAAGGAGACCTTGCGGACGGTGAACGTCTCGCCGAGGCCGCCACCGTGGCGACGGATGACGATGCCCTTGAAGACCTGGACGCGCGAGCGCGTGCCCTCGATGACCTTGACGTGGACGTTGACGGTGTCACCGGCGCGGAACGCGGGGACGTCGTCGCGCAGGGACGCCTTGTCGATCTCGTCGAAACGCTGCATGGCTGTTCGCTTTCTTGTGCGGTGCCACAGGTCACCCACGGGAAGATGGTGCTCGTTGTCTGGTGGTGCGTCGCGTCGTGGCCTCATGCGGGGCGACCCGAGCCGGGCTCGAGCGCTCTGCACTCCCCCTGTGGCGGGGGCGCTGTGTCGACGGACGCAAGGAGCAAGTTTGCCAGAGCACCCGGCATACCGAGAAATCGAGGGTGCGGCGCGACCTGCTACGGCGTGACGGGCTCCGCAGGGCCCGGCCGCTGTCGGCGCTGGGCGTTGGCGATGAGGACGATGTCGGGGTCGACCTTGTCCTCGCCTCCGCGCAGTCGGATGAGCAGCTTGGCGGACTCGATCTGGTCGCGGGTCACCTTGACGATGCGCTCACTCATCTACGGCTCCTCTCGGACGGCTCGTCCCCATCATCCTCCACAACCCGGACGTCGTCCACGAGCATTCCCTCGGCGCCGAGGCCGACCTCGTCGCCCTCCTGGTCGAACCTGGCGTGGGCGAGCAGGACGTCCTCGAGGAGCTGACGGTCCTCCGGCGAGGTGAGGTCGCTGTCGACCATGGCCCCGAGCACGATGCGACCGAAGTGGCGGCGGCGGAAGGACTCGTCGGAGTTGAGGTCCGCGAGTGCCGCGGTGAAGCGCCGGCCCCACTCCTCGCGCGCACTGGCCCGCTCGCGCTGGCTGAGGTCGTCGGCCGCCGCCCGCGCCTCGGACTCGGTGTCGCGTCGGGCGGCCCAGAAGCTCCCCGCCGAGCCGATGGCGGCACCGACGAACGCGAGCCCCGCCGCCAGCCACTCCCCTGTCATCCGCCAAGGATGCCAAGGCGCGCCGACAACCGCCCGTCGGACGCGCGGCATACGGTGACGGCGTGAGCATCGATCCCGGCTGGCCCGTCGCGCTGGCGTGCGTCGCGCTCCTCGCCCTCACCCTTTCCATGTATGCCGTGGGTCGCCTCCCGAACCCGGGTTCCACCCTCTTCGCGGCCGCGCGGGCCGTGGTCCAGCTGGGGATCGCCGCCTTGGTCATCACGGCCGTGGCGCGCCACCTCGGACTGTCGGTCCTGCTGCTGTGCTTCATGTTCGCCGTCGCGGTGGTCACGACGACGCGGCGGGTCGAGGCGGTGCCGGCGTGGCCGTGGACGACCGTCGCGATGCTCGCGGGGCTGCTGCCCGTCGTCGCGATCATCCTGCTCACCCGCACCGTCCCGCTCGAGGGCATCGCCCTCATCCCCGTCGTCGGCATCATCCTCGGCAACACGATGAACGGGCACACGCTCGTCGGCCGGCGCGCGTTCGCGGCACTGCGGGAGGAGACGGGTCAGTACGACGCGGGCCTCTCGCTGGGCCTGACCCGGGCGCAGGCCATCGACGAGATCGTCCACCGCAGGCTGCCCGAGGCGCTCATCCCCGGGCTCGACCAGGTGCGCACCGCCGGGGTGGTGACCCTGCCGGGCGCCTTCATCGGTGTCCTGCTCGGCGGCGGGTCACCGGCTCAGGCCGCCGCGGCCCAGGTGCTCGTGCTGCTCGGCATCATGGCGGCGCAGACGACGACCGCCGTCGTGGCCGGGCGGCTCATCTCCGCGGCCCGGCTGCTGCCTGCGGACCTGCACGCCCGCCTGCGCCCCTAGGTCCCACACCTCGCGACATAGGGGTCGCGATCCGTGGGACCTTCCCGCTCAGGAGAGCGGCGTGCCTCCGGGGATCGCGTTGAGGACGGCGTTGGCGTAGCGCCGGTTGCGTCCGTAGTCGAGCCACTGCAGCGGGTATGCCGGCCGCGACCACGCCGTGACGACTCCCCTGCCGTCGTGCTGCCCCTGAACCCGGACGGTGACGGTCTCTCCCCAGCTCGCCATCGACAGCGAGCGGGTCGACAGGACGGTCTGCGGGTCGGAGGCGCGGGGCGGGCCGAACTTCTCGGCGGCCAGAGCGGCATACACGGCGTTCCAGACCTCGGCGGGGGGCGTGGAGGTGACGATCTGGCCGTACGCCGAGGGTCCCTTGCCGGCGGGACCGTCATGCTTGGCCTCCTTCGCCGCGGAGATGGCCATGGGAATGCCCAGGAGGAGCACGAAGCCCACGACCGCGAGGATGCCGACGAGCAGCCCCGACCACCCGCCGATGCCCGCCCACAGGACGAGTCCGGTGAGCAGCCCGGCAGCGCCGAGGACGCCGAGGGCGGCGAGCTTGCCGATCCGGAACTGGCGGACCTGCGCCTCGTGGGCGAGCCTGAGGTCCGGCGGGTACAGCGGCTGGGTCGTCACACCCGGAAACCTAGTGCTCGCGAGCGGTCGCACGTGGGAGGCCCCGGACCGAGTCGGTCCGGGGGCTCGCACCGTGCGGTCAGCCTGGTCAGGCCACGCACCCGCCGAGGGCGATGCTCGAGTCGAGTGCCCTGATCTGCGCCTGCACGTCGCCGAGCTGGCCCTGGAGACCCGTCACGACGACCTTCTGGGCGGCGATGGCGTCCTTGTTGGCCTTCTTCTGCGACTCGAGGGTCCGCAAGGCCGACTGGGCGTCGACGATCCGTGCGTCCAGCGAGGTCACCTGGGACTGGAGCGTGGCCAGCTGGGTTTCGGCCGCCGACACCTCGTCGTTGAGTCGGTTGAGCTGGGCCAGGAGCGGGGCGACCCGATTCTGCAGCGCAAGCACCTCGGCCTCCGCGGCCGCGACCCGGCCGTTGAGGTCCGCGAGCTGCGCGACCAGCGCGTCGGCCTCGGCGTTGAGGGTCGCGATCTCGCCCTGCTGGACCCCCACAGCGGCGGTGGCCCGGTCGAGCGCGGCCTTGAGGGCCGGCAGCTCGCCCTGCAGGCTGATGACCTCTGCCTGCTTGACCTCCACCGCCGCAGCCGCCTTCGCCGAGGCGTCGCGCGCCTCGGCGAGTGCGGCCTCCTTGCCGGCCAGGACCTCGCGCTGCGCAGCGATCTCGCGCTGGGCGGCCTCGACGTCCTCGATGAGGCCGGGCAGGGCCGCCTCGAGGCCGGTCACGACGGACTCCTGGGCCGTGACGGCCGCCGCGGCCGCCGACGCCGCCGACTGCAACGCCGGGAGCTGGCCCTCGAGGGTCTGCAGCTCGGTCTGCTTGGCGCCCACGGCGGCGTTCGCCGCGGAGAGCGCGCCCTGCAGGGCCGGGAGCTGGCCCGCGAGAGTCGCGAGCTCGGCCTGCTTCGCGGAGACCGCGGCGGTGTCGGCCGCGAGCTGGGTCTGGAGCCGGGCGCCGTCGGCCTGCAGCTGGCTGCTCTGCTGCTGCTTGGCGAGCAGCTGGGCGTTGAGCGTCGTGACCTGCGACTGGAGCGCCGCGAGCTCACCGGAGAGGCCGGTGATGAGCGCGGTCTTGTCGGTGATCTGGCCGTTGACGGTGACGAGCTCGACCTGCTTGGCCTCCTTCTGGGCGACGAGGGTGCGCTTCGCCTGCGAGTTGGAGTTGGGCGGGAACTCGGTGTCGATGCGGTTCTGCAGCGCGGCGATCTCGCTCGTGAGCGTCGCCTTCTGCGTCTGCAGCGCTGCGAGCTGGCTCTGCGCCTGCGTCACGGCGGCCTGCTTGGCGCTCACCTGCGTGGTGAGCGTGGCGAGGGCACCCTGGAGGCTGGTGATGTCCGCGGCGAGCGTGCCGAGCGCGGCAGTGTTGGCGGCGATCGCCGCGGTGGTCGACGCGACCCGGCCCTGCAGCCCCGTCAGCTCGCCCTGCGCCGTGGCGATCTGCGCCTGCTTGGCGGTGACGGCCCCGGCCGCAGCCGCGGCGGCGTCCTTGAGCGAGTCGAGCTCGCCCCGGGCCGTGGCCACCTGGGACTCCTTGGCCGTGAGGGCGGCTCCCGCGTCAGCGGCCGCACCCCGCAGCCCGGTCAGCGTGGCCTGGGCGTCGGCCACGCGCCCCCGCTGGGCGTCCAGCTCGGCCTCGGCGGCAGCGCCGCTCTCCTCGAGGCGGGTCAGCTCCGACTGTGCCTCGGTCACCGCGTCCTGTGCAGTGACGACGGCGGCAGCAGCGGCGTCCGCGACCGTGGTGAGGTGCTGGAGCTCGGCCTGCGCCGCCACGATCTGCGCGTGCTTGGCGTCGAGCGCGTCGCCCGCCGCCGCAGCGGTGGCCTCGAGGGCCCGCAGCTCGGTCGTGGCGTCGGTGATCTCGGCCTGCTTGGCCTCGAGAGCGGCTCGGGCGTCGTCCCGCTGGCCGGTGAGTCCTGCGGCGGCCGCGGAGGCGTCGGCCAGCTCGGACTGCAGCTGCTCGACCTGCTGCTGGGTGGCTGTCCGGTGCTCCTGCAGTGACGTCAGCGCCTGAGCCGCGTCCGCCACGGCGGCGGCCGCGGCGACGCGCTGGGCCTCGAGCGAGGTGAGCGAGCGCTGGGCGGAGTCGAGCGCGGCGGCGAGCCGGACCCCCTCGGCGTCGAGCGCCGCGATCTGGCGGTCGATGTCCGCGATCTGGGTCCGCAGCGTGGACTCCTGCGCCTGGAGTGCGGTGCGTTGGGCGGTCAGTGCCGCGATGACGTCGGCGTTCTTCTTCGCAGCGGCACGCAGGAGGTTCTCCTGGACGGTCCCCCGGTGGGCGAGCTGGTTGACGACACCGTTGCAGATGCCCTTGGTCGTGGATGCGGTCGCGGTGGCGGCCGTCGACGGCGAGGCCGTGAGGACCAGGCCCGCGACGGCGGCAGGGGCGACGAGCAGGAGGGCGGCCCGACGGGCCGACGAGCGGGAAGGGGTGGCAGGGGCGAACGACATCTCGGGGAGGACCTCTCTCGATGGCCCGCCGGGACGAGGGGCACGGGTCGGACGCTAACGAGAGTCACGTTGGCCGGGACCTCTTTGGTGAAAGACGAGGTCAGGCCGGGTTCATCCGGTATACGGCGCCTTCTTGGTGAGGTCGACGGTGCCGGGGAACTCGCCCTCACCAGGCCGGACGCGGTAGCCGGCCTTCTTGTAGAGGCGGAGGTTCTCGGTGCTCTTGGCACCGGTGTTGAGCCAGAAGGTGCGCACGTCTTCGGGAGCCAGCGACTCGGCATACGAGAGCAGCTCGCGACCGAGACCACGACCCTGGAGGTAGGGCGCGACCATGAGGCGACCGATCTGCCAGGTCGCCCCCTGCGTGGGGTGCGGGCGCACCCGGACCGAGGCGAGCAGCTGGCCGTCGCGCCTCCAGACCCGCGTGTCCCAGTCCTGTATGCCGGTCCGCACCGTCTCGAGGTCCTCCTCGCCCGCGCTGAACATGCCGTAGCGGGCGAACTCCGGCGCCCAGCAGGCCCGGGTGAGGATCTGCAGGTCGGGGGCGTCGGCCGGGGTCGCGACCCGCTCCTCGAGGTCGGCGAGGACCGTGCTCACGGCCTTGGCCGGCAGGAGGTCGGGACGGCGCTCCGCGGTGCGCTGGAGGCGCTGCTCGTGGCGCCAGTGGGCGATGGCCTGGTGGTTGCCGCCGAGAAGCACGTCGGGCACGGCGCGCCCGTCCCACTCGGCGGGCTTGGTGTAGACGGGGTACTCGAGCAGCCCGTCCTCGTGCGACTCCTCGACGAGCGACTCGGCGTTGCCGATGACGCCCGGCAGGAGCCGGGCGACCGCCTCGACCATGGCGAGGACGGCCACCTCTCCCCCGTTGAGGACGTAGTCGCCGAGCGACAGGACACGCACCGGCATCCGCTCAGCGGCCCACTCGTAGACCCGTTCGTCGATCCCCTCGTAGCGGCCGCAGGCGAACGCGAGCCACGGCTCCTCGGCGAGCTCACGAGCGATCTGCTGCGTGAACGGCTCACCCCCGGGGCCGGGCACGATGAGCGTCGGCACGCGCGCGGGCCCCGCGACGGCGCCGGGCCCCGTGGCGGCCTCGCCCGACACCGCGCCCCCAGCACCCTCGGCCACGACGTGGTCCAGCGCCTCTGCCCACGGGCCGGGCTTCATGACCATGCCGGCGCCCCCGCCGTAGGGCGAGTCGTCGACGGTCCGGTGACGGTCGTGGGTGAAGTCGCGCAGGTCGTGGACGTGGAGGTCGAGCAGGCCATCACGGCGGGCCTTGCCGATGAGCGACAGGTCGAGGGGCGAGAGGTACTCGGGGAAGATCGTGACGACGTCGAGTCGCAGGTGGCTCATGCCGCGGACCTCACGCCTCGTCGAGGTCGAACAGCCCGGCGGGCGCGTCGACGACGACATGGCCGCCCTCGACGTCGACCGAGGTGACGATCGCCTCGACGAAGGGCACGAGGACCTCGCGACCGTCGGTGAGCTTCACCTCGAGCAGGTCCTGGGCCGCGCCGACGGTGAGGCCGCGGACCTCGCCCAGCACGGCGCCGGCGGGGTCGTGGACAGCGAGCCCGACGAGGTCGTGCTCGTACCAGCCCTCGTCGTCGTCCTCATCCTCGTCGACCCCGTCGAGGTCGAGGAGCAGGCGGGTGCCGCGCAGCGACTCGGCGCCGGTCCGGTCGGGGATCTCCTCGAAGCCGAGCAGCCAGATCTCGCCGTGCTTGCGGGCGGTGGCCAAGGTCAGTTCGCGCGGCACACCGGTGCCGGCGGCCGCCTGGGTGGCGAAGACGGTGCCCGGGGCGAACCGGCGCTCGGGGTCGTCGGTGTGCGTCTGCACGGTCACCTCGCCGCGCAGGCCGTGCGGCTTGCCGATGCGGGCGACGAGCAGGGGGTCGGTGCTGCTGGCCATGGGTCAGATCCTCTCAGGCGGCACACACGAACGCGCCGCGCCCCACTTCAGGGACGCGGCGCGTTGCGGGATGCTGGCGGCTGGTCAGCGCACCCGGTCGGTGTCGACGATGTCGATCCGGACCGGGCGACCACCCGCGAGGGCGGTCATCACGGTGCGCAGCGCGCTGGCCGTGCGGCCGGAGCGGCCGATGACGCGACCAAGGTCGTCCGGGTGGACCCGGACCTCGATGATCTCGCCGCGACGGAGCTCCTTGCGCTTCACGGCGACGTCGTCCTTGTGGTCGACGATTCCGGTGACGAGGTGCTCCAGCGCCTCCTCGAGCATGCTCAGGCCCCTGCCTCGTCAGCCTTGGGGGCCTCGTCCGCCTTGGCGTCGGCGCCCTCGGCGGGCTCCTCGGAGCTCTCGGTGGTGGCGGCGCTCGAGTCGGTGTCGGCAGCCGGGGCGACGTCGTCGGCCTTGGGGGCCTCCTCGGTCTTCTTGGCGGCCTTCTTCTTGGCGGTGGTGGCACCGGAGGTGTCGGCACCGTCGGACTTGCCGGCGGCGGCGAGGGCGGCCTCGTAGAGGTCCTTCTTGTTGGCCTTGGGCTCGGCGACCTTGAGGGTGCCCTCGTCCATGATCTTCAGCAGGGCGGCGACGGCCTCGGTCGGCTGCGCACCCTGGCCACGCCAGTAGTTGGCGCGGTCCATGTCGATCTCGATGAGCGACGGCTCCTGGTTGGGGTCGTACTTGCCGATCTCCTCGATCGCGCGGCCATCGCGCTTGGTGCGCGAGTCCATGACGACGACGCGGTAGATGGCGGTGCGGATCTTGCCCATCCGCTTGAGACGAATCTTGACGGCCACGTGTGTGGTCTCGCTTTCCTGTTGTGGGCACGGCCAGACCGCGGAGAGAATCACGCGGGGTACCGAACGGCCCGGGGTAGGCATCCGGCCGACATCAGTGCCAGCCAGAAGGTGTACAGCGGACCATTCTGCCAGACCTGCCGGGGTGGTCCCGACCACGGGAAGGTGGCGCGCGTACCCCGCTCGGCGCGGGCCGGCATACCGACGTCCTTCGGGTATGCCGTGTTCGCCCCTCCGGGGGCCCCTCCCGGGCCTACCGTGGTGTCGTGACCTCGACGACGGGCACGACCCCGCGACCCCTCACGGCCCCCCAGTCGGGCGCGCTCCTCGTCGTGTGGACGGTCACCGGTCTCCTGTGGGTGGTCACGGTCGCGGGACTGCTCACCATCGGGATCTTCGTCGCACCCCTGGCCGTTCTCCTCCTCGTCCTCGCCGTCGTGCTCACCGTCCGTCGTCCGGGCAGCTGGCCGGCCATCGCCGGGCTCGGTCTCGCACTGGCCGCGGGACTCGTCGGGCTCGGAGTGTTCCTCGGCTCCGCGAGCCCGTCGCAGGGGTCGTGCAGCGCGACCGCCGACGGGGTGGAGACGTGCACGTCGGGTGGTCTGGCCTACGACCCGGACGTGTTCCAGTGGAGCACCGGGGCGCCGTGGTTCGTCGCCGCCGCCGTCGTCGCCGTGCTCACCGTCGTGGGCTACGCGGTGCTGCGCAGGGTCACCACGGGCTGGGTTCGTAGTCTTTGACGAAGCACCCGTAGACGTCCTCGCCAGCCTCGCCGCGCACGATCGGGTCGTAGACGCGTGCAGCCCCGTCGACGAGGTCGAGCGGCGCGTGCCAGCCCTCGGCCGCGATCCGCAGCTTCTCGTGGTGCGGCCGCTCGTCGGTGATCCACCCGGTGTCGACGGCGGTCATGAGGATGCGGTCGGTCTCGAACATCTCGCCCGAGCTCGTGCGGGTGAGCATGTTGAGCGCCGCCTTGGCCATGTTGGTGTGCGGGTGACCGGGGCCCTTGTAGCGGCGCGAGAACTGCCCCTCCATCGCCGAGACGTTGACGACGTAGGCGCGCCGGGCGCCCGCGGCCACGGCCGCGCGCAGCGACGGGCGTAGCCGGGAGATGAGGATGAACGGCGCGGTCGAGTTGCACAGCTGGACCTCGAGCAGCTCGAGCGGGTCGACCTCGTCGACGACCTGGGTCCAGCTGTTGTTGCGCTGGGTGTCCGGCAGGAGCCCGCCCGCGTCGACGGCGGTGCCGGCGAGGTGCGCCTCGAGGCTGGCGCTGCCGGCGGTGAGCGCCATCTCGGTCATCGACGCGGCGGTGCGCTGGGCGAGGGCGCGCGCGGCCTCCTCCTCGCTCTCCCCCTCGTGGTGCGCGACCTTGGTGTCGCGCAGGGTGCCGAGGAGGTTCGCGGGGTGGGCCTCACTGATCCGGTCGAAGGTCACGAGCTCGGGGTAGCGGACGTGCTGCTCGAGCGGCACCTGCTCGCCGTCGACGAGGTGCGAGTACGAGCCGGGGCTGCGCCGCACCGTCTGGGCGGCGTTGTTGATGAGGATGTCGAGGGGGCCGGCGGCGGCGACCTCGTCGGCGAGCGCGACGACCTGGGTGGGGTCGCGCAGGTCGATGCCCACGACCTTGAGGCGGTCGATCCAGTCGGCCGAGTCCTCCTGCGCGGCGAAGCGCCGGGCGGCGTCGTGCGGGAACCGCGTCGTGATCGTCAGGTGGGCGCCGTCGCGCAGCAGCATGAGCGCGATGTACATGCCGATCTTGGCCCGGCCCCCGGTGAGCAGCGCCCGCTTGCCCGTGAGGTCGGTCCGCTGGTCACGCTTGCCGTGGCTCTTGGCAGCGCACGTCGGGCAGAGCCAGTGGTAGAACGCGTCGACCGTCGTGTAGTCGGCCTTGCAGATGTAGCAGCCGCGCGGCTTGAGCAGCTCGCCCGCGGTCGTCCCGACGGGCGGGACCTCGAGCAGGATGCCCTTGGTCTCGTCGTCGATCCGCATCGGCGAGCCGGTCGCCGTCTGCGCGAGGATCGCCTCGTCGTGGTCGATCTGCGGCTGCTTCGCCTCGCGGCGGCGGGCCTTGCGGACCTGCTTGTACATCCGGCCCGTCGCGCGCTTGACGACCTGGATGTCGGGGTGGCCGGCCTCGAGCTCGGGCAGCTCGGCGAGGACGCGCAGGACGGTCGCGAGGTCGTCGGGGTCGACCCCGGGCCCGAAGTCCTCGGGGTCGTTGTCCGTCGGGTGCTCGTCGACGGGTCGGGTGCGCTCCACGGCGTGCATTCTGTCCCACCTCGTGCGATGCGCCCCAATCGCAGGCCGCGGGTCGACGCACGCACCCGTCCTCACCCGGCTCGATCACCGATAAGTGTCCAGGCTGAACACTTATTGGTGAGCGACCCTCGGCGACACCTCTAGGGACCGGCGGCGACGACCCCGCGGGAGCCGGGTCGCGAGGTGCGCGCACGGCATACCCACGGGTCGAGAGGCGGTGCGAGCGGTCCTCCTCAGATCGCGAGGGCGGGCTCCGCCTCCGCCGGGTTGACGAGCGCGACCGTGTGGGCGAAGACGGTGTCGCCGGCCTCGAGCGCGAGCGCGTCGGCCTCGGCGCGGGTCAGCTGGGCGGCGAACCGCTCCCCCGTGTCGGCCCGCAGGTCGACGCGCACCTCGAAGCCGAGCCGGACGACGCGCTCGACCGTCGCCTCGAGGACGCCGGGACCACCGCCGACGCGAGCGTCGAGCTGCCGCGCACGCTCCCGGCTGCGGTGCAGCGCGATGTCGTGCGGGCGCACGAGCTGGCCACCGAGCCGGGCCACCGACCCGAGGAACGACATGACGAAGTCGTTGGACGGCCGGTCGTAGAGCGAGACCGGGTCGCCCACCTGCTCGATCGCCCCCTTGTTGAGGACGGCGATGCGGTCGGCGACGTCGAGCGCCTCCTCCTGGTCGTGCGTGACGAGGACCGTGGTCACGTGGACCTCGTCGTGGAGGCGGCGCAGCCACTGGCGCAGGTCGGCGCGGACCTTGGCGTCGAGGGCGCCGAACGGCTCGTCGAGGAGCAGCACCTCGGGGTCGACCGCGAGCGCCCGGGCCAGTGCCATCCGCTGCCGCTGACCGCCCGAGAGCTGGGCCGGGTAGCGGTGCTGGAAGCCGTCGAGCCCGACGATCTCGAGGAGGTCGTCGACCTTGCGCCGGATCTCGGCCTTGGGCCGCTTGCGGATCGTCAGGCCGAAGGCGACGTTGTCGCGGACGGTCATGTGCTTGAAGGCGGCGTAGTGCTGGAAGACGAACCCGATCCCCCGCTTCTGAGGGGGTATGCCGGTGACGTCCGTCCCGCCGATGACGACCGTCCCGCTGTCGAGACCCTCGAGGCCGGCGATGGCTCGCAGCAGCGTCGACTTGCCCGACCCGCTCGGCCCGAGCAGGGCGGTCAGGCTGCCCGCCGGGATCTCGAGGGAGACCCCGTCGAGGGCGACGAAGTCGCCATAGGTCTTGCGCGCTCCGGTGACGCTGATCATCGTGTGCTCCTCTTGCGGTCGAGCAGGGTCATCCCCAGCAACGTCGCGACGGCGAGGCCCATGAGGAGGGTCGCTGCGGCATACGCGCCGTAGGTGTTGTGGTCGTCGATGTAGCGGGAGTGGACGAGGAGGGTGAGGGTCTGGGACACGCCCGGGAAGCCCGAGCTCACCATGATCACGGCGCCGAACTCGCCCAGCGCACGGGCGATGGTGAGGACGACCCCGTAGGTGAGCCCCCACCGGATCGCGGGCAGCGTGATCCGCCAGAAGGTCTGCCACGGGCTCGCCCCGAGAGTCGACGCCGCCTGCTCCTGCTCGGTGCCGATCTCGTGCAGCACCGGTTCGACCTCGCGGACGACGAACGGAAGCGTGACGAAGAGCGTCGCGATGACCATGCCGGGCAGGCCGAAGATCACCTGGACACCGAGGCTCTCGACTCCGCCGAACCAACCACCGGCGCCCCAGAGCAGGATGAGTGAGACGCCGACGACGATGGGCGACACCGCGAAGGGCAGGTCCACGACGGCCTGCAGGAGCCCCTTGCCGGGGAACCGTCCCCGCACGAGCGCGAGCGCGGTGGCGACCCCGAACACCACGTTGAGGGGCACGACGATCGCGACGATGAGCAGCGAGAGGTTGAGCGCCGAGATGGCCGCGGGGGTGCGGACGGAGTCGACGAACGCGCCGAGTCCCGGCTCGAGCGTCCGCCACAGGATGAGGACGATCGGGACGGCGACGAGGACGAAGAGGTAGGCCAGGGCGGCGGTGCGCAGCCCGAGCCGGGCCGAGGTCGAGGTCCTCACGACGACTCCTCCTCGCGGCGCAGCGACCGCCCTGCGAACCAGCGGAGCAGGGCGAGCGTGACGAAGGCGATGGCGAGCAGGGCCATCGACACGGCGGCGGCGTTGACCGGACGGTCGATCTCGATCTGCTGCTGGATGTACTGGGAGGCGACCTGGGTCTCGCGCGGGATGTTGCCGCCGATGAGCACGACCGAGCCGTACTCACCGATGGCGCGGGCGAACGCGAGACCCGTGCCGCTGACGACGGCGGGCAGGAGGGTCGGCAGGACGACCCGGCGGAACGTCACCCAGCTCGACGCACCGAGCGACGCCGCGGCCTCCTCGACCTCGCGGTCGGCCTCGATGAGGACCGGCTGCACCGAGCGGACGACGAACGGCAGCGTGACGAACGCGAGGGCGACGACGAGGCCGGGCCGGGTGGCGTTGAGGTGGAGGTCGATCGGGCTGTTGGGGCCGTAGAGCGAGAGCAGGACGATGCTCGCCACGATGGTCGGCAAGGCGAACGGCAGGTCGATGAGGGCGTTGACGACGCGCTTGCCCGGGAAGTCGTCACGCACGAGCACCCAGGCGATGAGCGTGCCCATGACGGCGTTGATCAGCGCGACCACGACTGCCACGACGACCGTGACGCGTAGCGAGGCCAGCGCGACGGGTGCCGTGACCGCCTCCCAGAACCCGCCGATCCCCTCCTCGAACGACGTCACGGTGAGCGCCGCGAGCGGCAGCAGCACCATGACGCTCAGCCAGAGGCCGACGACCCCGATCCCGAGGGGACGACCGACGCGGCCGACCCTCGAACCGCCCACGGGGGCAGGGGCCCGGCCACCACCTCCGGGTCCCTGCCCCACGGCTCCGGGCGGCTGCGCACCGGGTGCCGGCGCGCTCGGCGGCAGGGCCGACACGTTCGTGTCGTCCCTGCCGCCGGTCACCGTGGTCGTCATGTCAGGACGTCGCCTTGTCGTAGATGACCGCGATCGAGCCGGTGTCCTTCTTGAACAGCGTCCCGTCCACGGTCTTCCAGCCGCCGAGGTCGTCGATGATCCAGAGCTTCGTCGGCTCGGGGAAGTCCTTCGCGAACTCCGCCGCAACTGTCTGGTCGACGGGGCGGAAGCCGGCCTGCGCCCAGAGCTTCTGCGCCTCTGGCGTGAAGAGGAAGTCACGGAACGCCGTGGCCTTCTCCGCGTTCTTGCTCTTGGAGAGCACCGCGACGGGGTTCTCGATCTTGAACGTCGTCGGCGGCGTGACGTGCTCGACCGGGTCGCCCTTA
This sequence comes from Knoellia sp. LjRoot47, assembly GCF_964253435.1. Lineage (NCBI taxonomy): Bacteria > Bacillati > Actinomycetota > Actinomycetes > Micrococcales > Intrasporangiaceae > Knoellia > Knoellia sp. LjRoot47. The sequence goes on from NZ_CAXUQS020000003.1 coordinate 123,830, forward strand.
CGCTCGGCGAAGAGCGCCTCGTTCTCGTAGGACAGCAGCACGTCGCCGGTGCCCTGGAGGAAGGTCTCGGTCGCCTCACGGCCGGACTTGGGTTGGACCTTGACGTGGTCGCCCACGAGCTTCTCGATGTAGGCGAGACCAGCGGTGGCGTTCTTGCCGCCGTCGCTCTTCGCGGCATACGGAGCAAGGAGGTTCCACTTCGCCGAACCCGAGCTGAACGGGTTCGGGGTGACGACCTCGACGCCCGGCTTGAGCAGGTCGTCCCAGTCCTTGATGGCCTTGGGGTTGCCCTTGCGGGTCACGATCGTCACGACCGAGCCGAACGGGACGCCCTTGTGCTCGCCGGCGTTCCAGTCCGCGTCCACGAGACCGGCGTCGACGAGACGCGTGATGTCGGGCTCGACCGAGAAGTTCACGACGTCGGCCTCGGCACCCGCGGCGACCTTGCGCGACTGGTCGCCGGACGCGCCGTAGGACTGCTGGAAGGTCACGCCCCGCCCCTCGTCGGTGGCGTTGAACGCCGGGATGAGCTTGTCGAATCCCACCTTGGGCACGGCGTAGCCGTAGAGGTTGAGCGTGCTCGTCGAGGCCTGGTCTGCGCCCTGCGGCTCGGCGGCCCCGGCCGTGTCGCTCGCACCACCACCGGCACAGGCCGACATCACCAGCGCACCAGCGGTCGCGGCGGCGGCCAGGGCGAGGCGGGGATGACGGCTCATGGTGGAACTCCTTCGATCGGGTCCGGCAGAGCTGGCCGTGCGGCCGCACTTCCCGTCGGACATGCCGATCTTTGGATAAGCCCAAGTTATCCGTCAAACAACGTCAGATTATGTCTCGCATCGTGGATGGGTCACCACGTGACGCCCCGCAGGACGATCGCGTCAGGCTCCCCCAGCGCCGTGACGTCCGTGCGCGGGTCGCGGTCGAGGACGAGGAGGTCGGCGTCGGAGCCCTCCTCGAGCCCGGGTCGTCCGAGCCATGCGCGAGCGCCCCACGTCGCCGCCGCGAGCACCTCGGCGTCGGAGAAGCCGATCCTCGTGAGCTCGACGGCCTCCTTGGCCGCCAGGCCGTGCTCGATGGAGCCTCCCGCGTCGGTCCCGACATAGATGGGTATGCCGGCCTCCCGCGCCGCGCCGAACGTCTCGTATCGCCGCGCGTGGAGGTCGAGCATCCGCCGGTGGTAGTCGGGGAACTTCTCGCGCGCGGGCTCGGCGATGGCGGGGAAGGTCGCGATGTTGACCAGCGTCGGGACGATGGCGATCCCCTGCGCGGCGAACGAGTCGATCGTGTCGGGTTCGAGCCCCGTCGCGTGCTCGATGCAGTCGGTGCCCGCGGCGGCGAAGTCGCGCAGCGAGTCCGGTCCGAAGCAGTGGGCGGTCGTGCGGGCGCCCTCCTCGTGGGCGGCGGCGATGGCCTTCTTGAGGACGTCGGCCGGCCAGCAGGGCTCGAGGTCACCGGTCTCGCGGTCGATCCAGTCTCCGACGAGCTTGACCCAGCCGTCGCCGGCCCGGGCCTCGATGCGGACGCGCTCGACGAGCTGCTCGGGCTCGACCTCCCACGCGTAGTTGCGGATGTAGCGCTTGGTGCGGGCGATGTGGCGCCCGGCCCGGATGACCTTGGGCAGGTCGTCGCGCCCGTCGATCCAGCGGGTGTCCGCCGGTGAGCCGGCGTCGCGGATGAGCAGGGTGCCGTTGTCGCGGTCGGTCGTGGCCTGCGCATGGGCGGTGGCATCGTCGACGGCGCCGTGGCGGTCGAGGCCGACGTGGCAGTGCGCGTCGACGAGCCCGGGGACGAACCACCCACGCAGGGTCAGCACGTCGTGCCCGGCGCCGGTCGGGCGTTCGTAGGTCATCCGGCCCCCGACCACCCACGCCTCAGGACGCACGTCCTCAGGTCCGAGGATGACCTCGCCGACCAGGTGCAGCACCGATGCCGTCATGGCACCCGACCTTATGTGCCCGCCGCCGCCGGCACCGTGTGCGGGCGCTCTCGCAGCGTCCGCGGAGAGCTCTCGCAGCGTCCGCGGAGAGCTCTCGCAGCGTCTGCGGCAACGGTTGCTAGAACCACCGTTTGCGCAGACGCAACGAGGAGGGGCCGGAGGCGGCAGGGGACGGGCGTGGTCAGGCGGGGGCGGCGAGGACGCGGCGCAGCGCCTCGATGACGACGGCCGGCGCGTCGCTGTGCACCCAGTGCGACGCACCCTTGACGGTGAGCTGGCGCACCCGCGGGAAGAGCGCGCGCATCGTCACCGAGTCCTCGTCCTTGATGTAGCGCGACTCCGAGCCGGCGATCCACAGGACCGGACCGGCATACGGCTCGACGTCGCCCGGCGCGAACGGGAAGTCCGCGATGACCGAGTGCCGGCCGCGAGCCGCGTCGGCGACGAAGAGCTCGACGTTGGCCTGCCAGCGCCACGACGTGCCCTCGCGCCGGAGGTTCTGCAGGAGGAACGCCTTGACCCCCGGGTCGGGCTCCTCGAACCGCGCCTCGGCGTCGGCCCGGTCCCGCAGCTCCCCGAGGGGCAGGCGCTGCATCTCGTCCATGTAGCCGGTGAACCGGTCGAGGTTGACGTAGTCCTTGGGCGCGATGTCGACGACGACGAGCTTGGCCACGAGGTCGGGTTCGGTGAGCGCCAGCGTCATCGCGACCTTGCCGCCGAGCGAGTGCCCGACGACGACCCACGGCCCCTCGTCGATGGCGCGCAGCGTCGAGGCGACGGACGCGGCATACGACGCGAAGGAGAACTTCTCCGTCCACGGGCTGCGACCGTGGTCGGGAAGGTCGACGAGCGTGCACCGCGCGCCGTCACCGCCAGGTCCCGCGAGCGCCTTCGCGATCGTCGACCAGTTGCGTCCCTGACCGAAGAGCCCGTGGAGGAAGGCGATCCGCGGTCCGGCGGTCCCGACCGACAGCGTGTGGAGCGGCTCGGTGCTCACGACCGACGGGTCACTTGCCCAGGAACTTCTCGAAGCCCTTGGGGAGCTGCGCGGGGTCCATCGCGGCCGGGTCGAAGCCACCCGGGGCACCGGCGCCGCCCCCGAACGACGAGCCCACCGGCTTGGACGAGGCGCGCTGGGCCGCGGCCTGTGCGTCGGCCGCGCGCTTGGCGGGGTTGCCGGACTTCGACTTCTTGCCGCGGACCTGTTGCTGCTGCTGCTTGGCCTTCTTGCCACCGCCCATGCCGGGCATCCCGGGGATGCCGCCGCCGCGGGCGAGCTGCTTCATCATCTTCTGGGCCTCGCCGAACCGCTCGAGCAGTTGGTTGACCTCGGAGACGGTGACACCGGAGCCGCCGGCGATGCGGGCGCGGCGCGAGCCGTTGATCTGCTTGGGGTGGTTGCGCTCGAACGGCGTCATCGAGCGGACCATGGCCTCGACGCGGTCGAACTCACGCTCGTCGAGGTTGTCGAGCTGGGCCGACATCTGGCCCATGCCCGGCATCATCTTGAGCATCGACTTGAGCGAGCCCATCTTCTTGATCGCCGACATCTGCTGGAGGAAGTCGTCGAACGTGAAGTCCTCGGCCGCGAGGAACTTGCGCTCCATCTCGGCGGCCTGGGTGCGGTCGAACGCCTTCTCGGCCTGCTCGATGAGAGTGAGGACGTCACCCATGTCGAGGATGCGCGAGGCCATGCGGTCGGGGTGGAAGACCTCGAAGTCCTTCACTCCCTCGCCGGTGGACGCGAACATGATCGGGCGACCGGTGACCCCGGCGACCGACAGCGCGGCGCCACCGCGGGCGTCACCGTCGAGCTTGGACAGGACGACACCGGTGAAGTCGACGCCGTCGAGGAAGGCCTCGGCCGTCTCGACCGCCGCCTGGCCGATCATCGCGTCGATGACGAACAGGACCTCGTCGGGGTTGATCGCAGCGCGGATGTCGCCGGCCTGCTGCATGAGGTTGGCGTCGACGGCGAGGCGTCCGGCGGTGTCGACGATGACGACGTCGTGGTGCTTGGAGACCGCCTCCCGTATGCCGTCGCGCGAGACCGCGACCGGGTCACCGAAGCTGCGAGTGCCTTCACCCGTGGGGCCGACGGTGTCGTGGCCCCCGACGTTGCCCTGCTCCGGTGCGTAGACGGGGACGCCGGCACGCTCCCCGACGACCTGGAGCTGGGTGACGGCGTTGGGGCGCTGGAGGTCGGCCGCGACGAGCATCGGCGTGTGGCCCTGCTCCTTGAGCCAATACGCGAGCTTGCCGGCGAGGGTCGTCTTGCCCGCACCCTGGAGGCCGGCGAGCATGATGACGGTCGGGCCGGTCTTGGCGAAGCGGATCGTGCGGGTCGCGCCGCCGAGGATGGCGACGAGCTCCTCGTTGACGATCTTGACGACCTGCTGGGCCGGGTTGAGCGCCTGCGAGACCTCGGCGCCGAGGGCGCGCTCGCGCACGGAGTGCGTGAACTCCTTGACGACCGGCAGCGCGACGTCGGCGTCGAGCAGGGCCATCCGGATGTCGCGGACGGTCCTGTTGACGTCGGACTCGGACAGACGCCCCTTGGTGCGGAGGTTCTTGAAGGTCGACGTCAGGCGGTCGGAGAGGCTCGTGAACACCGCACAAGGTTAACCGGCGCGCTCAGGTGGTCCCGTCACACGTGTCGATGACGACGGCGACGACCTGCGCCACCTTGGCCGGCCCGAGCGGGTGACCCGAGAAGTCGGTGACGTAGAACGTGTCGAGGGTCTGGCCGGCATACGTCGCGATGTGCGCGGAGCGCACGGAGACCCCCGACTTGGCGAAGGCCATGCCGAGCTCGTGCAGGAGGCCTGGCCGGTCCTCGGCGCGGACCTCGAGCACCGTGGCCTCGGCGCTGGCGCCGGGCACGACGAGCGCGCGCGGCTGTCCGGGCGTCCCGATCGTCGACTCGCGGCTCGGGCGTGCCGCGAACTGGCGACGGCGGTCGAGAAGACCCAGCGGTCCACGGTCACCGGTTGCGAGCCGGGCCAGTCCGCGGTGCAGGCGCGACTGCTCGGGCTCGTTGCCGCTCGGCGACTCGACGTGCCACTCGTTGACGGCGATCCCGTCGACGGTCCGCAGGATCGCCGTGCGGACGACGAGGCCCTCCGCGGCGAGGAGGCCGGCCGTGTCGGCGAAGAGACCGAGCCGGTCGCGGTCGGCGATGTCGATCCGGTAGGAGCCGCCGTGGGCGAGGACCTCGACGTGCGGATCCCCGGCGGCGAGGGCGTGCACGAGCTCCTCCGGCACGACACCCTGGGCCGCGTCCCGACCCACGTCCGCCGTGGGCGTCGCGGGCGACGCGGGGGTGTGCGTGCTCGGGTCGAGCCTGGCGCGCACCTCGGTCGCGAGCTGGGCGAGCAGGGCTGCGCGCCAGTCCGTCCACGCCTTCGGCCCCGCGGCCACGGCGTCGGCCTCGGTGAGCGCGAGGAGCAGGTCGAACCGGTCGCGGTCTCCCCCGACGGCGGTGAGCGCGGCGTCGATGGTGCGCGGGTCGGAGTGGTCTCGGCGGGTCGCGAGCTCGATGAGGGTGAGGTGCTCGCGCACGAGTGCGGTGACCACGTCGACGTCGGCCTCGGGGTGTCCGAGCCGGCGCATCACGGTCTCCGCGATGGGCGCACCGGCGCGGGAGTGGTCGTGCGCACCCGGCACCTTGCCGATGTCGTGGAGCAGCGCGGCGAGGAGCAGCAGGTCTGCCCGCCCGACGTTGCGGACGAGCCCGGTCGCGTGGACGACGGTCTCGATGAGGTGCCGGTCGACCGTGTGGCGGTGCACGGCGTTGCGCTGCGGGCGCGAGCGGACCGCGGCCCACTCCGGCAGCCAGCGCTCGATGATGCCCTGCTGGTCCAGGCCCTCCCAGACCGCGACGAGACCGGGTCCGGCCGCGAGCAGGTCGCTGAACAGGCCCCGGGCCAGCGGCGACCAGGGCGTCGGCAGGTCGGCGCACTTCGTCGCGAGGTTCTCGAGGGTCGTCGGCGAGATCGGCAGGTTCGCCTGCGCGGCGACGACCGCGGCGCGCAGCGGCAGGAGCGGGTCGCTCTCGGGGGTGCGCCCGGCGCCGAGGACGACCTCGCCGTCGCTCTCGAACAGCCCGTAGCCCAGCGGTGCCATCTGGGGCCGTCGCGGACCGACGCGCAGCACGCGGGCGCGCTGGGACTGGCCGGCGCGACGCACGGTCCCGTCGAGCGCGTAGGCGATCGTCCGCCCGGCGTCGGAGACCTCGGCGAGGAGGTCGTCGGGGTCGCCGTAGCCGAGCAGGGCAGCGACCGCATCGTGGTCCTCGCGGCCGAGCCGGTCGCGTCCGCGGCCGGTGACGACGTGGACGGCGTCGCGCACGTCGAGCAGGAGCCCGTATGCCGTGTCGACCTCACCTCGCGGACGGTCCGCGAGCCAGGCCTCGGCCAGGGCACTGAGGATCGTCATGTCGCGCAGGCCGCCGTGGGCCTCCTTGAGCTCGGGCTCGATCGACTGGGCGAGGTCACCGTGCCGGTGGTGGCGCACGGCCATGGCGTCGGTCAGCTGGGGCAGGCGCTTGCGGGCGTTGGCGCGCCAGTCGTGGCTCACGGTCGCGCGGGCCGCGGCGACGACCTCGGCGTCACCGGCAACGGGAGAGATGTCGAGCAGCCCGACGGCTGCCGTGAGGTCGTCGGCGGCCACGGTCCGGCACTGGTTGACGGTGCGGACGCTGTGGTCCAGACGCACCCCGGCGTCCCAGATCGGGTACCAGATGCGATCGGCGAGCCGGGTGACCTCGTCGGTGGAGAGGGTGCGTCCGTAATGGAGAAGGACGAGGTCGTAGTCCGACAGGGGTCCCGCGTCACCGCGTCCGACGCTGCCGACGGCGGCCAGGGCGACGCCGTCGATGCGCTGTCCCCGCGTCGCCTCCTCCCACAGCTCGCCCAGCCACTCACGGTTGAAGTCCGCGAGCCGGCGGCGGCGCTCGAGGCCCGACCCGACCTGCTCGAAGGCTCGCGTGCCGGCGAGGTCGAGCCGGCGGGCGGCGACGTCCGCGATGTCAGTCATGCGAGGGTCCTCCCCAGGTGTGCTGCTCGAATGCTGCGGTGCCTGCGTGTGCAGGTGCTGCTCGACTGATTGCCCCATCGGGCTCCTTCGCGCGGTGCCGCGCGTTCTGGGGAACGGCCCAATGGGGCAATCAGTCGTGGGTCCGTCAGATCGCCTCGGTGCCGCGTTCTCCGGTGCGCACCCGGATGACGTCCTCGACCGGCTGGGTCCAGATCTTCCCGTCGCCGATGCGACCGGTCTGGGCCGACTTGAGGATGACGTCGGCGACGCTGGAGGCGTCCATGTCGTCGACGAGCACCTCGAGGCGGAGCTTCGGCACGAAGTCGACGGTGTACTCGGCGCCGCGGTAGACCTCGCTGTGACCGCGCTGGCGGCCGTAGCCGGAGGCCTCGCTGATGGTCATGCCCGAGATGCCGTAGGCCTCCAGGGCCTCCTTCACCGCGTCGAGCTGGTGGGGCTTGATGATGGCGGTGATGAGCTTCATGCCTTGACTCCTTCGGAGGTGAGCTCGTCGGCGTGACGGGCGTCGGTCTGCGGACCGGTCGAGGTGACACCGAGGCGTCCACCGCGGGCCACGAGGTCGTAGCCGGACTCGGCGTGCTCGGCCTGGTCGATGCCGGCCACCTCGTCGTCGTCGGTGACGCGCCACCCGACGGTCGCCTTGAGCGCCAGACCGATGACGGCCGTGACGATCGCGGAGAAGACGAGCGACGCGAGGGCGATGAGGACCTGGACGACGAGCTGCTTGACGCCGTCACCGTAGAACAGGCCGCCCGAGGTGGCGAGCAGGCCTGCACCGACGGTGCCCCAGAGGCCAGCAACCAGGTGGACGCCGACGACGTCGAGCGAGTCGTCGTAGCCGAAGCGGAACTTCAGGCCGACCGCCAGGGCCGCGAGCGCACCGGCGACGGCGCCGAGGACGATCGAGCCGACGGGCGAGAGCGCGCCACAGGCCGGGGTGATGGCGACCAGACCGGCGACGACACCCGAGGCGGCGCCGACCGAGGTGGCGTGGCCGTCACGCACCTTCTCCACGACGAGCCAGCCGAGGATCGCCGCACAGGTCGCGACGGTCGTGTTGACCCAGACGAGGCTCGAGAGGCCGTCGGCGGCGAGCTCGGAACCGGCGTTGAACCCGAACCAGCCGAACCACAGCAGTCCGGCACCGAGCATGACGAGCGGGACGTTGTGCGGCCGCATCGCGGTCTTGCCGAAGCCGAGGCGCTTGCCGACGATGAGGGCCAGGACGAGACCGGCAATACCGGCGTTGATGTGGACGACCGTGCCACCGGCGAAGTCGATCGGCAGGACGTTGGCGACGCCGTCGGTGGCGCCGAAGATCTTGGCTGACAGGCCGCCCTCGGAGCCGCTGAGCAGGCCGCCGCCCCACACCATGTGGGCGACCGGGAAGTAGGCGAGTGTGACCCAGAGGCCGGTGAAGAGCAGCCAGGTCGAGAACTTGGCACGGTCGGCGATGGCGCCGCTGATGAGCGCGACGGTGATGATCGCGAAGGTCAGCTGGAACCCGACGAAGAGGACCTCGGGGATCCACACGTCGGCGCCGAACACGTCGATGATCGCCGTGCCGTTGGCGTCGACCGTGGCTCCGGTCGCGTCACCGACGACACCCTTGAGTCCGAAGTTCTCGAACGGGTTGCCGATGATGCCGCCGATGTTGCTGCCACCGAAGGACATCGAGTAGCCCCACAGCACGTAGACGACGCCGACGACGCCCATGGCGCCGAACGACATCATCATCATGTTGAGGACGGACTTGGCGCGCGTCATGCCGCCGTAGAAGAGGGCGAGGCCGGGCGTCATCAGCAGCACCAGGGAGGCGCAGAGGAGGACGAAGGCCGTCGCCGATGCGTCGATCGCGGGCTCGGCCGCGGCGGGGAGGAGAGTTGGGCTCATGGGGAAGGAGTCTGCGAGCGGGCCGTTTCACCTCGCCTCGCGTTGTGTTACAGCCACGTTGCACCTCGTCGCGTGACGTAAGAAGTGTGTTTCGAGCGCTCCCCGGTCACGAACGACGCCGGTATGCCGGGTGCTCACGTCCGCGGCCCGGCTCGCCGGTGCGAGACTTGGGCCATGGCCGGTTCGATACTGATCTACGACGGTGACTGCGGTGTGTGCACGAAGCTGTCCCGGGTCGTGACCACGACCGTGCGGCGCCGGCAGGGCGACTTCACCGTCTCCGCCTACCAGGATGCCGACCTCCCGAGCCTCGGCCTCACGCCCGAGCAGTGCGACGAGGCCCTGCAGTGGGTCGGCCGTGACGGCCGCGTGAGCTCGGCGCAGGACGCCGTGGCCCGCGTGCTCCTCGCCGGCAAGGCACCCTTCAAGCCGCTCGGCGCGCTCATGCTCGTGCCGGGCGTCAACGCCTTGGCCGGGCTGGTCTACCGATGGGTGGCGCTCAACCGGCACCGGCTCCCGGGCGGGACGCCGGCGTGCTCGCTCCCGGCGGCTCAGCGCCCGAGCTGAGCCTGCGGTCGGCGACCCGCTCCCCCACCCGGGTCCGCGACCACCACGCACGCAGCCGGTCGGCGTACTCCTCGAGCGGCAGGAACGCGAGCATCATCACGAGGTGCGGCCAGAACGCGATCGTGATCGCGGCATACGTCATCGCGTGAAAGGCGAACCACGCCGCAACCGCACGCCGGCGCCACTTCTCCGAGAGCAGGAAGATCACCGGCGCGGTGATCTCCGCCGCCATGAGCACCCACTGGAACCAGTGCAGGGTCCACGGGATCTCGAGGAGCCACTGCGCCCACGGGGTGCCGCGACGGACGACGGCGCGCACCATCGTCGCCGAGTTGACCCACTCGAGGCCGCCGAAGCGGAGCTTGGCCCAGGCCGAGAGGAAGTACGTCGCGACGGCCGCCATCTGCACGGCACGCAGCGCGAAGCCGGCCGCCTCTGACAGGCGCCGGTCCGACAGGTGCGCGATGCCGACGGTCGGCAGCAGCGCCAGCGCCACGACGAAGTCGGCCCGGTCGTGGTCGACCTTGCCGTAGCTGAAGGCGACGTACTGGTACCAGATCCAGCCGACCGCGACGGTCCAGCCGAGCAGCCTCGGCGCCCGACCGGTCATCGCGAGCAGGGCCGCGCCGACGCAGCCCCACTTGAGGACCTCGACGAGGAGCACCGACGCCGGTGGCAGGTGCAGGACCTGGCCCATGACGAGCGGTTCGTACCAGACGGGGTCGGCCTCGCCGTGGTACCAGCCGGAGGTGTGGAGCAGGAGGACGTCGACGACGACGAACGCGAAGACGAGGACGCGCAGCACTGCCACCCGGGCCAGCGGCATCGGTGCGAAGAGCCAGTCGCGCAGCCGGGTCATCGCGCGCTCCACTCGGCGAGCACGTCGGTCTCGACCTCACCCGTGGTCTCGCGCTCGACGACGATGATCTTGTGGCGCACGACCCTGAGCCCCACCCACTGCGGCGCGGAGGGGCGCAACCTGGCGTGGCTCTCGGCGAGGGTGCCGAGCCGTGAGGGGTCGGATTCGATCTGCGGGATCCGACCCTCGACCTCGGCACGGTTGAGCCCGACGTTCTCGGGCGTGAGCCGTGCGGGCACCCAGGTGTCCACGTCGTCGGCGGTGCGGACCTCGATGCCCGTCGACCAGACCGACCCCGTGGCCGCCTGCGACGTCGCGAACATCCGCCACGGGCTGAACGGCCACCAGTGGTCGTTCCCCACGAGCGACCCGGCGCAGAAGAGGACGAGCAGCGCGACGGTGAGCAGCGACCGCCACAGCCGGCTCGGCCCGCTCAGCCGCACCACGTCATGCCTCGTCGCCCCCACGCCCATGGCGGAGAGGGTACGCGCACCCGTGCGCCACCCGTGACGGCTCGCTCAGAAGGCCGAGACGTCGCCCGTCGAACGTTGGGGGCGGCTCAGGGCCCGGACGAGGGCGACCTGGCCGTGCCGCCGCAGGGACACCCCGGTGAGGAGACCGAGCACCGTGTCGACGACGGCCGGCTCGTGCTCGGGGGTGTCGAGCCCGACGCTCGCCGCGAGGTCGTCGCCGTGGACGACCATCTCCATCATCCGGGTCGCGAGGTGCTCGGTCGTCGGCAGCGACCAGCCCTGCCACGGGATGTGGATGACGTCGGGGTCGCGCCGCCGGGCGAGGAGCTCGGGCAGCGCCTCGAGGTGGTCGCGAGCCTGAGCCACCACGGCCTCCTGACCCACCCTCGCCGCCTCGTCGTCGGTGCGGTTCTGCTCGGGGTCGACCTCGCCGCGACGCGACGCCTCGACCCACGGGGCGCGGGTGTAGTGGTCGAGCAGGGCGATGACGGGTGCGTCGGCGGGTGCCGGAGCGGCGAGTCCGCGGGCCACGTGGCCGAGCTGGGCCAGCGTGTGGTGGGTCAGCCCTCCGACGCTCATGCCGGCGCACGCGCTTTCCCGGTCCCAGGCTGCCGCGACCTCCGGGCGGGAGGCGAGCCGCAGGGTCACCTCGCCGCACGCGAGCAGCGCGGCGCCCTGCCTGCGCCGGGCCACGGGGTCGACCGGCACGACCGGGCCGACAGGGGCGTCGGAGCTGTGGGGGGTGCCCTGGACGCCGCCGGTGGCCGGGCCGTCAGGACGGTCGCTGCCCGCCATCAGTCGATGATGGCGTCGACGAAGCCCTCGGGATCGAACGGCGCGAGGTCGTCGGGACCCTCACCGAGCCCGATGAGCTTGACCGGGACCCCGAGCTTGCGCTGGACCGCGACGACGATGCCGCCCTTGGCGGTGCCGTCGAGCTTGGTGAGGACGATGCCGGTGATGCCGACGACCTGGCTGAACACCTCGGCCTGGCGCAGGCCGTTCTGGCCGGTCGTGGCGTCGAGGACGAGCAGGACCTCGTCGATCGGGCTCTGCTTCTCGATGACGCGCTTGACCTTGCCGAGCTCGTCCATGAGGCCGACCTTGTTGTGGAGGCGCCCTGCGGTGTCGATGATGACGACGTCGGCCTCGAGCTCGGCGGCTCCCTTGACGGCGTCGAAGGCCACGGCCGCGGGATCGGCGCCCTCGCGGTCCGAGCGGACCGTGGGCACCCCGACGCGCTCGCCCCAGGTCTGGAGCTGGTCGGCCGCGGCAGCCCGGAAGGTGTCCGCCGCACCGAGGACGACGTCCTTGTCCTCGGCCACGAGCACGCGGGCGAGCTTGCCCACGGTGGTGGTCTTGCCGGTGCCGTTGACGCCGACGACGACGATCACGGCGGGACGTCCGTCGACGCGGGACGAGGCGACCGAACGGTCCATCGAGGGGTCGACGAGCGTCACGAGCTCCTCGCGCAGCCAGCCTCGGACGGTCGCCTCGTCGGCGTTGCCGTGGACCTTGACCTTGGTGCGCAGCGAGTCGACGAGCTCGGTCGTCGCCTCGACGCCGAGGTCGGCGGTGAGGAGCGTGTCCTCGACGTCCTCCCAGGCGGCCTCGTCGAGGTCGCCGCGCGAGAGCAGCGCCAGGAGCCCCTGACCGAGAGCGGTGTTGGAGCGCGCCAGCCGTGCCCGCAGCCGCTGCAGACGGGTCTGCGGCGCCTCCGGGCGCTCGACCTCGGGGACGGTGACCGGCGGGAGCGTCTCCTCGACGGTGTCGTCGGTGGTCGGACCGGGCAGCGTGTCGACGGATCCCTCCGCCCGGTCCTCACGCTCCTCATCGGCCGTCGGGGCAGGCGCGGACGGCGTCGTCGGACGCTCCCGTGGGAGGTCCTTGGTGGCTCCGCCCCGCCCTCGCAGGAAGGTCGCGGCGAGGCCTCCGAGGACGACCAGCAGGCCGACCGCGACGGCGAAGAATTCCCAGAAGGTGTCGATGGCGCTCACGTCGCCATCCTCGCACCCGCCCTCAGAAGATGCGGACCCGCTCGTCCTCGGCGACCCACATGCCGTCGCCCTCCTGGACGTTGAACGCCTCGTGGAACTCGGTGAGGTTGCGCACCGCGTTGGCGCGCAGGTCCATCGGCGCATGCGGGTCGATGGCGAGGAGGCGGACCGCCTCGGCCTCGCGAGCCATGCCGCACCACACCTGCGCCCAGCCGAAGAAGAAGCGCTGGTCGCCGGTCAGCCCGTCGATGACGGGAGCGTCGCTCCCCTCGGTCGAGATCCGGTATGCCGCGTGCCCGATCGTCAGCCCGCCGAGGTCGCCGATGTTCTCGCCGACCGTGAGCGCGCCGTTGACCTTGTGGCCAGGGGCGTCACGCGACTCGAGGGCGTCGAACTGGGCGATCAGCCGCTGCGAGCGCTCGTCGAAGTTCGCCCGGTCGGTGTCGCTCCACCAGTTGCGGAGGTTGCCGTCCTTGTCGTACTGCGAGCCCTGGTCGTCGAAGCCGTGACCGATCTCGTGGCCGATCACGCCACCGATGCCGCCGTAGTTGACGGCGTCGTCGGCGTCCACGTCGAAGAACGGGGGCTGGAGGATGGCCGCAGGGAAGACGATCTCGTTGAGACCCGGGTTGTAGTAGGCGTTGACGGTCTGCGGGGTCATGAACCACTCGTCGCGGTCGACCGGTCCGCCGAGCTTGGCGAGGTTGCGGTCGACCTCGAAGGCCGAGGCCCGGGCGACGTTGCCGACGAGGTCCGCGGCGTCGACCTCGAGCGAGGAGTAGTCGCGCCACCGGTCGGGGTAGCCGATCTTGGGGGTGAACGACCCGAGCTTGGCCAGCGCCTCGCGGCGGGTCTCGACGCCCATCCACTCCAGGCCCTCGAAGTCGCGGCGGAACGCCTCGACGAGGTTGGCCACGAGCTCGACCATCCGCTCCTTGGCGCGCGGCGGGAAGTGCTTCTCGACGTAGAGCTGCCCGACGGCCTCACCGAGCGCGTCTTCGACAAGTCCCACGCCACGCTTCCAGCGGTCGCGGATCTGCGGGACGCCGGAGAGCGTGCGGCCGTAGAAGTCGAAGTTCTCGGCGACGACGGCATCGGCGAGGTAGGGGGCAAGGGCGTGCACGACCCGCCAGCGCAGCCAGTCCTGCCAGGTGGCGATGTCGACCTCGGTGAGCGCCGAGGCCATCGACCGCAGGTGGTCGGGCTGGCGCGCGATGACCTGGTCGAAGGCGCCGGCGGGGGCCTGCGCAGCCGCGAGGTAGGCGTCCCAGTCGACACCGGGGGTCAGCTCGGCCAGACCGTCACGGTCGACGAGCGTGTAGGTCTTCACCGCGTCGCGGTTGGCGACCTGGTCCCAGTGGGAGGCCGCGATGCGGGTCTCGAGGTCGACGACCCGGTCGGCGGCAGCGGCGGCCGCGTCACCGGCATACACACCGGTGAGGGTGAGCATCCGCGCGAGGTGACCCGGGTACGCCGCACGGATCGCCGCGTGCTGCGGGTCGCGGTAGTAGGCCTCGTCGGGAAGGCCGATGCCGCCCTGCTCGAGGTAGACGACGTAGCGGCTGGAGTCGCGGTCGTCGGTGTTGACGATGGGGTGGACGAGCCCGTCGACCCCGGCGCGCAGGAACCTGCCGAGCGCCGCCATGACGTCGCTCGGGCTCGACACGTCGTCGATCGCGGTGAGGAAGGGCGCCAGGGGCGCGGCGCCGAGGTCCTCGATGCGGGCCTCGTCCATGAACGAGGTGTAGAGGTCACCGACCTTGCGTGCGACGGTGCCGGCCTCGGGGCTGCCATCGGCGACCTGCGTGATGATGTCGCGGACGCGCTCCTCGGCCTTCTCGCGCAGCTGGTCGAAGCTGCCGTAGCGGCCGCGGTCGGCGGGCATCTCGGTCTGCTTGACCCAGGTGCCGTTGACGTGTCCGAAGAGGTCGTCCTGGGGGCGGACCGTGGGGTCGCCGGCAGTGAGGTCGATCCCCGAGCGCATCAGGAACGCGCGCCGGCGTCGGCGTGGACTGCGGGCGCGTCGGGGGCACCGTCGACCGGGCGAGCCTCGGCGGCGGGGCCGCCCTCGGCCGGTGCGGCCTCGTCGTCTCGCTCGAGGCGCTGGCGGGCCGACTGCTGGCGTTCCTTGAGCGCGATGACGACCTCCTCGCCCTTGGGCGTGAGGATGTCGCGCCCCTGTCGCCGGGCCGGGATCGCCACGAGGGCGACGACGGCGAGGGCGAGTCCGACGCAGATGAGCATGCCGATGATGAGGGCGACCATGCCTCAAGGGTGTCCTATGAGGACCCGACCTATCAAAACGACACCCCGCGCGTGGTCAGGGCGCGCGCCCCACCGCCGCACGACGTAGGCTCGCCCGGTGACCCTGACGACCCCGCACGCGGCCCCCGAGCGCCGCCGTCGCAGGCTTCCCGTGGGCTTCGAGATCCTGCTCGCCGTGGTCGTCGTCGCGCTGGTCCAGAGCTTTGTCGTCAAGCCGTTCGGCGTGCCGTCGCAGTCGATGGAGGAGACGCTGCGCATCGGCGACCGGATCGTCGTCAACCGCACCGACTCCACCGTGGAGCGCGGCGACGTCGTCGTCTTCTCGCACGGTGAGAACTGGCAGGACGCCCGGCTCCGGCCGACCGGCAACGTCGTCAAGGACGCGGTGCGCAAGGTCGGGGACGTCACCGGCATCGGTCCGTCGAGCTCGGCCTACACGGTCAAGCGCGTCATCGGCATGCCCGGCGACCGGGTGCGGTGCTGCGACTCGCAGGGCCACGTCGTCGTCAACGGCGACGCGCTCGACGAGGACTACGTCTTCGAGGACCACGAGTTCCGTCCGTCCGACCTCACCTGCGAGACCTCGCCGCGGTCCTCACGCTGCTTCCCCGAGATCCGCGTCCCGTCCGACCGGCTGCTCGTCCTCGGTGACCACCGGTCGCAGTCGGCCGACTCCGTCGTCAACTGCCGTGGCGGCACCGAGGCCGAGGGCTGCGCGCGGTTCGTCCCGATGAACCGTGTCGTCGGCCCCGTGGTCTTCCGCATCTGGCCGCTCAGCACGTTCGGCTTCGTCAACCAGCGCTGACCCGGCCCCTCAGGCGGTGGCGGCGACGTCGCGGATGCGCTGCGAGACCACGGTGGTGATGCCGTCGCCGCGCATGCTCACGCCGTAGAGGGCGTCGGCGATCTCCATCGTCTTCTTCTGGTGGGTGATGACGATGAGCTGGCTGCTGTCGCGCAGCTCCTCGAAGAGCGTGATGAGCCGGCCGAGGTTGGTGTCGTCGAGGGCGGCCTCGACCTCGTCCATGATGTAGAACGGGCTGGGCCGCGCCTTGAAGATCGCGACGAGCAGGGCCACCGCGACGAGCGAGCGCTCGCCACCGGAGAGCAGCGACAGGCGCTTGACCTTCTTGCCGGGCGGACGCGCCTCGACCTCGATGCCGGTCGTGAGCATGTCGGCGGGGTCGGTGAGGACGAGCTGTCCCGAGCCGCCCGGGAAGAGCCGCTGGAAGACGCGCTCGAACTGCTCCGCGGTGTCGTGGTAGGCCTGCGTGAAGACCTGCTCGACCCGCTCGTCGACCTCCTTGACGATGTCGAGGAGGTCGCGCTTGGACTTCTTGAGGTCCTCGAGCTGTTCGGTGAGGAACTTGTGCCGCTCCTCGAGCGCCGCGAACTCCTCGAGCGCCAGCGGGTTGACCCGACCCAACGCCGACAGTCCGCGCTCGGCCCGGCGCAGCCGCTTCTCCTGGTCGTCGCGCACGAACGCCGAGGGCATCGGCACGTCGCCCTGGTGGTCGGGCCCGGCGATGAACGGGATCGGCTGGTGCGGTCCGTAGTCCTCCATGAGGACGTCCGGATCCATCCCCAGCTCCTCGACCGCCTTGGTCTGGAGCTGCTCGATCCGGGCGACCTGGCGTGCACGGGCGACCTCGTCACGGTGGGCGGAGTCGGTGAGGTCGCGCAGCTCGTCCTGGTGCGTGCCCATCTCGGTGCGCAGCTCGCGGACGGCGGCGTCGCGCCGGGTGCGCTCGACCTCGGCCTCGTCGCGCAGCCGCGCGGCCCGGACCAGCGCGGTCGCCATCCGTTCGGTCGCGTATGCCGCGGCCTGGCTCACCGCGTCGGCGATGGTCGCCTCTCGACGGCGGCGCTCCTGGCGCTGGCGGAGCTTCTCGCGGGCCTGGATCTCGTTGCGGGCAGCGCCCTCGAGCGAGTCCGCGCGTCCCTTGAGCGAGCGGGCCCGCTCCTCCTTGGTGCGCAGGGTGAGGCGCAGCTCGGTCTCGGCGGTACGGGCGCGGCTGGCGGCGAGCTCGAGAGCGTCGCGCTCGTCGGTCGAGGGTTCCTCGGACTCGGTCGGCTCGCCGCTGGCCTCCTCGAGACGCGCCGACAGGGCGGCCTCCTCGAGGCGGTCGGTCTCGAGCGCGGACTCCGCGTCGGCGATGGTGCGTTCGGTGCGCTCGACCTCGGCGCGGCTCGTGCGGATCGTCGACTGGAGACCGCCGAGCTGCTCGGCGACGGCGGCCATGCGGGCGTCGCTGTCGTGCAGCGCCTCGAGGGCGGCCTCGACACGGGCCGTGACGGAGGCGGCCTTCTCGCGCTCGGCGACGAGGGCGAAGCGGGCCTGCTCCCCCTTGGTCGTCGCGGCGGCTGCTGCCGACTGGGCGTCCTCGAGCGCCGACTGGACCTCGAGGAGCGACTGGCCGCTGCTCGAGCCGCCGCGGACCCACCCCGGAGCGAAGACGTCGCCGTCGGCGGTCACCGCGGTGATGCCTTCACCCCGGGCGACGAGTGCGAGGGCGTGCTCCGCGCTCGGCACGAGGGCGACGAGGTCGAGCAGCTGCTCGACGGCCGGACGCACGGAGCCGGGAGCGTCGACGACGTCACGCGCCCAGACGGCCGAGCCGTCGAGCGCGGGCCAGCGCGAACGGTCCGACGGGGCGGCGGTGTCGCCGACGAGCAGGGTGGCGCGGCCGTGGTCCTCCTCGCGGAGGGTGGTGACCGCACGGGCGGCGTCCTGGGCGGTGCCGACGGCGAGCGCCTCGGACGCCCAGCCGAGCGCTGCCGCGACGGCACCTTCGTGCCCGCCGCTCACCTGGAGCAGCGAGGCGACGGTGCCGACGATGCCGTGGTCACGGTCGCCGTCCCCGGAGCCCTCGGACGCGGCGAGCAGCGCGGCCGCGCCGTCCTTGCGGCGCAGGCTCAGCTCGAGCGCCTCGACGCGGGCGGCGGCGGACGAACGCTCGCGCTCGGCCTCGCGCTCGACGGTCTCGAGCTCGGCGATCCTGGTCTCGACGGTGGCGAGCTCCTCGGCGGCGGTCTCGTAGGCGCTGTCGAGGCCCTCCTCGCCCTCCTCGTCGTGGGCGACCGTGCCCTCGAGTCGGGCGAACTCCTGCTCGGCCTCCGTCGCACGCGCCAGCGAGGCCTCGATGATCCCGCGGAGCCGGCCGATCTCGGCCTCCCCCGCCTCGATCCGGCTGCGTCGCGCACCGACCTGGCCGGCGAGCTTGGCCAACCCCTCGCGACGGTCGGCGGCAGCGCGAGCCAGACGCGACAAGCGTTGCTGCTCACCGGCATACGCGCTCTCGGCTGCTTCGCGGGCGGTGACGGCGGCGGCGAGCTGCTCGGCCGCGGTGGCGACCTCGGCGGCGAGCTTCTGCTCGGCCTCGCGGGCCTGGGCGGCTTGGGCGCGCAGCTCCTCGGGGTCGCGTCCCGAGGTCGTCTCGTCGACGTCGTCCTGGCTGAGCAGTCGCACGCGCTCACGGGCCACCGAGGCCGTGGACTCGAGGCGGTCGCGCAGCGACTGGAGCCGGACGAAGCGGTCCTGCGAGCGCCCCAGCTCGGGAGCGGCGTCGGCGGCCTGGCGCTCGATCTCAGTGATCCGCGAGCGCAGCGACTCGAGGGCGTTCTCGACGGTCGTGCGGCGCTCGATGAGCGCGGTCTCGTCCGCGACCTCCTGCTCGAGGGTCGACGTGAGCTGGACGAGGTCGTCGGCGAGGAGGCGGAGCCGGGCGTCGCGCGCCTCGGCCTGGATCACGGCGGCCTTGCGCGCGGCCTCGGCCTGGCGACCGAGCGGGCCGAGCTGGCGCCGGATCTCGCCGGTGAGGTCGTGGACGCGGGTGAGGTTGGCCTCCATCGCGTCGAGCTTGCGCAGCGCGCGCTCCTTGCGCTTGCGGTGCTTGAGGACGCCGGCGGCCTCCTCGATGAAGCCGCGACGCTCCTCGGGGGTCGCGCGGAGCACGGCGTCGAGCTGGCCCTGCCCGACGATGACGTGCATCTCGCGGCCGATGCCGCTGTCGGAGAGGAGCTCCTGGATGTCGAGGAGGCGACTGGGAGTGCCGTTGATGGCGTACTCGGAGCCGCCGTTGCGGAACATCGTCCGGGTGATCGTCACCTCGGTGTAGTCGATCGGCAGCGCACCGTCGGTGTTGTCGATCGTCAGGCTCACCTCGGCGCGGCCGAGCGGCGGGCGACCGGCGGTGCCCGCGAAGATGACGTCCTCCATCTTGCCGCCGCGCAGCGTCTTGGCGCCCTGCTCCCCCATGACCCAGGCGAGGGCGTCGACGACGTTGGACTTGCCGGAGCCGTTGGGTCCGACGATGCACGTGATGCCGGGCTCGAGCCGCATGGTCGTGGCCGAGGCGAAGGACTTGAACCCCTTGAGGGTCAGGCTCTTGACGTACACGCGGTGGCTCTCGGTTCTTCTGGGGACATGCGGACGGGACGACGCCGTCACTGTACCGGCGGGGGCACGGCCCGCCCGGGACGTGCGGGAGACCCTGCGTTGCCTGTGACGGCAGTGGCTGGTGGGACTCCGACGCCGGTGAGGGCGGTCAGCCCTTGGCGATCGACTCGTGGTGGTGGATGACCTCGGCGATGACGAAGTTGATGAACTTCTCGGCGAACTCCGGGTCGAGCCCGCTCTCGTCGGCCAGCGCCCGCAGCCGAGTGATCTGGCGCTCCTCGCGGGCAGGGTCGGCGGGCGGCAGGCCCTCGGTCGCCTTGAGCTCACCGACCTGCTGGGTGCACTTGAACCGCTCGGCGAGCAGGTGTACGAGGGCCGCGTCGATGTTGTCGATGCTCGACCGGAGGCGGACCAGCTCGGGAGGGACGTCGCTCATCGACCCATCGTAGGAACGTGCGCCGCTCCGGGTCCCCCACGTCCCACGACCCGGTATGCCGGACCGTTCGAGCACGGTGCCCGCGGCCACCTGCCGGGGTTCCGCTCACCTCTCGACGAACCCCGTGACGCCGGCACGGGGCTCGCTCTCCAGGGGCGTGGACACCGAGACGACGGACCCCGGACGGTGCCTCGTCGACGGCTCCTCGGACAGGAGCCGGACGAGCCGCTCGACGGCGCCACGCGACCCCTGGGCCACGACCTCGACCCGCCCGTCGTCGGTGTTGCGGGCCGAGCCGGCGAGGCCGAGCTCGAGGGCACGGGCACGCGTCCACCAGCGGAACCCTACGCCCTGCACGCGCCCCCGCACGCTCACGGTGACGCGGACCGGCTGCAGGCCGTCGTCGCGAGGGTCCAGGCTGGTCTCCATGGCGCCGATCGTAGGTCGCCCCCTTCCCAGCGCGCCTCCACGCCCCTGTCGGTGGGCCTCCATAACCTGAGGGCATGAGCGTGGACAGCCCGTCGATCGGGCCCGGGGCCGCGACCTCCGCACCCCCGCCGGGCGCGGCCGCATCGCGTCCGGGCGGCCGCATCCCCGGTCTCGACGGCCTGCGCGCGGTGGCGATCGTCGCCGTGCTCCTCTTCCACCTCGACCCGCGCTGGCTGCCCGGCGGGTTCCTGGGCGTCGACGTCTTCTTCGTCATCTCCGGGTTCCTCATCACCACGCTGCTCGTGCGCGAGCACGCCCGCGAGGGTCGGGTCGACCTGCGCGGCTTCTGGACCCGCCGCGCCCGCCGCCTGCTCCCCGCGCTGCTCGTCCTCGTCCCGAGCGTCATCCTGCTGGCCCGAGTCGCCGAGAGCGACCTGCTCGTCGGCATCGGCCGGCAGTCGCTCGGGGCCCTGACCTTCACGAGCAACTGGCTCGAGATCGCCGCCGGGTCCGACTACTTCCACAGCACCGCGCCGCAGCTCCTCATGAACCTGTGGTCGCTCGCGGTCGAGGAGCAGTTCTATCTCGTGTGGCCGGTGGTTGCGCTCGTGCTGCTGCGTCTCGCCCCCTCGTCCCGGGCGCGGGCCGGCGTCGCCGTCGCCCTCGCCGTCACCTCGGCCGTCCTCATGGCCGTGCGCTTCGACCCCTCGCTCGGGGCGACCCGCGTCTACTACGGCACCGACACCCACCTCATGGGCCTCATGCTCGGAGCGGCGCTGGCGTTCGCGTGGGCCGCGCCGCACCGGGCCTGGACATCGACCCCGGGGTGGCAGCGGGTCCGCGTTCCCGTCGTCGCCGGCGCGGCCGTCGTGCTCGTCGCGCTCGTCGGCCTGCTCGACGAGTCGACGGCGTTCACCTTCCGCGGCGGCATCCTGCTCGCCTCGCTCGCCACCGCCGTCCTCGTGCTCGGAGTCATCGAGCGGCCCACTCCCCTGCGCTCGGTGCTCGACCTGCCCGTGCTGCGCTGGGTCGGCGAACGCTCCTACGGCCTCTACCTCTGGCACTGGCCGGTCATCCTCATCGTCGAGGCCGACCTCGCCTGGGCCGAGCGCACCGCCGACGACTACCTCTGGTCGCGCCTGTGGTGCGTCGTCGTCACCGTGGCCGTCGCGGACCTGTCCTACCGCTTCATCGAGACCCCTGTCCGTCGTCGCGGCTTCCGGGGCACGGCGCGCCACGCGCTCCACACGATCCGGTACGCCGGCACCCGCACCGCGCGTGTCGTCTGGGCGAGCATCGCTGTGCTCGCCGTCGCCCTCACCGCCGTCCTGCTCACCGCGCCGACCCGCACCCGCGTCGAGCAGATCCTCGACGCCAACGCCGCTGCGGCCCGGGTCGGGCCGAGCGCTGCCGCCTCGGGTGGCACGACCGGCTCCGGCACCACGGGGGCGACGCCGGCGCCACCGAAGTCCGCCGCCTCGACGAGGCCTGCGGCGGGAAAGCAGACGTGGGCGATGCCCACCGGCGCCGAGATCGACGGCTATGGCGACTCGATGATGGTCGGCAGCGTCCACGCCCTGCGCTACTACTTCCCCGGCATCCGCATGGACGCCCGCTCCAACCGGCAGTGGTCCGAAGGGCTCAAGGTCGTCACCGCACGTGGCGCCGGCACCCGTCGGGCCGTCGTCCTTGCCCTGGGCACCAACGCCGGCACCGACCTCGACACGGCACGCGCCACGCTCGACGCCCTCGGTCCCGACCGCATGGTCGTGCTCGTCACCCTGCACGGCAAGCTCAACCGGATCGCCGGCGACAACGCCGCCCTGAGGGAGCTCGCCAAGGGCCGCGACAACGTCGCCGTCGCCGACTGGGACGCCGCGCTCGACGACACCACCGGGCAGCTGCAGTCCGACGGCATCCACCCCTCGCTCGTCGGCGCCCACCTCTACGCCAAGACGATCCGGCAGGCGTTCGCGGACCTGAGCGAACGGCATACGGGACGAGCCGTGACGCTCAAGGAGCTCCCGCTCCCGTGACGACGCCCGACCACGGCGACCGCGTCACCCGGCCCGGGTCCGGTGACGTCGAGACCCACCTCGCCGGCATCGTCCCCGCACGACGGCGTGAGGACGCACAGTCGGTCGTGGCCCTGATGCGCGAGGTCACCGGCGCCGAGCCGGTGATGTGGGGCAGCTCGATGGTCGGCTTCGGCCGCCAGCCCTACACCACCGCCGACGGCAGGCAGCGCGAGTGGTTCGCGGTCGGGCTCGCCGCCCGCAGGGCGGCGCTCGTCCTCTACGGCCTCACCCTCGGGGGGTCGCACGCCGAGCTGCTCGAGCAGCTCGGTCCGCACACGACCGGCAAGGGCTGCCTCTACCTCAAGGCCCTCGACGCGGTCGACCCCAGCGCGCTGCGCGCCCTCATCGCGCTGTCGTGGGCCGAGAACCACGCGGACGCGGTTGACAGCGCGGACAGCTGAACGACGAGCGGTTCATGAACTGCTCGCGCCGGATCGGGGTTCCGCACCGGTCGCACGGCTCCCCCTCCTGGCCGTAGGCGTGCAGCGACCGGTCGAAGTAGCCGGAGGCACCGTTGACGTTGACGTAGAGCGCGTCGAAGCTCGTCCCGCCCTCGAGCAGTGCCGCCGCCATGACATCGCGAGCGTGGTCGAGGATGCGTGAGATCGTCGGCTTGGTGAGGCTGCTCCCGGGGCGCTCCCCGTGGACCTGCGCGCGCCACAGCGCCTCGTCGGCATAGATGTTGCCGACGCCCGAGACGACGCCCTGGTGCAGGAGCATCCGCTTGACCGCGCTGTCGCTCGCCTTGATGCGACGGACCACGGCGGCCTGGTCGTAGGCCGTCTCGAAGGGGTCGGGTGCGATGTGCCGGATCTGGTGAGGCACGCCGTCGTCGCCGAGCTCGTCCAGCGCGAAGCCGCCGAAGGTGCGCTGGTCGACGAATCGCAGCTCGGGGTCGCCGTCCGCGAAGGTGAACCGGGCGTGCAGGTGCTTCTCGTCCGGTGCCTCGCTCGACTCGACGAGCAGCTGGCCGCTCATGCCGAGGTGAGCGATGAGACCGATCGCCGAGACCGACTCGCGGTCGGTCTCGTCGCGGTCCTCGGCGAGGACGAGCCAGAGATACTTGCCTCGCCGCCGTGCCTGAAGGACCGTCGACCCCGCGATCCGGTCGGCGAGGTCGGCCGGGCCCGGGACGTGCCGGCGCGCGACGCGGGCGCCGGTGAAGGAGGCCGTGGTGATGCGGCGTCCGACGACGTGGTCAGCCAGACCGCGTCGGACGACCTCGACCTCGGGCAGCTCGGGCACGGGTGCAGTCGCTCGCGGTCAGCCGAGGTCTGGCAGCGGGGCGGTCGAGAGGCCGTCGCCGTGGCGGTCGCGCAGCGCCTGCCACGCCTGGGCGGCGGCCTGCTGCTCGGCGTCCTTCTTCGTGCGACCGACGCCGCTGCCGTGCTCGACGCCGTCGACGAGCACCTGGGCGGTGAACGTCTTGGAGTGCTCGGGGCCCTCCTCCTGCACGGAGTACTCGACCGGACCGGCGGAGTGCAGGGCGCAGATCTCCTGCAGGCTGGTCTTCCAGTCGAGTCCGGCGCCGAGGGTGGCCGACCGCGCCATGAGCGGGTCGAGCAGGTGGTGCACGAGCTCGGCGGCGGCGGGCATGCCGGCGCTGGAGTAGGTCGCACCGATGACGGCCTCGACGGTGTCGGCGAGGATCGAGTCCTTGTCGCGACCGCCCGTGGACTCCTCACCCCGACCGAGCAGGAGGTAGTCCCCGAGCCCGAGGGTGCGCCCCACCGCCGCGAGGGCACGCATGTTGACCACGGCGGCCCGCAGCTTGGCGAGCTGGCCCTCGGTGAGGTCGGGGTGCGTCGTGTAGAGCGTGTCGGTGACGACGAGGCCGAGCACCGAGTCCCCGAGGAACTCGAGGCGCTCGTTGTGCGGGATCCCCCCGGCTTCGTACGCGTACGACCGATGTGTCAGGGCACGACCGAGCAGCGCCTCGTCGATGTCTCCACCAGTCACCTCGGTGAGGTGCTGGTGGAGCTCATCGACGGGGCGCAGCGGCGTGAGCGCCGCAGGGCGCTGCGTGCCCCTCCCCATGAGGAGTGGGCTCAGCCCTGGTGCTCGGTGCGCTCGGCCACGCCGTACTGGCGGCCGTTGTAGCTGCCGCAGGACGGGCAGGCCACGTGCGGCTGCATGGGGGCCTTGCACTGGGGGCACGTGGTCAGGGTGACCGGCGTGGCCTTCCAGTTGGCACGGCGGTGGCGCGTGTTGGAGCGCGACGTCTTCCGCTTCGGAACAGCCACGTCAGGTCCTCTTCTCTGTCTGCTTCGCGGACGGCTCGGACCCGAGGTCCGTGAGCGCCGCCCACCTGGGGTCGATCACGTCATGTGCGTGACCCGGGTCCTCCGCGAGGTGGATTCCGCATTCGGAACACAACCCCGGGCAGTCCGGGCGACACACGGGCTGGAACGGCAGTGCAGGCACCACCGCGTCCCGGAGCACCGGCTCGAGGTCGATGAGACCGTCCTCGATGAGGTACTCCCCGGCTGCGTCCTCGTCGCCCACCTCCTGGTGGTGGGCGTTGCGATCGGCGTAGGCGAACAGTTCCTGGAACCGGGCATCCACGTCGTGGCTGATCGGGTCCAGGCACCGCACGCAGGCGCCGGTCGCCGTTCCTTGGACCGAACCGGTGACCAGGACGCCCTCGACGACGGACTCGAGCCGCACGTCCAGGTCCAAGGGTTCCCCCTCGGCGACGCGCAGCACCTCCGTGCCGAACTCGGCTGGTGCCTCGACCTCACGAGAGAGCTCCGCCATCGAGCCGGGTCGCCGGCCGACCTCCTTGGTGTCGAGCACCAGAGGAGACCGAGGATCGAGACGGTTCATTTCCTCATGCCTAGGTCGAGTGGTTCGGTCGGTCGTCACGGCTGACGCAGACCGAAGGTCAAAGGTACCGGAGGGGGTGCCGCCTGCCCAAATGCGGTCAGCCGTCGCTCCCGGTGCGTCCGTACCGGTGGTCACCTTCTCGACCACTCCTGCGGACGCCGTCGTATGCCGGCCCATGCAGAGCATGGGACCCGCGCCCACCCCGCGCGGGTCAGGCGCCGGTGGCGAACTTCGCCTTCAGTGCGCCGAGGACCTCGTCGGGGACGAGCCCGGCGACGTCTCCCCCGAACCGCGCGACCTCCTTGACCAGCGAGCTCGACACGTGCTCGAGGTCGGGCGCCCCGGGCAGGAACACCGTCTCGACCCCGGTGAGATGCCGGTTCATGAGCGCCATCGGGAGCTCGTAGGCGAAGTCGGTGCCGCCCCGCAGCCCCTTGACGATGACGTCGGCGCCGACGTCGCGGCACACGTCGACGAGCAGGCGTCCGGCGAAGGCCTCGACCCGCACGTGCGCGGCGGCCTCGGCGGGCAGGGCCCGCTCGATGAACCCGATCCGCTCCTCGACGTCGAACGTGCCGGACTTCGCCGGGTTGTGCAGGACGGCGACGACGACCTCGTCGTAGAGCGCTGCGGCCCGGACGAGGACGTCGACGTGCCCGACGGTGATCGGGTCGTACGAGCCCGGGCAGACGGCGCGCCTGATGTTGTCGCTCACGCGCGTCACCCTACTGACTGGGACGTCGCCGGCCCGGGCCGCCGCACCTCAGTCCCTGGCCTTCTCCTTGGAGGCCTCCTCGACCTCCTTGGCCTCCTCCTTGGCGTCCTCCTTGATCGCGTCGGCCTCCTCGCGCGCCTTCGGCGAGGCGAGGACGCCCTCCTTCTCCGCGCGGCGGACCAGGGCCTGCACCTGCTCGAGGCTGGCGCAGCCCTGCTCGAGCAGCTCGTTGCGCCGGGTGGCCCAGGCGACGCCCAGCTCGGCGCGCACGTCCTCCGCGACGTCCTCGCGCGCCGGGTTGACGATCGTCTGCTCCTCCTCGTTGGCGTGGTGGTTGAGGACGGTGGCGAGCTCCTCGAGGGCGTTGTCGTACTTCTCGGTGTCGGTGCCCTTGGCCTCGAGGAAGGCGACGAGCGCCTCGTTGATCTCGGCGTGCTCCTCCTCGCCGTGCTCCTTTTCGTGCTCCCCGATGGCCCCCTTGGTGCGCAGGGTCGGGTAGACCTTCTCCTCCTCGGCCTCGCCGTGGGCCACGATGAGCTCGGCAAGTGCCGTGCGTGCCGCGGCGCGGTCGGAGTCGTTGCGGCGGGCCTCACGGATGAGGTCCTCGAACAGACGGTGATCGGCCAGGATGAGGTCGAGGACGTCACCACTGGTCGGACGGGGGATCTCGTAGTCGCTCATCCCCGCATTCTGGCTGATCAGAAGCGCTTTCGGGTCACTGGGACCCGACGGTCCGGACGGCGTACCAGATCACGGTCTCGCCGTACTTCTTGACGCGTTCGGGCACGAGCCCCTCGGGCCAGGTCGGCTCAGCCGAGCGCTTCGAGCGTTCGACGACGACGAGCGCGTCGTCGTCGAGCCAGCCCCGCTCGACCAAGGTCGCGAGGTTGCCGGCGAGGGCCTCCTCGCCGAGGTCGTAGGGCGGGTCGAGGAAGACGAGGTCCAGCGGCCGCGGGGCGCCACCGAGCGCCGACGCCACCGTCATCGGCAGGACGGTGGCGCGCAGACCGAGCCGGCCCGCGTTGTCCCTGATGACCGACGCCGCCGGCCGGTCCGACTCGACGAGCGTGACCTCGGCCGCGCCACGGCTGGCGGACTCCAGACCGAGGGCGCCGGAGCCGGCATACAGGTCCATGACGCGCGCGCCGGCCAGCGCGTCACGCGCCTCAAGCGCCGAGAAGAGCGCCTCGCGGACGCGGTCGCTCGTCGGACGCGTCCCGCGACCGGGTGGGGTCCGGAGCTCTCGGCCACCGGCGGTGCCGGCGATGATGCGGGTCACGTCCTCATCCTCGTTCCAGGTATGCCGCCTGCTCGGCGTCGACCCGCGCCGAGACGAGCGCGGCGAGCCGGGGGTGGGCGGTGAGGTCGGGGTCGTCGGTGACGACGCCGTGGGCGTCCTCGCGCGCGGCCTCGATGAGGTCCTCGTCCTCGAGGACATGGAGGAACTGCAGCTGGCTGCGCACACCGTGCTGCGACGAGCCGAGGATGTCTCCTTCGCGACGCTGCCGCAGGTCGATGCGGGACAGCTCGAAGCCGTCGGTCGTCGCGGCGACCGCGTCGAGCCGCTCGTGGGGTGTGTCGGGGGCTCCGGCGTGGACGAGCAGGCAGAGTCCGGGGAGGCCACCACGACCGACCCGGCCGCGGAGCTGGTGCAGCTGGGAGACCCCGAAGCGGTCGGCGTCCATGACGACCATGACGCTGGCGTTGGGGACGTCGACGCCGACCTCGATGACGGTCGTCGACACGAGCACGTCGATCTCGCCGACGGCGAACGCGCGCATCACGGCGTCCTTGTCCTCCGCGGGGAGACGACCGTGCAGGATCTCGATGCGCAGCCCGGCGAGTGCGGGGTTGGCGACGAGGTCGGCGTGGACGCGGTGCACCGAGGCGAGCGGGCGCGGCGGGGCCTCACGGTCGCCGTCGCCGTCGTCGGGTCCGCCGTCGTCACCGGGGTCGGCGTCGCCGCCGTCGACCCCGCTGCTCGGGTCGGCGTCGAAGATCTCTGTGTCGTCGTCGGGCTCGTCGTCGTCGCCGATGCGCGGGCAGACGACGTAGGCCTGACGACCTTGCGCCACCTCCTCGGCGACGCGCACCCACGTGCGCTGCAGCCAGCCGGGCTTGCCCTCGGGGACGACGTGCGTCGTGATGGGCGCGCGCCCGGCGGGCAGCTCGCTCAGTGTCGACGTCTCCATGTCGCCGAAGACCGTCATGGCGACGGTGCGCGGGATCGGGGTGGCCGTCATGACGAGGACGTGGGGAGGCTGGGCAGCCTTGCTGCGCAGCGCGTCGCGCTGCTCGACACCGAACCTGTGCTGCTCGTCGACGACGACGAGGGCAAGGTCCTGGAAGCTCACGTGCTCCTGGATGAGGGCATGGGTGCCGATGACGATGCCCGCGTCGCCGCTGGCGATGTCGAGCATGGCCTTGCGCCGCGACGCCGTTGGCATGCTGCCGGTGAGGAGCGTGACGCGGGTGCCGATGTCGCTCCCGCCGAGCATCCCGCCTTCGGCGAGGTCGCCGAGCATCGCGGTGATCGAGCGGTGGTGCTGGGCGGCGAGGACCTCGGTGGGTGCGAGCAGGGCTGCCTGTCCGCCGGCATCGACCGCGGCGAGCATCGCCCGCAAGGCGACGACGGTCTTGCCGGAGCCGACCTCTCCCTGCAGCAGCCGGTGCATCGGCACGTCGCGGGCCATCTCGGTGGCCAGGGTCTCGCCGATCTCACGCTGGCCGTCGGTGAGGCTGAACGGGAGCCGGGCGTCGAACGCGTCGAGCAGCCCACCGGGTCGGGGCACGCGGGCCTTGGTCGACTCCTGCGCCTGCCGGGCGCGGCGCTGCGCGAGGGCGACCTGGAGGACGAACGCCTCCTCGTAGGACATGCGTCGGCGCGCAGCATCCACCTCGGAGGTCGACGCCGGTGTGTGGATGCCGCGCAGCGCCGCGGTGCGGTCCATGAGGTCGCGCCGGTCGAGGATCGGCTCGGGGATCGCCTCGGGAGTCTCGTCGAGCAGGTCGAGCACCATCCGCACGCACTCGGTCACCGTCCACGTGTGGAGGTTGCCCACGGCGCGGTAGATCGGGATGAGGTCGCGACGCTCGCCACGGTCGAAGTCGCTGAGCAGCGAGTAGCCGGGGTGCGCGAGCTGGAGCCGGTTGTTGAACGACGACACCTTGCCGGCGAACAGCGCCCGGGTGCCCGGCACGAGCTTGCCCTCGTGGCCGTGCGCCGAGAAGAAGGTGATCTCGAGGTCCTTGCTGCCGTCGGTGATGACCGCCTGGAGCATGCGACCCCGTCGGGCCTTCATCGTGCGCGTCGTCGCCGACTTCACCTCGGCCACAGCGACGATGTAGGAGCCGATCGTCGCGGCGGCGAGGTTGCTCTCGGGCGACTGGTAGCGCCGGGGCCAGTAGCCCAGGAGGTCGCCGACGGTGGTGATGCCGCGTGCGGTCCGGAACTTCGTGGCCTCGCGCTTGCCGAGGACCTTGGAGAGCGGGGTGGTCTCCGAGTACACCGGGCTACTCCACCCCCAGGAGCAGGGGGTAGACCTGCTGTCCGCCGTCGAGGCGGACGACCTCGACCTCGGCGTGGTCCTTGGCGAGGTGGTCGGCGACGGCGTCGACAAGGGCGTCGTCGGCGTCGACCCCGGACACGAGTGTCACGAGCTCTCCGCCGCCGGACAGGAGCCGGTCGAGCACCTCGTTGGCCGTGGCTGCCAGGTCGTCGCCGATGAGGGCGACATCGCCGCTGACGATGCCCAGCACGTCGCCCACCGAGACCGGCCCGGCCCACGTGAGCACCTCGCGCGAGGCGATCGACACGGCACCGTGACGGGTCGAGACGGCTGCGTCCGTCATCGCGATGGCGTTCTCGCGCAGGCCTCGGTCGAAGTCGACGACGGCGAGGGCGGCCAGGCCCTGGACCGCGGTGCGCGCCGGGACGATCGCGGTGACGAGCCCGTCCTCGTCGGCGGCGCGGCAGGCGACCTCGGCCGCCATGAGGGTGTCCTTGTCGTTGGGCAGGACGACCACGGAGGCGGCACCGGTGGACCGGATCGCCTCGAGCAGCTGCCCTGCGGAAGCTCGTGCGCCGGGGGCGCTCGTGACGACGAACGCGCCGGCGTCCTCGAGGACGGCCGCCATGCCGGGGCCGGCGGCGCAGGCGACGACGGCGAACCGCTGCGGCTCGCGGGCCGCCACCTGGGTCGCGAAGTGCGTGACCTTGATGCGGTGGGGCCGTCCGGCGTCGAGCCCGGCCTCGATGGCCGCACCGACGTCGTCGACGTGGACGTGGACGTTCCAGAGCTCCGGGCCGCCGACGACGAGCAGAGAGTCGCCGAGCCCGTCGAGGGCCGTGGTGAGTCGACCGACCCGGTCGGCGTCGCTGTCCTCGAGGAGGTACATCACCTCGAACGCGGGGCCGTCGATGCCGACGGGGAGCGGGTCCATCCGGTCGTCGCCCCCGGGGCGCGGTCGGCTGGCCTGCGCCGACCCGCTGCCGGCAGCGCCGTCGGAGTGCCACGACGAGCGGGGCAGGAGCAGGTCCTCGGTCGCCTGCTGGAGGGAGCCGCTCTCGTCGGTCCACGAGCCGGTGAGGGCCCGGTGCAGCGCCTCGACCATGAGCAGGCACCCGGCGCCACCGGCGTCGACCACTCCTGCTTGGGCGAGGGTCGGGAGCTGCTCGGGCGTGCGCGCCAACGCCTCCTCGGCCGCCGCCACACCGGCCGCTGCCACCGCGACCGCGTCGCCACCACCGTCGGCGGCCTCGCGCGCCGCCTCGGCCAGCGCGTCGGCGACGCTGAGGATCGTGCCCTCCTGCGGGTGCGCGACGCTGGCCCGGGCCAGCTCCGCGCCACGGGTGACCGCGCGGGCGAGGGCGGGTCCGTCGACCTCGGCGAGGTCCTCCTCGACGATCACCGCGCTGATGCCCGCGACGATCTGGCTGACGATGACGCCCGAGTTGCCGCGCGCGGACATGAGCAGGGCTCGCGAGAGCGTGCGTGCCTCGTCGACGAGAGACGCCGATCCGAGGATCCCCCGGTCCGCGTGCTCGCGGCGCACCTCGCCCATCGCGGCGTCCATGGTGAGGTAGAGGTTGGTGCCGGTGTCGCCGTCCGGGACGGGGAAGACGTTGAGGTCGTCGATCTCGGTGCGCCTCGCCGCGAACGCGGCGCGGGTCAGGGCTCCCCAGAGGCGGGCTGCGTCGGCATCGAGAACGGCTGGCACGGTGGCAGGCTATCGGGCGGCTCCGACGCGTTTTGGAGCCACACCCGAACTCGGCTACTCTTGAGCGGTTCCGCGTGAGCCCCATCCGGGGCGGGCACCGGAATCCACTGACCTGAGACGGCTGGCCATCCAGTCGGTCTCGTTTGACACCTGACTTCAAGGAGATCCACCGTGGCTGCCAACTGCGATGTCTGCGGCAAGGGACCCGGCTTCGGCCACAGCATCTCGCACTCGCACCGCCGCACCAAGCGTCGCTGGAACCCGAACATCCAGCGCGTGAAGGCTCTCGTCGGCGACAAGGGCGTGACGCCGAAGCGTCTCAACGTCTGCACGTCCTGCCTCAAGGCCGGCAAGGTCAAGCGCTGACCCCCTAGCCGTACCCGAGAGGGCGCCGTCCGGACTTCCGGTCGGCGCCCTCTCGCATGCCCGGGTTCGCGACGCACGGCCGGCCACTTCGGATGGGAACAGCGCACTTCGCAGCACAACCGTTCCCGCCTCCAGTGCGACCAACCCACTTCGGGCGGGAAAGTCGGGACGAGAGTGATGGGGCGGGAGGGGTATGCCGGTCAGCCGGCGAAGTGGTCCCAGCCGGTCACGCTCGGCACGGCTCCACCGACGGTGACCCGCGGCCCCTCGGCGCCGGCCTCGACGACCCGGCCGATGACGGTCCACGGCGCGTGCGGGTCCTGCGGCACGGCTCCCTCGGGGAAGGTCGCGAGCAGCGAGTGCTCCTCGCCACCGGAGAGCACCTGGCGCCACCCCGCGTCGTCGCCCAGCGCCAGATCGACCGGCCCGGCGAGGAACTCGCGACGGAGGACGTCCTCGTCGAGCGCGAGCTCGACGAAGCTGGCGGCGGCGATCCGACCACCGTCGCGCACGAGCCCGTCGGAGAGGTCGATCATCGAGGTGGCTCCGGCGTCCGCCGCCACGGGTCCGGACTCGAACGGCGGCCGGGGCGACCGGTGGAACCACATGAGCAGCGACGCGGCGGCATCGACGCGGGCGAGGTGACGACCCCTCACCGGTGCCGAGATCGGGTCCTGCGCTCCCCCGGCATACAGGGAGAGACCGGCACCGGACCACCCGAGCGAGCCGCACACCGCGACGACGTCACCGGGCCGGGCACCGGAGCGGAGGACGGGCGCGCGACCCTGCAGGTCGCCGAACGCCGTGAGCGCCACGACGACGACACCCTCGGGCGCGGACGAGAGGTCTCCCCCGAGCACCGGACACCCGGCGTCCTCGGCCCCGTCGGCGATTCCCCGGGTGAGGTCGAGGACCCAGTCGAGCTCGGTGCCGGGGTCGGCGGCGACCGAGACGAGCAGACCGGTCGGCACGGCCCCCATGGCGCCGATGTCCGCGACGTTCTGGGCGACGACCTTGAGGCCCACGTCGTGACCGCTCGACCAGTCGTCGCGCCAGTCCCGTCCGCGCACCATCGAGTCGGTCGACAGGACGATCGACCCGCTCGTCGCGAGCACGGCGGCGTCGTCACCGGGTGGCACGACGACCCCGGAGCCGGCGTGCGGGCTGTCCCCGAACATCGGGATGATCCGCGCGAGCAGATCGGACTCGCTCACCGAGCCGATCGTGATGTGCGCGACCACACTTCCACCTCCTGAGCCACCCGCGACGTGTGAACTCCCGGCACGGTACCGTGCAGACACCGCCGCCCCGGCGACGGTCGACGCAGGACGAAAGATCTCAGACGGAGCGGCTCCGCTCCCACGACAGTGAGGTGGCATCCAGTGGTCCAGGCCTACATCCTGATTCAGACCGAGGTCGGTCGCGCGGCCGCCGTGGCCCAGGCGATCGCGGCGATCCCGGGAGTGGCGCTCGCCGAGGACGTCACCGGTCCCTACGACTGCATCGCGCGCGTCGAGGCCGAGACGGTCGACGAGCTCGGCAAGCTCGTCATCGCCAAGATCCAGGAGGTCGAGGGCATCACCCGCACCCTCACCTGCACGGTGGTGCACGTCTGAGCGTGCCTCCACGGAAGCGTTCGACGACGGCGGTGGCGCTCGGCGCCACCGCCGTCGTCATGCTGTCCGGCTGCTCGTCGGCCGTCGAGATCGCGGCCGCTCCCCTCGCAGGCGGCGAGGTATGCCGTTCCGCCGCCTCCGCCTGGCCCGACCAGGTCGGTGCCCAGGAGCGACGCGAGGTGTCCGACGCGAGTGCCGGTGCGGCATACGGCGATCCGGCGATCATCGCGAGGTGCGGTGTCCCCGCTCTCGGTCCGACCACGGACGACTGCATCGAGGTCGACGGTCTCGGCTGGGTGGCCCAGCCGCTCAGCGACGGCACGAGGTTCACGACGTTCGGGCGTGACCCCGCCATCGAGGTGCTCATCCCCAAGGACTACGCGCCAGAGCCGCTGCTGCTCCCGGCGTTCAGCAAGGCCGCGCAGTCCCTGCCCACGAACGACCTCGCCTGCCGCTGACCATCCCTTCTCGCGACTTATTGCCCGAATGGGACACGCGGATGAAGCCTCCGGCCGACGCGCGCGTCCCATTCGGGCAATAAGTCGGGGTCTCAGCGGAGGCCGACGCGGCGCTCCATGGCGAGCGCGATGAGCTCGTCGATGAGCTGGGGGTAGGTGAGGCCGGCGGCGGCCCACATCCGCGGGTACATCGAGCTCGGCGTGAAGCCGGGCATCGTGTTGATCTCATTGATGAGGAGCTC
The DNA here is from genome assembly GCF_964253435.1 of Knoellia sp. LjRoot47. Taxonomy (NCBI): domain Bacteria; kingdom Bacillati; phylum Actinomycetota; class Actinomycetes; order Micrococcales; family Intrasporangiaceae; genus Knoellia; species Knoellia sp. LjRoot47. The sequence continues at coordinate 157,663 of NZ_CAXUQS020000003.1, forward strand.
GCCGTCCTCGGTGAGGAAGAAGTCGCACCGGGCCAGGCCCTCGCAGCCCGCCGCCTCGAACGCGGTGAGCGCCATCGCAGCCACCTGCTCGGCGACGTCGGGCGCGACGTCCGCCGGCGACTCGAGCCGGATGTCGTCGTCGGCGAGGTACTTCGCCTCGAAGTCGTAGAAGGCGTGCCCCTTGACGACGATGCACTCGCCGAGCGGGCTCGTCCGTGGAGCCTCGGTGCCGTGGCCGTCGAGGACGCCGCACTCGATCTCGCGACCGACGATGCCCTGCTCCACGACCACCTTGGGGTCGTGCTCGCGGGCGGCCTCGACCGCGTCGCGGAGGCCGTCGGCCGAGTCCACTTTGGTGATCCCCATGCTCGAGCCGGCCCGGGCGGGCTTGACGAAGACGGGGTAGTCGAGGGCGCCGACGGCGTCGAGCGCCGCCTCGGGGTCGCGGCGCCACTGGCGGTCGGTGATGACGACGTAGGGCCCGACGGGCAGCCCCGCCGCCTGGAAGACGACCTTCATCATGTGCTTGTCCATCATCACGGCTGACGCCGTCACCCCCGACCCGACGTAGCGGACGTCGGCAAGGTCGAGCAGGCCCTGGATCGTGCCGTCCTCACCGAACGGGCCGTGGAGCAGTGGGAAGACGACGTCGACGTCGCTCAGCTCGCGGGGCGCGGCGCCGGGCTCCTGGACGATGAGGTGGCTGGCCGACATGCTCGTGGGGACGAGCACGGCGGGACCGGCCGGGTCGACCTCGGGCACGTGACCGGGGGCGAGCCGCAGGGGCTCGGGGTCGTTGGGCGCGAGGACCCAGCTGCCGTCCTTGGCGATCCCGATCGGGATGACCTCGTAGCGCTCGGGGTCGAGAGCCGACATCACGCTGGCGGCCGTGGCGCACGACACCGCGTGCTCGGAGGAGCGGCCACCGAAGACGAGCGCGACCCGCAGGCGGCGGTTCTCGGGGGCAGGGTCCGGGGTGCTCAGCTCGGTGTCCATCGCCAGAGACCCTATCCCGGGGAGGCGAGCACCCGGCATACGCTCGCGCCGTGGACCACGACGACCTCAGCCCCGCCACCCGCCTCGTTGCCCTCGGTCGCGTGCCGCGCGAGCCGGGTGAGCAGGTCGGTGCGCCGCTGACGATGACGTCGACCTACCACGCGGACGGACCGGCCAGCTATGCCCGCGTCGCCAACCCGACGTGGTCGGCGTTCGAGGAGGCTCTCGGCTCACTCGAGGGCGGTGAGGCGCTCGTTTTCGCCTCCGGCATGGCGGCGGTGGCCGGCGCGCTCTCCCTCGTGCCCCACGGGGGCAGGGTCGTCGTCCCGACCGCGGCCTACAACGGCACGCTCGTGACACTGGCGGACCGGTCCGAGGCCGGCGAGGTCATCGTCAGCACGGTCGAGGTCACCGACACCGACGCCGTCGTCGCGCTCCTCGACGGCGCCGCGATGCTCTGGCTCGAGTCGCCGACCAACCCCCTCCTCGACGTCGCCGAGGTCGAGGTGCTCGCTGCGGCCGCCCGCGAACGCGGCGTCCTCGTCGTCGTGGACAACACCTTCGCCACTCCCCTGCTCCAGCAGCCCCTCTCGCTCGGGGCCGACCTCGTCGTCCACTCGGTGACGAAATACCTCTCGGGCCACAGCGACCTCGTCCTCGGAGCGGTCGTCACGGGCACCGACGACACCGGACGTGCGTTGCACGAACGCGTACGTCGCCACCGCCAGCTCCACGGCGCGATCGCGGGACCGATGGAGACGTGGCTCGCCCTGCGCGGCCTGCGCACCCTCGCGGTCCGGCTCGAGCGTGCCTCCGCCAACGCCGCCACGCTCGCCGAGCGGCTCGCGGGCCACTCCGGGGTGACGCGGGTGCGCTACCCGGGGTTCGGGGCCATGGTCGCGATCGAGGTCGACGGTGACGCCGAGACCGCCGAGCGCGTGTCGGCCGCGACGCAGGTGTGGGTGCACGCCACGAGCCTCGGTGGCGTGGAGAGCCAGGTCGAGCGGCGGCGGCGCCAGCCGGGCGAGCCCGAGGCCGTGCCCGAGACCCTGCTCCGCCTCTCGGTCGGCATCGAGGACGTCGAGGACCTCTGGCGCGACCTGTCCGCCGCCCTCGACACCGCCACCGGCACGGCGACGGGCATCTCCACCGGCGCGTGAGCCGAAGGGTCGGTCAGCCCGTCTCGGCCTTGCGCGGACGCGAGAGCAGGGCGCCGACGACGTCCTGGGCCGAGGTCCCCTCCGTGATCATCGCGTTGACCTGCTCGATGATCGGCACGTCGACGCCGTGCTGGCGCGCGAGGTCGAGGATCGACGTGCAGGACTTCACGCCCTCGGCGGTCTGCTTCGTCACCGCGACGACCTCGTCGACCGTCATCCCCTGACCGAGGCGCACGCCGAAGCTGTGGTTGCGCGACAGCGGTGACATGCACGTCGCGATGAGGTCACCGACCCCGGCCAGGCCCGCGAACGTCGCCGGGGAGCCGCCGAGAGCCATGCCGAGCCGCGTGGTCTCGGCCAGGCCGCGGGTGATGATCGACGCCTTGGAGTTGTCGCCCATCCCGAGCCCCTCGGCCATCCCGACGGCGAGCGCGATGACGTTCTTGGTCGCCCCCGCGATCTCGGTGCCGACGACGTCGGTGCTCGTGTAGGGACGGAAGTATGCCGCGGCGCACGCGTCCGCGACCTGCTGCGCCGCTGCCTCGTCGGAGGCCGCGACCGTGCTGGCCGCGGGCTGCTTGACGGCGATCTCACGGGCGAGGTTGGGGCCGGACACGACAACGATGCGAGACGGGTCGACCCCTCCGGCATCGGCGATGACCTCGCTCATCCGCTTCGTCGTCCCGAGCTCGACACCCTTCATGAGCGAGACGACGGCAGCATCGGTCGGCAGGACCGAGCCCCAGGTGCCGAGGTTGTCGCGCAGCGTCTGGGACGGCACGGCGAGCACGACGATGTCGGCGCCGGCGGCCGCCTCCTCCGGGTCGGAGGTCGCCGAGATCCGCTGCGGGAGCGGGAGCTCGGGGAGGTACTCGTCGTTGCACCCGGCGTTGATCGCCTCGACGACCTCGGCGCGCCGACCCCACATCCTCACGTCGGTCCCGGCATCGGCCATCACGGCGGCGAAGGCGGTCCCCCAGCTGCCGGTACCGAAAACGGCTGCAGTGCTCACGCGCGGTCCTCTCCATCGTCGGGTTGGTCGTCGGGGTGGTCGTCGGCCCATTGTGCGGGGCGCGCCGCACCCAGGGAGTCGGAACGCTCGCTCGGGGTGACCGCGCGCGGACGCCCGGTCACGGTGATGCCGTGCTCCCGGGGGTCGAACCGGCCCGGCGGCGCCGACTCGCCGCGCAGGGTCTCGAGCTGATGGGTGAGGGCCACCATGATCCGTTCGGTCGCTTCGGCGAGGACGTCCGCGGTGACGGGCCGGCCCTGGAGGTCTGCGAGATCGACAGGTGTCCCCGCACTGACCTGCATCGTGTGCCGGGGAAGGACGCTCGGCCGGTGGGAGTAGGGCCCGAGGATCTCCTGCGCGCCCCACTGCGCGACGGGGATGACCGGGCACCCGGTCTCGAGCGCGATGCGCGCGGCGCCGGTCTTGCCACGCATCGGCCAGAGGTTGGGCTCGCGCGTCACCGTGCCCTCGGGATAGATCCCGACGCACTTGCCGTCCTCGACCGCCTGCACGGCGGCCCGGTAGGCATCCGAGGCCTGACCGGTCTCGCGGTAGACGGGGATCTGGTCGGCCCCGCGCAGGATCGCCCCGATGAGCGGGATCCTGAAGACCTCCACCTTGCCGAGGAAGTGCGGCACGATCCCCTCGTCATTGAGGAAGTGTGCGAAGACGAACGGGTCGACGTGCGAGATGTGGTTGGAGACGGCCACGAACCCGCGGTCCCGGGGAAGGTTCTCGGCTCCCGACCAGCTGCGTCGCGTGAGCGACATGAGCAGGGGCCGCAGGACGGTGACCGCGAACCGGTATGCCGGCGGCGAGTCTCGTGGCCCGGTCCTCATGCAGCCCTTTCGTCGAGTTCTCGTGCAGCGTGCCCACGACGGTCGACGGGGCGAGGTCTGCGGACATCTTGGTCGCCGCGAGGGGTGATGTCGAGCAGGCGGGCCCGTCAGGAGAGGATCGAGCCATGGAGCCAGTCCTCGAGCCCGGGTGGCACGTCGTGGTTCCGGTCAAGGGTGGACCGACGGCGAAGTCCCGGCTGCGCCACTCCCTCGACGACGGTGCGGTCGTCGCCGCCGTCGCGCACGACACGCTCGACGTCGCCGCGCAGGTCGTCGGCCCGGGATGCGTGGTGGTCGTGACCTCGGAACCGGTGGAGACGGCATACGCCCGCGCCGCAGGCCACGTGACGGTGCCCGACCCCGCGACAGGTCTCGACGGAGCGTGCGCCGCCGGTGTGGCCGCAGCCCACGCGACGGGCGCGACGCGCGTGGCCGTCCTGCTCGGCGACCACCCCGCCCTGACCCCCCGTGAGCTCGCGGCGACGCTGCGTGCAGGAGAGGCCCACCCGACCTTCTTCGTGGCCGACGCCGACGGCACCGGCACTGCCCTCGTCGGCTCGACCACGGGAGAGATCCCGGCCCTGGCGTTCGGACCGGGCAGCGCTGGGCGTCACCGCGACCTCGGCCACGTGCCGCTCGGCCTGGACGCCCCGGGTCTGCGGCACGACGTCGACGACGAGGACTCGTTGCGCTGGGCGATGGATCATCTCGCCCTGGGTCCACGCACACGGGCTGCCCTCGGGCGATAACGTCGGGGCGTGCAAGCGAGCATCCACACCTTCGCCGAGGACGGCTCGGGCTCCGCGCTGCTCGACGACGGGCAGGTGGTGACCTGGCCCGGCGAGGTCTTCGCCGACAGCGCCCTGCGCCACGTGCGCCCGGGTCAGCGGGTCAGCGTCGAGGTCGAGGGCGCCGAGGTGACCCGGCTCTGGATCGTCGGCATCGGCGAGGGCGAAGTCATCCGCTGACCCTGAGTGCCGGTCGTTCGACGTCGTCGACCCGGTGGCAGGCGAAGAGGGCCGACCCGCATCGCGGTGTCGGCCCTCTCGTCGTACCCGGTTCAGCGCTTCTTGGCCGGAGCCTTCTTCGCCGGAGCCTTCTTGGCGGGGGCCTTCGTGGCCACGGCCTTGGTCGCGGTCGTCGCCTTCTTGGCCGGAGCCTTCTTGGCGGCCGTCTTGGTGGCCGTTGCGGCCTTCTTGGCGGGAGCCTTCTTCGCCGCCGTCTTGGTGGCCGTGGTGGCCTTCTTGGCGGTCGACTTCGCAGCGGTCGCGGTCTTGGTCGCCGTCTTCTTCGCGGCGGCCTTGGTCGCCGTGGCCTTGGTCGCCGTCTTCTTGGCGGGAGCGGCCTTGGTCGCGGTCTTCTTCGCCGTGGCCTTGGTCGCCGTGGCCTTGGCCGCCGTCTTCTTGGCGGGAGCGGCCTTCTTGGCAGTCGCTGCCGCCGTGGCGGAACCAGCGCTGGCGCGCTGCGCGGCCGGGGAGGCCTTGGGCAGCAGCGACGGCTTCTTGACGTAGGACTTGAAGGCGGCGCCGGCCCGGAAGCGGGGAGCCTTGGCCTTCGGGATGCGCACGCTGGCGCCGGAGTGCGGGTTGCGGCCGGTGCGCGCGGCGCGCTCGACCCGGTCGAAGGTGCCGAAGCCGGTGATGCCGACCTTGCCACCCTTGGTGACCTCACGGACGATCGTGTCGAGGACCGCGTCGAGTGCCTCGGTCGCTGCCTTGCGGCTACCGAGTCGCTTCTCGAGCTCCCGGACGAGTTCTCCCTTGTTCACTGGCTCTCCATCGTGTGTGCCGTCGGCCGACCCGACGATGTGCGTGCGACCAGGCGAACGCCTGACCTGCCCACGACGTTAGAACCGCCGCCGTGGCACGTCCACCACCCCCGAGGCGTGTTCCGTTGTCCCACAAGGGCTTTGGCCGAGCCCCCCGGCTGGGGCTTCCTGCACACGGTCACGCAGCCCCTGGGGCACCCTCAGGCTCGACGAGTGCGAGCATGCCTGTGCCACAACGCAATTCGCTCACAGGCGATGGCATCCGATACGGCTGAGGGCGCGGCTGGCCGTCCGGCTGTGAGTCACACCAGTCACACCAGTCACATGGACGGGTGGCGCGTGGCGCGTGAACTCCCCACTCGCACACGGCGTGTCGCACCCCGTACCTCAGAGCGTGACGGGCTTCCAGCTCGGTCGAGTCGCCTCGTATGCCGTGACGTCACCCTCGTGACGCAGCGTGAGCGAGATGTCGTCGAGGCCCTCGAGGAGGCGCCAGCGGGCATAGTCGTCGACCTGGAACGGTGCCGTGAGGTCGCCCGCGGTGACGGTGCGCGACTCGAGATCGACCGTGACCGACGTGCCCGGCTCGTTCTCGAGCAGCTTCCAGAGGAGCTCGACGTCGTCCTGGCTGCACTGTGCCGCGAGCAGTCCGGCCTTGCTGCTGTTGCCCCGGAAGATGTCGGCGAACCGCGAGGAGATGACGACCCGGAAGCCGTAGTTCATCAGCGCCCACACGGCGTGCTCGCGCGAGCTGCCCGTCCCGAAGTCGGGACCGGCGACGAGGACCGAGCCCGCGGCATACGTCGGGTCGTTGAGGACGAAGGTCTCGTCGGCACGCCACGCGGCGAAGAGGCCGTCCTCGAAGCCGGACTTGGTGACTCGCTTGAGGTACTCGGCAGGGATGATCTGGTCGGTGTCGACGTTGCTGCGGCGCAGCGGGACGCCGATGCCGGTGTGCGTGGTGAAGGCGTCCATGTCAGGCCTCCTGGGTGGCGTAGCCGGCGGTCGCAGCCGAGAGCGGCTGGAGGTCGGACGGGCTGGAGAGGGTGCCGCGGACGGCGGTCGCGGCCGCGACGAGAGGGCTCACGAGGTGGGTGCGGCCACCCTTGCCCTGGCGACCCTCGAAGTTGCGGTTGGAGGTCGACGCGCTGCGCTCCCCCGGCGCCAGCTTGTCGGGGTTCATGGCCAGACACATCGAACAGCCGGGCAGGCGCCACTCGGCACCCGCCGCGGTGAAGACCGCGTCGAGGCCCTCGGCCTCGGCCTGCAGGCGGACGCGCGCGGAGCCGGGGACGACGAGCATCCGCACCCCGTCCGCGACCTGGCGGCCCTTGACGACCTCGGCCGCGGCACGCAGGTCCTCGATCCGACCGTTGGTGCAGGACCCGACGAAGACCGTGTCGACGGCGATCTCGCGCAAGGGAGTCCCCGCGACGAGTCCCATGTACTCGAGGGCCCGCTCGGCGGCGTGGCGCTCGGAGTCCTCCATCTGGGCCGGGTCCGGGACGGCGTCGCCGAGCGGCGCGCCCTGGCCGGGGTTGGTGCCCCACGTGACGAAGGGGGTGAGCGAGGCGGCGTCGAGGACGACCTCTGCGTCGAACTCGGCGTCGTCGTCGGTGCGCAGCTCGCGCCAGCTTTCGACGGCGGCGTCCCAGTCGGCGCCCTTCGGGGCGTGGTCGCGCCCCTCGAGGTAGGCGAAGGTCGTCTCGTCTGGCGCGATCATGCCGGCGCGGGCACCGGCCTCGATCGACATGTTGCACACCGTCATCCGGGCCTCCATCGACAGCGACCGGATGGCGCTGCCGCGGTACTCGAGGACGTAGCCCTGGCCGCCGCCGGTCCCGATCTTGGCGATGACGGCCAGCACGATGTCCTTGGAGGTCACGCCGGCGGGCAGGTCGCCCTCGACCGTGACGGCCATGGTGCGGAACGGCTTGAGCGGCAGCGTCTGGGTCGCGAGGACGTGCTCGACCTCGCTGGTGCCGATGCCGAAGGCGAGCGCGCCGAACGCGCCGTGGGTCGACGTGTGACTGTCGCCGCAGACGACGGTCATGCCCGGCTGGGTCAGCCCGAGCTGGGGGCCGACGACGTGGACGATGCCCTGCTCGGCGTCGCCCATCGGATAGAGCTTGATGCCGAACTCGTCGCAGTTGCGGCGCAGCGTCTCGACCTGGGTGAGGCTGATCGGGTCCGAGATCGGGCCCGGCGTCGTCGGGACGTTGTGGTCCTCGGTCGCGAGCGTGAGGTCGGGGCGTCGGACGGGTCGGTCCGCGAGCCGGAGCCCGTCGAACGCCTGCGGGCTCGTCACCTCGTGGAGGAGGTGGAGGTCGATGTAGAGCAGATCCGGCTCGCCCTCGCCCCGACGCACGACATGGGCGTCCCACACCTTCTCTGCCAGGGTCTTGCCCACGGCCAACACCTCCACGAAACGGTTCTTGGGCACCGCCCGTCCAGGTCGTGGGCGACGCCGCTCTGACCGAGGTTCGCACGACGCTCCCAGCGTGGAACTTGCGTCTCACCGCTTGGGACGGCAGTATCAAGACATGGACAACACCAGTGGGGTCGGCGTTCTCGACAAGGCCGCCATCGTCTTGAGCGCTCTCGAAGCGGGCCCATCCACCCTCGCTCAGCTCGTCACGGCCACCGGCCTGGCCCGCCCGACGGCCCACCGCCTCGCGGTCGCGCTCGAGCACCACCGCCTCGTCGGCCGGGACATGCAGGGCCGCTTCGTCCTCGGCCCGCGGCTCGGCGAGCTGGCCGCCGCCGCCGGCGAGGACCGCCTGCTCGCCGCCGCCGGCCCGGTGCTCGGCGCACTGCGCGACCACACCAACGAGAGCGCGCAGCTCTTCCGCCGCCAGGGCGACCACCGCATCTGCGTCTCTGCCGCCGAGCGTCCGGTCGGCCTGCGCGACTCCATCCCGATCGGTGCGAGCCTGACGATGCTCGCCGGCTCGGCGGCCCAGGTGCTGCTCGCGTGGGAGGAGCCCGACCGGCTCCACCGCGGGCTGCAGGGCGCCGCCTTCAACGCGACGACGCTCTCGGGCGTCCGGCGTCGCGGCTGGTCCCAGAGCGTCGGCGAGCGCGAGCCCGGCGTCGCCTCGGTCTCGGCCCCGGTCCGCTCCCCCTCCGGTCGCGTCATCGCCGCCGTGTCGATCTCGGGGCCGATCGAGCGTCTCTCGCGCCAGCCCGGACGGCTGCACGCGTCCACGGTCATCGCGGGCGCCAACAAGCTCACCGAGGTCCTGGCCCGCCACGCCAAGACGGCCGAGGAGCAGCACTCGGCCTGACCCGCGAAGGCGAGCACCCGGCATACGACGGCGTGCGTCCGCAACCTTGGTCACCTTCTCGACCAGAGCTGCGGACGCTGCCTTATGCCGTCCCGCTGCGTCCGCAGCCGTGGTCACCTTCCCGACCAGGGTTGCGGACGCTGCCGCATGCCGTCGCGCTGCGTCCGCAGTCCTGGTCACCTTCTCGACCAGGGTTGCGGACGCACGCGTGGCCCGGGAACGACGAAGTCCCCGTCACCGAGAAGGTGACGGGGACGTCGCACTGGTAGCCCCGACGGGATTCGAACCCGCGCTACCGCCTTGAGAGGGCGGCGTGCTAGGCCGCTACACAACGGGGCCCTAGCTGCTGCTGCCGGACGAGCCGGACAGCGGATGGAAGACTACCGCAGAACGGTGGATCTTCCGAATCGGCCTGTGCCACAAGGACATTGACCAAGCTGGGGTACCAGGACTCGAACCTAGAATGACGGTACCAGAAACCGTAGTGTTGCCAATTACACCATACCCCAAGGGGGTATCACTGGCGCTTAGGACCGAAGTCGGCTGCACCGGTGAACCGAGGAGCGATACTACCGGTCCGCTCCCCCGCGCCCAAATCGCGGGTCGTGCCGTGGCCGCGCAGCCTCAGAGCGAGTCGCGCAGCGCCCGCAACCGGGCCAGCGTCGACGTCTTGCCGAGGATCTCCATGGACTCGAAGAGCGGCGGGCTGATCCGCGCGCCCGAGACCGCGGTGCGCAGCGGGCCGAAGGCGAACTTCGGCTTGATGCCGAGCCCGTCGACGACCGCCTCGCGCAGCACCGCCTCGATGGCGGCGGCGTTCCAGCCGCTGTCGGTGCCGAGGACGCCCTCGCCGGCGTCGTCGAGGTCGCCGAGCGCCGTGAGGGCCGCGTCGAGGACCTGTGGGGCGTCCTCCTTGAGCTGGCCACGCGCGTCCTCGGCGATCTCGAGGGCGTCGTCGGCGACGAAGAACGGACGCACGAGCGCGGACGCCTCGGTGAGGTGGGCGATGCGGGTCTGGATGAGCTCGGCCACCGCCTTGAGCCGGCCGAGCTCGCCGAGCGACGGGTTGCCCGAGAGCACCTCGTCGCGCTCGAGGAAGGGCAGCAGCCGCGAGGTGAAGTTCCCGAGCTCGAGCTCGCGGATGTAGACGCCGTTGAGCCAGTCGAGCTTCTTGAGGTCGAAGATCGGGCCGACCGGGTTGACCTTCTTCCAGTCGAAGCCGTCGCTGAACTCGCGGAAGGTGAAGACCTCGCGCTCGGTGCCGTCGGCCTCGGTCACCGGCGGGTAGGCCAGCAGCGCGAGGAAGTTCACGAGGGCTTCGGGCAGGTAGCCCTCCTCGCGGAACCACGTGAGACGGGCAGCCGGGTTCTTGCGCTTGGAGATCTTGGACTTGTCGGCGTTGCGCAGCAGCGGCATGTGTGCGAACTGCGGCGGCTCGAGCCCCAGCCACTGGTAGAGGAGCACGTGCTTGGGCGTGGAGCTGATCCACTCCTCGCCACGCACGACGTGGGTGATGCCCATCTCGTGGTCGTCGACGACGACGGCGAGGTGGTAGGTCGGGAACCCGTCGGCCTTGAGGATGACCTGGTCGTCCGGGCGGGGCGCCGAGACGGTGCCGCGGATGAGGTCCTCGAAGGTCAGGGGCACGTCCTGCGGGATGAACATCCGCACGACCGGCGTCTCGCTGAAGCCCGGCAGCTCGGCGCGCTCCTCCCGCGTCTTGCCGTGGCAGAGGCGGTCGTAGCCGGTCGGCTGCTTGGTCTTCTGCTGCATCTCGCGCATCTGGGCGAGGCGCTCGCCGGTGCACCAGCAGTGGTAGGCCTTGCCCTCCTCGAGCAGGCGCTCGACGTAGGGGCGGTAGGTGTCGAGCCGCTCGCTCTGGCGGTACGGGGCGTACGGGCCACCGAGGTCGGGACCCTCGTCCCAGGTGAGCCCCAGCCAGTGCAGCGTGTCGTAGACCTGCTGCTCGCTGTCGGCGCGGAACCGGGCGCGGTCGGTGTCCTCGATGCGCAGGAGGAAGCGCCCGCTCTGCTGCCGTGCGAACGCGAGGTTGAACAACGACATGTATGCCGTGCCGACGTGCGGGTCCCCGGTGGGCGACGGGGCGACGCGGAGGCGGGGGGTGCGGGCTGAGGTGGTGGGCTGTTCACTCATGGTGCCCCGATTCTAGGGACTCACCGGGGCCCGGTCGTCCGCGCGAGGTGTCCTCCACCCCGGCCCCGGGTCTACGTTGGCGACAGGACCGGGCGACCGGCGCCCGGCACGACCTGCGGAGGCACCCCATGGTCAACCACGTGTATGCGATCTCGGAGCTCGTCGGGAGCTCACCCGAGGGTGTCGAGGCAGCCGTCGACAACGCCATCGCGTCCGCCAGCGACACGGTGCGCAACCTCGACTGGTTCGAGGTGACCGAGATCCGCGGTCACCTCGGCGACGACGGCACGGTCGCCGACTGGCAGGTGGGCATCAAGCTCGGCTTCCGGGTCGAGAAGTAGCCCCGCCCAGCGTCTCGCGCCGGCGGGCCAGCCACCCACGCTCGGCGGGGTTTTCCGTCGTCGCGATAGCGGCGGCATACGCGCGTCGTGCGTCGTCCGTACGTCCCAGGCGGCGCAGGAGGTCCGCGCGGGTCGCGTGCCACGGTGCGTATGCCGTGAGCCCCAGTCCGTCGACGAGGCTCAGCGCCACCTGTGGCCCGTCGAGCTCGGCCACGGCGACGGCGCGGTTGAGGGCGACCACCGGGGTGGGGGCGAGCGCCATGAGCTGGTCGTAGAGCGCGACGACCTGGCCCCAGTCGGTGAGCGAGGCGTCGAGCGTATCGGTGTGCACCGCCTGGATCGCGGCCTGCAGCTGGTAGGGACCGGGTCGGTTGCGCGCGAGGCAGTCGCGCACGAGTGCGTGCCCCTCGTCGACGAGGTCGGCGTCCCAGAGGGTGCGGTCCTGCTCGTCGAGGGTGACGAGCTCGCCGTCGGGACCGATCCGGGCGGGCCGACGCGCCTGGCTGAGCAGCATGAGCGCGAGCAGGCCGTCGACCTCGGGAGGTGAACCGATGCCGCCCGCCAGGTCGCGGACGGCGCGGGTGAGCCGGATCGCCTCCCGTGCCAGGTCCGGGCGGTCCGCCGCCTCGGCGCTCGAGCTGAGGTAGCCCTCGTTGTGGACGAGGTAGAGCACGGCGAGGACTCCGGCGAGCCGCTCGGCGAGGTCATCCGGCCCGGGGACGCGGTAGGGGATGCGGGCCTTGGCGATCTTGGCCTTGGCACGGGTGATCCGTTGGGCCATCGTCGTCTCGGGGACGAGGAACGCGCTGGCGATCTCGGCGACGGTGAGCCCACCCAACAGCCGAAGGGTGAGGGCCACCCGGGCCGGTTCGCCGAGGGCCGGGTGGCAGCACGTGAAGATGAGCCGCAGGCGGTCGTCGGTGACGGGTCCGGTGGGCTCCGGGGGCGTGTCGTCGGTGATCATGGCCGCCTCGGCGTACTTCTCGTCGCGCACCTTCTCGCGGCGCAGGTGGTCGAGCGCCTTGCGTGCGGCCGTCGTCGTGAGCCACCCCGCCGGGTTGGGCGGGACGCCGTCCTGCGGCCACCGCTCGAGCGCGATGACGAGGGCCTCGCCGAGGGCGTCCTCGGCGAGGCCGATGTCGCCGAAGCGACGGATCAGCCCGGCGACCACACGGCCGTACTCGGCGCGGACGACGTCGGCGACGGCGTCCGCACCGAGCGCGGCGGCTGGGTCGGGCGACCCGGGTGCGGTCACGAGGGCGTCGGTGACCGGCTCAGGCCTGGGAGAAGGGCCGGACCTCGACCCGGCCGCCACACGCGGCCGAGCCCTGCTTGGCCCAGGTGAGCGCCTCGTCGAGGTCGGCCGCCTCGATGATCCAGAAGCCACCGAGGAACTCCTTGGCCTCGGAGTAGGGCCCATCCGTGACCGTCGGCGCGTCACCGGTGGCGTCGACGGTGGTGGCCGTCGTGATGGGCTCGAGCCCACCCGCGAAGACCCACTTGCCGGCGTCGCGGACGGTGGTGTTGAACGCCTCGACGTCCTTGAACATCTGTTGCATGACGTCGTCGCTGGGCATCGGGTCGTCGACGTTGCCGGGGACCGAGAGCATGTACTGCGTCATGGTGTTCTCCTTGGTTCGGAGCGACGGGACCGCCGGTGTGGCGTCCTGTGGCGTCGTCTCATCCTCTCCACGAACGGGTCGCCCCGGATACGACACCCCTGCCGAAAATTCTTTCAGGAGGTTTCGGCGCGCTCGCCCGCGCGCTGTTCCGCGAGGTCGTCGGCGAGGTGAGCGATCACCGCGCCGAACGTCACGAACCCACCGAGCACGGCCATCGCCCACGGCAGCGAACCCATGCCGTTGAGGGTGAGTGCAGCCACGACGAGGCCGACGCACCAGGCGATCTGGATCCAGAACGGGAACATGCGCATGCCCGGAGTCTGGCAGTCGGAGGCGCCGAGTGCGCGGCGCCGGGCTCAGCCGGCGCTGACGAAGGGGTTGCTCAAGGTGCCGATCTGGTCGACCTCGACCTCGACCCGCTGTCCGGCGACGACCTGTCCGACGCCGGCCGGCGTCCCGGTGAGGATGACGTCACCGGGGAGCAGCGTGAACGCCTGCGAGGCGAAGGCGATGAGCTCGGCGACGCCGTGGACCATGTCGGAGGTGGGGCCGTCCTGGACGACCTCGCCGTCGAGCGTGGTCCGGATCCGGCAGGCGGCCGGGTCGAGGTCGGTCTCGATCCACGGACCCAGCGGGCAGAACGTGTCCATGCCCTTGGCTCGGGCCCACTGCCCGTCGGAGCGCTGGAGGTCGCGCGCGGTGACGTCGTTGGCGACGGTGTAGCCGAAGACCGTCGACAGGGCGTGCTCGACCTCGACGTCCTTGGCCATGCGGCCGATGACGACGGCGAGCTCACCCTCGTAGCTGACCTCCTGCGTCACCGACGGGATGACGACGGGGTCACCGGGCCCGACGACGGCGGTGTTGGGGATGAGGAACATCAGCGGTGTCGCCGGCGCCTCGCCCCCCATCTCCTTGGCGTGGTCGGCGTAGTTCTTGCCGATGCCGATGACCTTGCTGCGCGGGATGACCGGCGCGAGCAGACGCACGTCCTCGACGAGGTGGGTCGCTCCTGTCAGCTCGATCCGCTGGTAGAGCGGGTCGCCCGTGATCTCGGCGATCTTCTCGCCGGCCCCGTCGACCAGTCCGTATGCCGGGTCCTCACCTGTCGTGAATCTCGCGATGCGCACGGCCCCACCCTAGTTGGGTCGCGGCCAGCGCTGGAGGTCGAGGCCGTCGGGCACGGTGTCGGGCGCCTCGTGGTGCTCCCCCATGCGCCGGATGCCGTCGGCGAAGTAGTCGTGCAGCGTGCTGGCCAGCTCGACGTCGCGGTCGAGTCCGCAGTCGGCGAGCGCCCGGTCCCAGGCGGCCAGCGCCAGCCGGTCCATCTCCTCGTGCGGGCCGTTGCCCGAGTGCATGCGGACGACCTCGGACTCCGTGCCCATCGACCCGGTGTAGGTCGGTGGGCCGCCCCACGCCTCGCCGAGGTAGACCGCGAGCCGCTCGGTGTGGTCCTCCCGGAACCCGTGCGAGAACGCGTGCGACACCACCGGGTCGGCGAGCACCCGCCGGTGCCACGCCTCCGCCAGCGCGAGGACGCCGTCCGCTCCCCCGACGGCCTCGTAGATCGACACGGGACCGACGGTCGCCTCAGTCGAGGCGACCCGCGACGACACCGGCGAGGACGGCATACCCCGTGTCGTTCGCGTGGATGTCGTTGCGGCTGCACATCCACGTCCACGCGCAGATCGTCGCGACGTTGGTCGGGATCGTCCCGTATGCCGTCGTCACCGGTGTCGTGTTCGTCGACCGGAACGCCGTGGCCACGTCCGCGACGTCGGCGTCGGCCGTGGCGGCCGAGCGGGAGACGGCGCCGTTGAGGAGCGACTGCAGCTGGGTGGTCAGCGCGGCGACCTGCTGTCCGGCCGCTCCGGTGAGCCACGCGGCGAGGAAGGGGTTGTAGTAGTTGAGCACGATGATCTGCGTCTGCGGACCCGTCGCGGCACGCAGCCGGCCCAGGATCGTCGTGAGGTTGCGCTCGACCGTGCCGACCGCCCCGATCGCGCAGGCGACGTCGACCGTCCCCCGGGCGCAGGGGGTGACGTCGTTGGCGCCGATGTCGATGGTCACGAGGTCGACCTTGGACTTGTGCGCGCGGAGGAACTGCACGGCCGCGTCGACCTGCGAACCCTGCTCGTAGGTGCAGCGGTCGGTGCCAAGCATCGACGCCGTCGTCGCGCCCGAGCAGGACAGGTTGGTCAGCTTCGCCTTGGGGGCGCTCTCCTGGAGGGCGTCGAGGACACCGCCGACGTAGCCGCCGTCCCGGTCGTCCCCGACCCCGGGCTGGTAGCCCGCGGCGAGCGAGTCACCCAGTGCGAGGTACCACGAGGTCGCCCTGCCCGCACTGGGGTCCGGCTTCGCCGAGGCGGCGGCAGGCGTCCCGAGGACGGCGAGGGTGGCGATGACGATGGCGAGGACTCGACGCATGCGATGGCTCCAGGGGTTCGTGGTCCGCGGCGCTGCGGTCCTCTCGGGATCGTCGCACAGGCAGCACGGTGCGGGGTGGAATCCGGACCCCGCACGCTCCCCTACGCTTGACGGGCCATGAACGCCGAGACCGTCACCGAGCCCACCACCCTGGGCGTCGCGACGTGGACGGCGCGTGCGGAGTCGCACGGCGAGAGGGTCGACGCGGCAACGGCGGCCCACCGGGCCCGGCGCGGACGGGGCGAGTCGCACCCGGTCGAGGACTTCCTCTTCTCCTACTACGGCACCACGCCGTCACAGCTGCGTCGGTGGCACCCGGGTCCCGGCGTGCGCCTCGAAGGGGCCGCCGCGCTGGAGCGGGCGTCGTGGAAGCACTATCGCGTCGTCGAGGGGTCGGTCGAGCTCGACGTCGCCGCCTTCGTCGCCGCACGCGGGCGCGCCGTGGACTTCGTCAAGGGGCTGCTCACCGCGACGGTGTCGCGACCGGCCCGCCTCGGCTGCTTCGGGCTGCACGAGTGGGCGATGGTCTACCGCGCCGGCGAGGACGGGGTGCGCCACCAGCAGGTGCCGCTGCGCCTGGGCCAGGCCGCGACCGACGAGGTCGTCGAGCGGCACCAGATCGCGTGCACCCACTTCGACGCCTTCCGCTTCTTCACCCCAGAAGCCCTGTCCCGCAACGCGATCCAGCCCACCCGGGAGTCCCAGACCGAGCTTGAGCAGCCCGGGTGCCTGCACGCTGGCATGGACACCTACAAGTGGGCCACCAAGCTGTCGCCGCTCGTGCCGAGCGAGCTGACGATGGACTGCTTCGACCTCGCGTCGCAGATCCGCCTGCTCGACATGCAGGCCTCCCCCTACGACCTCTCCGGCTACGACGTCGAGCCCGTGCGGATCGAGACGGCCGCTGGCAAGACGGCATACATCGAGCGTCAGCGAGAGTTCGCCGAGCGCTCGAACGCCCTGCGCCACAGGCTGATCGACGTGCTGGACACCGTCGCGGACTGAGCCGACCGCGTCGGCTGCCCGCGTCGGCTTGCTTCGTCAACCATTGACGCGGAAAGGCTCCACGGCGTTGGATAGTCCCATCGCCCGGGACTCCCCCGGGACCTTGCTGGAAGGGTCGCGACGATGGCGCGCAGGTTTTCACGGTTCGGGGCGGGGGCGCTGGCGGCGACGCTGGCCGCAGCCGGACTCACGCTCAGCAGCACCTCGACGGCCTCGGCCACGGACTGGGGCGCCTGCCTCACGGGCCCGGACGACACGCAGTCGGTCTTCGCCCGTGCCGCGCAGGTCAGCGGCGTCCCGGAGGACGTGCTGCTCGGGGTCGGCTACCTGGGCGGCCGGTGGAGCCACCACGCCGGGCAGCCGAGTGTGTCCGGCGGCTACGGCGTGATGCACCTGACCGACCGACCGGTGACCCCGGTGTCCGCACCGGACAAGGGTGACTCCGCCACGGGGCTGCCCACGCGTGCGGGCACGCTGCTCGTCGCGCAGGAGCGGACCGGGCTGTCGGCCGAGCGGCTGCGCACCGATCCGGTCGCCAACATCTGTGGGGCGGCTGCCGTGCTGGCGTCGTACCAACCCGGCACGACGGCGCAGGGCCCGGCCGGGTGGAGCAAGGCGGTCGCGCGGTATGCCGGCACCGCCGACCGGCAGGAGGCCCTGAACTACGCCGGCCTCGTGTTCGACGTGATCCGAACCGGTGCCACCGAGACCACCGACCTCGGTGACACCGTGACGCTGGTGGCGGACCCGGGCGCGACGCTCGACACCGCGGCCGTGTCGGACGACCGGGTCCTCGAGCCCGGCGTCCAGGAGCTGGAGTGCCCCTCGACGATCGACTGCGACGTCGTCGAGGCGCAGTACCGCCGGACCGGACCCGCCGTCACGCAGTACGTCAACTACGACCTCGCCGACCGCGAGAAGGACCTGTCGATCGACTACCTCGTCGTGCACAACACCGAGTGCACCTACGACGTCTGCACCAGGCTCATCAAGGGCGAGGCCGAGCCGAACCGGTTCGTGTCGTGGCACTACACCGTCCGGTCCAACGACGGCCATGTCGACCAGCACGTCGCCACCCGCAACGTCGCCGCACATGCGGGCAACTGGTACCTCAACATGCACTCCATCGGTGTCGAGCACGAGGGCAAGGCCGGCGAGCCCGGCACGTGGTACACCGAGGCGCTCTACCGCTCCTCGGCCCAGCTGGTGTCGTACCTCGCCAAGGAGAAGGGCATCCAGCTTGACCGGGCGCACGTCGTCGGCCACGAGGAGTTCATGTCGAGCAACTACAAGTGGGACCCGGGGCCCTACTGGGACTGGGAGCACTACATGGCACTGCTCGGCGCCCCCATCAAGCCCGACCGCCGCAGCGGCCCCAGCCAGGTGTTCACGGTCAAGCCCGGCTTTACGGACAACGCCCGGACCCTCACCGGGTGCTTCGCGACGGAGACGCAGCCGGGCCGGGCCTGCCCGTCATTCGGCACCAACTACGTCGACGTCCGCACGGCCCCGAGCGACTCGGCGCCTCTCGTGTGGGGGTCCACCGACCTCGTCTCCGACCGTGACGCCCGCGCCGTCGCCGGTCACAAGTTCTCCGTCGCCGGACGCCAGGGTGACTGGCTCAAGGTCTGGTGGGACGGCTCGGCCGGGTGGATCAAGAGCCCGAAGGGTGAGGACGCCAACGTCGTCCCGTCGCAGGGCGAGGTCGTCGAGGCCGTTCGCCCGTCGGTCCCGGTCTACGCCCGCGCCTATCCCGAAGCCTCGGCGTATGCCGGCACGCCGGTGCCGAACCAGGGGCAGCCGACCGTGGCCGCGCCGGACGGCTCGGTGCTCACCCTCCAGCCGGGTCAGCGCTACGTCGTCGCCGACAGGACGGTTCCGACCGACTACTACTACGCGAAGTCCTTCGACAACTCGCTGCCCGGCGACAAGACCGTGGTCACCGGGAAGCAGGAGTACTTCCAGGTCTGGGTCGGGCACCGCTTCGGCTACGTCAAGGCCGAGGACGTGAAGGTGATCGCCGGCCGGTGACGCGCGTCAGTCGGGTGTGACCCGGCCGCGACCGGACTTGAGGTCACCCCGGCGCTTCTTCGAGTCGAGCCGTCGCCGCTGCGACCCACGCGTCGGGCGGGTGGGTCGCCGCGCCGGCGGTGCCGGTGCCAGGGCGTCGCGCAGGAGGTCGCCGAGCCGCTCGCGGGCGGCAGCCCGGTTGCGCAGCTGTGAGCGGTACTCGGAGGCGACGACGACGATGCGTCCCTGGACCAGGCTGGGCCCCAGCACCTCGACCACGCGGGAGGACTGGGACGGCGTGAGCGACGTGGAGGCCGCAGGGTCGAAGACGAGCTCGACGCGGCTGTCGGTCGTGTTGACGCCCTGCCCTCCCGGGCCCGACGACCGGCTGAACCGCTCGAGCAGCTCGGACGCGTCGAGCACCAGACCCCCGGGCAGACCCGGACCGGGCCGCACCACGAGGTTGCCGCCCAGTCCGTTCATGCCTGGCATGGTCGCACCCACGGCTGGGCGTCAGCCGGTGTACGCGCCCAGGTCGAGCGCGTAGAGCCCCCGCAGCGTCGGGTACTCGGCCGTGGTCCACAGCTCACCGCGACCACCCCAGTGGCTGAAGTCCTCGGTGCCGACCGGCAGGTGGTTGCCCCAGCGGACGAGCGAGTTCGAGGACGGCGTGTAGCGGTAGAGGTCGCCGCGGTCGTTGTCTGTCCCCGCCGTCGAGCCACCGTCGCTCTGGCTGAGGTAGAGCCGCCCGCTGACGAAGACACCACCCTGGAGGCTGTCGACGCCGATGTTCCACGCACCGTCCGCGCCGGCGACCTTCGAGGCGTTCTCGGCGATGAGCTTCGTGGACTCGTTGAGGTTGTATCGCACGGTGCGCGGCGACGCCTGCGACGTGTCACCCGGCGCGCGGTACTCGGTGGCGACGAGGGTGTCCGGCGACGTGGTGCGGTCGATGGCGATCGACGAGTAGCGGAACGTCCCTTGGCGGGCGTAGCGGTGCACCTGCGGGGCGACGTACTTGTAGCCGTAGGCGCCGTAGCCCGACGAGGTCCGCCCGATCGAGCCGCTGATGTCGGTGTTGACGCGCCACATCCGCGCCATGTCGAAGACCCGGATCCCCGAGGTGTCGGCGACGTAGAGGTAGCGGCCGTACCAGGCGAGGCCACCGGCGTGCGTGTTGGCGATGGTGAACGACGGCGACGACGCAGTGCCGGTGGGCACGGCGAGGAGCACGTGACGGTACTTCGCGGTGGCGCGGTTGAGGAGGGAGACGCGGGCGCCCTTGTTGGTGCCTCCGTCGTGGTCGTACCAGGAGGTCGCGAGAAGCGAGCGGCCGCCGGCGGTCGTGCCGGCTCCGCCGTACGCGTCGTAGGTGCTCGAGACACCCTGGGCGTACCACTGCTCGGTGTTGTTGTCGTCGCTCGCCCAGCAGTACTTCTTCTTGACGTGCGGGAGCACGGAGGTGCAGGAGGACCCCGTCGGACCCACCCTGTTGGCGTCGGCGGCAACGGTGTCGAGGCTGACGTTGGGCAGCGCCGCGTCGAGGGCGCTGAGGACCGACGAGGAGCTGCTCGTGCGGGTGAGGTTGAAGCCCGACGTGGAGATCGCGCCCGCCGCGTGCGCGGCGCCCGCCCCGACCGCGGTGACGGTCAACGTCGCGACGCCTGCCGCGAGCGCCGCCTTGACGATGCCGCGCGTGCGGCTCCTGGGTCGAGTGCTCATGATGCGGATCCCCCTCGGTGCCGGTGCGCGGACCGGTCGGCCCGCGGTCCTGAGGCTAGGACCAGAGCCGGGCTTCGCGCACCCCTTCGGCATGGGGAGATCTCCCCGGCGCCCGGAGGGATGGCGCCGGGCCAGGGGCTCGGCGTCAGCGGGCGGGCGTCACCTGGCTGGCGTCAGCGGGCGGGGACGCCGGCGCGCAGCAGGCCGTAGGTCACGCTCTCGACGAGCGCCATCCAGCTGGCCTCGAGGATGTTGGCCGCGACCCCGATGGTCTCCCAGGTCGTCTCACCGTCGCTCGTCTCGATGAGCACGCGCGTCACCGCGTCGGTGCCGTGGGCGGCGTCGAGGATCCGGACGCGGTAGTCGATGAGCTCGAGGTGCTCGATCTCGGGGTATGCCGTGGCGAGCGCGAGCCGGAGCGCGTGGTCGAGCGCGTTGACCGGGCCGTTGCCCTCGCCGGTGCGGAGCACCCGCTCGCCCCCGGCGGTGAGCTTGACCGTCGCCTCGGACAGGGCGCCGCCGTCGGACTGGCTGTCGGTGATGACCCGCCACGACTCGACGTCGAAGAACGGAGGCAGCGCCCCCTCGATCTCGCGCCGCAGGAGGAGCTCGAAGCTCGCGTCCGCGGCGTCGAACGTGTAGCCGCGCAGCTCGAGGTCCTTGACGGTCGCGAGCACCCGCTGCACGAGCGCGCTGTCGTCGTCCTTGAGCGGGTCGAGGTCGAGCCCGAGCTCGCGGGCCTTGAGCTCGATCGACGCACGCCCGGCCATGTCGGAGATGAGCATCCGCATGTCGTTGCCGACGTGCTTGGGGTCGAGGTGCTGGTAGAGGTCGGGGTCGACCTTGATCGCGCTGGCGTGCAGCCCGGCCTTGTGTGCGAACGCGCTCGCGCCCGTGTAGGGCTGGCGGCTGTAGGCCGGCACGTTGGTGATCTCGCTGATGGCGTGGCTGATCCGCGTCGACTCCTGCAGCCGGTGCGGCTCCATGACCTGCTGGCCGACCTTGAGCTGGAGGTTGGCGACGACGGTGACGAGGTTGGCGTTGCCCGTGCGCTCGCCGTAGCCGTTGATGGTGCCCTGCACGTGCGTCGCGCCGGCGTCGACGGCCGCCATCGAGTTGGCGACGGCGCAGCCGGTGTCGTTGTGGCAGTGGATCCCCAGGCGCGCATCGCTGCTCGCTCCCCCGTCGACACCGGTGAGCCCGAGGCTCTGGGCGACGTCGGTGACGACGTCCCAGACCTGGCCCGGGAGCATGCCGCCGTTGGTGTCGCACAGGGCAGCCACCTCGCCACCGGACTCGAAGACGGCACGCAGGGCCTCGAGCGCGTAGGCGCGGTCGACGGCATACCCGTCGAAGAAGTGCTCGGCATCGACGAAGACGCGGCGCCCCTCCCCACGCAGGAACGTCACGGTGTCGCGGATCATCGCGAGGTTCTCGTCGCCGGTCGTGCGCAGCGCACGCTCGACGTGCCCGATGTGGGACTTCGCGACGAGGGTGACGACCGGTGCACGGCTGTCGAGCAGTGCTCGCACGAGCGGGTCGGTCGCGGCGGAGCCCCCGGCGCGCCGGGTCGCACCGAACGCCGCGAGCGTCGCGTTCTTGAGGTCGAGGTCGGTGGCGGCCCGGGCGAAGAACTCGGTGTCCTTCGGGTTCGCCCCGGGCCAGCCACCTTCGATGAAGCCCACGCCGAGCTCGTCGAGGTGCGACGCGATGGTGAGCTTGTCCGCCACGGAGAGGTTGAGCCCCTCCTGCTGGGCACCATCGCGCAGGGTGGTGTCGTAGACGTGCAGGTCGCTCATTCGTGTCTCGCCTCGATCGGTCTCGTGCCGGGGACTTCGCAGTGCCTCACGTGTCATTGTCGGACTCCAGCGGCGCCGCCCAGCGGCCGGGGTGTGGCTGCTGGACCCTCTGCCTGGCGACTGCGGCGCACCGTCGTCGACCACACAAAAAGACCCCCCGGGTGTGGGAGGTCTGCGCGACGAACGGTGGGGTTCGTCGCGCTAGTCGATAATGACGGTGGCGGTGGCCACGGACATGAGTGTCACGAGGAGAGAGTCGCACGCACGCCCGGCATGCGGGAAGCCCTGTCCACATCGCGGTCGCCGCCCGCACCCGCCCTCCCGACGCGCCGCATCCCTCGAAACGCTGGGGTACGCGCGAAGCGAGCGAAGATCAGCGAAACGAGACGCGCGCCTGCGCCTCGCGGATGAGTCGCCCCACCCGCGCCGGGTCGGCGAGGTCGGCCCAGGTGAGTCGCACGATCTCGTAGCCCAGCCGACGCAGCTCGTCCTCCCGCCGCTTCTCACGCACCAGGGCATCCCGACCCTGCGCACCGGCGTACTTCATCGCGCCGTCGAACTCCACGACGACCCTGCCGACGAGGAAGTCCACCCGCGCGAGGAAGCCACCGGCACGGATCTCCGCCTGGGCCACGTAGACCATGCCGAGTGAACGCAGGATGAGTCGAGTTCGCGTCTCGCCCGGCGACTCGCACAGCGGGTCGGCCAGCTCGATCGTGCGAGCCACGGCCCGCGCTCCGTAGCGCGGCCGCATGGCGTCGAACCGTCGGCGCATGGCGTCCAGCGTGACCAGACGCTCATGCAGCGCCGCGTCGAGCGCCACCACTCCGGCCGTCACACCGGAGGCCGCCGCCGTCTGCACGACGCACGAGGCCACCGACGAGGTCAGCACACCGCGCACCCGCGCGAGCACGTCGCCTTCGGGCGTCGGGTGGACGCGAACCAGCCCTTGCCGAGAGCCGTGGACGACGTCGCATGCGAGGTCGATGACGCCCAGGTCGCAGCCGAAGAGCGGCAGGCCGTGGACGGCGAGCCCGGCGTGGTGGCTGGCTCGGGCCGGGCCCCTGGGCTCACGGCCCGGAGCCGCTCGCCCGAGCAGGACGGCGGCGACCCGGAGCCGGTAGGCCTCGCTGGCGCTCACACCCGACAGGGCTTCGGTGAGGACGAAGCACCCGGGTCGCACCCGCTCGAGGGAACCCTCGCGCACGCATCGGTCGACCGTCCGACCACCGACCCCCAGCGCATCCATGACATGTGACGCGATGACGCCACCGTGTGCCAGCGCTCTGTCTCGCAGCTCTTCGTCCATGTGGTCAGCCTCGGCGCCGGCTCGTCGCCCACGCGACCCGTCACTCGCAACCTGTGGACAGCCGAAGCCGACACGGCGAGGTGTGGACAACGCTCACGACGCGGCCAACGTCTCGTGACGCGGAGGAAGCCGCGCATCGAGACGCTCTCGACGAACCGACGCGACGTATGCCGTCCGCACCCGTGCGTCGCTACGCTCGGCTGCCATGGGAGACACCTTGCACCTCACCGCCGTGCTGGAGCCCCGAGGACCCGCCGGCGGTTTCGCGTTCACCGACGAGCAGGTCGCCGCCCTCGGCGACGGCGCCAAGGTCTTCCCGGTGACGGTGACCATCGGCGGGCACGTGCTGCACCTGCGCCTGGCGCGGATGGGCGGCGAGTCGCTCGTCGGCCTCAGCAAGGCGGCCCGCGCCGAGGCCGGCGTGGAGATCGGGGACACCGTGACCTTCAGCATCGCGGCCGAGACGGCACCGCGGACGGTCGACGTGCCCGAGGACCTCACTGCCGCCCTCGCTGCCGATCCCGCCGTGGCCGAGGCCTTCGAGGCGATGGCCTACAGCCACCGCAAGGAGTACGTGCGCTGGGTGAGCGAGGCCAAGCGGGAGCAGACCCGGTCGGACCGCATCGCCAAGACCGTCGAGATGGTGCGTACCGGCCAGACACGGTGACGATGTCAACCAAGGGTTGACGTCCGCTCTCGCGTCAACCTATCGTTGACACCATGACGCGACGCCCCGACATCCGCCCACGCCGCAGCACCTCACTGAGCACCGGCATGCTCTGCGTGCTCGCGGGCCTCGTCGCCCTCATGCTCTCCCGGGGCCGCGACGGGTTCGACAAGGGCCTCTTCCAAGGGGCCTGCATCGCCCTCATGGTCCTGGGTGCCTACCTCCTCGGGTCGGCCACCTTCCGCAAGGGCACCGGGGACGAGCTCGGTGACGACGCGTGGTTGCCGAGTCGCGATGGGCGCTGACCGGGTGCCGTCGTCGGACAGCCCGCCCGCGACCCCAGCCGGCGAGACCCTCGACAAGGCCGCCGCCGAGGCCCGGCGCGATCTCGTCGAAGCGGTCGGGTCGGCCATCCTGTCGACCTCCCCGAGCCGCGACCCGCTGGTCCTCGTCGAGCACACGGCGTCCGCCGAGACCGCCGCCCGCGACCTGCTCACCCAGGCCGTCGGCACGGCGAGGGCCGACGGCCACAGCTGGGCGGCCATCGGCGCCGTGCTCGGCATGAGCCGTCAGGCCGTGCAGCAGCGGTTCGGCGGGCGCGCCGGCGATGACGACCTCGAGCCGGAGGAGCGCTGGCTGGGTCCGGTCACGGCCTTCGACGAGATGGCCGAGCTGGAGATCGCCGGACGTCTCGGCTGGCACACGATCGGGGTAGGCATGCTCCGGCACCGCATGGTGCGCACCGCGCACCAGTGGGAGCACAAGCGGGTGCTCTGGTCGGGATCGCTCAACCGCTACGAGAAGGACGGCTGGGTGCTGGGGTCCCGCGCGTTCCCATGGGTCTACCTCGTGCGCGACACCGGGCTGCCCGCGGAGGCGTGACAGGGGGCCGCCGACCACCACGTGCACTCGACCCCTCCCGCAGGCCCGATCTCGGCGCCCGCCACGGCACGGCCCCGGCTCAACGCCCGCGGCGCCTTCCCAGCTCGGGTCGGACGCCTCTGCCGTCGAGGCTGGCGCGGTCGGCCGCGGCCCGCCCGACGTGCCAGCCCTCGGCGTCGCGCACCGAACCCGCGGCCTTGGTCCGCACGCTCGGGAACCACTCACCCACCGTGGCCTCGACCTGCTCGGTCCGGGCCGCGAGGAGAGGCACGAGCTCCTGCCCCCGGGTGCTCGCTGCCGGCGCCGCCGCCCGCGTCTCGGCGTCCGCGACCTCGCGCAGCCGCTCACCGATGCGGTGGGCGTAGGCGGTGAGGAAGGACGAGCGGAAGGCTCGGGTGCGGCTGCGACCGCGATGGTCGGCGCGGGAGCCCTCGGCGAGCATGAGCGCGTTGGCCTGGACGAGCAACGACGTGAACAGCAGCTCGACCGTCTCGAGGTCGGCCTCGAACCCCACGACGGTGCCGAAGCCCAGCGCCCGGGTCCAGACCATGCGGCACGAGTTGGCCGCCGCCACCGCGGTGAGCAGCGACGCCTTGGGTCCGTCGTAGGGCGTGTCGATGCCGATCCGGCGACCGTGTGGGGTGTCGCCGGACGCCGGGTCGCGGTCCGACAGCAGGGCCTGGTCGATGCGGTGACGGGCCATGAGCGCCTGCGCGCCGGCCGTGAACGTCTCGGCCTCGGCGGCGAACGTCGTCGACTCGGCCTTGGCCAGGAGCATGCGCACCCGCTCGAGGACCCGGGAGTCCACGTGGGCCGGCGCCCCGGGGCCAGCCACCGCACCACCAGGTGCAGCAGCGTGCTCCGTCGGCACCGTGGCCGTGCCCGGCAGCGGCGAGAGCCGCTCGATGCCCGGCAGGGTCTGCACGAGGTGCAGCACCGTGAGGGCCTGGCTGAGCAGGGTGAGCCAGTCGGCGCCTCGGCCCCGTCGGGCATCGAGCCACGTCAGCGAGCGGGGCCACCACACCACCGCCTCGAGCGACGAGAGCTGCGAGCCCCACGACGGGTCGACGGTCGCCGGCGCGTAGCGGTCGAGCTCGTCGACCACGACGTCGAGGACGACGGCCTGCTCGTCGACGCCGAGGGCCCGCACCGCCATCCGGTGGACGTCTGCGGGCTGCCACCCGCGCTCCCAGGCGCCGGTCGTGGCGGCGCGCAGTGAGTCCACCACGGTGCCGACCACGACCCGCGCGCCCTGCTGGCCGTCGCAGCGCTGGGCCAGCGCAACGGTGGCGTCGTCGAAGACGCGACCGCGACCGGCGCCGAGCGCACGCACCGCGACCGCGACGAGCTCCGACTCCGTGCTGTCGTCCATGTCACCTCCACTACTCCTCGTGAACGTCCACCATCGCATCGCGGCACGACGACGGTCCGGACGCACGAGCGGACCTGTGGACGACGGCATACCGGGTCGGGTCCTGTGGACGACGAGGACCGCCGGCCATGGGCCTCTCAGGTGACCGAGCGCCACCAGTGCGTGGGCTCGGACGGCAGGGCGGAGACGTCGATGCGCTCCCCCGGCCGCGGCACGACGACCGTGACCCCGCGGCGCTCGGCCTCGGCAAGGACCCGCTCGATCGGCTCGCTCCACGGGTGGAACGCGAGGTTGAACGTCCCCCAGTGCACCGGAACCATGACCTCGGCGCCGACGTCGAGGGCCGCCTCGACACCGTGCTCCGGGGTCATGTGGATCGTCGGCCACCCGTCGTCGTAGGCACCGACCTGCACGAGCGCGAGGTCGAACGGTCCGTAGCGCTCACCGATCTGCGCGAACCCGATGAAGTAGCCGGTGTCGCCCGAGTAGAAGACCTTGCCGTGCTCGCCCTCGAGGACCCACGAGGCCCACAGGGTGCCGTCGCGGGAGAGGCCGCGGCCCGAGAAGTGCTGGGCCGGCGTCGCGACGAGGCGCACCCCGGCGACCTTGGTGTCCTCGTGCCAGTCGAGCTCGTCGATGCGGTCGGGGTCGATGCCCCACTTCTCGAGGTGGGCCCCGACCCCAAGCGGGACGACGAAGCGCGTCTCCGGCCGCAGGTCGGCCAGCTCCTTGACCGAGTCCATGTCGAGGTGGTCGTAGTGGTCGTGCGAGATGACGACCGCGTCGACCGGAGGAAGGTCGCGCAGGGCGACCGGCACCGGGTGGAGGCGGCGTGGGCCGACCTGCTGCGAGGGCGAGCACCTGTCGCTCCACACGGGGTCGAGGAGCAGCACGGCCCCGTCGACCTGGACGAGCACCGTCGAGTGCCCGAGCCAGGACACGTGGGTGCCCTCTGGCAGGGAGCCGAGCGGCTCGCGCACGAGGGGCACGTCACCGACGGGGTGGCGCTCCTGCCGTCCGGCGAGCAGCTCCTTGACGCTGCCGGCGAGCGAGCGCGAGGACGGCTCGAAGCGCAGCTGCTGGTTGTGGAACCTGCCGTTGGACCATTCGGGCGACTGCGCCATCCGGGACGCGCGCTCCCCCGTCGCCCGTCCGCCCATCGCTTCGGGGATGGGGCGTCCCGCCTTGACGAGCCACGCCGCGAGCCCGACGCCGCCTGCTGCCACTGCCAGTCCAGGAATTCTCACCAGACCAGTGTCACCCCATCGGGCCGAAGTCGCGGCATGCCGCCACCAACGCGTCGAAGAGTCGCCCGTCGTCGCCCGCCTCCGGGTGCCACTGGACGGCGATCCGGAACGGGTATGCCGCGTCCTCCATCGCCTCCAGGGTGCCGTCCTCGTGCCACGCGGCCGGTGCGTAGCCGGGGTGGGTGGTGACGGCCTGGTGGTGGTAGGTCGGGACGTCGAGGACCTCGGTGCCGAGGATCGCCGCGAGTCGCGTCCCGTCGACCGCGGAGACGTGGTGTGACGCGTAGACGCCGGGTGACGGGCTGTGCGACGTGTGGCCGACGCGGTCGGGCACGTGTTGCTCGAGGGTGCCGCCCGCCGCGACGGCCATGACCTGCATCCCGCGGCAGATCCCGAGCAGCGGCAGCCGCGTCCGCGCCGTCACCGCCGCGACCGCCATCTCGAAACCGTCCCGGTCGGGTCGTGGAGCCTGCACGCTCTCGTGGGGGACGGCGGCATACCGGCTCGGTTCGACGTCCGCGCCACCCGCGATGACGACGCCGTCGAGCCGCGAGAGCACCTCCTCGACGAGCTCCTCGTCGGCGTCGAGGCGCGGGGGCAGGACGACGGCGATCGCCCCGGCCCGCTCGAGGTGCTCGACGTAGTTGTGCGGCAGGACGGTGCTGGCCTGGTCGGTCCAGTCGCCGCGGACGACCGGCTCGACGTAGGACGTGACGCCGATGACCGGCCGCCCGCTCGAGACCGCCACGGCTCAGAGCGGCGTGACGTAGGCGCCGGAGATGCCGCCGTCGACGAGGAAGGTGTTGGCGGTGATGAAGCTTGACTCGTCGGAGGCGAGGAAGAGCACCGCGTTGGCCATCTCCTCGGGTTCGCCGAACCGCCCCATCGGCACGTGCACGAGGCGTCGGGCGGCGCGCTCCTCGTCCTTGGCGAAGAGCTCGCGCAGCAGCGGGGTGTTGACCGGCCCGGGGCACAGCGCGTTGACCCGCACGCCCTGGCGCGCGAACTGGACGCCGAGCTCGCGCGACATCGACAGCACCCCACCTTTGGAGGCGCTGTAGGAGATCTGCGACGTCGCCGCACCCATGACCGCGACGAACGACGCGGTGTTGATGATCGACCCCTTGCCCTGCTCGAGCATGTAGGGGATCGCCGCCTTGCAGCACAGGTAGACCGAGGTGAGGTTGACCTCCTGCACCTTGCGCCACGCGTCGAGGTCGGTGTCGAGGATCGAGTCGTCCTCGGGCGGGCTGATGCCGGCGTTGTTGAACGCAATGTCGACGCTGCCGAAGCGCTCCTTGGCCGTGGCGAAGAGGGCGTCGACCTGGTCCTTGTCGGTGACGTCGCAGTGGACGTAGGCGCCACCCACCTCGTCGGCAATCCGCTCGCCGTTGGCGTCATCGAGGTCTCCGATGACGACCGTGGCGCCCTCCTCCGCGAAGCGGCGCACGGTCGCGAGGCCGATGCCGGAGCATCCCCCGGTGACGACGGCGACCTTGCCCTCAAGACGAGTTCCCATGTGTTGCAAGCCTTTCAGTGGTGGTGGTGATCAGCTCTCGGTGCTGATGAAGACGTTCTTGACTTCGGTGAACGCATCGAGCGCGTCGGGGCCGAGCTCGCGCCCGATGCCGCTCGCCTTGTATCCGCCGAAGGGGGTCGAGTATCGGACGCTGCTGTGGCTGTTGACCGAGAGGTTGCCGGCCTCGACGGCGCGGGAGACCCGGATCGCCCGCCCGACGTCGCGGGTCCAGATCGACCCCGACAGCCCGTATGCCGTGTCGTTCGCCTTGGTGATCGCGTCCGCCTCGTCGTCGAAGGGCATGACCCCGACGACCGGGCCGAAGATCTCGTCCTGCCAGACGCGGTCCGTGGTGGCGCCCGGGAGGACGACGGTCGGTGGGTACCAGTAGCCGGCCCCCTCGGGCGCCGAGCCGCGGAAGGCGACGTCGACGGTGTCGTCGGAGTCCTCGACGAAGCCCCGCACGGTGTCGCGCTGGCCGGCGCTGACCAGTGGCCCCATCTGGGTGCTCTCGTCACCGGGGTCGCCGACGCGGACGTCGCGCATGGCCGACTCGAAGCGCTCCATGAAGGCGTCGAAGACGTTGCGCTGCACGAGGATGCGCGTCCGGGCGCAGCAGTCCTGACCGGCGTTGTCGAGGAAGGACATCGGCGCGGACGCGGCGGCGGCGTCAAGGTCTGCGTCGTCGAAGACGATGTTGGCGGACTTGCCACCGAGCTCGAGCGTGACCCGCTTGAGCTGGTCCGCGGCCTTGCGCATGATCCCCTGGCCCACGGCGGTCGAGCCGGTGAAGCAGACCTTGCGGACGTCGGGGTGGGTGACGAACCGCTCCCCCACGACCGAGCCCTTGCCCGGCAGGACGGTGAACACGCCCTCGGGGATGCCCGCCTCGAGCGCCAGCTCGCCGAGTCGCATCGCGGTGAGCGGGGTGAGCTCGGCAGGCTTGAGGACGACGGTGTTGCCGGCGGCCAGCGCCGGTGCGAAGCCCCAACCCGCGATGGGCATGGGGAAGTTCCACGGGACGATGACGGAGACGACACCGAGCGGCTCCTTGAGCGTGATGTCGAGGCCACCGGCGACCGGGATCTGGCGGCCGAACAGCCGCTCGGGTGCGGCCGAGTAGTAGGCGAGGACGTCGCGGACGTTGCCCGCCTCCCACCGCGCGTTGCCGATGGTGTGGCCGGCGTTGGTCACCTCGAGCTGCGCGAGCTCCTCGAGGTGGTCGTCGACGACCTCGCTGAAGCGGCGCAGCAGCCGGCCACGGTCGGCGGGGGCGAGAGCACGCCAGGTCGGCCCCACCTCGACGGCCCGGGCGACGGCCTCGTCGGTCTCCTCGACGCCGACGAGCTCGATGCTGCGCACCGTCTCCTCGGTCGCCGGGTTGATGACGTCGTGCGTGGTGGTGCTCATGTGGTTCGTTCTCCTTGTCGACTCATTGCGACTTTCGGCGTGGTGCGACTTATTGCGACTTTCGGCGGGCTACCAGCACCGGTGACCCATCCGCGGTCCGCGCCGAAAGTCGCAATAGGTCGCTGGGTCAGAGGCGCTCGAAGCCGCGGATGCGCTCCCAGTCGGTGACCGCCGCGTCGAAGGCCTTGAGCTCGACGTCGGCGGCGTTGACGTAGTGGTCGACGACGTCCTCGCCGAAGACCTCGCGGGCGATGGCCGACCCCGCGAGCAGCTCGCGCGCCTCGCGCAGGGTCGTCGGCACGGTGTCGACGTCGGAGAGGTAGGCGTTGCCCTCGAACGCCGGCTCGAGCTCGAGCTTGTGCTCGATGCCGTACAGCCCCCCGGCGAGCATCGCCGCGACGGCGAGGTAGGGGTTGACGTCGCCACCGGGTACGCGGTTCTCCATGCGCAGCCCGCCGCCGTGCCCGACGACGCGCAGCGCGCACGTCCGGTTGTCCCGCCCCCACGCGACCGCGGTCGGCGCGAACGACCCTGCGGCGAACCGCTTGTAGGAGTTGATGTTCGGCGCGTAGAAGTAGGTGAACTCGCGCATCGTGGCGAGCACCCCGGCGAGGAACTGGTCGTGCAGCTCGCTCTGACCGCCGTCGCGCTCGTCGTCGGCGAAGACGACCTCGCCGTCGAGACCGCGCAGCGACAGGTGGATGTGGCACGAGTTGCCCTCGCGCTCGTCGTACTTCGCCATGAAGGTCAGCGACATCCCGTGCTTGGCGGCGAGCTCCTTGGCTGCGGTCTTGTAGATGACGTGGTTGTCGCAGGTGCGCACGACCTCGTCGTAGAGGAAGCCGATCTCGTGCTGGCCGAAGTTGCACTCGCCCTTGGCGCCCTCGACGGTGACGCCCGCGGCATACAGCTCGTTGCGGATCTCACGCAGGAGCGGTTCGACGACCGTGCCGCCCGTGATCGAGTAGTCGACGTTGTAGCGGTTCGCCCCGGTGAGCCCGACGTAGCGGCGGTCCCAGGCCGACGCGTAGGTGTCCTCGAAGACGATGAACTCGAGCTCGGTCCCGGCGATCGCGGTCCACCCGAGCTTGGCGGCCCGGTCGACCTGCGCCCGCAGGATCCCCCGCGGGGACTGGCGCACCGGCCCCGACCCGTCGAGCCAGGCGAGGTCGCACTGGATCGTCACGGAGTGCGGCGCCCCGGGCGTGCGGCGCAGGGTGTCCATGTCGAGGACGAACTCGAAGTCGCCGTAGCCCTTCTCCCACGACGACATCGCATAGCCGTCGACGGTGTTCATGTCGACGTCGACCGCGAGCAGGTAGTTGCAGCCTTCTGCTCCGCCGTCGAGCACGTGGTCGAGGAAGTATGCCGCGTGCAGCCGCTTGCCCGTGAGCCGTCCCTGCATGTCGGTGAAGGCCACGACGACGGTGTCGATCTCGCCGCTCGCGGAGCCCTCGCGCAGGTCGTCCAGGGTGAGCTGCCTCGGGCCCCCGGCGTGGATGGATCCGGTCATCAGTCGCTCTCCTTCGTCGTCGTCGTCATCGTCCGTGTCGTCATCGTCCGTGTCGTCATCGTCCGTGTCGTCATCCGAGCAGTCCTCTGAGCAGGGCCGAGGTCGCGTCGCAGTGCTCCTCCATCGCAGCCCGGGCGGCATCGGCGTCCCCCTGCAGGATGGCCGCCACCACGGCGTCGTGCTGCTCGCACGAGTGGGTGATGTTGCGCGGGAGCACGGGGATCGCGGCGAGCATCTCTCCCAGCGCGGCCTGTGCGCGCGTCACGGACTCGATGACCATGGGCGAGGCCGACAGGGTCGCGACGGCGAGGTGGAACCTGCTGTCCGCGATGCGGTGCGCACCGGTGTCGGAGGCCTCCCACACGTCCGCGGCCGAGGCGACGAGCCAGGCCCGCTGGTCGCCGGCGAGCTCCTGACGCGCCGCGAGCCACGCGGCCCCCGGCTCGACGATCCGCCGGAAGTCGAGCGCGTCCGCCAGCGCGGCACCTCGACGGACCGGCGGCGCCGCCGACGACCCCGGCTCCGGCGTCGTGTAGGTGACCACCGTGCCGCCGCCTCTTCCACGCCGGGTGGTGACGAGCCCACTGTCGCGCAACGCGGCGATGGCGTCCCGCAGCGTGTTGCGGGCGACGCCGAGTCGCTCGGAGAGCTCACGCTCGGGCGGCAGCTGCTCCCCGTCGACGAACACCCCGAGCCGGATCGCCGTGGCGAGCTGCTCGACCGTCGTCTCGAAGACGTTCGCCGTCGCCGGACGCAGGACGGCTGCGGGAAGCCATCCCACGTCCGGGAGGTGAGCGGTCATGCGACCGGCCCCACGGCATACGTCATCGGGTGGGGCTCACTGGAAGATCTCCGCGGGCGGGATGGTGTCGTGCCCCTCGGGGACGTCCCGCATGAAGTGCTTGCGCCCACCGGCGAACCACGAGGCGAGGGCGAAGAGCGCGACGACGCCCACGGCGATGGGTGCGTAGTTGAAGGTGTCGACCGTGACCGGCGAGGCCGGAGGGAGCATGAAGAGGATGACGATGAAGCCCACCCAGACGATGGCGATCCAACCGATCGGGGCCGACCAGCGGCCGAGGTTCCACCGGCCCGGGCGGAAGTCCGGGTTGAGCCGACGCAGCAGCACGGGCGTGACGTAGGCGATGTAGAGGCCGATGACCGCGATCGACGTCACTGCCAGGTAGGCCGTGGTCGAGAACAGCGACGGCGAGGCGAGGATGATCGAGGCGACGGTGACGAGCCAGATCGAGTTGGTCGGCGTCCCGGTGCGCGGGTTGACCTTCGACCACAGACGCGAGCCCGGCAGGGCGTTGTCGCGCGAGAACGCGAACGACATGCGGGACGAGCTGGTCACGCACGCCATGCCGCAGAAGAACTGGGCGATGGCGCAGATGAGGAGAAGGCCCTTGCCGAGCCCCGAGCCCGCGGCGTCGATGAAGATCTGCGCGGGTGGGAGGCCGATGTCGGTCGTCCGCGCGGCGTCCCAGTCCTGGACGGCAAAGGTCACGGCCAGCAGGAGGACCCAGCCAGCCCCGAGCGACACGACGACCGAGTTGACGATGCCCTTGGGTGCGGCCACCGAGGCGTTGCGTGTCTCCTCCGCGACGTGGGCCGAGGCGTCGTAGCCGGTGAAGGTGTACTGCGCCATGAGCAGGCCCATGAGGAAGACGTAGGGGGTGCTCCCCCACCCGGTCTCGTTCTTGAACTCGGTGAAGACGAACGACGCGCTCTGGTGCTGGTCCGGGACGAACGCGAGGACGAGCACGATGACCGCGACACCCGCGAGGTGCCACCACGCGGAGACGGTGGAGAGCATCTGGACGAGGTTGACGCCGAAGGCGTTGAGCAGGCCGTGGAGCACGAGGATGACGACGAAGCAGATGAAGGTCCGCACGGCGGTGACCTCGATGCCCATCGTGAGGTCGAGGAAGGCCATCCAGGTGATCGCCGCGCCGAAGTCGACCGCTGTCGTCACCGCCACCTCACCGAGGAAGTTGAACCAGCCGACCGTCCAGGCCCACTGGCGCTTGCCCCTCGTCGCGAGCCGGCCCGCCCAGAAGTAGAGCCCGCCGGCCGTCGGGTACACCGAGCAGATCTCGGCCATGGCGAGGGCGACGCAGACGACGAAGAAGCCGACCACCGGCCAGCCGATCGAGATGGCGACGGGGCCACCGGCGTTCATGGCGATGAGGTAGCTCGTGATGCACCCGGCGAGGACCGAGATGATCGAGAAGGACACGGCGAAGTTGCTGAACGCACCGAATCGGCGATGGAGCTCCTGCTTGTAGCCCAGCTCGGCCAGCAGGGCTGCGTCGTCGTCGTGGTGCTCGTCCCGCTGCGTGGTGCTGTCCGCCTGAGATGCCATCGCGTGCTCCATCAAAGGTCTGTTCCAGAACCCTTTGACTCCGGAACGTCAGTGACGCACAGGAAACACCCGCACGGCATACGCCGTCAATGGTCTGCCCATGAACCTTTGACACGCATGTATGCCGTCCGCCCCCGCGGCGCGGGTGGGCGCCCGCTCAGGCGAGGCGGGTCAGCCAACCCCGCGAGTCCTCGGCGCGGCCGTACTGGATGTCGAGCAGGCGCGAGCGGATGGCCCGGGTGACCTCGCCACCCTCGTCCCCGCCGACGGCCGGCGCGGAGCCACCCTCCCAGCGGAGCTCACCGACGGGCGTGATGACCGCCGCGGTGCCGCAGGCGAAGATCTCGACGATGTCCCCGGAGGCGACGCCGTCCTTCCACTCCTGGATCGGCACCTTGCGCTCGACGGGCGTGAGGTCGAGGTCCTTGGCGAGCTCGAGGATCGAGCTGCGGGTGATGCCCTCGAGGATCGAGCCGGACAGCTCGGGGGTGATGAGCTCGCCATCCTTGGTGAGGAAGAAGAGGTTCATGCCGCCGAGCTCCTCGATGAGCTCGTGGGTGCCGGAGTCGAGGAAGACGGCCTGGTCGCAGCCGTTCTCGATGCCCTCGAGCTGGCCGGCGAGCGAGGAGGCGTAGTTGCCACCGCACTTCGCGGCACCCGTGCCACCGGCGCCGGCGCGGGCGTAGTCCTGCGAGATCCACAGCTTGACCGGCTTGAGGCCACCCGCGAAGTACGGACCGGCCGGCGAGGCGATGACCGAGTAGGTCACCTCGTTGGCCGGGCGCACCCCGAGGAAGGACTCGGAGGCGTACATGAACGGGCGCAGGTAGAGGCTGGCCTCGCTGCCGTCGGCCGGCGGCACCCAGGCCTCGTCGACGGCGAGGAGCGCCTTGAGCGAGCCGATGAAGTCGGCCTCGGAGAGCTCGGGCAGGGCGAGGCGGCGCGCACTGCGGGCCATCCGGGCGGCGTTGGCCTCGGGACGGAAGGTCCACACGGACCCGTCCTCGTGGCGGTAGGCCTTCATGCCCTCGAAGATCTCCTGCGCGTAGTGCAGCACCGCGGCGCTCGGCATGAGCTGGATGGGGCCGTAGGGCACGACGCGTCCGTCGTGCCAGCCGCCGTCCTTGGTCCACGTGGCCGAGACCATGTGGTCGGTGAAGTGGACGCCGAAGCCGGGGTTGGCGTGGATCTCGGCGCGACGCTCGTCGGTCGCCGGGTCCTCACGGCGCTGGGTCGTGAACGAGAGGTCGGTCATCTCCGGGGTCCTTCCACGCGGTGCGGCTTCGGCGGCGCGTCGGTGCGGCCGTGCCCGAGCCTATGACAGGCGGTCGGCGACGGCGTCACCGATGGCGCTCGTCGAGCGCACGGCGCTGCCCCGCTCGAGGAGGTCCGCGGCGACGGCGGCCTCGACCCGGGCCGCCTCATCGGTGCGCCCGAGGTGCTCGAGCAGCATCGCGACGGACAGGATCGTCGCCGTGGGGTCGGCCTTGCCCTGTCCCGCGATGTCCGGCGCCGAGCCGTGGACCGGCTCGAACATGCTCGGTGCCTCGCCGGTGGGGTTGATGTTGCCGCTCGCGGCGAGGCCGATGCCACCGGCGATGGCCGCGGCGATGTCGGTGATGATGTCGCCGAAGAGGTTGTCGGTGACGATGACGTCGAAGCGCCCGGGGTCGGTCGCGAGGAAGATCGTCGCGGCGTCGACGTGCTGGTAGGCGGTCTCGACGTCGGGGAACTCGGCGCCGACCTCCTCGACCGTTCGCCGCCACAGGTGGCCGGCGTGGGTGAGGACGTTGTGCTTGTGGACGAGCGTGAGGTGCTGGCGCGGACGGGCCTGGGCGCGCGCGAACGCGTCGCGCACGACCCGCTCGACGCCGAATCGGGTGTTGACGCTCACCTCGGTCGCGATCTCGTGGGCCGTGCCGGCACGGACCGAGCCGCCGTTGCCGACGTAGGGGCCCTCGGTGCCCTCGCGCACGACGACGAAGTCGATGCCGTCGGGGGCCACCCGCTCGACGGCAAGAGGGCTCTCGACGCCGGGGAGCAGCTTGGCCGGGCGCAGGTTGACGTAGTGGTCGAGCGCGAAGCGCAGCGGCAGGAGGATGCCGCGCTCGAGGACGCCACTCGGGACGCTGGGGTCACCGATGGCCCCGAGGAGGATGACGTCGTGGCCGCGCAGCTCCTCGAGCACGCTGTCGGGCAGCGTCTCGCCGGTGGCGTTCCAGCGCTGCGCGCCGAGGTCGTATGCCGTCGAGCTCACCTTGGTGCCGCTGCCGGCGGTGACCGCCTCGAGGACCTTGAGTCCCTCGGCGACGACCTCGGGTCCGATGCCGTCGCCGGGCAGGACCGCCAGGTCGATGTCGGTCCGGCCGGTCTGCGGTGCGGTGCTCTCGGTCATGCGGCCACCTTAGGAAGTCATCTCGCGATCCGGGACCGCGTGCTCACGATGCGGTCACCCCCAGAACGACTTATTGCCCGATCGGGCCCCTTCCAGCGCGGCTGAGCCAAGCTGAGACGGGCCCGATCGGGCAATAAGTCATGGGGGACGCTCAGGCGTCGGTGTGGTCCTGGTCGCGCAGGTCCAGGGACTCCTGCAGCGCCTGCTGGGCCTGCTTGGCTTCTTCGCTCATGGGATTGCTCAGTCCTTCGACATCTCGATCGGGGGGTGGTCGGTCGGCTCGAGCCCGTGGTGTGGGCGAACCGGTCAGCGGCGTCGCGGGGTCTCCGCGGCGAGGGTGCTGACTACCGGACCTCGCCGCGGCTGGCGATGAGGAGTACCTGCCGCTGCATGGTCTCGAGGTTATGAGGACGTCCAACTATCCGGAAGGGTGTGACCACGATCTGGGACGCCGTCTCAGGGATGCGACCCCGGACGCACGGATGCCGCGCCCCACCGAGGTGGGAGCGCGGCATTCGTCGAGGTGCGAGACCTCAGCTCACTTGGCGAGCTTGCGCTTGAGCTCGGCGGCCGGCTTGAACGCGGCAGCGGTGCTCGCAGCGATCTCGAGCGCCTCCCCGGTCTGCGGGTTGCGGCCGGTGCGAGCCGCACGCTCGCGCGTCTCGAAGATGCCGAAGCCCGGCAGCGACACCTTGTCGCCGGCGACGAGCGCCTCGGTGATGGCATCGAGGACGGCGCCGATGGCGCGGTCGGCGTCGGCGCCGCTGAGCTCGGTGCTCTCGGCAACCTTGGTCTTGAGGTCCTGACGGTTCACAAACCCTCCTGAGTCTGGTGGTGTTGACGGCCAACCCTAAGCACAGTGGTCCGGGATCCGCGCAACCGACCCGCTGCCACGTATGCCGTGCCCCCACCTCGGGAGGTGAGGGCACGGCATACGTGCTGTGCGTCGACGACGCTGTGCGACAGCCAAACTCAGTCGACGAGGTCGACCGTCTGGACCTCTGCGTCGACCTCGGACGCGATCGCGTTGACGACGTCCGCCGGGATCTTGTTGTCCACGGTGAGGACGACGAGGGCGGTGCCGGCGGCGTCGTCACGGTCGACCTGCATGCCGCCGATGTTGACGTCGGCCTCGCCCAGGAGGCGCCCGATGACTCCGACGACGCCCGGGCGGTCCTTGTAGGAGAAGAACGCCATGTGGTCGCTGATCGGGACCTCGAGGTCGAAGCCGTTGATGCCGATGAGCTTCTGCACGAGCTTGGGTCCGGTGAGCGTGCCGGCGACCGAGACCGTCGTGCCGTCGGCGAGGGTGCCGCGCAGCGTCGTGACGTTGCGGAACTCGTCCGAGACCGGGTCGGTGAGCAGACGCACCTCACAGCCGCGCTCCTTGGCGAGCAGCGGTGCGTTGACATAGGTCACCGGGTCCTCGGTGACGTCGGTGAAGACGCCCTTGAGGGCCGAGAGCTCCCAGACCGAGACGTCGTGCTCGGTGATCTCACCGCGGACGTCGACATCGAGCTGGACCGGGACCGAGCCGGCGACACCGGTGAAGATGCGGCCGAGCTTCTCGACGAGGTCGATGCCCGGGCGGACCTCCTCGGCGACGGCGCCACCGGACACGTTGACGGCGTCCGGGACGAGGTCGCCGCCGAGGGCGAGGCGCACGGACTTGGCGACGGCGACGCCGGCCTTCTCCTGGGCCTCCTCGGTCGACGCGCCGAGGTGCGGCGTCACGACGACCGACTCGTGCTCGAAGAGCGGGCTCTCGGTGGTCGGCTCGGTGGCGAAGACGTCGATGCCGGCACCGGCGACCCGACCGTCGCGCAGGGCCTCGGCGAGGGCCTCCTCGTCGACGATCCCGCCACGGGCGGCGTTGATGATGCGGACCGTCGGCTTGACCTTGGTGAAGGCGTCCTTGCCGAGCAGGCCGAGGGTCTCGGGCGACTTGGGCAGGTGCACGGTGATGAAGTCGGACTCGGCGAGCAGCTCGTCGAGGGTGACGAGGCGGGCCCCGAGCTGGCCGGCGCGCTGCGCCGAGACGTAGGGGTCGTAGGCGAGGATCTCCATGCCGAAGCCCTTGAGTCGCTCGGCGACGAGCTGGCCGATCCGTCCGAAGCCGACGACGCCGACCTTCTTGTCGAGCAGCTCGACACCGCCGTACTTGCTGCGCTTCCACGCGCCACCCTTGAGCGCCTGGTTGGCAGGCGCGATGTTGCGGGCGGTCGACAGGAGCAGGCCCACGGCGAGCTCGGCGGCGCTGGTGATGTTGGACGTCGGGGCGTTGACGACCATGACCCCGGCCTGGGTCGCGGCCGGGACGTCGACGTTGTCGAGGCCGACACCGGCGCGGGCGATGACCTTGAGGTTCTTGGCCGCCGCGATCGCCTCGGAGTCCATCTTGGTGGCGGAGCGGATGAGGACGGCGTCGACGTCGGCGAGGGACGGGAGGAGCTGGGAACGGTCGGATCCGTCGATCTGGCGGATCTCGAAGTCCGGCCCGAGGGCGTCGATGGTTGCCGGGCTGAGTTCCTCGGCGATCAGGACGATCGGCTTGCTCACGTGCAGTCCTTGGGGGTTCGGGGAAGGGGGTCCGCACGACGCTGTGCGCGAGCCCGAGTCTAGGGCCGCGTTCAGCATGTGGATGGTGGCGCCCGGTATGTGACACGCCACAGGTCGCCGCGACGGGCGAGCCGGTGCGCTGAGGAGGCGGTGGGTCAGCCGGCGAAGATGGTCTGCCACACGGCGACCCCGACGACGGTCTGCAACGCTGCCCAGCAGGCCGAGGCCAGCGTGAGCACGGCGACGAAGCGAGGCAGTCGGATCCGCGCGGCGCCGTTGGCGACCTGGGTGGCGGCGGCGAGGCCGTAGACCGGGTAGGTGAGCAGGACCGAGCGCGCCCCGAACCGCTGCACCCTGGCCTGGGCCGCGGCGACCCGGCCGTCGGGGGCCGCCCGCGTCGTGGCGACCAGCCCGGCGGCGTAGTAGCCGAGCCCTCGCACGACACCGAGCGCGAACAGCCCGAGGTAGAGCAGCCCGGTGGGCCAGCTCTCCATGGTCGCGGTCACACCTGAGGATAGGCGCGGGCCGCGAGGGCTCGACGCCCCGATGCGGTGCTCGGTGGGGCGCGCGCCGTGCTCGACGCGCCACACGAGCGCTGCGAGACTGACGACCATGCGCATCGTCGTCACCGGTGGCCGTGGAGACCTTGGCGGTCGGGTCGTGCGGGAGCTGCAGGCCCGGGGTCACGACCCCGTCCCCGCCAGTCGCCGCACCGGCGTGGACCTCGCGACCGGGGACGGTCTCGACGCAGTCCTCGAGGGAGCAGACGCCGTGGTCCACGCGGCCTCGTCGCAGACCCGGCCCCAGTCCGTCGACGTCGCCGGCGCCCGCCGGGTCGCCGAAACCCTCCAGCGGCTCCGCTCCCCCGCCCACGTCGTCTCCATCTCGATCGTCGGCTGCGACCTGGTGCCCTACCCCTACTACCGCGCCAAGGTCGACTCCGAGCGCGCCCTCGAGGACGCCGGTGTCGCGGCCACCGTCGTGCGGGCCACACAGTTCCACTCGCTCGCCGCGTTCTTCGCGAGCGCGGGCAGGGTGGGTCCGCTCTCCTTCGCCATCGGCGACATGCGAGTGCAGCCGGTCGACATCGACTGGGTGGCACAGCGGCTCTGTGACCACGCCACCGGCCCGGCGCCGAGCGGCTGCCGGCGCGCGACCGACCTCGCCGGCCCGACGGCATACACCGCTCGCGAGGTCGCCGACCTCCTCGCGACGCACGACGGGCGCAGCGTGCCGCGCATCGTCCGCGTCCCGCCGTTCCTGCCGGTGCTCAAGGGCTTCTCGCAGGGCGCGATCCTGCCCGATCCCGACGCCGAGATCGGCGGACGGACCTTCGAGGAGTGGCTCGCCAGCCAGCCCGTCCCGCTCCCCCGTCGCTTCCACTCGCCGACATGAGCGACGACCACGTCCTTGCCCCCGGGACCGCGCCGACTCCGTTCTCCGCCAGCGAGATCCGCGAGGGCGGCCCTGCCGGGCACACCGTCGTCGTGCGCGTCGAGGACGGCGACGGCGTCGACGGGTCGAGGTAGCACGACAC
The DNA here is from genome assembly GCF_964253435.1 of Knoellia sp. LjRoot47. Taxonomy (NCBI): domain Bacteria; kingdom Bacillati; phylum Actinomycetota; class Actinomycetes; order Micrococcales; family Intrasporangiaceae; genus Knoellia; species Knoellia sp. LjRoot47. The sequence continues at coordinate 198,583 of NZ_CAXUQS020000003.1, forward strand.
GCCGTGCATCCCTGGGGGCACACGGCGTGTCGTGCTACCTCGATGCGCGACACCAGCCTCGGGCCTGCCAGGCCCGATACCGAGCCGACACCGGCACGGGCACCCGATCGGACACCCGACACCGGACCGGTACCACCCGCGCGTCACATGGTCCTGCACCGCACCAACCGGGGGCGGTCCCCCGACCGGCACGCCGGTCACCCCAGGAAAGGACATGACATGCGCACCAGCACCAGCACCCGTCGGGCCGCAGCCCTTCTCGCCACCATGGCCCTCACCGGCCTCGTGACCGTGGCCCCCGCCCACGCAGAGGCAGGACCCGGCGACGACGGAGTCATCACCTCGGCCGAGGTCCGGGTGTGGGAGAACGAGCACTCAGCACCTCGTGACGGCAGCGGTTCGGTCACCACGCCGCTGCTGCCGCCGGTCGACGACAACGCCATCGAGTACCTCCAGGTCGCCCTCGGCGCCATCGGCGGTCTCGTCGTCGCCGGCGCGATCGCTGCGGGCGCCGGGCGCCGTCACGGCGACGCCCACCCGGCGTGAGGCACCCGGGTGAGAGACGGCACACGCCGTTCGCCGTGCCCACCACCCCACACGAGGAAGCTCCCCACGGATGTCCGTGGGGAGCTTCCTGCGTCACGACGCGGCAGCACGGCTCAGCGCGCGGCGGAACCCTCGACGTAGTCGCTATCGGTGTCGCTCTTCACCCACGACATGAGCTTGCGCAGCTCGCGCCCGGTGGCCTCGATCGGGTGCTGGGCACCCTTCTCGCGCAGGGCCTTGAACTCGGGGCCACCCGCGTCCTGGTCGTCGATGAAGCGCTTTGCGAACGCACCGTTCTTGATGTCGGCGAGGACGGCCTGCATGTTGTCCTTGACCGACGGGTCGATGACGCGCGGGCCCGAGACGTAGTCGCCGTACTCCGCCGTGTCGGATACCGACCAGCGCTGCTTGGCGATGCCGCCCTCGATCATGAGGTCGACGATGAGCTTGAGCTCGTGGAGGCACTCGAAGTAGGCGACCTCGGGCTGGTAGCCCGCCTCGACGAGCGTCTCGAAGCCGTACATGACGAGCTGCGAGGCGCCACCGCAGAGGACGGCCTGCTCGCCGAAGAGGTCGGTCTCGCACTCCTCGGTGAACGTCGTCCTGATCCCGCCGGCGCGCAGGCCGCCGATGGCCTTGGCGTAGGACTTCGCGAGGTCCCAGGCCGTGCCCGAGGCGTCCTGCTCGACGGCGACGAGCACGGGCACACCGCGCCCGTCGACGTACTCACGACGCACGAGGTGTCCCGGGCCCTTGGGGGCGACCATGATGACGTCGGAGCCGGCCTCGGGCGTGATGTAGCCGAAGCGGATGTTGAAGCCGTGGCCGAAGAGGAGCGCGGCGCCCTCCTTGAGGTGGGGCTTGATCTCGTCGGCGTAGACGGTGCGCTGGACCTGGTCCGGCGTGAGGATGACCACGAGGTCGGCCTCGGCCGTGGCCTCGGCGACGGTCTTGACCGGCAGGCCCTCAGCCTCGGCCTTGGCCTTGCTCTTGGAGCCCTCGGCGAGACCGACGCGGACGTCGACCCCGCTGTCACGCAGGCTCAGCGCGTGGGCGTGCCCCTGGCTGCCGTATCCGATGACGGCGACCTTGCGCCCCTGGATGATCGACAGGTCGGCGTCGTCGTCGTAGAACATCTCGGCCATGGTTTCGGCTTCTCCTTGAGTTGTCGTGCGATGTGGTCCGGGGAGCACCGCGGCGTATGCCGGCTGCTCGGCTGGTGTGGTCAGGCTCCGCGCAGCGCGCGGTCGGTGATGGATCGGGGGCCGCGTCCGATGGCGACGATGCCGGACTGGACGAGCTCACGCACGCCGTAGGGCTCGAGCACACCGAGCAGCGCGCTGAGCTTCTCGCCGGGTCCGGTCGCCTCGATGGTCACCGACTCGGTGGCGACGTCGACGACCTTGGCGCGGAAGAGCTGGACGAGCTCGAGGACCTGGCTGCGGGTCGCCGAGTCGGCGCGGACCTTGATGAGCATGACCTGGCGCTGGACGGCGGACGCGGCGTCGAGCTCGACGACCTTGAGCACCTCGACGAGCTTGTTGAGCTGCTTGGTCACCTGCTCGAGCGGGAGGTCCTCGACGTCGACGACGACCGTGATGCGCGAGATCTCGACGTGCTCGGTCTGGCCCACGGCGAGGCTGTGGATGTTGAACCCGCGCCGGGAGAACAGGCCGGCGATGCGGGCGAGCACGCCGGGCTTGTTCTCGACGAGCACCGACAGGGTGTGCTGGGACATCAGTTCTCCTCACCTTCGGTCGCGGCGGAGCGGGCCGGCTCGCTGTGGTCGGCGTCCTCGTCCTGCGGCAGCGCCTCGGACTCCTCGCGGTCCCACTGGGGTGCGGTGTCCTTGGCGACCTGGATCGCGTCGTTGCTCACGCCGGCGGGGACCATCGGCCACACCATCGCGTCGCGGTGGACGACGAAGTCGACGAGCACGGGCCGGTCGTTGATCGCCATCGCCTGGCGGATCGTCTCGTCGACGTCCTCGGGCCGCTCGCACCGGAGTCCGGCGCAGCCGTAGGCGTCGGCGAGCTTGACGAAGTCGGGGATGCGCGTCCCCTCGTGCGACGTGTGGAGGTCGGTGTTGGAGTAGCGCTCGTTGTAGAACAGCGACTGCCACTGGCGCACCATGCCCAGGCTGCTGTTGTTGATGACCGCGACCTTGATCGGGATGTTGTTGATGACGCAGGTCGCGAGCTCCTGGTTCGTCATCTGGAAGCAGCCGTCGCCGTCGATCGCCCACACGGTCCGGTCGGGCTCGCCGACCTGGGCACCCATGGCGGCAGGGACGGCATACCCCATCGTCCCGAGGCCACCGGAGTTGAGCCACGCGCGCGGGCGCTCGTACTGGACGAACTGCGCCGCCCACATCTGGTGCTGGCCGACGCCGGCGACGTAGACCGCGTCCGGTCCGGCGAGGGCGCTGAGCCGCTCGATGACGTACTGCGGGGCGAGCGTGCCGCCCTCGGGCACGGTGTATCCCACCGGGAAGTCGCGCTTCCAGCCCTGCGTGCGCTCGCGCCACTGCGCGTAGTCGCCACCGTGGCCGGCATCGATGTCGGCGTCGACGGACTCGATGAGGTCGACGAGGACGTCCTTGCAGGAGCCGACGATCGGCACGTCGGCCTTGCGGTTCTTGGAGATCTCGGCCGGGTCGATGTCGGCGTGGATGACCTTGGCCTCGGGGGCGAACGTCGACAGCTGGCCGGTGACGCGGTCGTCGAAGCGGGCGCCGAGGGTGATGAGCAGGTCCGACTTCTGCAGCGCCGTCACCGCGGCGACCGAGCCGTGCATGCCCGGCATGCCCAGGTGCAGCTCGTGGCTGTCGGGGAGGGCGCCGCGGGCCATGAGGGTCGTGACGACCGGGATCTGCGTGAGCTCGACGAACTGGCGCAGCTCCTCGGAGGCATCGGCGCGGATGACGCCACCACCGACGTAGAGCACCGGACGCTCCGCGGCCGCGATGAGCTTGGTGGCCTCGCGGATCTGCTTGGCGTGCGGTCGCGTCACCGGGTGGTAGCCGGGCAGGTCGACGCGCGGGGGCCACGAGAAGGTCGTCCTCGCCTGGAGCGCGTCCTTGCTGATGTCGACGAGCACGGGTCCGGGTCGCCCGGTCGAGGCGATGTGGAAGGCCTCGGCGATGACGCGCGGGATCTCCGCGGCATCGGTGACGAGGTAGTTGTGCTTCGTGATCGGCATGGTGATGCCGCGGATGTCGGCCTCCTGGAACGCATCCGTCCCGATCGAGGCGCTGGCCACCTGGCCGGTGATGGCGACGATCGGCACCGAGTCCATGTGCGCGTCGGCGAGGGCGGTGACGAGGTTGGTCGCGCCGGGGCCGGACGTCGCCATGCAGACGCCGACCTTGCCGGTCGCGGAGGCGTAGCCCTCGGCGGCGTGGCCGGCGCCCTGCTCGTGGCGCACGAGGATGTGGCGGACCTTGACCGAGTCGAGCAGCGGGTCGTAGGCCGGGAGGATCGCGCCGCCGGGGATGCCGAAGACGGTGTCGACCTCCATGGACTCGAGGGCGAGTACGAGGCTCTGGGCTCCTGTCACCTGCAGGGGAGCCTTGGCTCGGGCCTGTTGCGCGAGCCGCGCCGGGGTGGGCGCTGCCTGGGTCTCGCTCACGTCGTCACCATCTCTGTGTCGGAGTTGCGTTGTGCTCGGTGCGTTCGGGGTTCGTGCCGGTGCTGCTGGGTGCTGCCTGGTGCTGCGTGTGGCACAAAAAAACCCTCCCGTCCCACGAGGTGGGGACGATGGAGGGAGGCGCCTGGCCGGACCTGTCAGGAGGGGCCGGGCGCCGGAGGAAGTACGAGGATTCGGGCCACGGGAAGACTCTCTCCCCCACCGTCCGCAGTGTCAACGTGTGAGACGACACATCCCACCATCCGGTCATTCCGAGGCCGCCAGCCTTCCGGGACGCAGCGGGACGGCGCGGGACCGGGGACCGCTCCCCATCGACGCCACGCCCTGCGCGGGAGGACGCTGACGCCACCAACACACAAGGGGGACAGCATGAAGCTTCGCACCGCACTCCTGGGCGCACTGGCGGCGTTCGGGCTCACGGCGACGATGGTCGCCCCGGCGAACGCGGCCACGGTGGCCAGCTCGCTCGGCATCGCCGACCCGGGGTATTCCCGGATCGGCTCCACCTGGTACCTCACGGGCACCGGCAGCGCGGACTCCGGGATCATGCCGGTCCTCAGCCGCACCTCGCCCACGGGGACCTACCGCAAGATCGGGCGGGTCGACGCGAACCGGGCCGGCTTCAGCAAGTACTGGGCGCCGCACCTCGTCAAGCGCGGCTCGTCCTACTTCGCGTTCTTCAGCGCGAGCAGGAACGGCGCCAAGCCCTGCGTCTACTACGCGTCGTCGACCCGGGTCGCCGGCGGCTACTCCGCTCCGCGACTGCTCACCTGCGGTGGCGGCAGCGGTCGCGAGGCCATCGACGCCTCGACCTTCGTCACGTCCGAGGGCAACACGTACCTGGTGTGGCGCAGCGGGGTGCACCGGCTGGGCTTCCCGCGCGGCGACTACGACATCATCGCTCGCCGGCTGTCGTTCAGCGGGGGGACGGCGGCGTTCACGGCCGGCTCGCGCAACGACAACCTCCTGCACCGCACCTCGGACCATGTCTACGAGGCGCCGAGCCTCGTGCGGCACGGCGGCAAGGTCTGGCTCTTCGTCTCACGCAACCGCTACGACACCAACGCCTACTACACGGCCGTCTACTCGGCGGACACGATCCACGGCACCTTCACGTTCCGCAAGAACCTCATGAAGACCAGCCAGGGCTACGGCTACGGCCCCGGCGGCGCCGAGGTCGAGACGGCCGCGGACGGCGACACCTACATCGCCTACCACGTGTGGAAGGACAGCAAGCCGACGCCGCAGACGCCCGGCAAGCGGATCCTCAAGACGGCGAAGCTCGACTGGGTGAGCGGCCTGCCGGTCGTCCGCTGACGCGAGGCGCCACAGCGCAGACGCGCACACGGCATACGGAAAGGCCTTCCGTATGCCGTGTGCGCGCGTTCTCCGCGAAGCGGTCAGTCGCAGACAGCGCCCTTGCTCGCCGAGCCGACGAGCTTGCGGTACTTGGCGAGCACGCCCCGGGCGTACTTGGGCTCCGGGTGCGTGACGCCCTCGGAGCGGCGGCGGGCGAGCTCGTCGTCGTCGACAAGGAGATCGAGGGTGCCGTTCGCGACGTCGAGGCGGATGCCGTCACCGTCGCGGACGAAGGCGATCGGGCCCTCGTCGACCGCCTCGGGCGCGACGTGACCGACGCAGAGCCCGGTCGTGCCGCCGGAGAAGCGACCGTCGGTGAGGAGGAGGACGTCCTTGCCGAGGCCGGCGCCCTTGATGGCGCCGGTGACGGCGAGCATCTCGCGCATGCCGGGGCCGCCCTTGGGGCCTTCGTAACGGATGACGACGACGTCCTGGGGCTTGAGCGTGCCCTGCTCGACGGCGTCCATGGCGGCGCGCTCGCCGTCGAAGACGCGGGCCGTGCCCTCGAAGACGTCGGTGTCGAACCCGGCCGACTTGACGACCGCGCCCTCGGGGGCGAGCGAGCCGGAGAGGATCGTCAGGCCGCCGGTGGCGTGGATGGGCTTGGTGAACTCGCGGATGACGCGGCCGTCGATGTGGGGCGGCTTGATCTCGTCGAGGTTCTCGGCCACGGTGCGCCCCGTCACGGTGAGGCAGTCTCCGTCGAGGAGATCGGCCTCCATGAGGGTCTTCATGACGACGGGGATGCCGCCGATGTGGTCGATGTCCTTCATGACGAACGCGCCGAACGGCTTGACGTCGGCGAGGTGGGGCACCCTCTTGCCGATGCGCTGGAAGTCGCCGATGGTGAGGTCGACCTCGGCCTCGTGCGCCATCGCCAGCAGGTGGAGGACGGCGTTGGTCGAGCCGCCGAAGGCCATGACGACGGCGATGGCGTTCTCGAACGCCGGCTTGGTCATGATCTGCCGGGCGGTGATCCCCTTGCGCAGGAGCTCGACGACGGCCTCGCCGGAACGTCGCGCGTGCACGTCCCGGCGCCGGTCGGTGGCGGGCGGGGCGGCCGAGCCGGGGATCGACATGCCGATCGACTCGGCGACCGCGGCCATGGTGTTGGCGGTGTAGAACCCGCCGCAGGCGCCCTCGCCCGGACAGATGGCGCGCTCGATGGCGTCGACGTCCTCGAGCGACATCTTGCCCGCGTTGCACGCACCGACTGCCTCGAAGGCGTCGATGATCGTCACCTCCTTCTCGGTGCCGTCCGAGAGCTTCGCGACTCCGGGAAGGATCGAGCCGGCATACAGGAAGACGGAGGCGAGGTCGAGGCGCGCGGCGGCCATGAGCATGCCGGGGAGCGACTTGTCGCAGCCGGCGAGGAGCACCGAGCCGTCGAGGCGCTCGGCGCTCATCACGGTCTCGACCGAGTCGGCGATGATCTCGCGCGACACGAGCGAGAAGTGCATGCCCTCGTGCCCCATCGAGATGCCGTCGGAGACCGAGATCGTGCCGAACTCGAGGGGGTATCCACCGGCCGCGTGGACCCCGTCCTTGACGGCCTTGGAGAGCCGGTCGAGCGAGAGGTTGCACGGCGTGATCTCGTTCCACGAGCTCGCGACGCCGATCTGGGGCTTGACCCAGTCGTCGTCACCCATGCCGACCGCCCGGAGCATCCCCCGGGAGGCGGTCTTCTCGAGGCCGTCGGTGACGTCGCGGGAACGGGGCTTGATGTCGGGGGCGTCGCTCATGGGGCAACTCTAGGACGGCTGTCCACGAGGTGGGACGCCGATCTCACCTCTCGGCCGTGACGAGCTCCGTCGCATCGTGCTGCCCCTCGCCGGCGTGGTCGCCACCGACCCGGCGGGGCCACCAGAAGCGGTCACCGAGCACGAGCGCGATCGCCGGGACGAGCACCGTGCGGACGACGAGGGTGTCGAGCAGCACGCCGACGCAGATGACGACACCGAGCTGAGCGAGGACGACGAGCGGCAGCACTCCGAGGACGGCGAACACCGCGGCGAGCAGCACTCCGGCACTCGTGATGACGCCTCCGGTGGCTGCCAGTGCCCGGAGCATCCCCTCGCGGGGTCCGTGACCCTTGGCCTCCTCGGCCGTGCGGGTCACGAGGAAGATGTTGTAGTCGACGCCGAGCGCGACGAGGAAGACGAAGGCGAAGAGCGGGACGCCGTTGTCGAGCCGGTCGAAGCCGAACACCTGGGTGAACAGCACCCACGAGATGCCGAGGCTGGCGAGGTAGGTCGCGACGACCGTCGAGACGAGGATGACCGGCGCGACGACCGACCTCAGGAGAGCGGCGAGGGCGACGAGGACGAGCCCGAGGATGATCGGGAAGATCAGCATCCGGTCGCGACCGCTCGCCTCCGCCTCGTCGAGGGCCTCGGCCTCGGTGCCGCCGACGTGGGTCTCCCCGGTCGAGGCCACGGCTGCCCGGATGTCGCGGACGGCGCGCTCGGCGGCGTCGGAGCCGGGCTGCGAGTCGAGCACCGCCTGGATCTCGCTCACGCCACCGGCGCTCGCGATCTCGCGGGTGGAGGTCACCCCCTCGACCGCACCGACGGTGCTCGCCAGCTCGGAGGCAACCACGCCGCGCGAGACGACGATGACCGGGTCCGCCGAGCCTGCAGGGAAGGACTCGGCGAGCCGCTCCCCCGCTGCGATGGCCTCGGGCTTCTCGAGGAACTGGTCGGAGCCGTCGAGTCCGGTCTTGATCTGGCTGATGCCACCGCCGGCGATGGCGAGGAGGACGAGCGTCACCGTCGCGAAGCGCCGCGGGTGGCGCGAGACCGCGTCCCCGATGCGACGCCAGAAGGATCGGGAGTCCGCGAGGCTGGCCTGGCCGGTGCGCGGCACCTTGGGCCAGAAGATCCACCGTCCGAAGACCACGAGGGCGGCCGGCAGGACGACGAGGACGAACAGCGCGGCGACGACGACTCCGACCGCGCACGCGAGTCCCAGCCCGCGCGTCGTCGGGAACGCGGAGAGCAGCAGGGTGAGCAGCCCCAGGACGACCGTCGTCGAGCTCGACAGGACGGCCTCCGCGGTGCGGGTCAGCGCGTGCGCCATGGCCTCGCGACGGTCCTCGATGACCCGCAGCTCGTCGCGGTAGCGCGAGATGAGCAGGAGGGCGTAGTCGGTACCGGCGCCGAAGACGAGGACGGAGAGGATGCCGATCGTGGACTCGTCCCACTGGACGTCGAACGCCGCGAGGGTGCGCGTGGCAAGGGTGGCCGCGAGCTGGTCGGCGACACCGACGACGGTGAGCGGCACGAGCCAGAGCACCGGGCTGCGGTAGGTGATGATGAGCAGCAGCGCCACGACCGACGCCGTCGCCCCGAGGAGCCGGAAGTTCGCGCCGTCGAACACCGCACCGAGGTCGGCCTGGATCGCCGCCGGCCCGGTCACCTGCGCGGTGAGGCCGTCGGGCAGGTCGGCCCTGGCCGCCTCGCGGACGTCGGCGACGACCTCGATGTTCTCGGTGTTGTCCTGCGCCGCGACGGGCACGACGACGATGGCCGCGGTCCGGTCCTCGGAGACCGTCGGCGGGGCGCCCGTCGCACCGGGCAGCTCGCGCGCCTTGGTCTGGAGGGCGGCGAGCTGGTCGGGCGTGAACGCCGCGTCGCTGCTGAAGAGCACGACGGCGGCGGAGCCCTCCGCCTCGGGCAGCTCGGCCCGCAGCTCGGCGGCTGCGCGGCTGTCGGAGTCGAAGGGCAGGGCGGCGTTCGCCGTCGGGCCCTGCTCGGCCTGGCCCACGACACCGATGACCGCACCCGCGCCGAGGAGGGCGAACAGGGCGACGAGGCCGGCGACCCACGTGCGGGTGAGGAGTGTGGCGAGCGCGCCCATGGACCGTCCTTCGGTAGGGTGGCTAGATCAGTGACTCAGTAAGTTACTAAGTAGGTGAGTGATATTAGCGAACGCCGACGCCCGACGACAACCGGGCCCACCCCCGAATCCTTGACGTCTGCCGGGTCCGAGACTCCCCCGGACGGGGCGCGCCCCACGGTGCAGTCGGTCGCCCCGGCCTACCGCGCGTCCGGCTCCCTCGAGGCCCTCGAGGAGCTCGTGGCCCTGTCCGCGCAGTCACCGCAGGCGGTCGCCCGCCGCGGCGGGCTCTCTGTCTCCGAGCTGCACTCGCTGCGGCACCTCGCCTCGACACCGATGGGGCCGGTCGAGCTCGCCAAGGTCCTCGGTATCACCTCCGCCGCGTCCTCGGGCGTCGTTGACCGGCTCGTCGCCCGTGGGCACGCCGAACGGCGCGCCCGCTCGGACGACCGGCGCCGCACCGAGGTCGTCGTCACGGACTCCGGCCGCCGGGAGGTGTTCGCCCTGCTCGCACCGATGTTCACCGCGCTCGCCGAGATCGACGGGGCGCTCACCGACGAGGAACGCGTCGTCGTCGAGCGCTACCTCAGGGGTGCGGTCGCGGCCCTGCGGTCGGTGATGTGAGCCGAGCCGCCCTGACGTGAGGCGTCAGGGTCAGGCGTGGGAGTCAGGTGTCGGCGGACTGGCGTTCGGCCCGCGCGACGTGGAAGCGGTCCAGCCGCGCGACTCCCGCGGCCAGGTCGGCCCAGTGCCCGGAGAAGCGCAGCACCGCGACACCGGCGGTCGGGAAGCCCTCGCTCATGAGGTCGTGCGCCCGGTCGCTGCCCGAGCCCTCGGCGAGGATCGACGCCAGCGCCGGGATCCCGGGTGCGTGACCGACGACCATGACGACGTTGGCGTCCTCGTCGGCCTCGCGCACGACCTCGAGCAGCCGGTCCGCGGACGCGTTGTAGACGCGGTGCTCCTCGTGGATGTCGGCCTCGGAGCAGCCGGCGCTCCAGATCCCCTCGCAGGTCTGCTGGGCCCGCGTCGCGGTCGAACAGATGACCTCGTCGACCCCGATGCCCTGGTCGCAGAGCCACTTCCCGGCAGCGTGGGCGTCGCGGTGACCCCGCTTGGTGAGCTCACGCTCGTGGTCGGCGTCGAAGCCACCCTGCTCGGCCTTGGCGTGACGCACGAGCACGAGCGTCCGGTCCTCAGCGGCGGTGGTCATGGGTCGATCTTGCTCCTGCCGGACCGCGATGTCAGGTCTTGACAATCGGCCGCACGAGGTGGCGCGGCTCGCCCCCCGCCGCGATCCGGGCGAGCTGGTCGCGCAGCAGCGCGGACATGCGTGGGAGCAGGGCCGTGGTGTTGCCGCCGGCGTGCGGTGTGATGAGCACGCCGGGTGCGCTCCACAGCGGGTGGCCGTCCGGGAGCGGCTCGGGGTCGGTGACGTCGAGGGCGATCCCGAGGCGCCCGGCGTGGGCGACGAGCGCGTCGGTGTCGGCGACCGGACCACGCGCCACGTTGACGAGGAGTGCGCCGTCCGGCATCGCCGACAGGAACGCGTCGTCGACGAGGTGCCGGGTGGAGTCGTTGAGCGGGACGATGACGATGACGACGTCGTGCTCGGGGAGGAGCGCCGGGAGCTCGTCGATCCCGTGCACGCTGTCGACGAGGTCGTCGCCGGCCCGCGCCCGGGAGGCCACCGCGGTGAGGGCGACCTCGAAGGTGCTGAGCCGCTGCGCGATCGCCCTGCCGACCGAGCCGTAGCCGACGACGAGCACCCGCCGGTCGGCGAGGGACGTGCGGCGCCCCAACGGGACCCACCGGGCCTCGTCGCCCGAGCGCACGGCGTCCGGGATGCCGCGCAGCGAGGCGATCGTCATGCCGACGGCGAGCTCGGCCGTCACCGCGTCGTAGACACCCGCCGCGTTCGCCACCCCGACCGGGTCGGGCACGACCTCGAGCACCCCGTCGTAGCCGGCGGACTGGAGCTGCACGAGGCGGACCCGGGGCAGCCCGGCGACGGAGCCGAGCGCGGACGCGGCGCCGAGGTAGGGCGCGACGACGACCTCGATCCGCTCGTCGGGGGCTTCATCCCCCGCGGGGTCCCACAGGACGGCCTCGATGCCGGGCACCTCCCCCACGGCGTCGCGCAGGACAGGGTCCGGGAAGGAGACGACGACCATGGTCTCGACCCTAGGCGAGCGCCCGACACGGTCCGGCAGGTGTTCGCTGCGCGGTCAGGCTGGGAAGTCCCTGCCAGTCCGGCCCGAGCCCGTGACCTTCGGCTCCCTTCGGGAGACGATGACGTATGCCGTCCCGTCACCGCACGTCCCCGGCACTCCTCGTGCTCGCCCTCACCTGCGCCCTCGCCGGGTGCGGCGCCCCGGACGAGGACGGCGGCACCGAACCGACGACGAGCGCCCCCACCTCCGGTGGGCCCACCTCGAGTCCGACCCCTTCTGCCTCGTCGGGGTCCTCCGCACCACCGAGCGCCAGCGCGCGAGCGCCGATCCCCGCGGGCTCGCCGAGCGACGTCGTCACAGGTCTCGAGGTGCCGTGGGCCATCGCCTTCCTGCCCGGTGGCGACGCCCTCGTCACCCTGCGCGACCGCGGGGAGGTGCTGAGGATCTCGCCGACCGGTGGTCGCACGAGCCTGGGCCGGGTCGACGGCGTCGACGCCGGTGGGGAGGGCGGACTGCTCGGCGTCGCCGTCTCACCGACGTTCGCCACCGACGCGACCGTGCACTTCTACCTCACCGCCTCCGACGACAACCGTGTCGTCAGGACGACGCTACGGGCAGGCGGGTTCGGGCCGATGACACCGGTGCTCACCGGCATACCCAAGGCCGGCAACCACAACGGCGGGCGGATCGCGTGGGGGCCCGATGGCTTCCTCTACGTGAGCACCGGCGACGCCGCCCGCCCCGAACGCTCCCAGGACCCGAGCAACCTCGGCGGCAAGATCCTGCGCGTCACGGCGGACGGCAAGGCGGCGCCGGGCAACCCCACCGCCGGCAGCCGGGTGTGGAGCCTGGGCCACCGCAACGTGCAGGGGCTGGCCTGGGGCGCCGACGGGACGATGTACGCCAGCGAGTTCGGGCAGAACACGTGGGACGAGCTCAACGTCATCACCCCGGGCAGCAACTACGGCTGGCCCGACGTCGAGGGCATCGAGAGGCGCGAGGGCTTCGTCGCGCCCGTGGCCCAGTGGTCGACCGACGACGCGTCGCCGAGCGGGATCGCCGTCGGCGCGGACGGCGAGGTCTACATGGCGGCCCTGCGAGGGGCCTCGCTCTGGAAGGTCCCGGTCGACGGCGCGAACCGCAGTGGGGACCCGGTGCGGCTGCTCGAGGACAGGTACGGCCGGCTCCGGGACGCCGTGAGGGCACCGGACGGCACGCTCTGGGTGCTCACGAACAACACCGCACGGGGGAACGCGCGCGAGGGCGACGACCGCGTCCTGCGGGTGCCCATCGGCTGACGAGCCCCCCGGGCCCACCGTCGCTGAGTACGTTGTGCGAAGAGTGGGCACCGTCGCCCACCGATCTGAGAGAGGTGGCACCACCCATGGCCGCAACAGACGACATCCTCCAGAACCTCCCCCTCGACCAGCTGGCCCAGCAGCTCGGCGCGGACCCGCAGGAGGTGCAGCAGGCCGCCCGGACCGCGCTGCCCGCGCTGCTCGGTGGGCTCCACGCCAACGCGCAGGACCCCGGTGGCGCCAGCTCGATCGTCGAGGCGCTCGGACAGCACGACGACGACCTGCTCCAAGGCGGTGTCGACCTCGGACAGGTGGACCAGGCCGACGGGGAGAAGATCGCGTCGCACATCTTCGGGTCCAACGAGGAGCAGGTCTACTCGGCACTGGGCTCGTCCGGTGCGGGTGGCGGGCTGGTCAAGCGCCTCATCCCGATCCTCGCGCCGATCGTCCTGTCCTACATCGCCAACCGCGTCCTCAAGGGCGGCGGCGGCCTGGGTGGCGCAGGCGGCGCGACGGCTCCCTCGACCACCGACAACTCGGCCCAGGGCGGGCCCGGCTCGCTCGACTCGATGCTCCAGGACGTCCTCGGCGGCGCGCTGGGCGGGGGCACGGCCACACAGCAGGCACCGCAGCAGTCACAGCCGTCGGGCGGCGGCTCGATCCTCGACGTCCTCGGCGGCCTGCTCGGCGGCGGCCGCCGCTGAGCGTCCGCCCCGACCCCGGTTCGACTTCTTGCGACTTCGCAGAGTTGCGAGGGCAGCGAGCCACTCTGCGAAGTCGCAAGAAGTCGGGGTGTCCCCCCGGGAGCGTCAGCTCGTGAGCTTGGCGAGGATGATCTCGCGGGCCTTGCCGGCGTCGGCCTGACCCTTCATGGCCTTCATGACCTGGCCGATGAGCGCACCCGCGGCCTGGACCTTGCCGTCACGGACCTTCTGAGCCACGTCGGGGTTGGCGGCGATGACCTCGTCCACGGCTGCCTCGAGGGCGCCGTCGTCCTGGACCAGCTCGAGCCCGCGGGCGTCGGCGACGGCAGTGGGTGCACCCTCACCGTCGAGCACGCCCTCCCAGACCTGGCGCGCCATCGAGTCGTTGAGCCGACCCGAGGTCACGAGGCCCTCGAGCTCGACGACGTGAGCCGGCGTGATCGACCGCTGCGCGGCATACGAGGCGACGTCGGTCGAGCCCTCCGCGTTGGCGCGACGAGCGATCTCACCGGACCACCACTTGCGCGCGCCCGCAGGGGTCGCGCCCGCGTCGACCGTCTCGCCGATGAGGTCGACGAGACCGGCGTTGAGCACGTCGCGCATCTCGAGGTCGCTGAAGCCCCAGTCGGACTGGAGGCGCTTGCGGCGCTGGGCCGGCGGCTCGGGCAGCGTGGCGCGCAGCTCCTCGACCGTCTCGCGCGTCGGGGCGACGGGCACGAGGTCGGGCTCGGGGAAGTAGCGGTAGTCGTCGGCGTCGGACTTCACGCGACCCGACGTCGTGATGCCGGTGTCCTCGTGCCAGTGCCGCGTCTCCTGGAGGATCGACCCGCCGTCCTTGAGGATCGCGCCGTGCCGGCACATCTCGTAGCGGACGGCGCGCTCGACCGAGCGAAGCGAGTTGACGTTCTTGGTCTCGGTGCGGGTGCCGAGCGTCGTCGTGCCCTTGGGCATGAGCGAGAGGTTGACGTCGCAGCGCATCGAGCCCTGCTCCATCTTGACGTCGGAGACGTCGAGCGCCTTGAGCAGGTCACGCAGGGTGGCGACGTAGGCACGGGCCACCTCGGGCGCGCGCTCCCCCGCACCGCGCAGCGGCTTGGTGACGATCTCGATGAGCGGGATGCCCGCGCGGTTGTAGTCGACGAGCGAGTGCGTGGCGCCGTGGATGCGACCGGTCGAGCCACCGACGTGCAGCGACTTGCCGGTGTCCTCCTCCATGTGCGCCCGCTCGATCTCGACGCGGAAGGTCGAACCGTCGTCGAGCTCGACGTCGAGGTAGCCCTCGAAGGCGATCGGCTCGTCGTACTGAGAGGTCTGGAAGTTCTTGGGCATGTCCGGGTAGAAGTAGTTCTTGCGTGCGAACCGGCACCACTGCGCGATCTCGCAGTTGAGCGCGAGCCCGATCCGGATCGCCGACTCGACGGCCTTCTCGTTGACGACGGGCAGCGCACCGGGCAGGCCGAGGCAGACCGGGCAGACCTGGGTGTTGGGCTCGGCGCCGAACTCGGTCGCACAGCCGCAGAACATCTTCGTGTTGGTGCCGAGCTCGACGTGGACCTCGAGCCCGAGCACCGGGTCGAACGAGGCGAGGACGTCGTCGTAGGCGAGGGTCGCGTCGGTGGTCGTGGTGCTCATGTCACGCACCCTTCGTCGTCGAGGTGGACAGGTCGGGCGCCTGGGCGAGCAGCGGCCCACCCCACGCGGCGTGGAGCCGCTGCTCGAGAGCCGAGCCGACGGCATACAGGCGCTCGTCGGCAGCGGCCGGCGCGAGGATCTGGAAGCCCGCGGGCAGGCCGTCCTCGTCGGCGAGGCCGCTCGGCAGCGACATGCCGGGGACGCCGGCGAGGTTGGCGGGAATGGTCGCGATGTCGTTGAGGTACATCGCCATCGGGTCGTCGAGCTTGTCGCCGAACCGGAACGCCGTCGTCGGCGCGGTCGGCGAGACGAGGACGTCGGCGGTCTCGAACGCCTTGGTGAAGTCGTCGGCGATGAGGCGTCGGACCTTCTGGGCCGAGCCGTAGTAGGCGTCGTAGTAGCCCGACGAGAGGGCGTAGGTGCCGAGGATGATGCGGCGCTTGACCTCGTCGCCGAAGCCGGCGTCACGCGTCGCCGCCATGACCTGCTCGGCGCTCGGGTCGTCGATGCCCTCGGGGAGGACGCGCAGGCCGTAGCGCATGGCGTCGAACTTCGCGAGGTTGCTCGAGGCCTCCGACGGGAGGATGAGGTAGTAGGCCGCGAGGGCGGCGGTGAAGCTCGGGCATGAGACCTCGACGACCTCGGCGCCGGCGTCGACGAGGTGTTGGACCGACTCGTCGAAGCGCGCCTGGACGCCGGCCTGGAAGCCGTCGCCGGTGAGCTCGCGGACGATGCCGATCTTCATGCCCTTGACGTCGGCGCGGCGCGCAGCCTCGACGACCGGCGGGACCGGGGCGTCGATCGACGTCGAGTCCATCGGGTCGTGACCACCCATGACCTCGTGCAGGAGGGCGGCATCGAGGACGGTGCGCGTGCACGGCCCGGCCTGGTCGAGCGAGGACGCGAGCGCGACGAGGCCGTAGCGCGAGACACCGCCGTAGGTCGGCTTGGTGCCGACGGTGCCGGTGACCGCGGCGGGCTGGCGGATCGAGCCACCGGTGTCGGTGCCGATCGCGAGCGGCGCCTGGAACGACGCGACGACCGCGCTCGAGCCACCACCGGAGCCGCCGGGGATGCGGTCGAGGTCCCACGGGTTGCGCGTCGGCCCGTAGGCAGAGTGCTCGGTCGAGGAGCCCATCGCGAACTCGTCCATGTTGGTCTTGCCAAGGATCGGCATGCCCGCCTGCTTGAGGCGCGACACGACGGTCGCGTCGTAGGGCGGGATCCACCCTTCGAGGATCTTGCTGCCGCACGTCGTCGGCAGGCCCTGGGTCGCCATGACGTCCTTGACGGCGATCGGGACACCGGCGAGCCGGTGCAGCTGCTCCCCCGCCGTACGCCGCTCGTCGATGGCGCGCGCGCTCGCGAGGGCGCCCTCACGGTCGACGTGGAGGTAGGCGTGGACGTCGCCGTCGACGGCCTCGGTCCGGTCGAGCATCGCCTGCGTCACCTCGACCGAGCTCGCCCCACCACTGGTGAGGAGGTCGGCGAGCTCGGCGGCGCTGGCGCGGGTCAGGTCTGTGGTCACGTCGGTCCTTGCGGTTGCGGGAGGCGTGGGGCTGTCGAGGCGGAGGTATGCCGGGGGCTCACCTCACGGCATACGGTCGCGTCAGTCCTCGTCGAGGATGCGGGGTACGGAGAAACGCTGCTGGTCGGACTCCGGAGCGCCCGCGAGCGCCGCGTCGGCGCCGAGGCTCGGCCGGACGACGTCGGGGCGCGTCACGTTGACGATCGGCATCGGGTGGCTCATCGGCTCGACGCCCTCGATGGGCGACTGCTGCACGACGGCCACCGACTCGAGGATGACGCCCAGCTCGCCGACCATCTTGTCGAGCTCGGCGTCGGAGAGGTCGATGCGGGCGAGACCGGCGAGGTGCGCCACGTCGTCACGGGTGAGTTCAGCCATGGGCGCCAGTCTAGGACTCCGCCGAGGTCGCGCGTTCAGGGCTTCGACGGCGGTGGGCGCGACGTCCCCGGACACAACGGAGCCGCCCACGGGGGATCTTGTGGGCGGCTCCGTGCCGCGCGGTGCTCGCGGCGACCACCGCGGCCTGGCAGGGGGGTGCCGCGGCGGGGCGGGTGACGGGCTAGCGCGGTGCCTTGACGGCGAGCACGGGGCACTCGGCGTCGAGGAGGACCTTCTGGGCCTGGCTCCCGAGGAGGAGCTTGCCGACCGGGGTGCGACGTCGCACCCCGATGACGATGAGGTCGGCGCGGGTCTCCTCGGCCAGCTCGACGATGACCTCGGCCGGGTCCTTCTTGTGGACCGCGTGCGAGACCTCGTAGTCCAGGCCCGACGCGTCGAGCTCGGCGCGCAGCGCGGTGAGCTGTTCGTCGTCGACGTAGCGGTTGTCCGCCGACGCCGCACCGGTGCTCGCGTTGACGACGAGGAGCCTGCTGCCGCGGTGGCGCGCCTCGGTGACGGCGGCGTCGAGGGCGGCGCGGCCCTCCTTGGTGGGCACGAACCCCACGATGACCGGCATGTCAGGCTCCTTCGCTGTTGGCGTGCTGCTGACGGCGGGCGTCGCCGTCACCGTGGTCTGCTGTGTCGTCCCCGCGCGGGGGCGTGCGACGGCGCTGAACCTTGGACCACAGCAACGGAGCGACGACGAGGAGCACGATGAAGAAGTAGACGACCTTCGCGAAGGTCGTGTTGACCAGTCCCGACAGGTGTCCGTCGCTGATCTGCAGAGCCCGTCGCATGAAGACCTCGGCCCGGGGGGCGAGGATCATCCCGACGATGAGCGGGACCACCGGAAGGCCGAAGCGGCGCATCGCGAAGCCCAGTCCACCGATGATGAGAAGCAGCCAGAGGTCGAACGACGAGCCGTTGGCGGCGTAGCCGCCGAGCGAGGCGAACATGAGGATGCCGGCATACAGATAGGGCCTCGGGATGAGCAGGAGCTTGGCCCACAGTCCGGCCATCGGCAGGTTGAGGGCGAGCAGCATGGCGTTGCCGATGAGCAGGCTCGCGATGAGGGTCCACACGAGCGGGCCCTGTTCGTCGAAGAGTCGTGGACCGACCTGGATCCCGTAGGTCTGGAACGCAAGGATCATGACGGCCGCGGTCGCGGTCGTCGGGATGCCCAAGGTGAGGAGCGGGACGAGGCTGCCGGCCGCCGACGCGTTGTTGGTCGCCTCCGGTCCCGCGACGCCCTCGATGGCGCCCTTGCCGAACTCCTCCGGCTTCTTGGCGAGCTTGCGCTCGGTGATGTACGAGAGGAACGTCGGGATCTCCGCACCGCCAGCCGGGATGGCTCCGAACGGGAAGCCAATGGCTGTGCCGCGCAGCCACGGCTTCCAGGAGCGCGAGAAGTCCTCCTTGGTCATCCAACGGCCCGAGACATGGGTGATCCGCGCCGGGGCCCGCCGCAGGTGCGCGGCGATCCAGAGAGCCTCGCCCATCGCGAAGACGGCCACGGCGACAACGACGACGTCGATGCCGTCCGACAGCTGGTCGATGCCGAAGGTGAGCCGCTGCTGACCGGAAAGGCGGTCGATGCCGATGAGCCCGATCCAGACACCAACGCCGAGACTGGCGAAACCGCGGACCTTCGAGGATCCCAGGACCGTGGTGACCGCGACGAACGCGAAGAGCATGACGGCCAGGTAGTCGGGGTCGCCGAGCTGGATGGCGACCTTCACGACCTGCGGTGACAGGAGGGCGAGCAGCAGCGTCGCGATGGTGCCGGCGACGAAGGAGCCGATGGCCGCGGTGGAGAGAGCGGCTGCCCCGCGTCCCGCCTTGGCCATCTTGTTGCCCTCGATGGCTGTCATGACCGACGCGCTCTCGCCCGGGGTGTTGAGCAGGATCGAGGTGGTCGAGCCGCCGTACATCCCGCCGTAGTAGAGCCCGGCGAACATGATGATCGCCTGCTCGACAGGCAGCGTGTAGGTGAGGGGCAGCAGCAGGGCGATGGCCATCGCCGGACCGATGCCGGGCAGGACGCCGATGGCCGTGCCCAAGAGCACGCCGAGGAAGGCGTACAGGAGGTTCATCGGCGTCAGGGCCGCCGACATCCCGTCGAGAAGGAGGTTGATGCCGTCCATGTCAGAGGATCCCGTCCAGGAGGCCGGCCGGGAGCTTGACGTCCAAGCCGAGGAAGAAGCCGTACCAGGTGATGAGCGACAACGCGACGGAGATGATCGCGAGCCTCACGTAGTGGCGGCTGCCGAGCGCGTAGGCGGAACCGAAGAACAGCACCGCCCCGGTGATCGGCCAGCCGAGGCGGTCGATGAACGCCGCGTTGAAGCCGAACGCCGCCACGAGCAGCCCGACGGTCTTCCAGTCCGACCCGTGGCTGAGGTCGACGTCCTCACCCTCCTCCTGCTCACCCCGACCGCCGCGGGCGATGTCGACCGCGAGGAGGACGGCGCAGAGGATGAGGAGGCCGCCGACGAACATCGGGACGGTCCGCGTGGTCATGAAGCCGCGGGCTCCTTGGTCGACGAGCCCCAAGGCGTCGACGATCGCGACCACGCCGAGGGCCAGCAGGAGGAGGGACACCCCGTACTCGGAGCGACCCTCCCCCCGCTTCTGCACCTGGTCAGTCATCAGGAGAGCCCGAGCTCCTTGAGCACACCGGCGACCCGGTCGCTCTCGGACGTCAGGAAGGTCTCGAACTCGTCGCCGGGGACGAACGCGTCACCCCAGCCTTTCTCGGCGAGCGTCTTCTTCCACTCCTCCGTGCCGTGCAGGGCGGTCACGGCGTCGACGAGCTTCTTCTTGTCGGCCTCGGAGATGTTCGGGGCGGCGACGAGGCCACGCCAGTTCGTGAAGACCATGTCGACGCCCTGGTCCTTGAGCGGCTTGGCGTCGAGGCCCTCGACCGCCTTGTCGCTCGTCACGGCGAGGACGCGAACGGCACCGGACTCGGCCTGCTTCACGACCTCGCTGACACCCGTCGCTGCGAAGCCGAGCTTCTTGCCGAGCACGGCAGTCATGAGCTCGCCACCACCGTCGTAGGAGACGTAGTTGACCTTCTTGGCGTCGAGGCCGACGGCCTTGGCGAGGAGCATCGGCGTGAGGTGGTCGGGACCGCCGACGTTGGAGGCGCCACCGACGGGCACGGCGCCCGGGTTGGCCTTCCACGCGTTGACGAGGTCGTCGAGCGTCTTGTAGGGCGAGTCCTTCGCCACGACGATCGCCTCGGACTCCTCGATGAGCTTGGCGATGGGCGTGGTGTCGGTGAGCTTGGCCTCCGACTTGTTGCTGTAGGACGCGCCTACGACGCCGAGGCCCATCTGCATGAGGAGGTCGCCCTTGCCCTTCTCGTTGACGAGGCGGGCGAGGCCGACGGTGCCGCCGGCACCGGCCTGGTTGAAGACCTCGATCGAGCCGCTGAGGCCCGAGGACTGGAGGTCGGCCGAGACGGCGCGGGCCGTCTGGTCGTAGCCCGAGCCGGGCGAGTTCGGGACCATGATGCGCAGGCCGCTCAGCTTCTCTGCCGAGGCGCTGCTGCCGGAGCCGGAGGTGGCGCCGTCGTCGGTCTTGCTCACGCCACAGGCGCTGAGGGCGAGGGCGGCGGCCGCGGTGACGGCGGCGGCGCGAGCCAGGGAGGTCATTCGCACGGGGGACTCCTTTGTCGAGGGGTGCGTGACGGTGCACGGTGGGGTGCGTCGCAGGCAACGGTCTCCCCTCGCGGCCCGCCTGTCACGGTTGCGGGCACAGACGTCGTTGAGTTCTTTGTGCTCACGGTCATGCGGGCGCCCGCCGCGGCGACCGGCACAATCAGGGGGTGGAGCGACGACGGTCGGGGCAGGTGCGGGCTGCGCTGCGCCGCATCTGGCCGCAGACCCTGGCCGGCCGCATGCTCGCCACCCAGCTCC
Source organism: Knoellia sp. LjRoot47 (assembly GCF_964253435.1). NCBI lineage: Bacteria > Bacillati > Actinomycetota > Actinomycetes > Micrococcales > Intrasporangiaceae > Knoellia > Knoellia sp. LjRoot47. Next base: position 219,610 of record NZ_CAXUQS020000003.1, read on the forward strand.
TCATCGTGAGCATCGTCTTCGTCGGGGTGGGCGCGCTCTCCGTCGCCCAGCAGGGCGCCGGCGTCACCGACCGCGAGGTGCGGCGGGCCCGCCAGGTCGCCGAGCAGGTGACCCAGGAGCCGGGTGTGCGCCAGGTGCTCGGCCCGCAGGGCGAGGCGTGGATGTCGCAGGCACAAGCGGCACTGGAGTCGGGGCGGACCCTGTCGGACTCCGCCGGCGTCTACCTCGCCCGCGCCGACGGCACGGTCGTCGCGTCGGCTGCCGACCAGCCGCTGCGCCGGGTCCCCCGCACCGAGGCGTTCGACGGCAGGTCCTTCCTCGGCGGCGACGGAGACGACGCGGACGCGTCGACGGTCATGGCGATGGCCCCGGTCATCGTCCCCGGCAGCCTCGAGCCCGCCGGCGTCGTCGCGGTCACCCGCCCCTCGCACTCGGTCTGGGACGACCTCGCCGCCATCACGCCGAACCTCCTCACCTACCTCGGGCTCGCCGGGCTCATCGGTGTCGTCGGCTCGCTCCTGCTCGCCCGCCGGGTCAAGCGGCAGACCCTCGGCCTCGAGCCGCGCGAGATCGCCGGGCTCGTCGAGCAGCGCGAGGCGGTGCTCCACGGCATCAAGGAGGGCCTGCTCGCCGTCGACCTCACCGGCCGGGTGACGCTCATCAACGACGAGGCAGCGACGCTCCTGTCCATCCCGCAGGCCGGTGCGGTGGGCCACTCGCTCTCCGAGCTCGGCGCCGACCGGCCGCTCCTCGCGCTCTTCCCGCGACGGGGCGCGCTGCGCAGCGGACCGACCGTCACCGTGACGGACGAGCCGGAGGTCTCCTCGGTCGACCGGGTCCTGCTCGTGCGCGGACGCCTCGTCACCGCCAACGTCATGCCGGTTCGTCAGCAGGGCCGCCTCGTCGGACACGTCGCGACGCTGCGCGACCGCACCGAGCTGCTCGAGCTCCAGCGCGACCTCGACGTCACCCGGGCGACGACCGACTCGCTGCGCGCCCAGGCCCACGAGTTCAGCAACCGGATGCACGTCGTCGCCGGCCTCATCGCGCTCGAGGAGTACGCCGACGTCACCGACTACATCCGCCACATCACCGCCGACGAGGCCGAGCTCACCGCAAGAGTGGGCACCGCCGTGGCCGACCCCGCCGTCGCGGCCATGCTCATGGCGAAGTCGCGTCAGGCGGCAGAGCGAGGGATCGCGCTCGACCTCGACGATGACACCCACCTCGCCCGGCTCGACGGCGACCTGTCGACCGACCTCAACACCATCCTGGGCAACCTCGTCGACAACGCCCTCGACGCCGTCCCCGAGGTCAGCGGTCGCGTGCGGGTCGCGCTCACCGGCCCTGACGACGGCTCGGTCCGGCTCGTGGTGCACGACAACGGACCCGGGGTCGCGGCCGACGACATGAGCACCCTGTTCGTCCGGGGCTGGTCGACCAAGAAGACCGAGCCCGGGGGCTCGCGCGGCATCGGGCTCGCCCTCGTGCGTATGGTCTGCACCAAGCGAGGAGGAGAGGTGAGCGTGAGCAACGACGACGGTGCCGTCTTCACGGTCGACCTCCCGACCGCCTGACCCATGGCGACCCCGGACCCCCTCCCCATCCGCACCGTCGTCGTCGACGACGACTTCATGGTGGCGCGGCTGCACTCGAGCACCGTCACCCGCCTCGACGGCTTCGAGGTCGTCGGCGTGGCGAGCACCGGCGCCCAGGCGCTCGCCGTCGTCAAGGACAAGCGCCCCGACCTCGTCCTCCTCGACGTCTACCTCCCCGACCTCACCGGCCTCGAGGTGCTGCGCCGGTTGCGAGGGCTCGGCGCCGACTGCGACGTCATCGTCATCAGCGCCGCCCGCGACCTCGACTCGCTCCGTCAGGCGATGCAGTCCGGCGTCTACCAGTACCTCGTCAAGCCCTTCGAGCTCGACGAGCTGCGCCGACGGCTCGCCGAGTACGCCCTCCACCGCGCGCGGATCCGCGGCCAGGACCCGGACACCACCGTCGAGCAGGAGGAGGCCGACCGTCTCTTCCGGGCCGGACCGGCCGGCCGTGGCCGGACCTCCCTGCCCAAGGGCATCAGCGCCGAGACCGTCGCCCTCGTGAGCGCGGCGCTCGCCGGCGCCGGCGACGAGGGAATGTCCGCGACGGAGTGCGGCGAGGCCGTGGGCATCGCGCGCAGCAGCGCCCGCCGCTACCTCGAGCACCTCGTCGACACGGGGGCGGCGGCCGTCCGGCACCGCTACGGGTCAGCCGGCCGCCCCGAGCGCCGCTATCAGAGCGCGGCCCAGTAGGTCCGCTGGTTCATGAACGCGTACATCCCCTCGCCCGACAGCTCGCGACCGTAGCCCGACTGCTTCGTGCCGCCGAACGGCACGCGGACGTCGGACGCGACGACGGAGTTGATGAAGACCGCACCCGTGGTCACCTTCGCGGCCAGCGCCACCGCGCGCTTCGTGGAGGCGCTCCAGACGGACAGACCCAGCCCGTATGCCGTCGCGCCGGCCAGCCGTGCCGCGTCGTCGTCGTCCGCGGCCACCACGACGGCAGCCACCGGACCGAAGGTCTCCTCGTCGAACACCGGGACCCCGGGACCGTCGACGGTGAGGACGGTCGGCTCGAAGAACCAGCCGTCGCCGTCGATCGCCGAGCCGCCGGCGACGAGGCGTGCGCCTGCGGCGACCGAGGCGTCCACCTGACGCTGGATCGCCGTGCGGAGGTCGTTGCGTGCCATCGGGCCGACGTCGACGGACTCGTCGGTGGGGTCGCCGACGCGGAGCCCGGAGACCCCGAGCAGGAAGCGGTCGAGGAAGTCGTCGGCGACGTCTGCCGCGACGACGAAGCGCTTCGCGCACACGCACGACTGCCCGGAGTTGTGGAACCTCGCGCGCACGGCGGCCTCGGCCGCGGCGGCCACGTCGGCGTCGGACAGGACGACGAAGGCGTCGGAGCCGCCGAGCTCGAGCACGGACGGCTTGACCGCCCGACCCGCCGCGGCGCCGACAGCCGCGCCGGCCCGGTTGCTGCCGGTGAGGGTCACGCCCGCGACCCGCGGGTCGGCGACCAGCCGGTCGCTCACCTCGGGGACGCGTGCCTCGTCGACGACGAGGGCGCGCAGCAGGCCCTGGGGCGCACCGGCCTCGAGCAGGAGCGTCTCGATCGCCAGCGCCGAGCCCGTGACGTTGGGTGAGTGCTTGAGCAGGACGGTGTTGCCGGCGCCGATCGCGGGCAGGACGAACCGCATGACCTGCCACAGGGGGAAGTTCCACGGCATCACGGCGAGGACGGGTCCGATGGGCTCGCGCGTCACCCAGGCCTGCGCGCCGTCACCGACGTCGACCTGTTGTGGGGCGAGCAGCCGGTCGAGGTTGTCGGCGTACCAGCGGGCGGTCGTCGCCGACTTGTCCACCTCGCCGCGCGCCTCGCGCAGCGGCTTGCCCATCTCCGAGGTCATGAGCGCGGCGAGCTGCTCACGCCGGGCCTCGAGGGTGTCGGCGATGGCGACCAGGAGCGAGGACCGCTGTGCGACAGGGACACTCGCCCACGACCGGGCCGCTTCGGTCACCTCTGCCAGGGCGGCCTCGATGGAGGCGTCGTCCATGACCGGGTAGGTCGTGAGCGGCTTGCCCGTGGCGGGGTCGATGGTCTCGATGACGGTCACGGGGCGCTCAGCCCGCCCCGGTCCGCCTCGGAGAGGTGCTCGAAGGTCTCGCCGGTCGCCGTGATCGTGCGCGTCACGTCGCGTCCTCCGTAGACCCAGTAGATCCGCATGAGCCCGGTGCCGCGGTTGTAGAAGCGGTGCGGCACACCGGCGGGCACCCATGTCGCCTCCCCCGCGACGAGCTCGAACTCCTCGCCGTCGATCTCGGCGACGGCGTCGCCCTCGAGGATGAGCACGGTCTCCTCGACGTTGTGGCTGTGCAGCGGGAGACCGGTCCCCTCCTGGAACTGCGTCTGGCCGGTGGTGACGTGGTTGGTCTCGCAGTTCCACCTGCCCACGTAGGGGATGGTGCGGACGCCGTTGCCCCGGTCGAACGGCTCGACCTCGTCAGGACGGATGAGCATGTTCGGGGCCTCGGGCGCGGTGTGGTCGGTCGAGGTCATGGTCAGGACTCCAGCTTCGTGAGGAGGGCGGTGGTGAACTGCTCGGTGGTGAGACTTCCCCGCAGGTCGCGGGTCCGGGTGGCGGGGTCGGCGATGCAGTCCGCGACGGCGGCGTCGACGGCGTCGGCCGCGCGGGCGAACTGCCCGGCACCCGTCCGCCCCGACCACCAGCGCAGCAGCATCGTGGTCGAGAGGATGAGCGAGGTCGGGTTGGCGACGCCCTGTCCGGCGATGTCCGGCGCAGAGCCGTGCTGGGCCTGCGCCACGGCAACGCCGTCACCGAGGCTGAGCGACCCGCCGAGGCCGAGGCTCCCCGAGAGGGCGCAGGCCAGGTCGGACAGGATGTCGCCGAACATGTTGGTCGTCACGACCACGTCGAACTCCCGCGGTGAGCGCACGAGGTGGGCCGTCGCCGCGTCGACGATGAGCTCGCGCAGTTCGACGCCCGGGTGCCGCGCGGCCACCGCCCGCACCTCGTCGAGGAACAGCCCGTCCGAGAGCTTGAGGACGTTCGCCTTGTGCACGGCAGTCACGCGCCCCCGTCGCCCTGCCGCGAGCCGGAAGGCCTCCTCGGCGACGGCGTTGCAGGCCCGGCGCGACACCTTGCGCACCGAGAGCGCGAGGTCCTCGTCGGGCATGAACTCGCCGCTGCCGGCGACCATGTTGCGGTCGCTGTAGAAGCCCTCGGTGTTCTCACGGACGATGACGAGGTCGAGCTCCTCGGGGAGCACGGTGAGGTCGGGGATGCTGCGGGCCGGCCGGACGTTCGAGTAGAGCCGGTAGGTCGTGCGGATCGCCGCCGACGGGTTCCGGCCGCCCTCCGCGCGCGACGGGTAGTGGAGGTGCGAGACCGGTCCGAGGATGGTGCCGTCGACCTCGCCGACCCGGTCGAGCACGGCCTGTGGCATCGTCTCGCCGACGGCCTCGTGCGCCGCCCACCCGATGTCGGCGTGCTCGACCTCGAGGTCGAGCCCGAACGCCTCGTCGACCACGCGCAGCACCCGCTCGGTCGCGGCGCTGATCTCGGGACCGATGGCGTCGCCGGGGAGCAGGAGCAGCCTCATGCCGTCACCCCGTCCCGGTCGCCCTCGCGGTGGGCGATGACGAGCTCGGTGATCGTGTTGACCTGGCTCCCGGGCACGACGGTGCGCGCCACCGCCTCCCGCCACCGGGCGAAGTGCGGAGCCGACCGGTGGGCGTCCAGAGCCGCCTCGTCGCGGTAGATCTCGTAGAAGACGAAGTGGTGCGGGTCGGCCTGGGACTCGCAGACGTCGAACCGGAGGCACCCGGGCTCGTCGTTGAACGTCGAGGCGGCGTTGCTCGTGATGGCCTCGAGGAACTCCTCGCGGCGCTCGGGGACGACGTCCAGCCGGACGATGAGCGAGATCATGCGTTCTCCTTGGCGGTCTGCGGGGCAGGGAAGGTGGCGGCGGGCAGGGCAACGCCGGTGTCGTCGGCGAGCGTCGTGAGCTCGCCCCAGGTCTGGTCGGAGACGCGTATGCCGTCCGCCTCCGCGCGTCGTCGGTTGCGGTCCTCGAGCTCGCCCGGGGTGAGCACGCCGTCGGACCAGGCGGCCGGCTCGCTGCCACGGACCTGCGCGACGAGGGCGGCGACGCGCTCGTCGTAGCCCTCGCGGTCACCGAAGGCCGCGACGTCGAGGGTGATGAGCAGGTGCCCGGCGCCGCTGGCCCCCTCGGGCCGGTAGGGCCCCACGACGTCGGCACCGAACGCGCTGCCGGTGAGCACGCCCGCGAGGACGTCGAACATGAAGGCCATGACGTAGCCCTTGGCGCCACCGACCGGGAGGATGAGCCCTTCGATCGCCTGCCGCGGGTCCGTCGTCGGCGTCCCGTCGGCCGCGGCGCCCCAGCCCTCGGGGATGGCCTCGCCACGGTCGGCCGCGATGTAGACCTTGCCCCGGGCCACGGCGGTGTTGGCCATGTCCATGACGAGGACGTCCCCGTCCGGTCCGGGTGCGGCGATCGACCAGGGGTTGGTGCCCACGAGCTTGGTGCGCCCACCCCACGGCGCCATGGCCGGCGAGGCGTTGGTCGCGAGGATCGAGACGAAGCCGCGTTCCGCGGCATACCGGGTGAAGTAGGCGGCCGTCCCGAAGTGCCCGGACCGCCGGACGGCGACGGCGCTGAGGCCGTGCTCGCGGGCGCGCTCGACGCCGAGCTCGACCGCCCGCTGGGTGACGACCTGCCCGAGGCCGTCGTGGCCGTCGAGGACGACGACGCTGCCCGAGTCGCGCACCGTCTCGACCTCGGTCACCGGCCGCATGGCGCCGCTGCGGATGCGGGCGAGGTACCAGGACAGCCGGATGGCGCCGTGCGACGGGTGACCCCAGAGCTCGGCCACGAGGAGCGTGTCCGCGAGCAGCTCGGCGTCGTCGGTGGGCACGCCGTGCGCTCGGGCGACGTCGGCCATGAACGCGGCGAGGGCGGTCGCGTCGACCGTGCGGGGTGGGGGCATGACGGCATCGTCGCATACTTGTATACAAGTAGACAAGTGAATCGGCGCGGGGCAGGATGCGTTCATGTCCACGAGCCCCCGGCGCCGAAGCGGCGCCCAGTTCGTCTACGAGGAGCTGCTCGACCGGATCCAGGACATGCGGCTCGAGCCCGGCCGCCGCCTCAACGAGGCCGAGCTCGCCAACGAGCTCGGCGTGAGCCGCACTCCCCTGCGCGAGGCGCTGCGCCTCCTGCTCGCCGAGGACCTCCTCGACCAGCTGCCGACCGGCGGCATGGTCGTGCGTCGCCTCTCGACGCGCGATGCCGCCGAGCTGTATGCCGTGCGCGCACGTCTCGAAGGGCTCGTCGCCTCCGCCGCGGCCGAGCGGGCCGTGCCCGCCGACGTCAACCGGCTCATTGCCCTGCTGCAGCGCAACGAGGCGCTCGCCGGACTCGCGGAGGGGGCGATGGAGTCGGGCCACGCGATCCACGTCGAGATCGAGCGCATCGCCGACCACGCCTGGGCCTCAAGGGTTCTGGCGCAGATCGAGGGCCAGCTCGCTCGGTACCGCCGGTTCAGCAACGCCTCGCCCGACCGCCGCGAGACCGCCCTCGCCGAGCACCGCGGCATCGTCGAGTCGATCGCCGCCGGCGACGCCGCCGGTGCCGGGTCGCGGGCCGAGCAGCACGTGCTGGCGGCCCGCGAGGCGACGGTGGCCCAGCTCGAGGTCAGCCTCGGGCCAGCTCCCGGCGCAGGATCATCCCTCCCGACCTGAACACGCCACCGCACCGTGTGCCGTGGCGACCGACACGGCGACCGCGGCCATGCGTCGGCACATCGGCACATCGGCACGAGTCTCGGTGCGCGGGCGGCACGACGGCTGGCTCAGTGACTCCCGGACGACGCGGCGAGCGCGGGTTCGTGGCCGTGGCGGACGAGCGCCTCGGCGACCCACCCGGACTCGACGAGCTCGTCCACGACCGCACCCACCCAGGCGATGGTGTCGTCGTCATGACGTCGTGAAATCGCGACCGCCTGGGGGATCTGCATGAACGCACCCTCCAGCACCCGCAGGCCCGGGTTCGCTGCCACGTAGGCCTGGATCGGCTGTGCCACACCGGCGGCCACCTCGAGCTCCTCCTCGGCGAACACCTCGACGCCGTCCGAACCGCGTACGACCTCCGCGTTCTTGATCTCGCGCGTGAGGTGCAGGTCGTAGGCCGACCCGGTCTTCACCCCGATCCGTATGCCGTCCCGGTCCACCTCGTGGGCCGAGCGCAACGGGGAACCGTCGCGGACGGCATACGCGCCCTCGATGAGGACGTAGGGCGCCGAGAAGGCGAGCTCCTCGGCGCGTACGGGATCCACGGCGAGGAAGCAGACGTCGGCCTCACCGTCACGCACGGCGTCGACCGACTTGCGGGCCGCGTCCCAGAGGACGAGCTCCACCGGCACGTCCAGCCGTCGTCCGAGCTCGTGGGCGATGTCGACCGTGATCCCGGCGGGGTCGTCGGCCGAGCCGTTGGTCAGGACGGCGTTGCCCAGGTTGATCGAGGCGCGCAGCGCCCCCGTCGGCGCGAGACGGGTCGGCGCAAGGTCAGGAGTGCTCGTCACGCCGCGATGCTCTCACCCGCGACCCCGCCCGCGACAGCACCGGCCGCCGGCTGGACATGGTCACCTCGGCAGCGACGCGGCGAGCGCCGCCGCGGTCCGCTCGTCGCGCACGATGTGGGGCGAGCGCTGCGCCCAGTGCCGGAGCACGAGCCGGGTCGCCTCCCAGTCCGCCTCACCCCGAGCCACCCGCGCGACGAGCCCCGCGTCTCCGGCGAGCACCTCGAAGCGCTCGAGCCGGTTCGCGGCGTTGACGGGACCGCCCTGCGGGACCCACCGGACCACATCGATCTGCGACAGGTCGAACCGTCCCCGGCCGAAGGGTGCCTCGACGCCGTCGGCATCGAGCACGACGCGATAGCCGAGGAGAACCTTGAGGGCGGCCGGGACGACGAGGAGCAGCACGCCCACGATGACCCACCCCGCCACCGCTCCCCCGGCACCGAGCCCGGAGTCGCGCACCGGGGCCATCCAGTCGCGTTCGAGGACGGCCAGGACGACCGGTGAGGCGCACACCAGCCAAACGCCCACGAGCAGCGGCGGGCCGAGCCATCGGACCCAGTCCGGCGGCCGGACCACGACCGCGGCGGGTCTCGCGTCAGGATGCGTCTCGCTCACCGCTCCCCTCCTGTCCACGTGGACCTCGATCACCTGCGGTCTCGAGGATGCCCCTGCCGCGATCGTGCCACGTTCGCGACGCCCGTCGTGTGGACGGACGCACCACCGACGCACCACCGAGTCGTCGGCTCCGGGGCGTCCTCACGCAGATCGTCCCCCCGAGGCGGCTAGCCTGCTCGGCATGACACCAGGGGATGGCCGGACGGCCGACGACCACCGCTACGACGACGAGGTGCAGGCGGCACAGCACCGCGCCGAGACCAGCGCCGCCTGGAGCGCACAGGTCATGGCGCTCACGGGTGCCGGGACGGCCGACCGGGGACGCGTGCGCGCGACCGTGAACCTCGACGGCATCGTCACCGGCCTCACGGTCGCCGACAGCACCGCCGCCCGCGGCGGGCGGGTCGTGGAGCTCGCGGTCCAGAGCGCCGTCCACGCCGCGCAGGAGCACGTCCTCGAGCAGACCCAGCAGCTCACCGCGGCACAGTTCGGGGCGGACTCGGCCACGACGAGGGCCGTCACCGGGGAGATCGCCGCCAACGTGCGCACCCCCGACCCGGACGAGCCCGTCACCGGTCCCGCCAACCCGGGAGGTCAGTGGTGAGCGCCTTCGACGCCTTCGGGGGCGGACTGGGTGGAGACGTCCCGGCGCAGGGTGACCTCGACCGGGCCGTGGCCAAGGCACGTGCGGCCTTCGCCTGGCGCGCCCAGGTCGACCAGCTCAGCGCGGAGGGACGGTTCGAGGGCGTGACCGCCACGGTCTCCGGCAACGGGGCGCTCACCGACCTCAAGGTGGCGACGAGCGCCTGCTCCGAGGGCGGCGAGGCCGTGACGCAGCGGATCCTCACCGCGCTGGCTGCCGCGCAGGAGGAGCTGGCGCGACTCATCGCGCGCACCAGCGCCGACGCGTTCGGTGAGGACTCGGACCAAGACCGGCTGGTGAGGAGCACGCTCGAGACCCGCTTCGCCCGCGGTCAGGTCCTCCCCGACGACGACGGACGCTGACGTCGGGTCGGCTCAGACCCAGCCCCGGACGAGGAGTCGGCCCAAGTTCCACACACCGGACGAGATGCCGACGACGAGACCGATCGAGGTCAGCACCCAGGCCGTCCACCTCCACGCGAGGTCACCGGCGGAGCCGCGCGACGGCGCCCGGAACAGGGCCCACCACCGGTTCGACGCGAGCGGTCCGTAGCTGCCGTCCTCCCTCGGAAGGAAGGGCAGCCACATGTCACCCGCGGACCGTGCGCGGAAGAACTCGGTGATGACCGGCCAGACGAGCAGCCACAGGACGAAGAAGAACATCGCGAGCAGAAGCAGGCTGACGATGACGAGGAAGAGCCGAGCCCCCCACACGAGGCCGGTCAGGTCAGTCTCGCGGATCATGCTGCGACCCTAGCGGGAGTCATGGGGAGTCCTCCCCATGGCCCGGGCGTCGATCCGGTCACTACCCTGTCGTCAGCACCACCACCTTCGACGACCAGCAGGGGGAGCTTCCGTTGACCAACTTCGACGTCCGCACCGAGGACATCAGCGGCCACGGCCGCAGGGTCGGCACGTTTGCCGACCGTCTCTCGAACGCGAGCGCTGCCGGCCAGACCTCCTTGGACCCCAGCGCCTTCGGACTCATCAACGCCCCGCTGGCACTGCTCGCCGTCGGCTTCGCCAAGGTTGGCCAGCACGCGGTGAGCAACCTGTCGATGGACATGGAGGAGACCATGATCGGTCTCAACAACACGGTCACCCAGTACAACAGCGACGACGACAACGCGTCGACGACGATCGCGAACGCGGGCCAGCGATGAGCGACAACCCGCTGGTCGTCCAGCCGTCCGACCGCTCGTGGCACTCGGGCGCCGGCCTGCTCGACTCCGGTGCCAGCTACTGCGAGGCGATCGCCGGCGAGAACTGGGTCGATGCCGCGCTCTCGGGCGTCGCCGTGGGCTTCGACGTCTACGCGACCGTCATGGACCCGCTCGGCAGCCTGTTCGCCGCGGGGATCGGGTGGATCATCGACCACCTCGACCCGATCAAGACCTGGTTCGACGAGCTGGCCGGCAACCCGGAGGCCGTGGTGGCCTTCGCGGGGACGTGGCAGAACGTGTCCACCGAGGTCGGCGCGGTGCGCGACGACTTCCGCGAGAACGCGAACTCGCGGCTCGAGGGCATGAGCGGACCGAACGTCGAGGCGTACCGCGAGCATGTCGACAAGCAGGTCCAGAAGCTCGACCTCGCGAGCAAGGGTGCCGGTGCGATCTCGGTCGGTTTCGAAATCTGCGGCGTGCTCGTGGGGTTCGTCCACGGGCTCGTCCGTGACGCCCTGGCCCAGATCGCCGGTGCCATCTGCAGCTACGTCGCCGAGCTCGTCATCACTCTCGGCGCGGCCACGCCGCTCGTGATCCACCAGGCCACGACCCGGGTCTCGGCGCTGTGCGCCGAGGTCCTGCCCAAGATCAAGGGCCTGAAGAACTCGGTCCGCGACCTCGACTCGCTCGTGAGCTCGCTCAAGGACATCCTCAACGACATCCCGCGCTTCCTGGGCAACCGCTACAGCGTCCCGAACCACCCCAACCTGCGGTGGCGCAACGTCCTGCACGACGAGCTCCCGAACTTCCCGGGCACGACCCTCAACGACTGGATCCGGCAGATCAACGTCAAGCCGGACTACGCGCACATCCTGTCCAGGAACCCCGACCTGTGGTCGAAGATCATCCGGGATGCGTTCGCCGACGGCACTCCGAACAACATCAACGACGCACTCAAGGCGATCCACGCAGCACTGGACCGCCAGCTGGGCTCGGTGGATCACGCCGGGCACCGCTAACGGCCTCCCTCGCGCGCTCGTGCGGTGGCGAGGAACCGTCAGCCCGATCTGACGGTTCCTCGCTCTGCTGATGCGAGATCGACGGTCAGCCGCCCGGTGGGTCCGTCGACTCCGTCGTTCAGGCGTCCGGCTCGGCCCCCTCGGCCGCCTCCGCCGCGCCAGACTCGAGCAGGGTGACGAAGCCGGCCTCGTCGAGGATGGTCAGCCCGAGCTCGCGCGCCTTGTCCTCCTTGGACCCGGCCCCGGGCCCGACGACGACGTAGTCGGTCTTCTTGGAGACCGAACCCGACGCCTTGCCGCCGCGGCTGAGGATGGCCTCCTTGGCCTCGTCACGGCTGAAGCCCTCGAGCGAACCGGTGACGACGACGGTCAGCCCGGCCAGGGTCTGCTCGACCGACTCGTCGCGCTCGTCCTCCATCCGGACGCCGTCGGCGGCCCACTGGTCGACGATCGCGCAGTGCCACTCGTTGCCCTCACGGTCGAACCAGTCGCGCACCGACTCGGCGATGACCCCGCCGACGCCCTCGACGCCGGACAGCTCCTCGACGCTCGCCTCACGGATCGCGGCCATCGACCCGAAGTGCTGGGCCAGGGCCCGCGCGGCCGTCGGGCCCACGTGGCGGATCGAGAGACCGACGAGGACCCGCCACAACGGCTGGCTCCGCGCCGACTCGAGGTTGGCGACGAGCTTGGCGCCGTTCGCGGAGAGCACCCGGCCCTCGACGACCGACTCCGGCGCGTCGGTCTTCTTCGCGGCCCGGGTGTAGAGCGGGACCCGCGCGATGTCCGCGGCGGTGAGCCCGAAGAGGGTCGACTCGTCGGTGAGCACGCCGGACTCGAGCAAGGCGACCGACCCCTCCCATCCCAGCGCCTCGATGTCGAACGCACCGCGACCGGCGAGCCCGGAGAGGCGCTCGCGCAGCTGCGCCGGGCAGGTCCGGCTGTTGGGGCAGCGGATGTCCTTGTCGCCCTCCTTCTCGGGCGCGAGCGTCGTGCCGCAGGCGGGGCACTCGGTCGGCATCTCGAACGGGCGCTCGCTGCCGTCGCGCAGGTCGACGACCGGGCCGAGGATCTCGGGGATGACGTCGCCGGCCTTGCGCAGCACGATGGTGTCGCCGATGAGCACGCCCTTGCGGACGACCTCGGTGGCGTTGTGCAGCGTGGCCCGCTCGACCGTCGACCCGGCGACGAGCACGGGCTCCATGACACCGAACGGCGTCACCCGGCCGGTGCGCCCGACGTTGACCTGGATGTCGAGGAGCTTGGTGTTGACCTCCTCGGGCGGGTACTTGTAGGCGATCGCCCACCGGGGCGCGCGCGAGGTGGCGCCGAGCTGGCGCTGCACCGAGATCTCGTCGACCTTGACGACGACGCCGTCGATCTCGTGCTCGACGTCGTGACGGTGCTCCCCGGTCGAGACGATGAAGGCGTTGACCTCGTCGATCGTGTCGACGACCCGGAAGTGGGTCGAGACCGGCATACCCCACGCTTCGAGGGCGGCATACGCCTCGCTCTGGCGTGAGAGATCGAAGCCTTCACGACGTCCGAGACCGTGGACGAGCATCCGCAGCTGACGGGTCGCGGTGACGCGAGGGTCCTTCTGGCGCAACGACCCTGCCGCCGTGTTGCGCGGGTTGGCATAGGGCGGCTTGCCGGCCGCGACGAGCTGGGCGTTGAGCTCGCCGAACGCCTCGATCGGGAAGTAGACCTCGCCGCGCACCTCGACGAGGTCGGGCACCGGGTGCTTCGTGGTGCCTGCCAGCTCGGTGGGTATGCCGTGCACCGTGCGGACGTTGAGCGTCACGTCCTCGCCCGTGCGGCCGTCGCCGCGCGTGAGCGCGCGCACGAGCCGGCCCTTCTCGTAGAGGAGGTTGACGGCGAGGCCGTCGATCTTGAGCTCGCACAGGTAGTGGAAGCCCGCACCGGCGTCACGCGTGACGCGCGCGTTCCACTCGAGCATCTCCTCCGGCGAGAAGGCGTTGTCGAGGCTGAGCATCCGCTCGAGGTGGTCGACGGCCTGGAAGTCGGTCGAGAAGATCGCACCGCCGACGGTCTGGGTCGGGCTCTCCGGAGTGCGGAGCGAGGGGTACGCGTCCTCGATGGCGTTGAGCCGCTTCATGAGCCGGTCGTACTCGCCGTCGCTCACCGTGGGTGAGTCCTTGACGTGGTAGGCGAACTGGTGGGCCGTCGCCTGCTCCGCGAGGTCGGTCCACTCGTGCCGGACCTCCTCGGGTGCCTGCGCGACTGGCTCGACGGCGGACTCGGACTCCACGGGAAGGTCGCTCTCGCTCACCCGCTCATCCTGCCGCAGACCGCGGACATCGACCGCCCGCGCCGCGGCGACAGGTCAGCGCACCGTCCAGCGCGCCGGTCGTCAGCGGCGGTTCGGCCCCCGCAGCGTGTCCCACGCGCCGGTCGTGTGCGCGGACGTCCACGTCGGTCCCAGGCTCCCGGCGCCACGGATGACGCTCGAGGTCCCGGCGAACGAGTCGACGCGGTAGATCGCCCCGTGGTCCTTCGCCGTCCTCAGGCCCATGAGCGCGAAGCGGCTGCCGCACGGGACCGAGGCGAGCTGGTCGAAGGTCCACGTCGCCGCACGGACGAGGGTGAGGCGGGGCGCGAAGGCCGCGGTCGTCGGGATCGTCACCTGGTAAAGCGCCCCGGCGGACGTCGTGGCGTAGAGGACGTCCGCGGCGGCCGCTAGTGCCGCACGGGCCACTCGGTCAGTGCCTCGAAGTGATGAGATCCGGTCCGGTCTCCAGCAGGGCTCGTCGCGCCCGTAGAGGGCCCGGCACGCGTTGGAGGTCCGCGGACAAGGCGGTCAGGCGCGCCCGGCGCTCGGGCACCAGCAGTTCGCTGGCGACCACCCGCAGCTCCTCCGGTGAAGCGGTGTTGGGGTCGAGGGCCTCCCCCACACCGCCGGCCTCCACAGCGGCGGCGCCCGCGAACTGGTCGGTGGAGAACGGCAGCAGGAGCATCGGCACGCCGGCCGAAAGGGCCTCGGTGACGCTGTTGTTGCCGCCGTGCGACACGGCGAGCGCCGCATGGTCGAGCAGCGTCACCTGGGGCAGCTCGGGCCGCACGAGCCACGACGCCGGGACCGGCCCGAGTTCCTCAGGGGACGTCGAGCCGGAGGCCAGCGCGACCCGGACGTCGAGGCCCGCAAGCGCCTCGGCGACGCGCGCCAGGACGTCCGAGCGCACCGAGAGGAAGCTGCCCAGGCTCACGTAGACCACCGGCGCCCCATCCGCGGCGAGCCACTCGTCGACCTCCGCGTCGGGCTCCTCGGTCCGCACCGACGAGCCGAGAAAGGCGTGCCGTGGCAGGAGGGCCGTGCGCTCCGGCGGGTGGAGCTCAGCGGGGTAGTTGAGGAGCAGCACGTCACCGGTCTCGGCGAACGCGTCCTCGCTGGCCGCCGCGGACGGGTCGAGCGCCGACAGGACGGCGTTCCACTGGTCGGTGAACGCGTCGCGCACCACCTCGCACCGGCGCCGGAGGTGGGCGAGGGCGGCGGGGTCCTGCTCCAGCCGGCTCGGCCACGCCGGCGGAAGGCCGTAGACCTCGTCGCCCACCGTGAGCGCCGAAGGATGCCCGAGGACGACGTCCGCGTGGCTCAGCCCGGTGCCCGTCAGCCCCAGACGCGCGCCGAAGGCGAGGTGGTCGACGAGGACGTGGTCGGGGCGGACGCGATCGACGACGTCGCGGACTTCGCGGGCCACCCGCAGGGGCTCCCACAGGAGGTCGTTGCCACGGGCGTCCGCCTGGAAGGTGAGGGTCGGCACGGCGCCTCGACGCGTGGCCTCGAAGAACCCGCGGAGGGCGTCGTCCTCACCGCGCGGCTGGTCCTCTGCCCGGATCACGCCGGGGTTCGACCCACGGCCGAGGCGGAGATCCTCGCGCTCGAACCCGAACCGGCCCACGATCGCGTCCGTCGCGGGCCCGGTGGCGACGACGACGCGCTCCCCCGCGTCCGCCCATGCCGTAGCGAGCGTCGCGAGCGGCAGCAGGTGCGAGGCGTAGTCGGGGCTGATGACGAGCAGGGTCACCGCGCGACCTTCGCATAGACCTCAACGAGCGACGAGGCCATGGTGGCGATTCCGAAGTCCCTGGCCACGGCGTCCCGCGCCTTCTCTGCGCGCACGGAGGAGTCGGGTGAGGAAGCGAGGTCGAGCGCGGAGGCCACCGCGTCTGCCAGCAGCGCCCTCGACGTCGTGTCGACGAGCAGCCCGGTCACTCCGTCCTCGACGTAGGTCGCCGGACCGCCCTCGTCGGGCGCCACGACGACCAGTCCCGTGGCCATCGCCTCGAGGATCGCGATGCCGAACTCCTCCTTGAGGCTGGCCGACACGTAGACCCCACCGGGCGCACTCAGACCGGGCCGTCCGACGCCCACGGCCGCGAGCCACGCGGCGACCACGCCGTTGGGCCGGTGGCCCGCGAGGAGCAGTCCGTTCCCGGCGGCCAGGTCACGGGGCAGGACGGCGTCGATCCGCGCCAGCTGCTCGCCCTCGTCCGCGGACGGGTCGGCGAGGTCGCCGCCGACGACGAGCAGGTTGCAGCGGTCCCGGACGGGGCCGTCCGACCACGCCTCGACGAGCGTCGCCATCCCCTTGACGCGGTGCAGCCGACCCACGGTGACCGCGAGTGGCAGGTCACGGCGCTCGGGCGGGAGCTGCTCGAGGAGGTCGTCGAGCTCGGCGAGCGCCCGGCGCACCGGTCCTCCGGCCTCCCCCGCCGACGCACCCGCGGCTGCGGCCACCTCTGCGGCGGCGCGGTCCAGCGGGTCGAGGTCGATCCCCTCCGGGACGATGACGACCGACTGCTCCTCCGGGTCGATGTGGAGCAGCGTGCGCAGGTCGTGCTCGAAGCGGGGTCGGGGGAAGGCAACGAGGGCGTCGGCCCCGGCAGCGAGGTCACGCAGGAGCCGAACCCGGAACACGAGGTGCTCGACGTGGTCGGCGGCACCGAACGTGGCGCGAGTGAGGGACCCCGACGCCTCGCGGGCCGCGATGAGCGCGTGCGGGTCGGGGGCCAGCGTGAGCACGGTGGGGATGCCGAGCTCGACCGCCACCTCGGCCGCGGCCCACGAGCCGACGTCTGCCATCCGCAGGTGCAGCACGTCGACCGGACCCGCCGACCGCAGCGCCCGGCGCAGGCTGCGTCGGACGGCTCCGTGCAGCGGCCAGGCATCGGCGGCGGAACGGACGGGCCCGGGCAGCGCGAGCCCGACGTAGTGGTGGCCGGGCGCCGAGACGTCGCCCGACGCCTCCGTGCCCCGACCGTGCCGGCGCGAGAGCGTCAGCACGCGCTCGACCCTCGGGTCCGAGACGAGGGCGTCTCCGAGGTGCACGAGCAGCGTCGCGATGCCACCCGTGTCCCCCTTGCCGCTCTGCAGCAGGCTGCCGTCGACGTCGGCGTGCAGGAAGAGCTGGGCGATGGTCAGGCCCGACCGCTCGACGTCGGGGCGCGGGGCACCCGCGGCGGCGTCGTCGCCCTCCCGCACGTCCCCGAACTCGTCGTCCTCGGTCTCGCCGAACCCCCAGGCCTCGAGCGTGGACTCGGCGAGCACCCCTGCGAAGCCACCCTGTCGCTGCATCGCCCTCAGCGGCTCCACGGCCTCGAGGAAGGGTGTGCTCGAGCGCAGGGCCCACGCGGCGTGCTCGCGCAGATGGGCCACGGGCGAGCTCAGCAGCCGCACCACGAGCGCGCCCGCGGTCACGGCGCCCCCGGCGGCCGCCGCGTGGACGGCGACGATCGCGGTCACTTGGTCGGTGTCGTCGTCGATGGCCTCGGCGAGGGCCGGCAGTGCCGCGTCGCCGTCTCCGGCAGCGGCCCGCGAGACCTCGTCGACCAGCTCGAGCGCATGGAGGATCGAGGGGGCGTCTCGAACCTCGTCGAGCGTCGCCAGCGTGGCTGAGGTGCAGGTGGTGGGCACACGACCATGCTAGGTCGAAACCCTGGACAAACCTTGGACAGAGCTCAGGGTTCTCCGAACGTATGCCGGGTGGCCGGCATACCTTCGTCTCCCGGACCGCTCAGTGGGAGCCGCGGCTCCTCGTTCACCGGGACCCGGTCCGGGCTCCACCGGAGGAGGAGGTCGGCGGCGACCCCCACGGCGATGGTCGCGGGCTCCTTGCCGACGAGGCCGGGCAGCCCGATGGGTGTCGTGACGCGGGCGAGGTCGTCCTCGCCGAAGCCGCCCTCGCTCTCGAGCCGGTGCCGCAGCCGGGCCCACTTGGCCCGGGACCCGATGAGCCCGATGTCGCCGAGGCCCGCGGTGCGCAGGGCCGCATCGACGAGGGCGGCGTCCTCGGCGTGGTCGTGCGTCATGACGAGGACGTGAGCACCGGCTGGCAGACCGCCGAGGACGAGCTCGGGCAGCACCGGGACCCGATGCACCTGGACGCGTGCGTCGGCGTCGGCCAGCGGCGCGAGCGCCTCGTCGGTGAGGGCCTCGGGGCGGGTGTCGACGAGATGCAGGTCGAGGTCGTGGCGGGCCAGGATGCGCGCGAGCTCGTGGCCCACATGACCCATGCCGAAGATGGCGACCACGGGAGGGACGGCCACCGGCTCGAGCAAGACGCTCACCTCACCGCCGCAGCACTGCATGCCGTGCTCGAACGGCGCCCTGTCGGACAGCGACGACGTGAACGACTCGGGGACCAGCCGGCCCTCGGCCAGCATCTCTTTGGCCCGGGCGACGGCGACGGCCTCGAGGTTGCCGCCGCCGATGGTGTCCCAGGACCGCTCCCGGCCGACGACCATCTTGGCCCCGGCCTCGCGTGGGGCATGGCCCCGCACCGAGGTCACGGTGACGAGGACGCCCGGCTCCCGGCTCGTCCGGAGCTGCTCGAGGGCTCGTAACCAGCGCACGGTCAGGCCTGCGCGAGGTCGTCGACGGCGGCCTCGGACTCGGGGCGCCGGAGGGGCGCGTCCGGGTCGGGCTGCGGTGGAGTGGGGCCGGCGCCGGGGTCGACGTCGCCGTCGGGCTCGGCACCGGCACGGGCCTGCTGCAGCGCCCAGAAGACCGCCTCGGGCGTGGCCGGGCTCGGGAGGTCGACGCTGGTCCCCATGGGCCCGAAGGCCGCACATGCCTGACGCAGCGCCTCCCTCACCGACAGCGCGAGCATGAGCGGCGGCTCACCGACGGCCTTGGAGCCATAGACCGCTCCTTCCTCGTGCGCGCGCTCGAGCAGCGCGACATTCAGCACCTCCGGGAGGTCGGCGATGCTCGGCAGCTTGTAGGTGCTCGCCGACGCCGTCGCGAGGCGGCCGCGCTGCTCGCCCTCACCGGTGTCCCAGCGCAGGTCCTCGAGGGTGAGCCAGCCAGCACCCTGGACGAAGCCGCCCTCGATCTGGCCGATGTCGACCAGCGGCGAGAGGCTGTCGCCGACGTCGTGGACGATGTCGACCCGCAGCGTGCGGTGCATCCCCGTGAAGGCGTCGACCTCGACCTCGGTGGCGGCGACCCCGTGCGCGAAGTACTTGAACGGGCTGCCCTGCATGACACTCGAGTCCCAGTGCAGCCCCTCGGTCCGGTAGTAGCCGGCGGCGGAGAGCTGGACCCGGGCGAAGTAGGCCGTGTGCACGAGGTCGGCCCAGCTGAGCGTCTCGCCGGTCCCCGCCCCTGACACGACTCCGTCGACCACGGTGATGTCCTCGGCAGGCACCCCGAGCCGATCCCCCGCGACGACGGCGAGCCGTCCGAGGATCTGCTCGCACGCGTCCTTGACCGCACCACCGTTGAGGTCGGCACCCGACGACGCCGCGGTCGCCGACGTGTTCGGCACCTTGTCCGTGCGCGTCGGCGCGAGCCGCACCGTGCGCAGCGGCACACCCAGTGTCGTCGCCGCCACCTGGAGCATCTTCGTGTGCAGGCCCTGGCCCATCTCGGTGCCACCGTGGTTCACGAGGACCGACCCGTCCTTGTAGACGTGGACGAGGGCGCCCGCCTGGTTGAAGGCGGTGAGGTTGAACGAGATCCCGAACTTCACCGGGGTGACGGCGAGCCCTCTCCTCGCGTCCTCGTGGGTGGCATTGAACTCCGCCAGTTCTGCACGCCGCCGCTCGAGGTCGGCCTCGACGCCCACCTGCTCCCACGCCCGTTCGAGGCGGTCGGCCTGGGTGATGACCTGGCCGTAGTGGGTGGTCTGGCCGTCGGCGTAGAAGTTGCGGCGCCGCAGCTGGTGCGCCTCGATGCCGAGCAGCGGCGCGCACCGGCCGAGGACGTCCTCGATGACGAGCATCCCCTGCGGTCCGCCGAAGCCGCGGAAGGCGGTCTGCGACGTCTTGTGGGTGCGGGCCACCCGTCCGGTGACCCGGATGTCGGGGATCCAGTAGGCGTTGTCGACGTGGCACAGCGCCCGGGCGAGTACCGGCTCGGAGAGGTCGAGGCTCCACCCTCCGTCGGACGTGAGCGTGGCCTCGAGCGCGACGAGGTGGCCCTCGTCGTCGAAGCCGACCCGCCAGCGGGCGTGGAACCCGTGGCGCTTGCCCGACATCGTGAGGTCCTGGGTCCGGTTGAGCCGGAGGCGGACCGGCCGTCCGGTGAGCCGGGCGCCGAGCGCCGCGACGGCCGCGAACCCGTGCGGCTGCATTTCCTTGCCGCCGAACCCGCCACCCATCCGCAGGCACTGCACGGTGACCTCGGAGCTCTGCAGCCCGAGCACGTGGGCGACGATCTCCTGTGTCTCGGTCGGGTGCTGGGTGCTGCTCTCGACGAAGACCCGCCCGTCGTCCTCGACGCGCGCGAAGGAGGCGTGGGTCTCGAGGTAGAAGTGCTCCTGCCCCGCCATCTCGGTCTCGCCGTGGAAGACGTGCGCCGCCCCCTCGAGTGCTGCCTGCGCGTCGCCACGCTGCACCGTCGGTTGTGCGCCCTGGAAGCTCTCGGCGGCGATGGCCTCGGCAAGGGTGAGGGTCGAGGGGAGCACGTCGTAGTCGACCTCGACTGCGAGGGCCCCACGTCGCGCGGCCTCGGCACTCTCGCCGAGCACCCAGCAGACGGCGTGCCCGTGGAAGCACACCTCGCTCGGGAAGAGCGGCTCGTCGCCCTTGATGCCGGCGTCGTTCGTGCCCGGCACGTCGTCGGCGGTGAGCACGCGGACGACGCCGGGCACCGTGAGTGCGGGTGCGACCCGCAGCCCGGTGACGAGGGCGTGCGCGTGCGGGGCCTGCACCGGCCACGCGTGCAGCACGTCCTTGGCCCTGGGGTGCAGGTCGTCGGTGTAGAGCGCGCGGCCGGTGACGTGGAGCTCTGCCGACTCGTGCGGCAGTGCACGCCCGACGACCGCGCCGTCGGGTCGCTGCGAGAGGCGGCTCACGGCCGCGCCCCCGCGTCCCGGGACCGGCCGGCATACAACCGCAGGAGCGACTGTCCGAGCATCGCGCTGCGGTAGCGGGCGCTCGCGCGGTGGTCCGAGAGCGGTGTGCCCTCGGTGGCGAGGACGGCGGCGGCGGCATCGACGGTCGCGCGCGTCCATGGCTTGCCGGTGAGTGCCTCCTCCGTGCGCAGGGCCCGCAGCGGCGTGGGAGCCACGCCGCCGAGACCGATCCGCACACGCTCGACCGTCCCCTCGACGACGTCGAGGGCGAACGCGACCGCGACGCTGGAGATGTCGTCGACGCGACGCTTGGCGACCTTGTGGAAAGCGCTGGTCCCCGCCAGGGGCAACGGGATCCGCACCTCGCGGATCAGCTCGACAGGTCGGCGGACGCTCTCGCGGTAGCCGGTGAAGTAGTCCGCGAGAGGCACGACTCGCTCCCCCGCGGTGCTCGTGAGCACGAGCGCCGCCTCGAGGGCGAGGAGGGCCGGCGCGGCGTCGCCGATGGGCGACGCGGTGCCGAGGTTGCCGCCGAGCGTGGCGCCGTTGCGGATGAGCGGTGAGGCGAACTGCGGGAAGAGCTCCGCGAGCAGCGGCACCCGACCGGCGAGCCCGCGCTCGACCTCGGTGAGCGTCAGACCGGCGCCGATCCGGACCTCGTCGTCGCCGACGTCGAGACCGCGCAGCTCGGGCAGCCGGTCGACGGCGACGAGCAGCGGCGGCCGTGCGCCCTTGAGGTTGACGTCGACTCCGAGGTCCGTGGCA
Organism: Knoellia sp. LjRoot47; assembly: GCF_964253435.1. Taxonomy (NCBI): domain Bacteria; kingdom Bacillati; phylum Actinomycetota; class Actinomycetes; order Micrococcales; family Intrasporangiaceae; genus Knoellia; species Knoellia sp. LjRoot47. Next base: position 241,303 of record NZ_CAXUQS020000003.1, read on the forward strand.
CCCGCGAGGAGCACCGCGTCCGGGCGCACCGCGAGGAGGTCCAGCGCCTCGGTCAGGTCGGCAGGGCGGACGAGCTCCGCACCGTCGGCCTGCAGACGGGTGGGTCGGGCGGGGGTGGGCGCGGTCCGCCGCCTCTCGGCGAGCGGGTCGGACTCGACGGGCGCGCCGAGGGCCCAGGCCGCGTCGCGGATCGGCCGGTAGCCCGTGCAGCGGCAGAGATTGCCCGAGATCGCGTGGAGGTCGAAGCCGTTGGGGCCGCAGGAGCCGTCGCCCTCCGCCGTCGCACTCACCTCGCCCTCGGCCCGCGAGCGACCGGGACGGTAGAACTCCGCGGCCATCGCGCAGACGAACCCCGGTGTGCAGTAGCCGCACTGGGAGCCACCCCGCTCCGCCAGCTCCCGCTGGACGGGGTGTAGCCGCCCGGGTTCGCCGAGACCTTCGACGGTGACGACCTCCTGGCCGTCGAGGGCGGCGACCGGCACGAGGCAGGAGTTGAGCGCCACCCAGTCGGTGCCCGTCCCGTCAGCAGACGGGCGCGCGACGAGGACCGCGCACGCGCCGCACTCGCCCTCGGCGCACCCCTCCTTGGACCCGGTGAGGCCACGGTCGCGCAGCCAGTCGAGGGTCGTCGTGTGCGGCGTCGCGCCGCCCCCCAGCGGGATCGCCGTGCCGTTGACGGTGAGGAAGGCCGCCCCCGGCTCCATCGGCGCGGTGGTCGTCATGATCGTCGATCCTAACCGCGGCTCGGGTGGTCGCCGGCGGGTTCGCGCGCCACCCGGACGTCAGTCGCGCGCGTCATCGGCGAGCAGCACGTCGCGGGTCACCTCGAGCTGCCCGAGGTGCTGGGCGAGCTCCTCGTAGACGTGCAGGAGGACGTCGCCCTGCGTCGCGTATGCCGTGCCGTCCCGCCCCACGGGCGGGCTCACCGGAGGCGCCCCGACGTCGCAGGCACCGACGTCCTCGTGGAGCCGGGCCCGGCCGGACTCGAGCAGGGCCAGCGCCTCGGCGACCGTTCCGGTGGCGGTGAACTCGCCGTCCCGGTCGCGCGGGACGAGGATCCCGCGGTTGACCGTGCGGCCCCAGCGGCCCATCACGCCGACGACGTGAGACACGAGGACGAACGCCGAGTTCGACCCCTCGAGCGAGGCGACCGACGCGTTGACGAGGGGGTCGCCCAGCTCGCGCACGATCGCGGCATACCCGTCGAGGGCGTCGTCGCAGAAGGTGAGGTAGGACTCCGAGGTGATCACGCACAGGAGTCTTTCAGGCTGGGCACTCCCCATGCGACGCTGCGGCAGACCACAATGGCGGCGACCCCGTCACGGCAAAGGAGCCACCCATGGGCAGCGCAGAGTCCAACCTCTCGTCCAACCTCGTCCGTACCGCCACCTCGATGCCCGAGCGTCCGGCGATCAAGATGGGCGGGCAGGACATCAGCTACGAGCAGCTGCACGGCTTGGCCGCGAAGCTCGCGGGGTCGTTGCGCGCCAGCGGGATCGAGCCGGGTGACCGCGTCGCGCTCATCCTGCCCAACGTGCCGGCCTTCCCCGTCGCCTTCTTCGCCACGCTCCTCGCCGGCGGCGTCGTTGTCCCGATGAACCCGCTCCTCAAGGCAGGCGAGATCGACTTCTTCTTCACCAACTCGGGCGCGAAGGTGGCCTTCGTCTGGCCCGACTTCGTCGAAGAGGCCACGAAGGGCGCCGCGAACTCCGGCACGACCATTGTCGAGTGCGGCCCGATGGGGCCGGTGGAGGGCGTGCTCGCCGACGGCGACCCGATCGCCGAACCCACCGAGCGCGAGGGTGACGACACCGCGATCATCCTGTACACCTCCGGCACGACCGGCCGTCCCAAGGGCGCCGAGCTCACCCACGACAACATCAACCTCAACGCGATGCGTTGCGCCGAGGTCATCCAGGAGATCTCCCCCGACGACGTCATCATGGGCTGCCTGCCCCTGTTCCACGTCTTCGGGCTCGTTGTCGGTCTCAACGCCGCCGTGCGCGTCGGGGCCTCGCTCGCGCTCATCCCGCGGTTCGACCCGGCAGCCGCGATCAAGGTCATCGGCGACGAGAAGGTCACCGTCATGCAGGGCGTGCCGACGATGTATGCCGCGATCCTCAACCACCCGGACTCCGACTCCCTCGACGCGTCCTCGCTGCGGACGTGCGCCTCCGGTGGGTCGGCGATGCCGCTCGAGGTGATGAAGGCCTTCGAGGAGAAGTTCGGCTGCGTCATCCTCGAGGGCTACGGCCTGTCCGAGACGTCACCGGTCGCGTCGTTCAACCTGCCGGGCCGAGAGCGCAAGCCCGGCACCATCGGCCTGGCGATCCCCGGCTGCGAGATGCGGGTCGTCGACCTCGACGGCAACGAGGTCGCGCGCGGTGAGGTCGGCGAGATCGCCATCCGCGGCGACAACGTCATGAAGGGCTACTGGGACAACCCGCAGGCGACGGCCGAGGCCATCCCCGACGGCTGGTTCCGCACCGGCGACCTCGCGACGCAGGACGACGAGGGCTACTTCACGATCGTCGACCGCAAGAAGGACATGATCCTGCGCGGTGGCATGAACGTGTACCCGCGCGAGGTCGAGGAGGTCATCTACCAGCACCCCGACGTCCTCGAGGTCGCCGTCGTGGCCGTCCCGGACGACCTGCTCGGCGAGCAGGTCGGCGCCGGTGTCGCGCTGCGCGAGGGGTCGACGGCGACGCCGGAGGACATCATCGCGTTCACCAAGGAACGGATCGCGGCCTACAAGTACCCACGGCAGGTGTGGCTGCTCGACGAGCTCCCCAAGGGGCCG
>NZ_CAXUQS020000004.1:0-64919 GCF_964253435.1 Knoellia sp. LjRoot47
GACGATGGACATGCCCTCACTCGGAAGGACCGCCTTGGTCACGGCCGCAGCCGTGACCAAGCTGCCGGCGGCCATGTCCATTGCCGCGCGCTGGCCCACCAGGCTCGACAGGCGGTCGCCGGGGATGGTCTTGAGAGAGGGGTCCAGGCCGACCTGGACCGCCACCAGGTCACTCTGGGTGATCGTCTCCCCGCGCGTGACGTCCTGTCGCAGCGCGACCACCTCGTGGGTGTTGCTGGTAGAGGACCAAGTCCACACCCCTAGCAACGCACCGAGGCACACGGCCGCGACGGACGCAGCAACGAGAACCGGGCGTCGGCGCAGTTTCGGCGCGGGCACGACGGGCACGGCCGGGACGGAGGCGCCTTCCTTCCCCCTTCGGCGCCGATCTGGTCGTGCGCCCTTTCCGTCACTCACTGCTGACGAATCGGTCGCCTGGCTGGTTGTTGTGGTCATCTGCTTCCCCCTCGAGGTCGGCTCAGTTGCTGAGCACCTGGGCCTCGCCCATGGTGATGGTGGTCGTGTCGGTGAAGTTGAGCGGAATCGTGCCTGTCTGACCGATCCCGGCCCAAGTGACGACCCAGTACGTCGTCGCCCGCACCGTGTAGGTGCCTTGCCGGGTGTATGTGTGCCCGCAGGTCGGTGAGGACTGCTTGCCGTAGGACGCGGCATACGGCGTGCCCGGACCGGTGCACGTGACCGTGCTCCCGTCGCCCATGGTCCAGACCGTGCGCTGTGCCTTCGCGGTCGCGGTCACGGTGAAGCCGCCAGCTGACGCCGACTCCGTCTGAGGACCCCAAGTCGTCGCGCCCGGGTTCTGCGCCCACATCCACGTCGGCATTCCAATGAGCCCGATACTCCCGGCCTGCGGCTCGGGCACTATGCCGATGTTGATCGCCCGCAGGTTCATCCGCGCGATGGCCTGCTGTGCGAGAACCCGCGGGTCTGGCGGTGCTCCACCAGGCGGTGTAGCCAGCCAAACCCAGAAGACGACACCCGAGACTGGGCCGACCCCGACAGGTCTGAGGCATTCGTAGATCTGCCCGTTGGTGTGCCCTTCCCACGCAGGGTCACTGAACGGTGGCTGAGGCACCCTCGCTTTGCAGTAGGCGTTCTGGCTGTTCGACCACCAGCCGGCGTCGGAGGAGCACGGAACCTCGGCGGCAGGCGTGATGAGACTGTTGATGCACTTCTGCACCACCACGGGTTCGTCACCCCCGTCCCCCGGGTCGTCTGGATCGCCGGGGCCGTCAGGCGGCGTGACGATGATGATGCACTCCCCCGTCCTCGGTGAAGGCTCTGTCCCCGGTGGGCAGCTGATCGGAGGATCAGCCGCCCACACCCGCGCTGTTCCCCCCAGCAGCACGGCCACGACGGCCGCAGCGATAATCGCTGACCTCTTCAGCATGGCTTCCCCTTTAGCGTGTCAACGGTGACGAAGAACCCCTGTGATGCCTTGATGACCCCGTAGGTGTACTGCTGCCGATCTGGGCGCCCCGCGCGCACGACAGACTTGCCCGCCTCGTCGACGACATTGACCTTCGAGACATCGATGCATGCTGTGACCGAGAAGGTCTTGCCATCCGTTGTCGTCGCCTTCGCCGACTCGACGACCGACTGCCCCACCTGCTTCCACCCTCGGGCCTGAAGAGTCCCCAGCTCAACCCGCGACTGGCTCGCGGCCTGATCGCGGGCAACGGTGGCCACGAGGTTGAGACTCTTCTTGGGGTCGGCGGCGAGCTCGTCGAGGACAGCCCAGTACCGACCGATCGTCCCCGCCGCCGCCTGGAGGTCCCTTTCCGCGGCGGTCAGTGGTGTCGTGGTCGTCGTCGTGCTGGTCGACGGCGACGGGCTCGATGAGGTGGTCGTTCCCGACGGCGTGGGTGTCGGGTCGGAGTTGTTGCAGCCCGAGGTCAGAACCAGAGCAGCCAGCATGACGGCCGGCCCGGCGGCGCGGCTTCGGCTTCGGCTTCGGGTCGTCATCTTCGTCTCCTCGATCTCATTGGGCTAAGGCCTTGATCGGCCCCGCTAGGGGACACTAATCGCCCAAGTTGATACATCAAGACTAGTGCGTTTCTCTCGTTTCGGCGAGGCGGGGCGCCGGAGAGCCGAAGTTTCGTTCGACATGGCTTCGACCCCCTGACCTCCCCCGCCCCTTGCCCTTGCGGCCGCGCGCCCCCAAGCCAGCCACGACATGCACGGCCTGGCTGAGCCGATCCCGAGGTACCTGAGCGGGCCTTGCCACCCTCGGAGGGTAACCCATTGACGCATACCATGCGTTCTTGGAACTGACAAATATGCCCACAGGCATATCAGTCGGTTCCAGCTCCGCGTACGATCCGGGTATGGACTCTGCGGGCATCCCCGACCTCGCCGGCAAACTTCAGTACCTGTTCAAGACGATCCCCCAAGACGCCGGCCGCGGGTGGTACACCAACGAGGTCGTGGTGCGCGAACTGGGTGAGCGCGGCGTGGCAGTCACGATCCAGCACCTGAGCAACCTGCGCAACGGGAGGCGGGACAACCCGTCTGCCCGGCTCCTGGGCGGGATCGCCGAGGTGTTCGGCGTCCCGGTCGGCTACTTCTTCGACCAGGACGAGGAGCGGCGCGTGAACCAGGAGCTCGAGACGCTGTCGCAGCTCCGCCGCACCGGCGGGCTTCGGCTCCGGGGCAGTGATCTGAGCCCGGAGGGGGTCGTGCAGCTACTAGCCGCCATCCGGGAGGTCAACCGCATCGAAGGCCAGCGTCGTGAAGGCGACTAGCTCGACCGCCAGACTGCGGCATCGCAGAGCCGTCCGTGAGGGTCGCGCCTTGCTGGGCCAGGGCGCGACCGTCGACGACCTAATCGCCGCGTTGGCTCGGAAGCGGGAACGGGCCGTCGTCGTGCTACCGGTGGCCCTGTCCGGTAACGCGCCTTCTGGCGCCTGGATCCCGATGACGGATCGGGACTACCTGCTCGTCCCGACGACCGCCTCCCCCACACGTCGACGCGCGATCCTCTGCCATGAGGTCGGCCACATCCTGCTCGGGCACGAGCCCGCATTGCACGACAGCCTCACCCCTGAGCTGATGCACGCTCTCGCCCCGACGCTGCCCCTTGAGACCACCCGGAAGGTCCTCCAGCGCACCGGCTATACCAACCGCCAGGAGGCCGACGCCGAGCAAGTCGGGACGGCTCTCTCGGCCGCGCTCGAGGACCTCGCCCGGGCGGGCGACTGGGAAGCCTCTTCGCGCCTGTCGTCCCGGCTGCGATGACCGTCCCGGAGATCCTCACCGTCGTCGCCCTGTGGAGCGCGGCCGCGTACCGGACCTACCTGGCTCGGACGAAGCCGGCCGCCTGGCGGACCGCCTTGGCCCTCGGTGTCGGGGCCCTCGCCGTCGCTACCACCGGCCACTTCAACCGGGTGCGTCTCGACGAGTGGCTGGGACTCCCCAACGCCACCAATTTGGGCAGCAGGCTTGCCCTGTGCGTCGCCGTTGCCTCGGCCCAGCTCTACCTCTTGGAGACACGGGAGCCGGACGCCCCAAAGGCGCGTCGTCGCGCCATCTATGCCGGTGCCGCGGTGACAGGGCTGGTGTCAGTGATCGCGTGGGTCGCCGCCCCGATCCACGCGGTGGAGTTCCCCGACCTCGCCGACGCACCGCGACGCCCGGCCAGCCTCGTCTACGCGGTGACGATCTACCTGTACCTCGCCTGGTTCCAGGTCGACCTCGCCCGCTACGCCCGCCGCAGCTTCCGGGCCGCGCGTGACAGTGACCCGCCCGCGGCCGCGGCCATCGCGCTAATTGGCGCCTCGGCCTGGGCAGGCTGCGCGGTCTTGCTGACCTGGACCGCCCACAGCACGGCCACCCAGGTTCTCGATCGCCCCACCCCCCTGCTCGACCGGCTGGCCACGGTCATGTTCCCCATCCCGCTCACGCTCTTTGCGATCGGTCTGCTTGCCCTCCCCGTGACGCCGGCCATCTCCCACCGGCTCGCTGCACGCCGGCTCACGCTGCGCCTAAACCCTCTTTGGAAAGCCATCCTCAACCAGCATCCGCACGTTCACCTGCCCCTGCGACAGGATCGGGTGCGCCAGTTCCTCGACCCGAGGCTCGGTGCCCAACGTCGCCTCATCGAGATCTCCGACGGGCTCGAGGAGCACCACGTGGAGTCGCCGGGCACCCTGCACGAGCTCGCCCGCGCCATCGCCTCTCCCCCGGTCCCCGGCGGACACCTGACGGCCAAAGACGCGCTGGCGCAGCTCAACGGGTCACCATGGCCAGAACCCCTCATCAGCCTGAGCGACGCGCTCGAGGCCACCCGACAACAGCGAGGAGAGGCCGATGCGGCCCAGCTTGGACGACCGTGACCTAGCAAGGCTGGCGGACGCCCAGACCACGCCCGCCGCGCGGTGGATCGCTGGTGCCCTCACTCCGGCCAACGTCGTGCTCGCGCTCATGGCCTACCTGTCCGTCAAGTACGCCGACAGCCTCCCGGCCGCTGCTGCGTGGTGGCTGGCCGCCCTCGTGCTCGTCGTCGGGGTCCCCTACCTGATCCTGTACCGCGCGCTGCGCAAAGGCACGGCCAGTGATCGGCAGGTCGTGCAGCGCTCCCAGCGGCCCGTCCTGATGGCCTCAGCAGCCACTGCGGTCACCATCGCTCTCGTCGTGCTCTACGTGGCCGGCGCACCGAAGCCGCTGGTCTGGCTGATCCTGGCGATGATCTGTGGCCTGGTCGCGATGGCCCTGACCACCCTGGTGTGGAAGGCGTCAATGCACCTGGCGGTCGCGGCCGGCGCCGTGGCCGTCTTGGCGATCGAGAACAACGTGGCGGGTCTGGTCGCTGCGCTGTTCCTCCCGCTCCTGGCGTGGGCGCGGTGGCGCGACGGACGGCACAGCATGGCGCAACTGGTCGGCGGCGCGGTGATCGGCAGCGTCGTCGCGGGTGTGGTCTACGGCCTGCTCCGATAGGGCACCCAGCCGGCCCCCTCGCCGCTGCTAAGCGGATCCGCGCCGCGCAACGGTCAGGGCGGCCGTGGCGTCATCGACGCTCACGCTCAGCGCGGCCGCCAGTCCTTCAAGCGCGGCCGTGGGTGGCATTCGGTCGATCCTGCCGGCCTCCCACCGCGCGTAGGTCGGAAGCGACAGGTGGGCCTGCTCGGCTACTTGGCGTGCGCTCAACCCGGCAAGCAGGCGAAGTCGCCGCAGGTCAGGTGCTCCCTGAACGGGGACGAGGAGGTCCTCGACGGGAACGTCGACAGCTGCGGCAATCCGGTGGAGCACCTCCGGGCGTGGGGCGGATGCGCCACGCTCCCACCGGGAGACCCGCTCTCCACCGGCCACGCCGACCAGCCGCGCCAGCTCATGCTGCGTGAAGCCGGCCCTGACCCGGGCGTGCCGCAGCGCCTGAGCGTCTACCAGCAAGTCGGGTTCCATCACGGGGCACCCTATTGGCCCTCCGGAGCGGGCGACCAGAGCGGGCGAGCTAACCCAACTCCTCCGGTTCAGGCCGAGGCGACCTCGAGGGCGGCGATCACCACGGCCGTCGCCGTGGCTCGGCTGCCCGCCGGAAGGGATCCGGCGTCGACCTGCTTCTGAGCCTGCTGAAGCGTCGCATCGAACGCCTGCTGCTCCTCGAGGGTGAAGCGGGCCGTGATCTGCGTGGTCCCCCGCCCGCGCTTGTTCTGGCCGCGCGGCACCAGCCCCTCGGCGGGGCGCAGCTGGTCGAGCACGGCGGCGACGACGTCGTCGGCATGCCGCTGACAGGTCCAGGACACGAGTTGCCCCCATGAGGGCTTGCCAGGGCCCTTCACCAGCGCCTCGGCCCTTGTGTAGAGCTCGACCGGCACTCGTGCGGGCGTGGCCGTGATCCTGCTCGTCGACGCCCTTGCGCGGCCGCCGGCGCCACGGGGCCTCTCCGTGGGCGCCGATCGGCGCGCTTCGCCGGCAGGGGCGGCCGTGGGCGGTGGGCCGTCGCTTTCCGCGGGCGCGGGTGAAGACGTCGAGGGAACGGGGCTCGGCACGGCCGTGGGTGTCACCCGCGGCAGCAGGTCAGACAGGGGCGGGCTCGTGACCTCCGCCTCGTCGCGGTCGGTGCGGCTGACGTCGAAGGCGTTGGAGCGGACGCGCTTAGGCATGGACGGCCTCCCGCGTGCTGATTCGGGTCAGGATCTCTCGCGTGAGTGCCTCATAGTCCCCCGCCAGAGCCGCGCCGGAGCTACGGGACCACCAGGCGTCCTGGTCCCCGGTGTCGCGTCGGTGCTCACCGCGGGCTCGTTCCCGCAACTGGGCCAGCCTCGACTTGCGTTGGCTGACGGCCTCGGCCGCGACCTCTTGGGCGCTCAGCCCGTGCCGGCGGGCGTCGATGGCGTTGGCGTCGTTGTAGCGGATCATCGCGGTGAACGGCTCCGCAGCGTCACCGAGTGCGTCTGCCAATTCCTGACGGATCGCGCTGTTGCGGGCTGTCGCCTGATGGTTGACCTTGGTGAGCACGGCGCCGAGGAACTCCACCTCGGCGCCACCCTGCTTTGCCGCGGCATACCGCGCACCCATCTTGTCGACTCCGGCGAAACTCGCTTCGTCGCTGATGGTGGGTACGACTAGCCACCGGCTGGCGTGCAGGTAGGCGTCCAGCAGTCGGGTGTCGCCCGGACCGGAGTCGATGAGGACCAGGTCATATGCGTTCGTCGCGCAGAGCTCCCCGAGCGCGCCGCGCAGGTTGCCCTCGAGGCCCACCTCGGATCCGGGGGTCAGTGCCGCGCCGAGGGCGCCCTGCAGCTCCGCTCCCCCACACACCACGTCGATGCCCGCCGCGGACATCACCTGCAAGCTCACGCCGTATTGCATTGCCATAGCCAACGAGCGTCCGCGGTCGGTGTCGAGAGCGAAGTCGATCTCGGAGAGGTTCCCTTGGGGGTCGCCGTCGACGACGAGGACCCGGTACCCGTTCGAGGCGGCCACCGCCGCTACCGACCGACATAGCGACGACTTGAGTACGCCGCCCTTCCGATTGGCCACAAGCACTACCCGCCGAAGCGATTCCGTCCACTGATCCATACCGGCATTCCTATCTCACCGCGTCTTCATTGCCGCGCGCGACACGCGCTATTGCTTGCGCTGACTCTCTTTCCTTGCTTGTGTCGCTGTCGCCGTCTGTGTCTTCTGCCCTACCTCTGTATGTAGGTGCGTATGTATGTTACTCATCCGGTCTCCTCGGTGCCCGGAACGAGCGTCAGCTGCGTCGCCAAGAACTCGGCGTCCCGTGTGGCTCGACCTGCTGGAGCGAGGGCGTCGGCGTGCTCACGGCGTGACTGAGCCAGGGGAGTGCCTCGAGGGATGTGGAAGGCGCTGCGGTGCTGTTGCCACGCGGTGGCGTACGCGACCTGCAGAGGTGGGGCCAGCGAGTGGAACCAGGCCTGCCGCTCCATGGACCGGGCCAGGTATCGGTCCATGGACTGGTGGTCGAGCCAGTCGTCGTGGCGCTCCGCCAGATCCACTCCGCGGCCGTGGTCGCGCCCAGCGAGTTGCGCCTTGACGGCGCCCTGCTCGGCGACGCTGAGGGCCGCGAACCTTTGCTGCCATGCAGTGCGCCGGCGCGATCGGTCCTGGGCGTCGAGGCTGGCCCACCACGCCTTCTCCTTGGCGTCCTGGGCTTTCAGGGCCGCGGCGCGCGCGACGCTCCAAGCCCCCGGCCGCGGCGCCCGGTAGGCCGCCCGTTCCGCGGCGATGGTCGCCTCGAGCTGGGCGCGCCGCGGGCCCTCGCCTGCCGATGTCGTCGTGGGGGAGCCGGCGCGCGCGACCCACTGCCCGCCCTCCGTACACCAGGCCAGACCAGCTCGCACCAACGCTGCGAGAGCGGCCTTTCCGGTCCGCACCTGGCTGGGGCTGGGTTCACTGGTGGGGGAGTTGGTCAGCAGCCCCTTTTGCAGTACCTCTTCGAGTTCTGCCGGCTCCTCGAGTGACAGCAGTGCGGTGAGCAGCTGGGGCGAGGCACGTGGCAGGTCCAGGGGGAGGCGTGGCGGGGAGGGGGTGTGAAGACTAGGTGGGGGGATTTGCGACACCCCAGCCGGATTCGAAGGGATCTCGAACTCATAGCTGCTGCTGTCCCGTTTGGTGCTGGGGGTGAAGGCGTCCTTGTGGAGCCGGCCGACGCCGCCGCTGTCGAGGAGGCGCAGTTGGGCGCGGATGGTCTTGCGGTCGGTCAGGCCGGTGTCCAGGACGAGGTTCCGTTCCGGGACTGGCACTCGGGTCGCGTCGGTGCGTTGCATGCGCGCGAGGACGGCGCGGCCGACCATCAGCAGCGCGGGTCGCTGTCGCGGCGGGAGGCTCCACGCGAGTCCCTCGAGCTGAGCGTCCGCAGCAGCGATGGCCGCGGCTGTCGGCCCGCTGCAGGCCGGGGTGGGGGAGAAGGCGTCGTCGTCGAGGACGGCCCGGTTCCACACCCAGCGAACCCAGCGCGCTCTGGAGGCGCGTGCGTGATCCATCGCGGCCGGGTGGGCGGCCTGGATCGCCGTCCACGCCTGCTCGGCCGACCAGCCCGCCCGCAGCATCATGCCCGTGCAGATCGCCTCCCAGGTCGACCTGGTGTGCGCGGGGGCTCCGGGTGCGGGGTCACGAAGGGAGGGGCGTTCGCCCGTGGCCAGGAACGCGGCCCAGGGCTCGGGCAGGTCACGCGCCTCACGTCGACGTCGTGGGGTCATCGCGGCTTCTGGGGGCCGTGGCCGTCCACTGCGTGCTACCTGACCCGAGGACCTGCCGGTGGGCGAGCCAGCACGCCACGGGAGTTGCTGGAGCGCCTCGAGGGCGGCTCTCAGTGACCCGTGAGGGGCTGTGTGAGCGCCGCCGCGGTGCGGGGCCGACAGGGGACGCACCGCGGTCCGCAGGTCGATGGCGGGCCGACCGACCCGGTAGGAGGCTCTGAGGCGCTCCACGAGCGCTGCCAGCGCCTCGATGCGTCCGTTGTGGGCCACGAACACGTGGCCACGCCCTTGGGCGCCTCCTGAGGGCCGCACCAGGTGCCACAGGCCCTCCTGCGCACACCACGAAGCGATCGCCTCGCATACCCCGTCGCCACGTACGCCGGCGAGGTCGACGTCGACGACAACGACATCCTCGCGGAGCCGGCCGACGATCGTCGCGATCGCGCCGCGGCCGACGAGGTCCATCCCTGCCTCGAGGGACGCGACGACCACGTCCGGCACGCGCCGGTTCTCGGAGTCGATCGCGAACCAGCGGTCAGGGACGAAGAGCTCGTGGTCGAGTGTGATCGCCAAGCCAGAGACACGCCGGACCGTGCGACCAGCCCGCGAAATGATTGCACTGTCGCCGGTCGTTGCTACAGTGGGCAGCAGAAAGCCACCTCCTCAGGTCAGAGTGAGTGCTGAAGGATCCCTCGCAAAGATCCTCAAATTCGGACTACAAGCCGCCGCGCCAACGGCGGCTTGAGTCATTTCGGGGCACTGCCCCGACGCGTTCAGCCAGTCAAGGGGAGCTCCCCCTGCGGGCTGGGTCCGCTCGGGCGATCCTTGCCAAGCGGGAGATCGAAGGCCAGTGCTTCGAGATAGGTCTGCACCGAGACCCCGTGCTCGGATGCCCGCCGCTTCAAGCGCTCTCGTCCCTCATGTGACGTTCGGAAGATCACGTTCACCCGCCGGTCTGGAGAGCGGTCGGCGTTGCTTCTGGCCATGTGGCGATCTAAGCAGCGATCCCCTGCAAGGTGGGGCATTCCAGAACGCCGGGCGTGTTGTCTCCTGCCTTAGCGCTCACACCGTGGGCCTGCGAGATTCGCCGGCGCGGTTCCGAGGCCTGCAGCGCGATCCTGAGCCGCCTTACCCAGGCTCGGGGAGCGCTCACCGTAGCGGGGGAGCGTGGGCACTCTGCTTCCCAGCTGGGCGCTGGCGCTCATGGCGGCTGCGGAGGCGTCGACTAGCGCGCTGGTGGTGCCTACGAGCTCACTGCGGACGGCGTTGGGGAAGGGGATGGCTCGGTTGGCCAGTAGGTCTTGGGGTGTTACGGCGGCCCGCATTGGGCTGTCGTCGATCATGTTGGGATGCTGTGACTCGTCGCGCCAGATGGCGGTCGCCATGTCGTGGATTCCTCGCGCAGCGCCGGTCAGTTGGCGGTCGTGCAGGGCCTCGTTGGTCACGTGGGCCAGGTCCAGGTTGGCGGCCAGAGCTTGTCCCAGGGTGCCCGGGATGCGGCCGAGGTCGGTGCGCTGGGCGATCACCGCCGGCACCGCTGTTGTGGCCCCGTCGAGGAGTAGTTCCCGCAGTGCAGCGCGCACCTCCAGGCTCGCCGCGGTCAGATCAGGGTTCGTGCGCCGCTCGAGGGGCGCGGTCAGTGCCGCCATCGTCACGGCGAGGGTCTCCCAGCGCTCCTGGGTGGCGACGATCGCTGGCTCGAAGCGATCGTGCAGGGGCGCCTGGCCGACGTATCCCGTGGCCGCGGCCGCCCGCAGGAGGGCACTGCTCCCGGTGAGGATCAGTGCCTGCGTGCGGGCAGCGAGCATCAGGTCAGCGGTGCGCGGGTCGTCCACCAGGGCGCGATGCCCGGCAACGTCCCAATCGGCCAGAGCTTGAGCCAGACGGCCCGCGGCCGGTGGGTCGCGATGCTCTCCGGCCAGCGCGCCCGGGTAGTCCTTGGCGACGATGGCGCCGGCGAGTTGTTCGAACGCGGCTAGGTGCTCGTATGCCGTCCGAACCTGGCGTAGCGACTCCCCGGCCGGGAGAGTCCCGTGGATGGCCACCTTCGCCTCGAGTCTGCGCAGGTGGTGGCCGACGGCGACGTTCACGCCGTGCGCACCCACGTAGAGGGTGTGCATGATCCGCGTCCGGGCCGCATTGAGGTCGGCCCGCTGGCGGTCGTTGAGCGCAGTGGGCTGGTTGGCGTGGCGGGAGATCAAATCCTCAGCTCGAGCGAAGGTGGCGGCGATCTGCAGGTGTCGCTCGTCCGGGGGCCCGTCGCCTGGCCAGCCCGCTTCTCGGCGGCGGTGTCTGGCGTTGGTCATGGCATCCAAGCGCTGCATCGTGAGGTCGGCAGCGTCCGGGGCCCGCCGATCTGTGCCCGGCAGGGGCGGGGTCGTCGTCGGCAGCGCCCGCCACAGCTCAGCGGCTGCTTGGACAACCTCGCCCCACGTCCGCAGCATCGTGGCTGCGTCCATGTCCCGCGCGTCGACGAGCATGGATCTCGCGGTGTGATCCGCCTCGAGGAGCAGCTCTCCGATGCTGCGCTGGTCGACGTCGGTCATGTGGAGCGTTCTCCGATCAGGTCGCAGACGGCGACCACCAGCTGGGAGGTGCCGGCCGGGAAGTCCTCGATCGGGCACCGCCGCAGGATCTCCTCGGCCGCGCGGATCAGGTCGAGCGGCTCGTCGACGACGTCCGCGTCGATGGTGAGGTCGACGTCGACGTCGACGTCGACCTCACCGGCCGCCTGCAGCAGGTTCGCGGCGTGGGCCGCAGCCAGATCCAGTCCGAGGCCCTCGAAGCGCACGGTGAGGGCCGGGTCCGCCTGGGCGTGGGTCCAGGTGAGGTCGGAGGCCCGCGACAGAAGTGCTGCCACGGATGCCAGGCATCCCGCGGGGTCGTGGCTGGCGGGTCGGGTGTCGGTGTGCATCATGATCGTCTCCTTGTGCGTGAGAGTGGGTCGTGGTCCATCCACTCAGATCCCATGCCGCCAGTGCAGGAGCTCTTGCGCGCCTGTGGATAAGCCGGGCTGGGCCTGTCGTAGGTGGGGACGACACTGCTTCTCGTAGGCCTAAGGCCAACCGGTGCTCTCGTGGCGGTCAGCATCGTCAACAGTCGAGACGTAGGCACTAGTGCATGCGGACGAGGAGAGGTGATCTCGGTGGCGACGTCGTTTAGGAAGCTGCTGGCATACGGGCCGGCCGTGATGGTCAGCGTGCTGCTCACGTTCATGGTGGGGTCGGTCCTTCCCCCACTGGTCGGCCTCGGAGTATTCGTCGCGGGCCTCGTCGTCATGGTCGCGCTGCTTCTGGGGGCCGGCGAGGACTTGGCGGTCAAGGTCCTCTGCCGTGGACGGCACCTCAGCCCTGCCGAGGTCGAGGCCTTGGCGCCGGCGGTGGCCATGCTCTGCCAGCGTGGCGTACCGATGGGAACCCTTCGGCTGCGCGTTCAGCCGGCCGCGATTCCCATCGGTGCCTTCGGGGCTGGCCGCCGCACGGTGGTTGTCACGGCTGGCCTGGTGGGGGCCGTGCGTGACAACCAGCTCCCCGTCGACCAGGCGGCCGCCGTCCTGGGGCACGGTGCCGGCGTCGTCCTCAGCGGCGCGGTTCGCTCCGACCTGGCGCTCGAGTTCTGGACGCTGCCCTGGCAGCTCGTCCGGGCCTTCGGGTCCGCCCTGGCCGCTCCGTTCCGCCGGCTGCCGCTGATTGGGCTGGCTTGGAAGGGCCGCTTCCTTGTTGCGCTGGTCGCGGCCGTCCAGGCGGTCATGGCCGACCAAGGTGCGGTCGCCGTGGTGCTCGTGGTGGGTTGCGCGCTCACCTACCTGGTGGGCTTCTGGGAGCGGGCGTGGGTGGCCACCGTGCGGGACATCGGGGATGCCCAGGTGCTGCAGTCCGGGTTGGGCGAGGCGCTGTCCCGGTTCCTGTTGCGTTGCTCGAGCTCACCACAGACGCACGAGCGCGTCCATGCGCTGTCTGGGCCTGCCCGGCGGCCGCGGCTCGCATTGGTTACGTCCGCCAGCTGAGGGCCAGGGGCCGGCCGCAGAGCGGGGACGCCGTCGCCAGGACTGTTGGCCTTTGATCGACGGCGTCCCCATTCTTCTGGTCACGCCTCATCGGCGAACCTGCCTCTCCACCTCCTCTCGAACGACGTCGTCAGCGGCGCGGTCGTCCTGACGCCGTTGCTGCTCTCGCAAGCGGCGGCGATCTTGCGCGGCCACCTCCTCGGCCACCGAGGCCCGCTCCGACGTCCTCTCGTCGGCTTGGTCGTCGCCATCCACAGCGACACCTCCCTTCCATTGGTTGAGGTTCGTCGTCACCGGCACCCGCTCCACAGACCACGCCCGTCCTGCTGCGCCTCGCCGGCTGCGGCGACGTAGGCCTGCTGCCGCTGCAGGGCGGGGGAGGAGGGCCGCAACCGGGCTGCGCCGGCGTTCAGGAGGTCCCGTTGGACGTCGACGCCTTGCCGGGCCACGTAACGCAGCAGGCGTCCGTAGGAGTCACGGTCAGGTTGAGTGGTGTCGCGCTGCAGCGTGATTTCGGAGCCCACGGGGGTCACCTGGAGCAGGGCCGTGGATGCCTTCGCGGCCCAGCACTGCGCCGGTCGGCCGTCGTGGGCCAGTTCGGGCGCGTCGACGCCGAGGAGCCGCACCCGCCCGAGGTCCTTGCCGTGCCGGTCCTGGGCGCGCAGCGTGTCTCCATCGAGGACGTGTGTCACCACGGCTATCTCGGCATCCATCGGCCTGAGTTCCGGCAGTCGCGGTGTGAGTGCCGCGGCTGCCGCCAACGCTGTGGCCAACGTCAGCAGGACTCGGCTCTTCGGTGGCCGGGTCACTGGGCCAACCTCAGCCGGGGACGGCCGCTCATCACGCCCGGTACCGCGCCGATCGCCAACTCCAGCTGGTCGATTACGGTCGCCGTCTCGCAGGACGAGGTGTGCAGGAATCGGTCGCACATCGTCGCGGCCTCGCAGCGGCCGTTGGCGGCCTTGTAGGACAGGGTGTGGGCGGCGGCGGCACTGGCGGCGGCCGCGGCGGCCGCCGAGTCTGTGGCGAGCCGCAGCGCGATGTCGAGTGTCTCGAGTCCGGGGCCGTCCTCGCGGCCGAGGCTCGTGGCGGCGACCAGGAGCCCGGCGAGGATGGCCGCGCCATGCAGCCCGTTCAGCAGCTTCTGAGCCAGCTCCTGTGGCTCTCGCAGGTCTGCCTCGACGAGCTCACGCCGAGCCGCCCCGTGAAGCCGTCGCCGGCACCCCGTCAGGCCTTGGTGTAGCTGTCGGCTCAGGACCAGCGCATCAGACAAGCCGGCCGTGAGCCGGGCACTGGTCGAGGCGATCGCCATGACGTCCTCCAGAGGGGGTCCCGTTGGAGCGAATCGCGGCGGCCCGAGGTTCGCTCTGGTGTTATCCCCAAACGCCGACGGGATGGCCCCGGGTGGACATGGCGGCCGCCATCGGCTGGGTGAAGCGCCTACTTTCTACTTTCCGACCCAGGCCCGGACGGTCATCCGGGTGACCCCGGCCCGCCGGGCGACCTCGGCCTCAGGGACTCCTGCGGCCACGGCGGACACGACGGCCTCGCGCAGCTGGTCACGGGTCCGGTCCCGCGCGCGGTCCGCGCGGTCGTTGGCGGTGCGAGCCTTGGCCAGGGCCTTCAGCTCTGGCAGTGACTCGTCCAGCATGGTCCACTCCTCGTCGACACCCACGGTGTCTACGACTGTACAGACCGGCACTGCGTCGCTGACCGTCACGACCGCACGGCGTCGTCGACGATTGCCTGCTCCCAACACTGACCACACGCCACCCCGCCGACCAGGATGCGGACGTCCCGGTGAGTGCAGTTCAGTCGCGCGGCCAGCGGGTGGGCCCGGCCGAGGTAGCTCTGCTTGGGAGCCCGCAAGGCGGCCGATGCCTTCGGGGCGGTGCTGAGCGTCGCTGCGAGCTCGGCGGCCGCGGTGACGGTGAGCGTCCCCTCGTCGAGGAGGTCTTGGGCTTCCTGGGGAAGGTTCAGCAACAGCAGGCGTTGGCGGACCAGCTTGGGGGAGTAGCCGGTGGTCAGTGCCACTTCGGCGGTGGTCATTCCCTCGGCACGCAGCCGGTCGAAGGCCCTTGCCTGCTCCATGGGAGTGAGCTCCTGGTGCATCGCGGCCGCGCACATCGTTGCGATCACGTCGCGGGCGCCGGCACCGGAGGTGACCAGGCAGGGGGCGGCGGGGACCATGGCCAGCTTTGCGGCCGCTAGGCGGCGGTGCCCGTCGGTGACCAGGTAGGCGCCACGGACTCGGTTGACGATGAGCGGCTGGAGGATCCCCTGGGTGCGGATCGAGGAGGCCAGCGGACCGATCTCCTCGAGTTGCTCCCGGACGTTGGCCGGGTTGGCGCGGAGATCCCTGATGGGCACCATCTGGAACCTCATCACCGGCATGGCGCCGGCAACCGCGCTCACGATGCACCTCCGGAGTCTGCGAGGAGGCGCAATCGCCGGTGCTCGCGGCGGCGAATCGCCATCTCCTGCTTGGCTTTCGGCGTCCGGTCCCGGACCAGGATCGTCCTCTGGGCCACGTAGTAGCCGATCGCGCCGGCGCTGACGCCGTACCGGGCGCCGATCTCTCGGAGCATCCATCCCTGCTCGTAGAGCTCGACCGACTCCCTCTTCTGCGCGTCGCTCAGTTTGCGTACCCGGGGGTTGCTGTGGCTGTACACCGAGTCGAAAGGCATCAGAGACCTGCCTCGTCCGGGTTCACCACGGCGAGCAGGAGGCTCAGGCGGCCGCCCTGGACGTGGTTGGGGTCGACGATTGGGACGCAGCGACTGCACAGGTCGACACCGGCGGCCGCGCAGACCCAGTGGCATCCGCCCTCACACGCGTGAGCGTCGGTGCAGCCACACACGAGGCAGACCCGGTGGCGGGACTCGCCGCCTGCTTTCACCGTTGCCAGCTCCGCCGCCAGCTCGTTGGCCGATGCCAGTAGCTGTTCGGCCGCTTGTGGGTGCCGGGTCCTGCGCAGAATCTCGGCCGATGCCAGGGTCGCGACTCGCTGGTGTTCCAGCCTCACCACCTCTGGCGTGGCGGCTTGTTCATGTGTCCATGACTGCATCTTGCCCACCTCTTTCAGGGTGTCCGGTCGGATGTCGGCGACTCCCGGTGCCTGTATAGCACTATACAGGCACCGGGAGTCATCTGCATAGTGCTATACACCCTCGGATTCCGGACCGTTCCGCCTCCCAAGGCGGCCCACTCATCACCTGGTGGACATCTCGATCCCGGTGCCGTGTCCACCACCGGCACCTGCGCGGGCTTTGGGCGGTGAACACCTGCAGGGGGCTGCACACGTCGGGAGTCGCCAGATGAGCTACAACAAGGCCTGGGAGGTCGCCTACACCCGCGAGCGGGCCCGGGGTCACCGCCGTTACGTGCCTGCCGACGCAACCCGGGCACGGCTCCGGGATCTTGTCGAGGCGCACGTCCCCCTCCGCGCCATCGCCCGGGCGGCCGGCCTCAGCGACACCGCGGTCGGCCAGCTCGTCGCCGGGCGCCACGACCTCGTGCAGCGCCAGACCGCCGAACGTGTCGCGAGGCTGAGCCTTGCCGACGTGTTCGACCAGGCGACCGGCAACGTGCCCAGCATCGGCGCCACGCGGCGAGTTCA
This sequence comes from Knoellia sp. LjRoot47, assembly GCF_964253435.1. Taxonomy (NCBI): domain Bacteria; kingdom Bacillati; phylum Actinomycetota; class Actinomycetes; order Micrococcales; family Intrasporangiaceae; genus Knoellia; species Knoellia sp. LjRoot47. The sequence goes on from NZ_CAXUQS020000004.1 coordinate 16,307, forward strand.
GGCGCTCATGGCCATCGGATGGCGCAAGACGGATCTGGAGGCCGCTGGAGTGCCCACAGCACAGCTCGTCACCCGGACGGGGCGCGACTGGATCAGCGTGGCGGGGTGGCGGCAAACCCGCGACGTCTACGAGCGGCTGAGCATGATGCCCGGGCCTTCCCAGGCGTGTCGCGATCGCGCACGCTCCAGGGGCTACGCGCCACCCCTGGCGTGGGACGAGGACGCGATCGATGACCCTCGCGCAGCCCCAGACGCCGGCCCGGAATCTCCAGTCGCGGTCGACCACGTCGCGGTCGACCGCGCGGTTGCGACGGGCAGGGCAGGGATGGCGTGCGATACCAGCCTGCGGCTAACTCAGGACGAGCGCGTCGAGGCAGTACGCGCCCTGGCCACCAGAGGATCTTCCGATAGCGAGATCGCCAACGCCGTCGGCGTCTCCGGTCGGACGGTCCTGCGACTCCGTCAGCGTCACGAGATCGATCCGGGAATCCCGCCGGCACACACCGAGGACCCGACCCTTGGGTCCGTCGCTGGGGACCTCGAGGGCACTGCACGACTACGCCGGTCCGTTCGTCTGGAGCAGATCAACGACACCGCATCCGGCCGTGCGTTCCAGAGCCCGGGGCGAGCGGTCGGGGCCTGAGCTCGGGCGGCCGGTCTTGGGCCAACTCGTTGACGCGGAGCCGGTCAGGATGTTCGCTGAACCTCGTGAGCACCCGCCCGGACGAGGAGGACCTGGTCGTCCACGTCCTGGCCTTCGGGTCGGACCGGCTCTCGTTCACCGCACGGGGCCTGCTGGTCCACCTGTTGGGCTCGGGCGAGGAGAGGCACGGCGTCAGCGACCTCGCCGCTTCATCCGGCACGTCCCGCGGGGAGCTGCTCCGAGCGATCCGCGAACTCGAGCAGGCCTCCCTCGTCAAGTTGGCTCCCGCTCACGAGGCCGGGCCGCAACTCGCCCTCGTGACGGAGCACCCCGCACGTCGGCCGATACCTCGCGACCCGCCTCAGCCGCAGGCGCCGCCCGACGACCCGGCCGTCACCCAAGCCGGGATCGCCAAGGTGCGCGCGGCTCTACAGTCCGCCCGCGACAAGGGTGCGGCGCGCCGGCACGACCACCGGCCCTACGTACCGCCGTGGCAGCAGGCATCGTCGCGCAGGAGGGCGGCACCGGCCAGGGTCGGGACGCCCTTCGACGTCGAGGCGACCTGACTTCGTCGCCGGGCTGAGGGTCAGCCCGGTTCTTCGGTGTCGAGGATCCAGGTGGCCATGCCAGGCACCAGGAAGCGCAAACTACGACCATCGGAGAAGATCGTTCCCTTCGCCAGCAGACGAGCGCGCAGGTAGGACAGCGCCGCTGGCGCCTTGCCGAGCCGACGGGCGACGTCCGCGTGGGTCACGGCCCCCTCGTCGGCGAGCTGGGCGGCCATCGCGGTCAGGTACTCGCGCTGCTTGCGGCTGGCGTCGTGCCAGCGACCGGCGTAGAGCCCCCCGGCCAGATCCGCCTGGGCCGCCGTGGTCGCCTGCCCGGCATGGTCCGCCGTGATGGTGGCCGATCCGGTGGACGCGCGCCAGGCGTGATGACCGAAGACCTGCACGGCGTAGGGGTAGCCGCCGCTGGCGGCCGCGAGCTGGTCTGCGGCCTGCGAGTCCATGGGCCTGCCGGCGAGGCTCGCTGGTCGCGTCAGAGCCTCGAGGGTGTCGCTCGGACCGAGCGGCCCCAGCTCGTGCCACTCGCCGCGCTCGAGGTAGGTGACCGATGACCGAGGGTCGCGCAAGCTCGGCAGGCCGGCTACGGCGACGACGATCGGCCATCCATCCGGGACGTGCCGCTGAAGGGCTGCGGTGAGCGTGGCGAGGTCCTCACGGGTGGCGAGGTGGACCTCGTCGAGGGTCAGCACGAGCCCGGACGCGCGCTCGATCGCCGCGGACGTCGTCTCTGCCAGGGCTGTCTCGACGACGTCCGCCGGCGGACGTCCCGAGGTGCGGGTGAAGCCGGCCTCGCCGCCGACTCCGAAGGCGCCGGCCTTCACGCGCGCCTCGGTGAGCTGCATCCGCCCCGCGGGCGGCGTCTGGGTCAGTAGCTGTTCGGCGGCCGCGAGGCGATCGACGAGTTCGGCGAGGAAACTCGTCCGCGGCTTGACCTCGACGTGGACGCCCACCCAGCTGTGTTCGGCGGCCGCCAGGTTGGAGATCTCGTTGAGGGCAACCGTCTTGCCGACGCCGCGGACTCCGACCAAGATCAGCGGCCGCGGCATCCGCCCGTCGAGAGCTGCGACGTCGAGGGCTTCCCTCGCACCGGCAAGCACCGCACCCCGTCCCGCGAGCAGGACTGGGTGCTGGGCGAAGCCCGGGCGGTACGGGTTGACTTGCCGAGCCATGAGCGGAGTATAGCGGATCTAGCAATCTGAGCCCGATATAGCAAAATGTAGCGACTACCTGCTAGGGGCGGATCGGCCCACCGGTGGAAGTGTCTCGGCTGTCCGGCGTTGGGCTGCTCGGAGGCGATCGTGCGCGGAGTTGGCGACGCCCTCGGCGCGGCCGAGCGATCGGCCGGCGCCGGTAACGGCGAGCTCGACGGCGCGGTCAAGATGCCGAACGGCCTCGTCCGCTCGGGCGACCTCGCGACCGGCCTCGTGAAGACCCCGGTCGACCCGCAGCGTCGCTTGCTGGTGATTCTCGTAGGCTTCGCGGGCTGTGGTGGCGGCCACGGCGGTCGCCGCCGCCCCGTGCATGTGGCTCTGCACGGCCTGCGCGAGAGGGGTAGCCAGGTCGACCACGGATGTGAGCTCCTCCACCTGGGTCCGAAGTTCGGCCACCGTGGGGGAGTGCTGAGCCAGGGAAAACGCCTCGAGGCGCTGTCGCGCCCAGGTCAGGTGACTCTTGGCGGCCTCAAGCCGCTCGATGAGCTCTGCAGCCAGCGAGGAGCTGTCGGCGCAGCGCTTCCTGACAACGTCCATCTGAGCGCCGGCGGTCTCGAGGTAGGCGGTCCCTCGCCAGCCGTCGTCCGCCATGCGAGCGGCTGCGGTCTCACACTCGACGTCGTCGAGGGCGCGCTCAGCGCCTCGGGCGGCCACCTGCAGCTCCTCGACGCCCCGCCACACGTGCTGGAGGTTTCCTCGAGCCGCCGCCAAACCACCGATCACGTCGTCGGCCACCTGCGCGTCAGTCGTCATCGCCGTCTCCTGCGCGGACGTCGCCGGCGAGCTCCTCGAGGCGGCCGAGCGCCTGCATGGCCTGCTCCAGATGGGTGCGGATCCTGTGCAGCTCGGCCTGGTTGTCGTCCATGAAGCTTCTCCACGCGGTTGTCGCCGGGCGTCGGCCACCCCGGCGCCCTCTCACCCCCTAAAGCGCCGGCCAGAGCTGCGGGCGGTCACGTCGACGAGAAGTCTTCACAACTCCACCCATCCGTCCGGGCTGCGAAGCGGGTTAGAGCAGATCAGTCCCGACGGCCTTGCCGCCGCTCGTGAACGCGCTGCGCGCCTGGCCCTCGGCGAGGCACCCCCGCCTCGTCGAGGGCTCGCCGGATGGCTGTTTGCGTGCGGCCTGTCAGTTCCCCAAGTTCGCGTAGTGATCTTCCTGCGGCGTATTGCTCGGCAACGAACCCGACCAGCTGGTCGCGCTGTTCGCGGGTTTGCCTCACTCCGGAAGTGCCCATGAACTGAGGCAACACCCTGAGCGTTGGCCGGGTTGGGTAGACCACCGGGGCCTTACCCGTCGCCCTGGTCGTTGAGATGCCGCCGGGCAGTCGCGGCGAGGTTCATGGGGTGGTGCCCCAACGCTGCTGAGCGCCTTGCCTGGTCAGGCCGGCTGCGCGTCCGATCTGGGACCAGCTCGCCCCGTGTCGGCGAGCCGCACTCACCGCGGCGGCCGCGCGGTCCTCGATCGAGCGCAGCTCGTCGACGAGCTGCTCGAGGTCGCCGAGGGCGGTGAAGGGTGCCACGTGCTCACGCCACGGCGGCAGGAAGAACTCCTCTTCCAGGGCCTCGGGGCAGTCGCGCCATCCGTTGGCGTCGGTTGCGTAGGCCGGCTTCGTCGGGCCCGTCCAGCCACACTCGCAGTGAATCTGCCAGGTCGTGACCCGATCCCACGGGACCACCACTTCCTCGTGGCCGGTGACGTCGAAGCGGCGTATCTCGTAGCCGGCCTCCCGATCGGCGGCGAGCACTTCCCGAGGAATCACCCCGCCGCTGGTGGTGGTCCCGGTGGCTCGGCCGTCGTCCAGGACGTTCGCCACCCAGCCCTCGTGATCCGGTGCTCCGTCTACTGACCATCCCATGCCGTCAACCGTAGTTGACGGTCGCCGCTGGTGTCAACATGTGTTGACGCCTCAGCGCACCGGGCGTGGCGACGTGTGTCGTCACCAGTGGGGGAGGGACCCACTCAGGCGCCGGCCGAGGCCGTCGAGGTAGGCGACTACGTCGGCCCGGGTGTGGGGGGCCTCCTCGTTGCTGGTGCCTCGGATCACCCGCCCGGTGAGCTCGGTCTGGTAGTCGTCGCCGGCCCCCTGTTCGATCATCGCCTTCAGGCGTGCGACGGCGCCGCGAGCCTGGACGAGGTCCTCGACCGGGACGATGACTGCTTCGTCGCGGCCGCGATCGATCGGTACCCGCCAGAGCACACCGTCGTCGTCGCGGACGTTTGCGGTGGGGGAGTCGGGGTACTGGGCCAGCGTGGGGTGGTCCCTCGGCGCTTCCGGCTGTGTGCTCATGATGCCTCCTCGGGCCGTGGCAGGGTGGCGACGATCGCGGCCGCGACGTCCTCGGACGTGGTGTCGATCGGCAGTGTGTGCTCATACTTCGACCCCCACGCGTAGTCGTGGAAGCGGCCGGAGTCGCTGATCGTGACCGAGGTGATCGGGTATCGCCCGGTCTCGCCCCAGATGTTGACGCCGGCGGTGCCGGGGCCTGTGGTGAAGCGGTCGGCGCGAACGTCCTTGACGCTCAACGCCTTGATCAGATGGTCGGCGAGTCGGTCGACGTCGGTGCTCATGATGAGCCCTCCTGGTCCTCGAGGTAGGCGATCGCCCTGTCCAGGTCGGCCCGAGCGGACTTGAGACTGGCCACCAGGCTGCGGTGGTCGGTGGTGGGGCTGGACTGGGCGATGACGAACGCTCCGACGCCCTGCTCGGTGCGCAGCAGCTGCTCGCGGACGAGAACCTGCTGGGCGTCGCGGATCGTGTTGAGGCCTGGCACGTCGAACTCGCGCTGGAGCTCGACGATGCTCGGGAGCCGGCTGCCGACGGGGTAGGTGCCGGCGGCGATGCGCTCTCGGAGCGTGTCGGCGATTGCCTGGTAGCGACTGGTGGCCATACACTCACTCTATCATACTATTTGTATGGAGTGAGTCGAGGGATTATTGACATAATCTCAGTTATCGGCACACTTACGAAGCGCCCCTGAACCGACGCCGCGCGCGTGAAGATCGCCCCGGGTTGGTGTCGTAGTCGATCGGTATCGTCCGTGGACCCCTGAGCCTCAGACCGAGCCAGCCCAGCATCCACATGGAGGACCTCGTGCCAGACGTACCTGACCTGACGACTGATCTTGTGGAGCGCATCGAGCTCTTCCTCGAGCGCGTCGACCTTGATGTCTCGGTACCGATGGCGTTGACCGACATCGCTCCGGTCGAGCAGTGGGAGGCTGTCGTCCTTCACGCCACCGACGACCGCGCGGCGGAGGCGTTCCTGCGCACCACCACTGCGATCCTGGGGCGCCGGTACCCCTTTGCGGTGCCGTTCCCGTTCGACAGGCTCCCAGCTGTCGCCATCCACGAGGGATGGTGGGCGGAGGTCGATGACGGCCGCGCGATCGCGCTCCAGGTCTTCGATGCGTACGTTCACGGCGGCTCGGATGAGGCGGCCGTCCTCTACGCCTTGACAGGAAACCGGCCAGCCGCCCTTCGCGGATTACTCGAGATCGCGGGCGCGACTCTCTGCGCAGCGCAGTCGCACCCTGAGGCGTCGAGCGACTAGCGACGCGCTGTCTGCGTGCCACTGGAGGGCCGCGGCGAGGAGCCCATCGGGGTCGAGTTGGCGCCCAACTGGTGCGTACCGACACGCGCGAGCGTTACACGGGGGCCGACTTGATCTTGATATGGTTTCTAGAACGCCGATCAAGGATCCGATCCTCCATCCGGGAAGGTGACTCGAGTGAGTGCAGCCGAGCATCCGCGCCTGCTTCCGACTGGCACTTGCTGGTGTGGGTGCGGAGAGGAAGTCGCGCTCGGTGCATTCTTCGCTCGCGGCCACGACAAAGTCGCCGAAGCGGCGCTGCTCGCCGCCAGGTATGACGGCTCCGTTGCGCGATTGCTTCGCGGGCACGGATACGACGCCGACCACTCGGTTACCGCCGACGCAGTGCAGTCGGGGACCTGGGAACGGTGCAATCGTTCCGGCTGCAACTACGCTGGGGCGCCTGCGAGCGTTCGGAACCACCGCGGGAAGGTCGGCCACTGATGGTGCGGTCTTCGGCCCGGCCACGCTCTACGGCGCCGGCGCTGCGCGGATCCACCCCCAGACAGCCCGACACCACGATTCGCAGCCCCCTCAGGCATTTTGACGCCGCGGCGGTGAGTTCGAAGGTGCGCCGTGAGGTCCGGAACCGTGAGGTGCACCTACCACCTGTCAGTACCTACCGCTGGTGGGCTCGGCGTACCGAGGCCGTGAACGGCGCGATCCTCGACGCGGTCAGTGCGGACCGCCCTGGGCGGATGGTCGTCAGCGACCCCTTCGCCGGCGGCGGCATCATTCCGTTGGCCGCCGTGATGCGCGGACACTCCGTGTACGCCCAAGACCTGAACCCTTGGGCAGCGCAGGGACTGGCGTCGATGCTGGCCTTGCCAGATCCAGAAGCCCTCAGAGAGGGCGTCGCAGCCTTAACCCAGCGGGTGCTGACAAGTGCACAAGCGGCCTATGGCACCGTTCTGTCGGACGGGGCTCCGGCGCTCGTGAGTCACACCTTCCGGGTGGCCGTTGCTCCCTGCACGGCCTGCGGCCGGAGCCAGCGCATCTACCCGCACGCACTCGTCAGTCTCACAAGTCGCGTCGAGAGGAATCTCCCCGAGGCCTTTCTTGCGTGCCGAAACGGCCACCTGTTCAAGGGGCGTCGCGACGTGGTCGCTGCGTGCTCAACCTGCGGCGAGCTGACAGATCCGGCGCATGCATACACACCCCGACGCGTCATCACGTGCCCTTGTGGCCACCAAGACCGACTCGAGGATCGAGCGAAGGCAACGGGACTAACGTGGGAGGTGGTGCTGGTCGAGCGAGCCGGCGGTGGGCGACGCGAACTCTCACTACCGACTTCGGGAGAGCTGGCCGCGGCCCAGGCCGAGCATGCGGACCCACGGATGCAGCTCGGCGCCATCCCGGAGGGTCAGGAGACCGCGGTCCTCAGGCGTCACGGATTCCGTCGCTGGGAGGACCTCTACCCGCGCCGCCAGCGAGCGATGGTGGAGAGGCTTCTCGAACTCGCACCTAGTTGCTCGCCAGATGACGCCGTGGTCGCCGCGCTGAAGCTCGCCATCATCGGGTCCACGGAGATGGCCGGCCACCTGTCCCGCTGGGATCGGTACTACCTCAAGAGCTACGAGTCGATGGCGGGCCACCGGTTCAACTTCACGACGCTTCCGGTGGAGCCGAACGCGTGGGGCACCACAACGAGTGGACGCGGCACCACCTTGCGGAGACTCGTGCAACTCGTCAAGGCTGCCGAGTGGCTCAAGGAACGCACCGGCGGCGGGCTGCAAGTCGCGGGCCCGATCGCGGCCAGCACACCCACTGTGTCGGCCCTGCTCGGACGGGATGTGGACGGTCAATCGCTCGACCGTCCCGACGTCTTGGTGGTCGTCGGGAGTTCCCAGCGGCAACTCCTGCCCACAGGTTCCGTTGACCTGGTCCTGACCGACCCGCCGTACCACGACGATGTCCAATACGGGGAGCTCTCGCAGCCCTTGCAGGCATGGGCGGGCCTGACCCCTGCGGACTCGGGCGGCGATGCCGTCGTGAACCGGGCCACAGGGCAGCTCGTCGCGGCTGGCAGCTACACCACACTGCTTTGCTCGATCTTCCGGGAGTCCGCGCGGCTGCTGCGCGACGACGGGCACCTGATCTTCAGCTACGCGAATCGCGACCCTCAAGCCTGGGCGCAGCTCCTAGAGGCTCTACAGAGCGCGGGACTCCGGGCCGCCGGCTGCACGATCGTTCACAGCGAGAACGAGACGGATCACGCGAAGCGGAACGTCCGCGCGTGCACCCTGGACCTGATGCTGGACCTGGTGCCGGTGTCCGGTATCCCGGTCACCAAGTACCGACCCGCTGTGGGCGACACCGCCGAGGAAGAGTTCCTCGGCATCATCGCCGAGTACGTCTTGGCGGTGGGTGACCTGGACGGCAACTGGCAGGAGGAGTTCTACGAGGGAGCTTCCTCCGCGGAGTTCCTACAGCCCCGCCGGGTCCGCCGAGCGAATGGCACCGCCACCAAGTAGCCGGAACGGAACCGCACGCACCTCAGCTGTGTGCGTCCAGCGGGAGCCCAGGCTGAAAATCGGTGATGGCGATGCTGAGCCGAACGCTCGCCCAACGGCCCTGGCCAGAGACATCGCGTGGGAGATGCTGGACGAGGCTCAGCGAGGAGCACCATCCGATGAGTTCCAAGCTGTCGTCACGGTTCCGTCGTACGGCCACGAGAGACCAGCCCGGGTCTCTCGCGCCGACTGTGGCCTCGTTACGTGAGAGGAAGAACTCCACCCGTCCCACCGATGCGCTGCTGGTCGTCTTGACCTCGATGCGGTGTCGGTGTCCGGTGGTGTCGGGGCTGGTGACGTCATAGCCCAGTTCGTCGCTGCGAAGGCTGACCCTGTTCACCGCGGTTGCCAGGTCGGGCCGATCCAATTCACACAGGTGCTTCCGGCAGAGTTCAACTACGTACTCTTCGCCTTGAGCTCCCTGCTCCGCCAGCTGGGCGGCATCCAAGGTGCGCCCGACACTCATCAGGAGCGCCTCTCGGCGAGTCGCATCCTCGAGCAGCTGTTGGAGGGCCTCTTGGTCGGCCTCGGGGACGTTTTCCCACCGGACCTCGTCGTCGACGACCGCCGCGTACAACCACAGCGGCGGTTCCTCGACCATCAGTTCCTGGAGAAGCAGCTCGGCTGCGACATCGTCGGGTAGGCCGCACAGACTGAGCAGCGTCTGCGTAGGCACGTGGCTGGTGTCGTCGACCATCACAAGGTGTGCCCGTTGAAGCAGAGCGTGTCCCGCTTGCAGGTCCTGCGAACGGTAGAGGCCCCCCGTGGCGAGCTGGTCGTAGCTGGCGGCTAGGGAGGTTTCGCTGTTTCCAGCCTGGTCTAGGACGCGGCCTGCCAGGACCGCAGCCTGAAGTTGGTAGGCCGTCGGCGTCGACCGTGCGGGTCGGTTCTCGTGGGCAGCGTCGTTCACGGGTCCCCGCGGAGGTGGGCGAAGAGGGCCACCATGTCGGCTGTCGAGTCCAGAGCTGGTCCGTAGTCCTCGTCAGACGGCAGTGCCATGGTGCTGAGGTCCGGGTCGTCGAGCATTTCCCCGAGGCGCTCGGCCTTCTCTCTGATCCTTGAATCGATGACCTCGTCGATGGTGCCGGTGGTGAGCAGGAACGTGATCCGGGTTTCCTGCCCGGGTGCGAGTCCCAGCCGGTGGATTCGGTCGATGCTCTGGAGATACTGGCCCGCGTTGAAGGTTCGGTCGAGGTAGATGGCGTCATGGCAGACCTGATGCAGACTGACGCCCTCGCTCATCGCGGCCGGGTTGGCCAGGAGCACGGCGCATGCGGGATCGGTCCTGAAGCGGGCCAGTTCCCCTTCCCTGGTTCGGGTGGCGTTGGGGTCCGCGAACTCGGAGGGGATCCCTCCGTAGATCAGCGCCGGCTGATAGACCGCCAGCATCCGCTCGAGCGCCTGGAGATTCCTCACGAAGTTGCTCCAGATCAGCGTCTTACGCCCTTGGGAAGCGTTGGCCTCGATCATCTCGGCCAGCTGTCGGAACTTCGCCGGCGTTTCGTACTGGTTGTACCGCTGCAGCAGATCCCATAGCGCGCTGCCAGGCGGAACGTCGAGCGGCGGGTGCCGGAAGGTCATGACGTCCTCGGAGCTTGAGCCCGCCGTGAGCAGTTGGGGGTTCGTGGCAGCCTCGAGGAGGTACATCACTATGTCGCCCATGTTCGCGAAGTTGGCGCGATCCGTCATGGAGACGTCGAAGGCGCCCACGTAGCGGTCCCTCAGAGCGTTGTAGATCTCTGCCTGAAGGGGATCGAGACCTACCTCCACGACCCGCATCGTTGGCTGGTCCAAGCCCAGCTCACTCTTGCGAGTCCGGGCGAACAGGGGTCCGATCGCATCGGCTACCAAGGCGCCAGCGTCCGGCGGAGGCGGCGACACGAGCGCGTCGGTGGGCAGGATCTTTCGGCCCTGTCCCGGCCACAAGTAGTCCATGAGCGCGATGAGGTCCTGCGGACTCTGCGGGGCCGGCGTTCCCGTGAGGATGTCTCGGCGTGCAGCGAGGAAGGCGATGCTCAGACACGCGCTGCCGAACGTTCCATCCCATCCGCGCTTCATGCGGTGAGCCTCATCGAGGAGGACCAAGGTGGGCTTGCGGCTCACCCACTCGGCGACCGTGTCGTACCGACTGTCGAGGCGGTGGTAGTTGACGACGAGCACCTCGGCATCGCGCGGTGGCTGATCGACGAGGGGAGCCACGACTGGGCGCTGTCCCTCGGGAAAGCAGTCGTCGACCTCGTTCTGCCATGCGTCGAACGCCGAGAGGGGCGCGACGACGAGCATCTGTTCAACCCGCCCGGCGGCGCGTTCGCTCTCGTAGACGGCGTACGCGACGGTGGTCTTGCCTGCTCCTGGCACAGAGAAGTTGGCGCCGTTTGCGAGCCCCAGCAGGCGTCCGAGATCGCGGATCTGGAAGGTGCGGAGTTGGCGTGAGAACCGCGTCCCTGTGAGCCTCCCGGCCACCGCGGCGTGGTCCAGCGGCTGCGGTGTGGCGAGGGCGGACTGCAACAACCGTCGTTGAGCACGTGTCTGCTGCAGGATGCTGTCGAGGTCCGGGGTTGAGACGATTCCGACGCCGTAGCGCTGGCAGGCCATGCGCAGCCACGCCATGTTGCTCAGCAGCCGTTCGAGCGGAAGGAGCACCCGCTCACCGGGGCGATCGCCGTCGGAACCCCACTCGCCCAGTAGCTGCAGCCAGAACCCCTGAGGCACGTCGCCAAGACGGGTGGCTTGCACTGTCGGCGGGTTCCCGGTCAGAGCCAATCCGAGGGAGGGCACCGGCGCGGCGCTGGCGGAGACGGCTTGTTCAGTCACCCGATTCCTCGCTCGGCGACACGACGGACTGGAAGGCCGCGGCCGCCCTCTCGTACTCCTGCACCGCGGCCTCGAAGTCCGGGCGCTTGAAGCCTGCCCGGTCCTTGACGTCGGCGTACGCCTTCGCGGCCTTGTCCAGGACTCGTGCTGCCTCCTTGAGGTGCACCATCGGAGCCGTTAGGTCATCGATCTGACGAGCGTCGCGCTTCTTGTTCTCGATCGCCGTCGTCAGGCCGCTGAACAGCTCCGTGGCGACCACCACCCTGGGGAGGCTGACGCTGTCGTCGTCGGACGCTCCCGGACTCAGCAGGGTGATGTCCTCGTCGGGCTTCGTCTGGGCCAGCAACGTGTACACGCCAGAAAGACTGGGCTTGCTGTGGTTGGTCGCGGTGGGTGGCACGCCGGGCGTGGCCTCCTCCTCGTCGTCACCGAAGAACTCGCTGACGCCCGCGGGCGCGGCGGTTGCGCCTGGTGCCCTGCCCGTCCCGTCAACGGTGAGCAAGGTGTCGATGTGCGGGGCCAGGGTCGTGGACTCGCCGAGCGCCGGAACCACGTAGTTGTCGAGGAGGTTCGAGTCGATCTCTCGGAGCCGGCGGTAATCAACCCCGGCGATCATCGCCGCCAGCTGCGCGTCACGAACGCGGCCCGCCTCTTCTGGCTTGTTGCTCTTCAAGCGCTGGTAGTCCTGGTCGATCTCGATCAGCGCCTGTCGCTGATCGTCGAAGTACAGGAAGTTCAGGACACCACCGCTCGCGCTCACGATCTCGCGGATGAGGCCGAGCAAGCGAAGTTCTCCCTCGACCAGGTCGACTGCCGCCTTGGTGTCCTTCTTGCTGGTGGTCAGTGAGGGGCGGAGCGCGCGGCCGACTTCCAGGGTGGTGTAGTTGCCGCTGTTGATGAGGTCCTCGATGAAGAGCAGCTGGCTGGTAAAGCTGTAGTCCTGCTTGACCTCCTGCTCCATCTGCAACTGGAGCTCAAGCTCGGTGATCTCCTTCGGGCCGGCGTCGGCTGGAAGGATGACCACCTTGATGTACTGCTCGCGCAGGTCCCGAAGGGCAACGGCGCGGGTATTGGCGTTGACGAGAACGCCGCCTGTCGTGAGGACGCCGGCATACAGCTGGCCGTCGTTGGCCAGGGCGTTCTTGATGCGTTCGAAGCCCGGAGTTTCCCGGAGCAGATGGGCGATCAGGCTCTGGGCCTGCGGGCCATAGGGATCGGCGGCGACGAGATCCTGCTCGCTCTGCGGCAGTGACTGGAGCTGCGCCTTGATCCGGTGGCTGTGAGGGCTCAGGAGGACGACGTCCAGGTCGACGGTGGCCGCGGGGAGGACTAGTTTGCCTCCCTTCCACCGCAACTCTTCGGCCGTCCCACCGCCACTCGCGACGGCCTGCTTGGCCGCGTCGACGGCGGCCTGGATAGAGCTCTCCCGAGTGGCGGTCGTGATTGGCTGGCCCATATACCTCTCCTGTGCGACGTTCGGTCCCAGCATCTCAGTCCGCACCGACACAAGCCGCGAGGCTGGCCAGCCCGTCGAGCGTTTGCTCTGTGTATAGGCGTCCGCCGTACGCGCGCACCAGGTCGTCGCTCTCGCCCCGGTCGGCCCATCCGGTGCCGAACAGGACGAGGACTGCCGGCACGGCGACCCTCTTGGGGAGCTGGAGCAGGGTGGCTGCGGTCTTCCGTGCGGTCCCTCCGTCTCTTGCGATGGCCACAAGAACGGCCAGGCCGGGGCCGCCATCCGACCGGCGGGTGACGACGGAGAGTTGCCCGGGTGGCTTGCCAACCACGCCTGCTCGGCCGCCGAGGAATGACTTCGCTACGGGCTCGTCCCCTTCGGTGGACCAGTAGCCGACGCTGTGGTCGTCGAGTGCGCTCAACACTCGCCGGACCATGAGCCTGCTGATCTCGTTGTTGCTCCGGTTTCGGTGAGCGCTCCATGCGCTGCCCACATCGCGTTGCGCGAGAAGGGTCCCGTAGGCGACTCCGTCGACGCGCAGTTTCTCGATCACATCCCACCCCTCCGAGCTGTCGAGTAGGAGCTCAAGGGGTCGAGCTGCGACCGCGCCGGTAAGTTGCGGTTCAACCCGAGCTCGGATGATGTCGTCGATGACGCGAAAGGCCCCGAGTACCTGGCTCGGATTCCACACCCCGCGCGAGTCGCCTGGGAGCGGGACGCCGCGCGCTAGGGAGCGCGCCTGAAGATCGCGCCAACTGAGGCCGGCGGCGAGCCCCAAGGTCTCTATGACTAGCGGGTCGTCCGCCTGAGCCGCCATCACGGTCGCGCTCGTGATGTCGGACAGCGTTCCGCTTGGCGTTCGGCGAGCAAGGTTGGCCAGCACAGCCTGGTACCGATGCGGAGGCACAATCGAATCGGTCAGGACGAGGTCCGCGCTCGTGTCGAGCGTGCTACGCAGTGCCGACCTCACGGCGGTCCGGAGCGCAGCATCCGCGCCCCGGAAGCCTGAGTCGGCCGCTGCAACGACGGCCGTAAGGATGCTCGCTCCATCTCCCCCGGATACCGGTCTGCCCTCGGCGATCCAATGCAGCGCGTCGACCACATCTGTTCGCCCGGTGGCGGCCAGCAGCGCGGACTCGTGCTCGGGTGCCATTTCGCGCCCCTCATTTTCAGCCTGGACCATGCCGCCAATCTTGCCGTGGGTGGTCATCAAACCGCGGACACAGGCCGCCGCCGGGCACCCACCGATTCGGTGTCCTCCACGGGCTGACGGATCGGAGGATTCCTGCGGGTGAGCGTCACCGTCATCGAACAGGATGGTTGGGCAGTCGGCCGGGGATCGGCGCCAGTTCGGCACTTGCAAGGCGCCTCGAGGCGTCGATCGCGGCGAGGACGGCCTCACGGAGAAAGCCAGACCGGCTGAGCAGCACGCCTGAACCTCGGCGGTCCTCGACGATCGCGAGCTCGAGCGCGGCCCTGGTGTCAGCGCGCAACGGGTGGTGCCGGTTGAAGCCCCGGCCGCGGCCGACAGGCGCCAGCTCCCCCTCGAGCCGTAGGCGTTCGCGCCCCCGGACCCCGCGCGCGACGTGCTGCTCGATGGCCCGGTGGATCCAGCCGATGAAGGCGCCCGGAGCATCAGGGTCGTTGTCCAGGTCCGCCACGTATGCCGCTCGGGCCAGTTGCCAGGTGTCCGGGTCCCAATAGGCACCCGTCGAGATCGTCTCCCCAACCGTCTCCACCACGGCACTCCTCCTCGATTTCCTAACACCCACCCGCTCGTCATTCCCGGTCCCTCGCGACATCCGGTCCACCTGGCCCGGACCGGGTGGAGGACGGGGCAGAGCGCCCTGACACGGCACCTGACGAAGGGCCACATTTCCACAGTCCTCTGTCCCACGGCGCGTTGTCCACAGGCTCGCCGCACGCTCTGCGACTCGCCCTTGGACGCGACGAGAATAGCGCATGTCAGTTCGTTCTATTCGACAAGGAGCAACACCGATGGACACCAACGCCACACCCACCCCGGAGGCCCCGGCCGCCGAGCAGATCACCCTCGTGCAGGTCGATCCCGCCACGGCGGTCGTCGGCCTCAACGTCCGCAGCGAGGCACACCTCACCGCCGAATTCGTGGCAAGCATCCGTGAACTCGGAGTGCTGGAGCCCGTGATCGGCCACTACAACGACGAGGGCCAGTTCGTCGTCCTGCGCGGCCAGCGCCGCACCCTCGCCGCCGTCGAGGCCAAGCGGGCGAGCATCCCCGCCGTGGTCGTCGACCGGCCCGAGGACGCCGACCGGATCGTGCACCAGATGGCCGAGAACGACCACCGCACCGGCATGACGACCTCCGACCGGATCGCGGGCGTCAAGCAGCTGGCCGCGTTCGGCCTCACCGCCGCGCAGATCAAGCGGCGCACCGCCCGCCCCCGTGCCGAGGTCGACGCGGCCCTCGTCGTCGCAGGCAGCGAGTTGGCCGAGAAGGCGGCTCAGCGCTGGGACTACCTCACCCTCGATCAGGCCGCGACCCTCGCCGAGTTCGAGGACGACGCCGAGGCCGTCAAGGCACTCATGCTCGCCGCCAAGGAGGGCCACGGGTTCGACCACGCAGCACAGCGCCTGCGCGACGAGCGCGAGGACGCCGCCGCGATCGCCGCCATGACCGAGAAGCTGACCGGCAAGGGCGTGCCCGTCGTCGACCGCCCGTCCTACGACGACAAGACCACCGCCGCGCTGCACCGCCTCGCTGCCAAGGAGGGCGGACGCGCCTACAACAAGGCCACCCACGCCAAGTGCCCCGGCCACGCCGCCTACCTGCGGATCAGCATCGGCTGGGAGAAGAACGAGAAGGGCAAGGAGGTTCGCGTCCGGCAGGCCGAACCCGAGTACGTCTGCACCGACTGGCGCGGCGCTGGCCACGTCGACCTGTACAACCACGGGAGCGCCTCGTCCAAGCCGAAGGCGGCCGACATGAGCCCCGAGCAGCGCGAGCAGGCCCGAGCGGAGCGCCGGGACGTGATCGACTCCAACAAGGCGTGGGACACCGCCGAGCCGGTCCGCCGCGACTGGCTGGCCACGTTCGCCGCCCGCAAGACCGCCCCCAAGGGGTCGTCGGCCTTCATCGCCCGCGTGGTCACCGAGCACGCCGAGGTCGTGGCCGACATCGGTGGGTCGAAGTTGGCGGCCGAGTGGTTCGGTCTGAAGCACGAGGGCTACGGCTACGGCAACGGCTGGTCCGCGCTCATCGAGAAGGCGACCGAGAGCCGCGCCCAGGTGATCGCACTGTGCCGACTGCTCGCGAGTCTGGAGAAGGGCACCGACCGCCAGTCGTGGCGACGTGTCATGCCCGCGACGGCCGACTACCTGACGTTCATCGCCGCGAACGGGTACGACCTGTCCGACGTCGAGAAGCGCGCGGCCGGGCTGGTCAAGCCCAAGCCCGCCCGCCGCAACCGCCCCAAGGCAGCCGCCGCCTCCCCTGTCGGCGAGACCACGGAGCCGACCGGCGACGCCAGCGCCGCCGAGGTCGACGTCGCGCCCACGGCCGAGGCCGACGTCGCGCCCACGGCCGAGGCCGACGTCGACACGGACACGGCCACCCCCGCTGCCTGACCCCCGGGGCGCGGGCTGCCCACCGGCAAGCCCGCGCCCCACCCACACCAACCGGCAAGGAGACCCACCCCATGACTCACCAGATCGAGACTCACGGCGACCGCGCGGCCGCCGTCTTCGCCCGGCAGGACGCGTGGCACCGGCTCGGGACGACCGTCGCCGGTCACGCCTTCACCGCCGAGGAGGCGATGCGGCTGGGGCACCTGGGCGGATGGAACGTCCGCAAGGTCCCACTCACAGCCAACGTGATGGACGAGGACGGCGTCACCACCCTCGACGTCCCGGCGTTCGCCACGGTGCGCACCAACCCCTTCACGCACGCGCCCGAGGCGTTGGGCGTAGTCGGGTCCGGCTACCGGCCGCTGCAGAACGAGGAGCACGCCGAGTTCCTCAACCTGCTGGCCGACCAGTCCGGGGCCGTCTTCGACACGGCCGGTTCGCTGCGCGGGGGCCGTCACGTGTTCGTCACCATGCGGCTTCCTGAGTCCCTGTTCGTCGGTGGCACGGACCGCGTCGACCTGAACATCGCAGCCCTGAACAGCCACGACGGGTCGAGTGCCTTCCGGCTCGTCGTCACCCCGGTGCGGGTGGTCTGCGCCAACACACAGGCCGCCGCCCTGCGCGACCACGTGTCGAGCTGGAGCATCCGCCACACCAGCAACGCCAAGGCCGCTGTGCAGGCCGCCCGTGACGCGCTGGGCCTGACGTTCGCCTACGCCGAGGCCTTCCAAGCCGAGGCAGACCGCCTCCTCGAGCGGGAGATGACCGACGCGCAGTTCTTCGACCTGATCCGCGCCACGTTCGGCACCGCCTCCGACGATGCCCCGCCTCGAGTCCGCCGGGCATCGGGCGACCGTCTCGCCACCCTCAGCCGGCTGTTCCATGACGCGGAGACACAGGCCGGCATCAGGGGCACTGCGTGGGCCGGCTACCAAGCGGTGGTCGAGTACGTCGACCACTTCGCCCCGGTCCGCACCAAGGTCGCGCCCGACGCCGCCCGCGCCCAGCGGCTGCTCACGACCGAGGGGCCGACCAACGTCAAGCGCGCCGCCTGGGACGCGTTGACCGCCGCCTAACCCACCAGCGCAGGGCCCGGAGCGCCCCGGCCACGAGCCGCGCTCCGTGCCCTGACCAAAATGCCGGGTCAGGTCACCACAGCGGCAACTGCTCGCCGAAGATCCGCCGCAGCCGTCTCAGATCGGCCGCGACCAGCTGCGGATCCTCGCGCGCCATGTTGCGCAGCTCCAACGCTCGTCGCCGTGCGCCTCGTGGATCGCCCAGTGGCGAACCCGTCAGCGCACGGCGGATGGCCCACTCACGCCGGTTCTCGACGTAGGTCGACGCCACCACGTGCTCGGGGTGCACCCGCTGGCACAGCGGGTTGTCGCACCGGTGACCGAGCACCTCCGTCGCGGCCAAGGCCTCGACGCCGTACACCTGCGCGAAGCCGAAGCGGTGCGCGACGATCACGCGGCCGGTCGAGAACCAGAACCTGCCATGACCCTTGCCACTGATCGCACCCGTCCACCACCAGCACTCACTGCCCGCGACGCGGACAATCTTGCGTTCCCGCCGCGCCACCGTGGCCGCATCCCCCAACGCCCCATCGAGCAGCGCGAGGCCTTCCTCGTCCAGCCGCCGACCACCCACGGTGCACGCCTCAGTCGCCGGAGTCCTCAGGCCCCGGCGCGGCCTCGTCCGCCAGCGCGCACAGCCGCGCCGCCTCCCGACGGCTCAGCCCCTCGCCACACCACTGCAGGGCCTCGTCCAAGCCGAGGCCCTCGTCGGTGGTCATCGCGCGGAGCGCCTCGCCCGCTCGCTGCTCGCAGCGTCGCACCATGTCGTCCCGCTCCCCGAGCGCGACCATCACGTCGACCCCGCGAGCACTGAGCCGCTTCTCCCGCTCGACGCGCTGCTCGCGCATCTTGGCCTGCGCATCCAGTGCAGCGCGCCGGGCCACCTGTCGCGCACTCTGCACCTGGCCCCTGACTGGCTTCTCCTGCGTCTCACTCATCGCGTCCGACCCCTTCCGAGTCTCCGAATCTGTCACCCACTAAGGCCGCGGCCACTCCCCCGAGTGGACACCCGACCGCCGACAACCCCCGAGAACCGACGTACCCCCGTCGAAACCCCCAACCGCCGAGTGCCACACACCTCATGCATTCCCGGTCGTTGAAGCGACAACTACTGACCATCAGGGCCTCCTCTGGAGGCTTCCTACTGGTGTGACGATGTCGATCCATAAGCTCACGGCCGGGAGCGGGTATGACTACCTGACTCGCCAGGTCGCGGCTCAGGACGTCACCGAAAAGGGTCACACCGGGCTGGCGAGCTACTACACCGCCAAGGGCGAGGCACCGGGCCAATGGGTCGGCTCCGGGATGGCCGGCATTGAGGGTCTGTCGGTCGGGGACGCCGTCACTGCCGAGCAGATGCAGGCCCTGTTCGGCTCGGGTCACCACCCTCTCGCCCAGCAGCGCCGCGACGAGCTGCAAGGCCCCGCCCTGACCGACCAGGACCTTCGGGCGGCGACCCGCCTTGGGGTGCCCTACAAGGTCTACAGCGGTGATGTGTCCGCGTTCCGCCTCGAGGTCGCCCAGCGCATCGCCGAGCTGAACCTCGACCGCGGAGTCGGTGGTCGCGCAGTCCGCGACGTAGCCGTTTCCGTCGAGGAGCGGGCACGCATCCGGACTGAAGTCGCCGTCGAGTTCTTCCGCACCGAGCACGGACGCGACCCGGACGACGCCCGGGAGATCGCCGCCACGATCGCCAAGCACTCCCGGCCACGCACCACGGCGGTGGCCGGGTATGACCTGACGTTCTCGCCGGTCAAGAGCGTCAGCACCCTGTGGGCGATCGCCGATCCGGCCACCGCGGCCCGGATCGAACGCGCACACCAGGCCGCGGTCAAGGACGCGCTGCAGTTCCTCGAAGAGCACGCCCTGTTCACCCGATTGGGCACCAACGGCGTCCGGCAAGTCAACGTGCAAGGCATGGTCGCCACCGCTTTCACCCACCGCGACTCCCGTGCCGGCGACCCGGACCTGCACACCCACGTGGCGGTCGCGAACAAGGTGCAGACCGACGATGGCCGATGGCTCAGCATCGACGGCCGTGTGCTGTACAAGGCCAACGTCTCAGCGTCCGAGCAGTACAACACCTCACTGGAGAAGCACCTGCGGGCCGACGTCGGGCTCCGCTTCGAGGAGCGGCCAAACCACGACGCGCGTAAGCGCCCGGTGCGTGAAGTGGTCGGGGTCGACCCCCGCCTGAACGAGCGCTGGTCGGCCCGCCGGGCCAGCATCGAGGCACGCCGCGCGGTGCTCGCGCAACAGTTCCAGAGCGCCCACGGACGCCCACCCACCGAGGTCGAGTCCATCCAACTGGCGCAGCAGGCCACCTTGGAGACCAGGGAGGCGAAGAAGGAGCCGCGCAGCCTGGCCGAGCAGCGGCGGGAGTGGCATGAGCAAGCGCTCGAGGTTCTCGGCGGCGAGGACGCGATCGCCTCCATGGTCCAGGCGGCCATGGCACCACCTGCGGGCGCGGCCACTCGGGTTGATTCGGAGTGGATGGAGACCACCGCGGAACAAATCGTGACCACCCTCGAGGCCCGCCGCAGCACCTGGCAGGTCTGGCACGTGCGGGCCGAAGCACTGCGCCGGGCACGCTCTGCGGACCTGACGATCGACGACGTCGACCGGGTCGTGGGCCTCCTGGTCGACGAGGCACTCAGCCAGCACTCGGTGCGCCTCACCCCCGACGGGGACGGTGTCACCGAGCCCGCGCAGCTGCGTCGACGCGACGACGAGAGCGTCTACACCGTGCACGGCGCCGAGCACTACACCTCGGCGCGTGTCCTCGCGGCCGAGCAGCGCATCGTCACCGCGGCGGCCCGCGGGGGCGGCCGCTCGGTCTCCGTCGAGGCGGTCGACCTCGCCCTTCTGGAGTCCGCCGCCAACGGGGTCACCCTCAACGCCGGGCAGGTCGCTCTGGTGCGCGGCATGGCAACCTCCGGCGCGCGGCTGCAGCTGGCGATCGCCCCGGCCGGAGCGGGAAAGACCACTGCCATGAGGGCGCTGGCCAGGGCATGGGAAAACGGCGGCGGAGTCCTCATCGGACTCGCCCCCTCGGCGGCCGCGGCCGCCGCGCTGCGCGATCAGATCGACGTCGCCGGGTCGGTGCACACCGACACACTCGCCAAGCTCACCCACGACCTCGCCGCGGGGGATCTGCCCGACTGGGCCGCCCAGATCGGCCCGGACACGCTGGTGGTCATCGACGAGGCGGGCATGGCCGACACCCTCTCCCTCGACACTGCCGTCGAGTGGATCACCTCACGCGGCGCCAGCGTTCGCCTCATCGGCGACGACCAACAACTCGCAGCGATCGGCGCCGGCGGTGTCCTGCGTGACCTCGACGTCACCCATGGCGCCCTGCGTCTGACCGAGCTCATGCGGTTCACCGACCCCGCTGAAGGAGCTGCCTCCCTTGCTCTGCGCGACGGCCAACCCGACGCGCTGGGCTTCTACCTCGACAACAGCCGCGTCCACGTCGGTGACCTGGCCACCATGACCGAAGACGTCTTCACCGCCTGGGAAGCCGACCGGGCCGCCGGCCTCGACGCGATCATGCTCGCGCCCACACGCGACCTGGTATCCGACCTGAACCAGCGCGCCCGGGCGCACCGTCTCGAGCAGGCCCACGGGCCCGAGTGCCCGGGCAGGAGCGTGCCACTGGCCGACGGCAACCAGGCTTCCGTCGGCGACCTCGTCATCACCCGAGCCAACGACAGACGACTCCGGGTCACCGCTTCGGACTGGGTCAAGAACGGTGACCGTTGGACGGTGATGAGCGTCGCCGAGCCAGGCGCCGGCACAGGGGCCATGACCGTCCAGCACACCCGCAGCGGACGGGTGATCGACCTCCCGGCCGACTACGTGGCCACCTCAACGGAGCTCGGCTACGCCGCCACCGTCCACACCGCCCAGGGCGTGTCGGTCGACACGGTCCACGGACTCGCGACCGGCGGCGAGTCCCGCCAGCAGCTGTACACGATGCTGACCCGCGGCCGACTCGCCAACCACGTCTACCTCGAGGTCGTCAGCGACGGCGACCCGCACAACGCCATCCGTCCAGACAGCATCACCCCACCGACGGCGACCGACTTGCTCGAGCGAGTCCTGGCACGCGACGACTCCCCCCTGTCGGCGACCACCCTGGCCCGCCAAGCCGCGGCACCGGCCACCCGGCTCGGCGAGGCCGCGACCCGCTACACCGACGCGCTGTACGTCGCCGCCGAGGACCTCCTCGACCAGGCCACCCTCGACGGGCTCGAGAGTGCGGCCGAGACCCTCGTTCCGGGCCTGACCACGGAGGCGGCGTGGCCCACGCTGCGGGCCCACCTGATCCTGCTCGCCGCCACCGGACCCGACCCCTCACACGCCTTGGCGCAGGCCGTCGACGGCCGCGAGCTCGACACAGCCGGCGACCGCGCCGCGGTCCTGGACTGGCGGCTGGACGACACCGGCCTGCGCAACGCAGGCCGCGGGCCGCTGCCCTGGATCCCGGCCATCCCCACCGGCCTGGACGAGCACTCGCACTGGGGCCCCTACCTGCGGCAGCGCGCAGCCTTGGTCACGGACCTGGCCGAGCAGGTCCGGGTCGACGCCGAATCCGCGCCCACACCGACCTGGGCAAGCCAAGGGGCCGCCCGGCCAGACCCGACCACTCTCGGCCAGGTCGCCGTGTGGCGAGCCGCCATGCAGGTGGAGGAGGAGGACCGTCGACCCACCGGCGCCCCCCAGCTGCAGAAGGCACCGGCCCGGTGGCAGCAACGACTGAACACGGCCGTGGCGGGCGACCGCACCCCTGCCCTGCAGGAGTGGGGCGACCTGCTGCACCACGTCGCCCCCGCGGCGGCCCGCGACGACTTCGCCCCGCTGCTGGCCGAACGTCTCGCCGCCATGTCCCGCGCCGGCCTGAACACCAGACCCTTGCTGGCGACCGCGCTGCGTCAGGGGTCGCTGCCCGACGACCATGCGGCCGCGGCGCTGTGGTGGCGTCTCAGCCGGCACATTGCCCCGGCAGTCGCCCAGGAGATCGACCGAGGGCACACCCTCACTTCCGACTGGGTGCCCGCGCTGGCCGCCAAGATCGGTGACAGTGGCGTGGAGCAGATGCGGGCCAGCAGCTGGTGGCCCGCCCTGGTCAGCTCCATCGACCACGCGCTCCAGCGCGGGTGGCCGCTGGAGCAGCTCATGGGCCTCGCGGTCAACGACGCCAGCGACATCGACCCCGCCCAGGCCATGGTCTGGCGCCTGTCCGTCCTGACCGACCCACCGCCGACCGATGAGGACGTCGATTTCCCCCACCCCGACGACGCTGCACCGGCCGACCTGTGGGACGTCGACCCTGGGGAGCCGCACCCGATGGCCCCCGAAGCGTGGGGTTCAGCGCGCGGCCCAGTCGACGCCGACCTCGCCGCGCGAGGTGGGACGTTGGACGTCCTCGACGACGTGTTCGACGAGGAGCCGGCCCTCGGCGAGGAGCTGGAGCTGAGCATCGACGGGCAGCTGCAACTCGAGGCCATCCTGCGATCGGGGATGGCTCCGCTGGCGCCGAGCGACGCCGAAGTTGAGCTGCAGGTGACCAGGGCTGCCGACCTCGACTTCGCGCCGGTGCCGGCCACACGCATGCTCGAGGTCAACCGCCTCGCACTGGCCTACTTCTCCGACCACTACCCAGGCAGCTGGGCGCAGGGGTACCTGACCGACCGCTTGGGCGTCGATCCTGAGAGCACGCCCGGCCTCCGGCCCGGTTATGCCCCCGCCGGGTGGGTCAGCCTGGTCACCCACCTGCGACGACTCGGTGTCACGGACGAGGAGATGACCGAGACCGGCGTCGCAACCCTGGCACGGACGGGTCGCCTCATCGACCGGTTCCGGGACCGGGCCGTCATGCCGATCCTGCACCAAGGGGAGGTCCTCGGCTTCGTGGGCCGCCGCCACCCTTCCCTGGGCGACGACGACAACGCGGGACCGAAGTACCTCAACACCGCCGACACTCCCTTGTTCCACAAGGGGGCGCAGGTCTTCGGCCTCGCGCCCGAGCTGCCCGTCGCGGACGCGACCCTCGTCCTCGTCGAGGGGCCTCTCGACGCCTGGGCAGTCACCATCGCCACCGGCGGGCGCCACGTCGGACTCGCCCCGCTGGGCACGTCCCTCACCGATGAGCAGGCCAGCCAGACCGCCCATCTAGGCCGACCCGTCATCGTCGCCACAGACGCGGACCTGGCCGGGCGAGTAGCCGCCGAACGGGACTACTGGCTGCTCACCCAGCACGCCCTCGACCCCGCCTCGGCCGCGTTCCCCGACGGGCTGGACCCGGCCGACGTGCTCGCCCGCGACGGGGCCCCCGCCCTCGAGGCGGCCTTGTCCACGGCACTCCCGCTCGGCGACGTCCTCCTCGAGGAGCGCCTCAGGAATCTGGCCGGCGCGGATGCCCTGCGCGAGGCTGCGCTGGTGGTGGCGGCCCGTCCCGCAGAGGACTGGAACGGCCAGATCGACGGGGTCGCCGCACGGCTGGGCATTCCCTCGGCGCAGGCCCGGTCTCGCCTCGCGGCTGGTGTCCAAGCATGGAACCGCGACCCGAGAGCGGCCGCCCGGGCTCGCCTCGACGCGATCGCTGACGTCAAGGCCCGCATGGCGGCCGCGACCCAGGGGGCACCCTCCGGCCGGTGGGCGGCTCTGGCGGCCGAGGTCGATCCCCGACTGACGGTCCAGGCCGACTGGCCGGCCCTCGCCGCCATGATGCAGCTTGCTCACCAGGATGGTCACGACGTCCCTGCCACCGTGCGCCGCCTCGTCGCCGCCGAGCCACTGACGGACCTGCCGGCTCAAGAGCTGCGCTACCGACTCGTGGCGGCGTTGCCGATCGACGTGGCACCGACCACGATGCCAGCAACGCCGGGCCCGGCCCGCCCCGGCGCACGGGAGCAGGATCGCGGCGCGCTGACGGACAAGTCCCGCCAGCGGCCGCGGCCGCCCCGGCGCTGAGTTCGCACGGCGAGGGCGGCACGGTCTGGGGTGTCGACCGCCGTGGCTCTCGTGCCACCCTGAGCCCATGTCGGGCACGAGCCACCATCAGCCGCGGTTGGTGGGCGGCGTCCCGCTCGAGCTGCTCATGGCCGAGGTCGCGCAGCGCCGGCCAATCTTCCACAGCGAGGCCGACTTTCAGTTCGCCCTCGCCCAGACGCTGGCCGAGCTGAAGCCGGCCGCTCAGTGTCGCCTGGAGGTGCCCCAGCCACGCAGCGGTCGGGCGCGGGAGTATCTCGACCTGCTCGTGAGGGGTCCCGACGGTGCAGCGACCGCGGTCGAGCTCAAGTACTTCACGCGGGCCTGGGCCGGTGTTGTCGTCGACGAGGCATTCGCCCTACGGGACCACGCCGCGACCGACTTGGCACGCCTTCACTACGTGCACGACATCTATCGGCTTGAGAGGTTCGCGGCAACCTCGAGGGTTGCCGGCGTCGCGATCATGCTGACCAATGAGCCGCGCCTGTGGGACCCCGGTCGCCAAGGCAAGGGGAACGACGCCGCGTTCCGGATCCACGAGGGCCAGGTGCTGTCGGGTCTCTTGGAGTGGGGCAACGGATACGAGGCGAATCGTCGTCAGCTGGGCGGGCGGTACTCGCTTTCGTGGCACGACTTCTCGCTGGTCGACCCACGGTCCCGGGGCGGCCGATTCAGGTGGACGGCCGCGCGAGTGCCGGCGCCGGTCCGGTGAGGCCCTGGCGAACGGCGGTCTACTCCTCGACGATCTCGCCGGTGCCGGTGTCGATCGTCTGGCCGTCGACGACTCGAAGTCGTGGCCCCGTACTCTCCGGACCGCCCTCAGGGGGCCGGTGTGCGGCGATGTCGCGGTCGAAGGCCTCCGCGCGCTGTACGGTGGCCGGCTCCGCGAGGTGACGCGAGTGGCGGCCCTTGGCGGGCCACTGCGGGTGCCCGTCGTCGCAGTGGTTCTTGACCCGCTGCCGCATGCGTTCGACGAACGCGGGCAGGGCGTAGCGATGCCACTCCTCCAGTGCGTCGCTGCCGAGCGAAAGGGCTGCTCGGCGCCGTTGGTCGGCGAGGACGGCGAGTTCGCGCACCAAGTGGGGGTGCTGTGGCCAGCAGTGTGGGACCACGCCTGCGACGTCCCACACGTACTCGGTGTTGAGCCAGCTGGTGAACGCCTCGAGCCAGGTCCACAGTTCACGGCGCAGCGGGGCGCGGGTGAGGCTGTCCGGGTCCCAGGGGCGGGGAAGCATCTTGAGGTTCCCGAGGGCCTTGCGTTGCTCGTCGGTCCCGTTGATGGCCAGGTCGAGCTCCCGGTATGCCTGCTCGAGGAGGCGGCCCGGGTGCGGGAAGTCGGTCACCATCGGCCCCGGGCCGGGGTTCTCGTTGGTCACGGGCTTCATCTGCGGATCCCTCCCTCTAGTTCACGTCGTTGGACAGGCCGCGGCGGCGCGCCTCGACGAGCGCGGCGGTGCGGCGGGCCTCTGCGGAGACGGTGGTCGAGCTGCGGGTCTGACCGATCTGGGAGCGTGCGTGTTCCTGCTGGTTCAGCAGGGCGCGACCGTCTCGACCGTCGATGCATCGGGTGAGTCGAGCGATCATCGGTTTGCCGTTCTCCGACACCACCAGCGCCTGGCGTTCCTTCAGTTGCCGCACCTCGGCGCCGGTGAGGATGGGGATGTCTTCGGCGGTGGTGGTGCGCCCGCCCATCTGCCCGGACTGCCAGCTGGTCCGCGAGATCCGTACGGGTCCGAGCAGGTCGGAGATCTCCTGGTTGAATGCCACGTCCTTGGAGCCGCCGAACAGGATCAGGTTGTTCGTCAGGCCGAGGAGGGTGCGCGCCTCCTGGTCCCCGAAGATTGCCGACAGCTGAGGCCGGGTCTGCGCGGCCCAGATGAACGAGATGCCCAAGGCGCGCTCGTTGGCCATCCGTGTGCGCAGCGTGGGGAGCGGCGCGGTCGAGGGCAGCTCGTCGAGGCATGCCAGCATCGGCGGGCACAAGCGTCCCCACGGCGAGGAGTTCGCGGCGACGAGGGCGGCGTCGAGGACGTGCTCGGCGACGGCCGTCATCAGTGGTGAGGCGCTGGCGTACGGGTCTTCTCGTCCGAGCAGGTAGATCGTGCCGCCACGGCGGATCACCTCGCTGATGTCGGTGGCTGGGCGGCCGGAGCCGGGGACGCAGCGTCTGCGGATGGGCTCCTGGAAGAACAGGCTCAAGGCCTGCTGCACCGTGGTGATCGTGTTGCCGGCGGTCCGGTCGTCGCCATGCAGAGCCCCGTGCAAGAGCCCGTGCCAGAACGGGGCGGCGTGCGGATGTTCCCGCAGGATCTCTGTGGGGTCGGTGGCGCTGAGCGGGTTGGCCACCCACCTGAGCACGTGCTCGAGGTCGCGCCCGGTCAGGGCCGCGGCATGGAAGTACGCCTGGATCACCTTGGCCGCCTCGGCGGCATAGAAGCGGGCTGCGTCGTCAGCGTGCCCTCCTGCGACGGCACCCTTGACGGTGCCCGCCGTGAACGCCTTGGCTCGTCGCTCGGCGACCATCGGGTCGACGCAGCCGTCGATCGGGTCCCACACGAGCTCCGGCAACCCTGTAGCCAGACCGAAGGGATCGAGCACGACGCACGGCCGAGGTTCACTTTCTCCTGGCCCCGGTGCCTGCCGAGAGCCGAAGCTGAGCAGCAGGTCGTCGACCTTGGTGAGCGTCACCAACGCGGCCCCTGGGGCTCGCAGCAGCGCCGGGATGAGCAGGTCGAGCGTCTTGCCGCTGCCCTGCGGGCCGATCACGCCGGCGGTCCGGTCCCACGGCACCCACAGTTCGCCGCCTCGTGGCGCCTGTCCCCTACCGAGTCGCCACCCGACCTGCTCGGGACGAAACGAGTGTCCTGTGCGCAGTCCCATGATTCAGCGTCGCTTCCCGTAGAGATCGGGACGGACCACGGCCGCCGACTTGCGCAGCCGGCTTCGTCCGAGGAGCCGCTCGGCTTCCTCCCTGGTGGCCATCCCCTGGATTCGGCCGGGCCCCCACCGGTCCATGCCGGCCTTGATCCCCCACAGGGTCAGCGTGAGGAGCACCGCCTCGACGAGGGATACCCACACTCGAACCGCGAGTGGCCCGGCCAGCTGAGACGGAGGTGACGACAGCCCGGCGCCGGCGTCACCTCCCAGGGTCGCGGGCACGCTGGTGAACAGCGTCTCCCGGGACGGCAGGGTCAGGCCCGCGCCGGCGACCAGGTTGGCGCCCGCGCGGCCCGCGTGGATCCCGAGGATCAGCAGGAGCGCGGCCGCGACGACCGTCGCGACGGGTATCTCCCAGGTGAACGGGTAGGGGTTGGTTCGGCGTGCGCGCTGCATATTGGTGGCTCCCTTCTGCTCACCCAAAGCCGCGCGGGGGTCATGTGGTGGCCACGTTCGTGGGAGCAATCCGAGTGCTGCACACACTCACTCACTCATCATCTGTCGGGATGCAGGAAAGACTGCACGAGCTTGTACCGGGCTACTTTGCACAACTCGGTGTCGCGGCGGCGATCGTGCAGAGTCCCCGCTGGACGCCAAGGTGTCTAGATGAAGGGCCGCTTGAGTGTCGATGTGCGGCGACCGCTTGCTCGCCCATCTCTTCGAGGGCCACCCCGTGCACGTCAGTGTGCGGCGCCGAGTTCGATCATGAGGACGCCGGCGATGATCAGGGCGATCCCGCCAGCCATGACCTTGGTGAACGGTTCGCCGAAGAGGTACTTGCTGGCGATCGCGGTGAGGGCGACGCCGGCGGCGGCCCAGATGCCGTAGGCGACGCCGAGCCCGAGACCCTCGTTGAGGGTGATGCTGAGCATGACGAAGGCGATCAGGTAGCCGACCGCGACAGGGGCGTACCAGATCCGCCGGCCGGTCGAGGCCATCCGCAGGCACAGGGTGGCGACGACTTCGCAGACGACCGCGCCGGCGAGGCTGAGGTAGGCGATCACAGTGAAGGTCCTTCCGGGGCGGCGCTGGCTGCGGGGTGATTGTCGCTATGGGAGCCGAGCTCGACGCAGAGCACTCCAGCGATGACCGCGGCGATGCCGCCGAGCATGAGCGCGGTGAGTGGCTCGTCGAAGATGAGCGCGGCGAGCAGCGCGGTGAGGGCAACGCCGCTGGCGCCCCAGATGCCGTAGCCGACACCGAGGGGCATGCCGTTGCGGAGTGCGCCGGCCAAGCAGGCGAACGCGGCCACGAATCCAGCTGCCACCAAGGCGTACCAGGCGGGATTCTCGGTGGCCGCCTTGAGGGAGAGCGACCCCGTCGTCTCGGACAGGATCGCGGCAGCCAAGAACAACCAACGGGTCATGGGAGGGACCTTTCCAAGAGGATGTCGATGAGAGCTTGGATGGCGGGCCGGTCGGCCAGGTCGACCGGGAAGACGTTCGCGGCGTCGTCGAACCAGACCCCATCCGCGATCAGGCGCACGGTGGTCAGCGCCGCGCGCTCGGGACCCGGCGGAACGTCGTCGAGTTGTATCCACGGGCGCATCTGCTCGACCCAGCGCTCGGTCAGAGCCCCGCGCAGCCGGGTGTCGGCCAGCATGGCGATGTCGGCCTCGTCGTGCTGGCGCTGCAAGGCCAGCCGCGCATAGGCACCGATGCGGCTCGTCGCCGATGCCCCAGCAGCGTCGCCCACCTCGGCCTGCAGTGCCTCGATCCACCTGTCGGCGACGTGTTCGATGACGCCCAACATCAGGTCCTGCTTGAACCGGAAGTGGTGGATCAAACCGGCCTTTGTCAGACCGACATCCGCGGCGACTGCGTCCAGGCTGACGTTGCGGCCGTCGCGCAGTAGCTCGATGGTGGCATCGAGGATCTGCTCACGAGTCGTCGGCACCTCTACAGGCTACCAACCGGTTGGTAGGTTGCCAAATCGCTCGATACGAGCGGTAGCCGGACGTACCGGCGACACACCCCTTGCTTGCGCCACCCGGTCCCACTGCGAACCCGGTGACGTATGCAGCGTTATTGCCGCAACAGTCGAGCTGTTTGCAAGATGCACTGCATCTCGACAACCTTTCTTCTCATCATCAGACGACGACCGGCCGGGTCGGCTGATCGGAGATGTTGCCGACCCGCCAGATCTGGAAAATCGTCTTGGTGGCCGCCTTGCCGGCGTAGCTGCCGTAGGTGACGCCGCGTTCACTGTTCATCGCCTCGACAGTGCTCTGCTTGCTGGGGTCGAAGACGATGGCGACGTGGCCGATGGTGTTTGGGCCCAGGTAGGAGTCGTAGAAGATCAGGTCGCCCGGCCTGGCTTGTTGTGGATCCACTCGGAATCCGTTGCCGGCGGCGAGCCAGTCTCGTTGTGCCCCAGCGGTTCTGGGGGTCGTGACACCGATCTGTGCGTAGGCGGCCTGAGTGAATGAGGAACAGTCCCATGCGTCGGGTCCGTTGGCTCCCATGATGTAGCGATCGCCGACCTGACTGGTGGCCCACGTGAGGACGACCCGAAGTCGGTCGTTGGTCAGCGGCGGCAGGTTGGGGTTGCCTTGGCCTGGGTCGCACTCGGTGGTGCTGCCTAGGACGGTGCCGCCACCGTAGGCGGCGGCATAGAAAAGGACGTCGTTGACGTACCAGTCGGCGTGGTTGTAGGCGAAGATGGCCGACCTCACCCCGGCCGGGCCGTTGGCGACGCCGGACTTGGTGAGGTAGTTCGCGGCCGACATGGCGCTGTCGGCGTCATTGGTGATGACCGCCCGACCGTCCCCATCGCCGTCGACGCCCATCGTCGCCCAGGTGGCGGGCATGAACTGCATGAGGCCTTGGGCGCCGGCGGAGCTGGTGGTGTTGTTCCGGCCGTGTGCGGTCTCCTCCATGCCGATCCCGGCGAGCAGGGTCCACGGGATCTTGTAGCGGTCGGCGGCGGCGACATAGAGGCTCTTGATGTCAGCCGGGATGGGCTGCGGGGGGTTTATCAGGGATGCCTGCCGTGGCGTTCCGGCAGGTGGCAGCGGGAAGCCGAGGCCGCCCTCTTGGACCGGCTCTCCCGGCGGGGGGGTCCAGCTGGCCACCGCCTGGCCGTTGAGTGGGGCGCCGTGGGCCAGCATCCAGGCCACGGGGTCGACGGGCGTGCCGGCGACGTGGATCTCGAGGTGCAGGTGGTTGCCGGTGCTGGCTCCCGTGGAGCCTTCGACGCCGAGCTGCTGGCCGCTGGCGATCTGGGCTCCAGTCCTCACGCTCAGCGACGCGAGGTGGGCGTAGCGGCTCAGCACGGTCTGCCCCGTGGTGTCGTCGATGTGTTGGACGTCGACGACGTTGCCGTACCCGCCCTTCGTGCCGGCGAATGCGACTCGTCCGGCGCCGATGGCCACGACGGGGCCCGGTCCGGGCTGTGACACCAGGTCCTGGCCGGTGTGCATTCGCCACTCGTGGTAGATCGGGTGGAACTCTTGGCCGAAGCCGCGTCGGCCCACGGTGTAGGCCTGGGCGAAGGGCGGCCGCCAGGCGCCGGTGACCGGGGTGAGTCCGCCGCAGGCAATGGTGCGCAGCTGCTCGGCCGCCGCTGGCGCACTTACCGTCATCACGATCAGGGCGATCGCCAGTGGCAGCCCGAGGACCAGGACGAGGACCGGGATGAGGGTGAGAGCGATCTTCTTCACGGCAATCGTGCCCGTCAGGCCGCGCCGGTGAGCGCTTGGTTGGTGAAGGTGAGGTTTAGCTCGACCGGGTGGAGGACGGTCTGCACCTTGTAGTGCTGCTCGCCCACGCACCACAGGGCCCGGCCCTTGCCCTGCATCGCCCAGCCGGTCACCAGGTCCTGTGCCATCGGCCCCAGCCCGAGCATGCTCTCCAGCTCGCGTGCGACCCCGAGATCCTGCCCGTGTAGGACCTTGACGTCGGCCAGGTGCAGCAGGTCCTTGGCGATCGTGGCCGCCTGGGAGCCGGTGTCGCCGGCAGACAGCAGGTCCGACGGCTTGTGCGCGACGGCGAACTGGACGTCGCCGTCTCGTCGGGACAGGCGAAGGTCGGCGTCGAAGGACTTGACCGCCTCGGGACCCAGCCTCAGTTGTTTCCAGGACTCGTCGCGCACGACCACGCGTAGGTCTCCGGAGGCCGCCATTTCCCGCATGCCTCGTCCCCAGGAGTTGAGGCAGGTGAGGGCGATTCCGATCGCTTCGTCGCCCAATGGCTCGAGCCGGGACAGGCTCAGCGACTGGATGGGGGCGGCCCAGTCGACGTCGATGGTGGTGTGGTCGTCGAACAGCCCGGCCAGTGCGCCGCTGACGAGCTGGCCCAAGGCGTCACGCAGCAGCCGGGTGTCGTCGAGGAAGTGCCGCTCCCCCGCGTACCGGCACTCCTCGATCAGGTCGTCGGTGGGGTTGTTGAGCAGGTTCCACAGCTGGGGGATCGTCGTCTCGGTCAGTTGGGTCTGCCCCAGGGTGTAGCCCGTCAGCTTCTGCAGGGCGGCCTTGACCACGACCTCGTCGCTCGGGCCGAATGGCACCCGCTGGTCCCCGATCCGCTGGCTGCCGACCAGGCCACGGACCAGCGTCAGCCACCGCCCGAAGACGACGGCGGCGCGCGCTTGTGCCTCGGTGGCGTCCAGCTGATCCCAGCCGGCCAGCAGCGGGCCGAAGGCCAGGGGGTTGATGCGGGTGGGGAGCCCTGGCCCGATCGCGAACGGTTCGACCCCGAAGAACTTGCAGAGCCCTTCGTACTCGTCCTTGGGGTCGCCCAGGACCAGGATCCGGTAGCCGAAGTCGGTCATCCGCAGGCAGAACGCCTTCGTGGTGGCGGACTTGCCGCGGCCGGGTTTGCCGAAGCTGAAGATGTTGGGGTTGGTGACCGGGACGTCGTCGTCGAGGACCCAGCCGTTGGGGTCAGCGTAGAACGCGCCGCCGGAAAGCATGTCGATCCCCATCTGGGCGCCGGTAGGTGGCAAGCCTGGGGTCGAGATGAACGGCCACAGAACGGGCGTCTGATCGGAGGTCATGCGCCAGCTCGAGACGGGAGCGGAGGCCGGTGACCAGCCGGCCCCGGCCCGTCGCGGTCCGCGCCGTGGCGCGTGCCGGAACAGTCGGGCCTCTTTCGCGGCCGCCGTCGACGTCGGCGCCGAGGGCAGGTCGTGACCGAAGTCGGCCAGGAGCCGGGAGACGTTGCGCCCGCCGGCGTTCCGGTCGGCAGGAGTGCGGGCTGACATACCCATGGCTCAGCCCGCCTTCCGGGTGAGGCTGACCCCTAGGGGCACTGTCGACGCGGCGAAGGCGACGTCCTGGGCGAGATCAAGGCGCAGCGGCGCGAACCCGGCCCGGCGGACGGAGGCGTCGAGGCGGCGGCCGAACTCCGAGACCCTCGCGGTCTTGGGAACGGTGACCGTGCACACCGCGTAGGGGCGGGTCAGGGAGTTGCCGCGGGCCAGTTTGGTGTCCAGTCGTCGCACCTTCTCGGCCTCGTCCCTGGCCTTGGCGTTCTGCTTCATCTTGGCCTTGGCGCGCAGCTCCTCGCCGATGTCGGCCGCCCACTCGCTTGTGGCGCTTTGGCGACCCGCAGCGGACTGGCTCAGGATCGGGTAGGCCACGAGGAAGGAGCGGCGCTCCCCCGGCTCGGTTGGGGTGAGGACCGGAAGCAGGGCACCCATCGCTGCGCCCTTGACGGGGAGCTTGAGGGTGGAGCTGATGCTGTTCCACGCGTCGTGGCTGTAGTGCCGGGCTACCGGGTCGGCCCCGGACGGTCCGGCCATCGCCCACGGGACGTCGGCGTTCACCTCGGGGTCGCTCTGTCGGGCGCCCAACGCGTCGATGATCCCGGCCCGGTCTCCGGGGGCGAACCCGGTCCGGGACGCCAGCGCGAGTTCGGGGCTGGTGAGCCACTTCACGCTGGTCATGCCCATGCCTCCGCGCAGCTGAGCCTCGATCTCGCCGAGCACGCCGTAGATCACCCGGGCGCGTCCCTCGAGGCCGCCGCCGGACTCCTTGGCCTGCTTGCCGAGCCGACCCTCCGGGATGACGACGGTCACGAACGCCTCGGTGCGCACGCTGGCCCGGGTGAGGGTCTGCTGCAGTTCGTCATTGATCTGACGTACGCCCGCCGACCCAGTAGAGCGGCGGTGACGCGTGAGCCACTGGTCCCGTTCCGCGCCGTCCTCGGGCACGGTGCGGACCAGGAGCAGGATCTCGTCGATCAGCTCGGTCTGCGACGCCATGTCGAGCAGTTCGCTCAGGCCCCTGCCCTGGCGACGCCGGTCCTCGAGCTCCTGGAGCCCGATGCCGGGGTGCACGACGGCCGCGGTCACGGCCCACGTCCGCGCGCTGTGGTCCTGGATGATCGCGATGCGCGCGAAGGATGCCCCGTGCGGCGGGCCGTCGTGCACCTGGATGGCATGGAGCGCACCTGGCAGGTCGACCTCGTCGAGCGAGTCGGCCTGCCCCCGTCCCGCCTTGGACCGGAACCGGGTCCACCCGGCGAGCCCGCCCGTGGCGAAGGCCAGCGAGGCCGACACCCAACCGAAGGTGGATCGGCCCCGGACCGGGGTCACCGTGACCAGGGTGATCGCCACCCAGAGCGCCAGGAACAACCCGGCGGAGATCCACGTCCCGGCCTGAATGGACCAGAACACCGGCATCGTCGACAGCGCGACCACCGCCAGTTGCCACCCGGACAGGCCGAAGAACCACCCGATCCTCGCCCGGCTGTAGTCGCTGTAGATGGCTGACATGTCGTCTCTCCTTGTGGTTCGGTTGGGTTGGGTCAGACCGGGACGATCGGCACGGCACCCGCAGCGGCGGCACCGCCGGCCTCACCACCGGCGGCGGCACCGGGTGCGCCCGGGCCGGATCCGCCTGCTGGGGATCCGCCCGGTGCGCCCGGGGTCGGGCCCTGTGGCAGCTGGGGGGTTGGGGGGTGCGGGATCGGTGGGGTCGGAACACCGGTGTCGGGGCTGGTGCTTGGTCCGCTGCCGTTGATCTCGGGGTTGTCGTCCTCGGCCTTGTTGCCGCCGCCCTGACCGCGCCCGGACTGGCTCTTGGTCTTGCTGAAGTCAGGGACGTAGTTGTTGTGCCCGACACCCATCTGGTTGGTCAGGTCGGCGCCGATGGCGGCACCCCGGGACCCGATGCTTTCCATGGCGCCCATGCCGGCGCCGACGGCCTGCCCGAGCGCGCCCCCCACCTGTCCCATGAGTCCACGCGCGCCGGCGTTGAACCGTGCACTGGTGGAGTCCTCACCCGAGGCCTCGGCCTGGGAGCGGCCGTTGGCGTCGGTCGTCGAGGCAGCGGAGGAGCCCGCGTCGCCCTGGCCACTGCCGCTGAGCAGGCCGCCGAGGCCTCCTTGGGCGGCGAGGCCGGCCCGCAGGGCGGACCCGGAACTGGTGCCGGGGTCCACGAACGCCAGGAGCTTGAACAGGGCGAGCGGGCTGAAGCAGCCGATGCAGATCAGGATGACGCCGGGAACGGCGGTCCCGATGGCCTTCTGCAGGTCGTCGGTCATGCCGGTGGCGACCCCGGACGTCATCTGCACCCCGATGCCGAGCACGAGGATCATCACGACCGGTGTGAACGCCGCGGCGATGAACCACCGCAGGCTCTTCCAGAACCAGCTCTGTCCGGCGTCGCTGACCAGTCCGCCGGCGGCGATCGGGGTCGTCGTGGCCAAGACCATGAGGGCGCCGGCTCGGGTGAGCATGACCAGCAGGTGCCCGATGGCGGCGAAGACGAGGAAGATCCCCATGAAGCCCAAGACGGTGGCGATGGTCCCGTCGCTGATGTCCTCCGTCGAGATCTGGGTGCCCAAGGGTTCGAACTGGGCCCACTTGTCGATGTGCAGCAGCTTGTCCATCAGGGCGCGGGTGAGGCCCCCGCAGGCGGCGACGACGAGGACGGCCAGGGCGATCCAGGCGGCCCAGACCATGACGAACTGGCCGGTCCCGACCAGCACCCGCGCCATGGACTTGCCATCGCGTCGAGCGGCGGTCACGGCCAGCTGGACCATGGTCAGCAGCAGCATGAGGGCCAGGGCGATCCAGAACGTCATCTGGTAGACCTGCGCGCCCGGTCCGCCTTCGCTGAGGTCGGGGACGGTGAACGCGTCGACGAGCGTGAGGACGAGCTTGAGCAGCCAGAGTCCGGCGTTCCAGAGTCCGAGCATGGCTGCGGTCCAGCCGTCGGCCACGACCTTGCCGGCTGCCGAGCCGAGGTAGGTGAACGGGTTGAGGAAGTCCATCGCGCTAGTCCGCTCCGTTGCTGGTGACCCAGGTGCGCCAGCCAGCCTTGAAGGCGATCTCGGTGCCTGGCCAGGTCGAGGGGGCGGCTGCGGCTGCTGCGCCGGGGGCGATCATCCAGCGGCCGCCCTGCCCGGCGGGCTGCCACTGCATGCGTTCGCAGTAGCCGTATCCGATGCGGGCTTCGGCCGTGATGATGGCGCGCACGTCGAGGAGGACGCAGGCGAGCACCCAGTCGGCTCCGTCACTGGCCTTCACTTGGGCGGCGGCCGGGGTGGCGGTGACGGTGACCGTCGGGTCCTTGGTCTGTCCCTGCCCGGCGCTGGCGAGGAAGTTCTGGACGTTCTTGGTCAGGGCCCACTCGGCAACGCCGGACCCGCCGGCCATAGCCCACTGCTCATAGACCTGATTGGTCTGGGGGATGGACATTCCCTGCAGGACCGTCGTCTCGATCGCGGCCAGCTGACCGACCGCTCCCTCGGGAGTGTGTGGGAAGCCGGTCGGCACCTGCACCGGCCCCGCCGCGGTGGCCGGTGGCACCTCGATGACCGGGCCGGCGATGGCCGCGGGGACGCCCTGCCGGGCGTCGTCCGGGGTGACCTGCAGCATGGGGGCGGCAGCGGCCTGGTCGCGGTATGCCGGCCCGGTGCCGGTGGGGGAAACCTTCGTGGCCACACGCTGTGTCGTGGGCTGCGTGTCCCCGCTCCGCAGGCCGTAGTAGAGCGCGAGGCCGAGGCCGACCACGAATAGCAGGGCCGCCGCGACACCCGCTGCCAAGGTGGCCAGGAGTCGGGAGCGTCCCCACCCGCCGTCGGCGGTGGTCTGCCCGGCCCGGGTCATCAGACGCACCCGGCCCCGGTCATGGCGCGAACGATGCCGGGAAGGACCAGGTAGCCGATCACCGCGAGGAAGACGACGACGACGCCGACGATCCCGGCCTTGGATGCGTGCGGCATCCCGAAGATGCGGCCGGCGACGATGGCGCCGATGCCGATGACGACGCCGAGGACGAACAGGATGATCGTGCCCCACAGGACGTATCCCATGAGCTGGTCGGCGTAGCGCTGCGCTCCCGGCGGTGCGACGGGGCACACCTGCGGGAGGGTGACGAGCTGGCGGGTGAGTGCGTTCATGACGGGTTTCCCTTCGTGGTGACTCCGGCCACGGTGGCGCGGAGGACTTGGTCTGCTGCGGTGAGCAGCGGGGCGGGCAGTGCCTCGGAGTCGAGGCCGCGCACGGCGAGGGCCCGGTCGAGGGGCACCTGGTGCAGGTCCCCGCGCTGGTCGAGTTGTCGTGTCAGGGCGCCGAGGCTGTGCTCGAGGCCGCGGGGCCACTTGCGTCTGGTGGGGCCGAGCACGGCACCCAGGACTCGACGTCCGGCCAGCAGCGCCAGCGCCCCCTCGAGCCGCCGCAGGCCGGGGATGGTGGCCGTGGTGGCCACGACCACGTGCTCGGAGTGGAGCAGCTGGTCCGCCAGCCAGTTGGGGCTGGCCAGTACCTGCCCGAGCTCCCATCCGACGTCGAGGACGGTCAGCGTGAGCGCTGCGGTGGGGTCGGTGGGGGTGGGCACTTCGTCTGGGCTGACGAGGATGTCGCTGCCGCGCTCGAGGAGGACGTCGCCTCGTGTTCCTTGTGACCAGCCGGTGGCGTGCTGGCCCAGTTCCGCGGTGGAGGCTGGTGCCAGTCCGGAAGCGGTGGCGGTGCAGCACTCGACGATCCGGGTGGCGCCCGGCGCGCGGGTGGCCAAGGCCAGCGCCAGCGTGGTCGCTCCGACAGACCCCGCGCAGCCGACGACGGGCAGCACGGGCTCGTCGGGGTGCCAGCCGTGGGGCGTGGTCTCGTGGCCGTCCACGGCTCCGGGTCGCTGACGGGGGCGGAAGTCGCCGGCCTGCACGGAGCGCCATGCCCGCTTGAGCTCTTGGACGCTCACCGCGGCCCTCGAGGGCGTCGCGTGGGCGGTGGGTGTGGTCATCGGGTCCCCTCCTCGAGCGCGGTGCGCCGCGCCTCGAGGGCGGCCCGCAGGCTGGGAGCGTCGAGCCGCGCCAGGGCTACTCGTGCGGCGTGCACCTGGTTCAGTCGGTCGACGCACCCGGCCAGGGCGGCGAGGGCTTCGCCTTCGCTGCCGGCCACGGCCATCAGCCGGTTGAGCTCCGTTTCGTCGGTCATCGTCATCACCTCGTCGCCGTAAGCCGGTCGAGGCTCGCTGGTGGACATGTCAGGCGGAGGCACGCTGCTGGGTGCCGCAGACGACGCGAAGGGCCTTCACCGACCGGGCGGCGCGGCGGCGCACCGTCCGTGAGGACACACCTCGCTCCGCGGCGACCGCATCCGAGGCGGCGGGGGCCATCAGTCCGGCGTGCCCGCGCCCGGACCGGGCGGGGTTCGCGACGTCGGCGGCGTGGGCGAGGCTCAGCAACAGGTCGCCGTCGTCCGGGGTCAGTGCCCCGCGACTCGTCGCGACCTCGAGGATGTCGTCCAGCTCCTGCTCGGCCGTGGGCCCGCCCGGGTGAACGCAGTGGGCCGCCTCGGTCCACACCTCCGCCGCGGGCGGGAAGGGGATGGTTCGCGTCCCGGTGGGGTCCCCTGCGTCGCCGATCCCCAGATCGCGCATCACTCCCTTGCGGGTGTTCATCAGAATGTTGGCGGCCACCTTGTGCCCGCGCTGCCAGGGAAAGGTCCTGGCCTCGACCCACAGTTGGGCCGCGACGGTCTCGTCGATCCGCCGGCTGACCCTGCTGAG
Organism: Knoellia sp. LjRoot47; assembly: GCF_964253435.1. NCBI lineage: Bacteria > Bacillati > Actinomycetota > Actinomycetes > Micrococcales > Intrasporangiaceae > Knoellia > Knoellia sp. LjRoot47. The sequence continues at coordinate 54,672 of NZ_CAXUQS020000004.1, forward strand.
CCTGAACGCCAACAGGCTGGCTCCGGGCAGCAGCACCCACGTGAGGACGCCCGTCGCGGCGACGTCGTCGCCCCCGTCCGGAGCGGACAGCTCGGCCAGGGCGAGCAGGACCTGGTCGGCTGCGTCCCAGTCGGCCTCCCGCAGCCAGAACGGAAGGTCGTCCAGTTCCTCGATGGCACCGAGGGCGCTGTGGCGCAGCTGCCATTGCTGCCATCGCTGCCTGGCCAGGGCCAGGACCTCGCTGTCGGGGTCGGCCAGACCCAGGTGTGTTGCGACGCTCATCTCGAGTTCCTTTCGCCGTGTGGACACGGCAGGAAGGTCTCGACTGGTCGTCCCCGCCCTTGTCACCGTGCGGCGCCGGGCGGGAGGGGGTACGTCCGGCCTTGGACGGGGGACAACCCTCTGACCTGCGGCGATGCGACGTACCCCAACTCGTCGAAGTTTTTGAGCGGAGGCCTTGCGATTGGTGCCCGCGCGCATGCGTTCCTCGCCCCGGAGGCCCGCAATGTCGGCCGTTTCGCGCACACTCTGGAGGTGTGCAGCCCACCCCTCCTCCCCCACCGCGCCGCGCTGGCGTTCCGCTCGCCGAGCGACCCGTCGCCGGCGGCGGCGCCTCGTCCGCTCGCCGGCATTGCTGGGTGCAGGGCCCCTCAGAGGCACCCGGCCCACATCCGGGATTGGTGGTGGAGTGGCGCCGGGTTGGCTCGACCTGGCGGGCATGGGTCGTCTACGTCGTCGACGAGCCGGGCGGAGGAGTGACCACCGTGCAGCAGTGGGTGGACCAGTCGTTGGTCCGCCCGGCGTAAAGCCGCGTCGAAGCCAGGCCCGGGCAAGGGAGCAGCCCCGGCCTAGGGGGGAGGAGGCCCGGGGCTGCTCGGCTTCGGGGGAAAGGGTTAGCTGGCCTTGCGGGTCCGCTCGTGCCAGTCGCGAGTGGCGATGACCTGCTTCGTCCGCTCCGACAGTTCCGGTGGAGCGTCGTCGTCGTCGGTGCGGTTGCACACCTCGTCGCGCAGGATCCGGTCGGCCTCGCCGGGGTGCCCTTCAGCGTCGGCGACGGCAGCCAAATCGAGCCTGGGGATCTCCTCGTGTGGTGCGGCGAGAGCTGCGGTCTCAGCGGCCAGCCGGGCCTGGCGTGTGTCGCCGGACTGGAGGCTGTAGGTGGTGACCAAGTGGGCGACGTCGACGACGGCGCAGATCATGTGCTGGTCGAGCCGGTCGCCCTCGGACAGGAACGCCCACCCGCCATCGCGCAGCCGGTCGAAGGGCCGGCCTTGGACCAGTCGTAGGGCGGCGCGGAGGTCGTCGACACCGGCGGGACCGCGGGACTCCCCGCGCACGCGCAGCCGCCTGAACAGATCGGCGTCGACCAGCACGTCGAGGACCTGGTAGACCCCGACGCCTCGGGCGATCGCTGCGGGTGCCTTGCGCGCGTCGGGAAGGTGGGCCTCGCCCGTGCGGGGGTTGGTGCCCAACCAGTCGCGCACGATGCGAACGTAGTCGCGGGCCTTCGCGGGGGTGATGCTGAAGGCCTCGGCCAACTCCTCCGGGGTGGCGCCGTGCGCGCGTGTGGCCAGGAAGGCGAGCATCTCGGTGTAGTACGGCTTGCGCTTGGTGACCGGGGTGCCGCGGGTTCGTGCTCCCACCGGGCCCAGCAGGGTCAGCCTGGGCAGCGGACAGTCCTGGGACCACCACAGCTCGAGGTCCTCGTCGAGGGTGGGGTCCGCCTCGGCCACGGCGGCGCGAACCCGCTCGGGAACCTTGGGGGCCAACGCCTCGAGGTCGTCGGACGTGGTCGCTCCGGTGCGCAGGTAGTCCTCGTCGGCGTGCTCGAGCAGCGAGGCTGCAGCCTCGTCGGCGTGCTCGTGCCGGGCGCGGGTGTGCTCTTCACGCAGTGCCCCGGCCTCGTCGGACCATGCCCGCCAGCCTTCGTGCGCGCGCTCGTCGACCGGCATGGGGGTGTCGGCGAGGTCCTCGCTTTGCGCCAGTAGGGCGGCGCACCCTTGGGCCTCGTCACTGGTCAGGCCAACGGCGATCAGGTCGAGCCCGGCGTGCGGGAGGTTGACCCGACCGTTGCCGGTGACGTGCAGCTCTACACCCGGGGCCCCCGCACGGTCGCCGCGGAGCACGACGGAGGCACCCGTCTGGCCCGCGTGCTGGTAGACGAGATCGAGCAGCTGGTCCAGGGCTGGCGTCGTCGCGCTTGAGTCCGGTTCGCCGCCCTCGTCGTCCGCCGCATCGACGAGCAGGATCCTCGCCGGCCATGACTCGGCACCATCCTGACGTGCCCGGGCGGTGGCGACGTCGACGCCGGTCTCGGCGCTGCGGTCGATCATGTCGATGGCGTCGGCCAGGACCTCGGCCGCGGGATCCGCGTGCCCGCCGGCGTGGACTCGGATCCGGTCGGTGTTCATCGGGGCGACCTCGTGCCCGACGCCGACGAGGTCGACCCTGACGCCGTGGGACCAAGGGTTGCAGGCGATCTCGGCGGCCAGGTACCGGGCGAAGTCACGCCCGAACGTGGTGTCGCCGGTGATGCTCAGGGCGAGGTCCTCGATGTTGAGCAGCCACACGTTTCCGTTGTCGCCGGCGCCGATGGTGACAAGCAGCGGGTACGGGGCGGGGTAGTCGGCGATGCGTGGTCCCACGTCGGACAGGTCGGTGCCCGCGGGTAGGGTCCAGTGGAGCCGGTCCGCGCTGCCCGACCAAGGGTGGTCCAGCTGCGTCGGGGCGGACAGATGCAGGGTGAGGGCGTGTTGGCTCAGCTCGACCGCGGCGAGCTCGGGAATGGGTGCTCCCGCGGCGATGGTTCCAGCCGCGAGACGGTGCAGGGCCTCGTCCATGAGCTCGACGTCGACGCATGCCGGGACACCCGCGACGGTGAGGGTCTTCTCCACCGGAGCGAGGAGCGGTTCCGGTGCGGCGATGGTGCGCCCCGGGCGACGGGCCCGGAACTGTGCTCGGCGGCGCCTGCGCAATGCGATCAGCATGGCCCCGGCCAGCATCGCTCCCGCACCGGTCAGACCGGTCAAGAGCCACGGGGCCTGGCTGTCTTCGGTGTCCTGCGCGCTGACGCCTGCCGCGCCACTGGTGTCGGGCGCGTCGCCGCGCGCCGACTGGGTCGGCGTCGCGGGCACCGCTGAGGCCTCCGGCGCCGGGCTCGCCGCCTCGGGTTTCGCCGCCTCGGGGTTCGCCGCCGGGGGCTGCGCAGGAGCAACGGGCTCGAGGGCTGGGTCAGGTGTGGTGACCCGAGGCGCATGGCTGGCGGGGATGGTCAGGGTCCAGCCGGGCAGGATCAGGTCGGGGTCACTCAGGTGGCCCCCATTGGGCTGAGCGGTGTGCCGGGATGCCTCGAAGATCTCCGGGTACCGGTCCGCGTCACCGAGCTCATCCTGGGCGATTTGCGACAGGGTGTCGCCGCGCTCGACGGTCTCGGAGTGCTCGCCGTGGGCCATGCCATGGCGGGCGTCGGGGATCTGCAGGACCACTCCGACGGGGAGGAACCCTGGGTCGGGTCCCAGGACTGCGCGGTTCAGGTCGGCCAGCTCGGTGTAGCGGCTCCCGACCCCTAGGTAGTCCTCGGCGATCGACCAGAGCGTGTCGCCACGTTCGACCACGTGCTCGACCGTGGAGGGTGCTGCGGGTGCCTGCTGGGGGCGCGCTGACGCGCGACTGGATGCTCCGGTCGTTGGCACCGGCGCGGACACCTGGTCAGGTGTGGTCAGGACGGTGGCGCTGGCCACCGACGACGCTTGCGCCATGGGGGCAGCGTTGGCGGGGGTCCCCGACATGGGTGCAGCAGCGAAGAGCAGGAGGGCGGTTCCGACCAGGCCCCTCGCGGCCGCTTGCGGCATGCCCAGGCCTCGCAGATGCGGCGCCCGGACCCCCCGGGCCCGGGACAGGATCTCCAAGACGATCGCGCCGGCGAGGAACAGCCACGCCGCCCAGGCGATGACCTTGATGGCTCCCAGGACCAAGGTCCCGTCGTCCGGGCTGGTCAGGGCGGTCCGGACCTGCTCGAGCGTGGGCCACATGTCCGGGAGCGGGTTGGCGCCCACGGCCAGGAGGGTGATCGGCAGGGCGACCACGATGCCCACAATGGTCAGGGCCGCGGCGAGCCCGGTGAGCCGAGTTCGCAGTGTCATCGCTGCACTCCTTCGAGGGCTCGGGTGATGGTGGCCTGCGCACGGCCGGTCACGGTGATGCGGTTGATCCCGATGATGGACAGGAACTTGGTTGTGTAGACGTCGCTGGTAGTCACGGTGATGGTGTCGCCACCGGTCACCGTGGCGGTGCCCGTGACGTCGCTGGCGGCCAGATAGGTGCGGGCCGCTTGGACGGCGCGTGAGGTGTCCGCGAAGGCCCCTTCACCGCGGATGGCCGGCGCGGCCTGCAGCTGCTGGCCGCCTGCCCTGGCCGCCTGCCGGGCCGTGTCGCGTGCGTGCTGTTGCGCGTACACCTGGCCGCCCAGGTCGACGGCCATCCCCACGAGGACGATCATGATGAACCCGGCCGTCACGATCCAGATCGTGATCGAACCACGCTCGCCGTCGACGAGACGACGGCTGGTATGCGGGCCGCGCCGTGCCAGCAAGCTGGCGCGGTGACCGCAACGCACGTTCAGGCCGAGCATGTGCCTCACCGCTCTCGGTAGGTATCCAGCGGCGAGGTCATCGTCGCGGTCACGGTTCGGGTGCCAGGCACCCCGGGAACGGAAAGGTCGGACAGGTTCACCACGCAGGTCACGGTGGCACGGACGCTGGCGGGGGTGCCGACGGGGGACGCGAACCCGCTCGTGTCGACACTCACGGTGGTGCTCCGGCAGTTGACGCGCTGGTTGTTCAGGGCGCTGGCCGCGGCCGTCTCCGCGCTGTCGCCGGCTTGGCCCTGGGTCCGGGCGATCGAGGCGGCCCGGGCAGCCTCGGTCGCCGCGGAGCCGACGGCCTGGTTGGCGATCGCGACCCGGCCGGCGAACACGATGAGCCCGACGAAGAGCATGAAAGCAGGCACCCCGATGACCGCCTCGATGACGGCCGATCCCCGTTCCCTGTCACGCAAGGGAAGACACGGCAGACGCAGCGCCCGGCTCACTGGGTGATCCTCTCGACGGGAGCGCTGGCGCTCTGGGTGACGGTGGGTCGCCAGCCGGGGATGACGCTCAGGGAGCGGCCGGTGACGGTCACGGTGGCGCTGGTGGCGCTGCGCGAGGCGCTCACCCGAGCGCCGGTGAGGACGTCGTCGCCGCCCGCGGCGTCGACGAAGGCGTAGGCGTCCTGGGCGCCTGCCGCGCGGCTACCGGCCACCCCGGCAGCGGTCCGGACGCCCTCCTGCGCGGCAGCCAGGGCGACGGTGCGGGCGTGGTAGAACAGCGCGCCCTGCATACCGAGGAACATCACCGCGAACAACGCCGGCATCAGCAGCACCATCTGAATGGATGTGGAGCCGCGTTCGTGCTCCTTGACCGCCCGCTGACGGTCAAGGAGCGCGAACCCTGCTGGCCGGCGCATCGTTGGTGCTACCGAATCTCCGCGGCCTTGTTGCGGACGTAGTTGGTGATGGCCAGGACGACGATCCCCACGATGGCGATGACGGCCACGGCCCAGATGACGTTCTCGATCGTCACCGAGCCGCGCTCGGGATCCTTGGTCGCCTTGCGGATGGCGGTGTCGCGCATCTGGACGCCGAGAGTGTGCAGTGTTGCGGCGAGGTAGTACATGGTTGTCCCCTTTGGGTTGGACCGGGTTATGCGCCCGGGCGTTCGGTTGGGTTCTGTTGGCGGGGGTGAGCTTGCGGTTCAACTGGCGGTCGTGGTCCTCAGGTGCTGCCTCCGATCACTCGCAGCAGCGCTGGCGCGACGAGGATGGCCAGGAAGATCACGCCGAGCAGGCTCATCGGGATCGACATCTTTTCGCCCACCTCGTTTGCCTTGGCCTTCTCGGAGGTGAGCATCGCGCTTCGCATCCCTGACGAGCGGGCGCGCAGACTCCGGTAGACCTGGGCGCCCTCTTCCCCCGACAGGCGCATGATGTCCGCGAGGTCGTCGAGCTCGGGGAGGCCCAACTCGAGGGCCAGGCCGTGCAGGGCGTCCCACGGGGTGAGGCCCGACCAGCGGGTGCGCGCCAGCTCTTCACCGAGGCGGCGGAACACCCACGAGTCGCCGACCTCGGCCGCCACTTCCATGGCCTGCCGCGGGCCGGCGCCCGCGTTGCGCTCGAGCGCCACGAAGTCGATGTAGGCGCCCAGGGCGCGGCTGAACTCGGCGCGCGCCTTCTTCGCATCGTCCCGGACGTTGTAGTCGGGCAGGAAGAACATGACGGCACCCAAAGCGAGGGTCGCGACGGCAGGGATGAAGATCGGCAGCCGCGCACCGAGCAGGGTGAAGAAGGTGGTGAGCAGCGGCGGAATGGCCAGGCCGAGCAGGGCGAACATGATCTTCTCGCCGTAATAGCGGCTGACCGGGATCCGCAGGATCGCCAGCTCCTTGGTGGGGATGGTCCCCCACGCGCCCGCGGGGAGCTTCTTCATCCCCCAAACACCCAACCGTTCCCGCGTGTCGCCAGCCGGGTGCACCCCCTCGAGGTCCCGTCGCTTCGCATGCTCGGGCGAGAGGCGCTGGAGGGCGTCGCCCAGGTCGGGATCCGCCGGGGTCAGACGCCACACAAGCAGCGCGACCCCCAACCCGACGAGGGCGCCAGCGATCAGGGCCAGCTGCAGGCCGGTGGGGCCCATCATCGCGCGGCCGCCTTGGCTGCGGACCCGATGAACCTGGGCAGAGGCTTGCCGGTGGACATCCTGCGCATCCACACCAGCGTCGCCACGTACATGCCGAGCAGAAGCACGAGGAACATCTGCCCGATCGGGGTCCCATAGGGGGCGATGTAGTCGCCGGTCAGTGCCAGGACTCCCAGCACCGAGACGGTGATGAGGGTGACCCACCGCGCGGTCGACCGCGGCTTGGCCCGGTCCGACTCGATCTCGCGACGGGCGGCCACGTCGGCCGCGGTGGACTCGGCGAGGGCCTCCAGAACGCTGGCCACACCGCCGCCGCGGCGGCGCGCACCGAGGATCAGGTTGCCGGCGATCAGGTCCCCGGTCGCGTCGTCGAGCTCGTCGGCGAAGGCGCGCAGGGCGTCCTCGGTGGCCCACCTGGCGCGCAGCCGTGACGCCAGACGGGTCACCTCCGGCCGGATCGCCTCAGGGGTCGATCGCAAGGTCGAGATCAGTGCCTGCTCCAGGCCCACACCTGCAGTGAGGATGCCCGACAGGGAGCGGGTCCATTCCTCCATGGCCTCCAACCGCTCGATCTTGCTCGCCGACGGCGGCGCGCTCAGCAGCAGCGGAAGGCCCGCGGCGGCTGCCGGCACCAGCGGGATCGCCACGAGCCAACCCGTCAGGACCGCGACGGCCACCCCGACGGCGGCACCCGCCAGCAGCAGCAGCCGTGTCCGCCGATCCAGCCTCCGCACCCGATCCAATGGGCTGCCGTTGGCGAGGGCGCTCCGCTTGGGCGCGGCAGGTTGCACCGGACGAGCCCGGAGCCCGACGGCGACCCCGAGCACGCCCGCAACGACCAGCGCGCCCGCCAGAGCCGGCACGAGTGCTGTCATGACGCTGCCTCGCTCTGCCCGAAGAACTCCTCGAGCTCGAACCCCCACCCGGCCAAGTCCCGGTACTCATCGGGCAGGACGCGTGGCTCAGCCACTCGGCCACCGGCCGAGGTGTGGAACACGCTCTGTACGGCGTAGCCCTTCTCGCGCTCCCCCGGCGTCAGAGTGAGGATCTCGGCGACCCAACGGGAGCGTTGCGCGGTGCCGTCGGCCAGGGGCGTGGTCTCCAGATGGACGTGCACGATGATGTCGATGCTCGCGGCGATCGCCCGGACCGCGTAGTCGTGGGTGATGTGGGGCCCGGCCTCCATGGCGCAGGTGACCAGCTTGCCGATCGCACCTTCCGCGTTCTTGGCGTGGGTCGTGGAGATCGACCCGGAGCCGGACTCCATCGCCTTGAGCATCGCCAGGACTTCCGGGCCGCGGACCTCACCGACGATCTGGCGGGACAGGTCGAAACGGAACGAGTCGAACAGGGCCTGGCTGAGGGTGAATTCGCCGGCCTGGCTGCCGTCGGCAGCCCGCTCACCGGAGCCCGGTCGAGCCTCCCAGGGAAAGACGTAGGGGTGCTGCTCCTTCAGCTCGTGCAAGTGGAGCTCGTACTCGGTCTCAAAGGTGCCGATGATCTCGTGCTTGGGGATCTCCGCGCACAACGCACGGACCAAGGTCGTCTTGCCGGCACCCTGAGCGCCCGAGACGACGATGCTGCGCCGGGACTTCACTGCAGCGGAGAGGAACGACGCGGCCAGCTCCGACATCGTCCCGCGGTCCACGAGGTCGGACAAGGTGACCTGGCGCAGCCTGTGGCGCCTGATGACCACCGACGGCCGGGGCGTGACCCAGGCCGCCGCTGCCAGACGCGCGCCGCCGTCCAGGCGCAGGTGCAGCCTCGGTTGAGCCTCGGAGAACGGTCGGGCGTTGACCTCCGAGCGGGAGGCGAGGAAGACGAGGAAGTCGATCAGTTCCTGGTCGGAGTCGGCAACTGGCGGGCCGGGAATGAGCCGCCCGTCGGTGAGCTCGAGGAACACTGAGTCGTAGCCGAAGATGAGGATGTTCTCGACGCGGTGGTCGTCGACGAGCGGCTGCAACCGTCCCAAGCCGAACAGGGCGTCGTCGATGGCCTTGGCCAGTGCATCCTGCTCGGCGGCGTTCCAGGTCTCCTGCCCGGAGCTGACTCGCTCGTCGTGCTCGCTATTGAGCAGGTCCAGGATGATCGCTCGGCCACGTTCCCGCTGGGCGGCGGCCGACAGGTGGCCACGTTCCTCGCCCAGGGCAGCGCTGAGGCGGTCTGAGGCCTGACCCCGGAACGCGGTGACCAACCCCCAGTCGATGTCCGCCCCGTGGCGGTGGATCCGAGGCATGTCCTGGTCGACGTGGCCAGCGGTGTCCTCGCGGGCTTGGGTCGCGAATCCGGCATCGGTCGGATCGGCATCGGTTGAAGGAGTCATCGTGAACGATCCCCGCACGCGGCCGGGACGTGCTGGCCGCTGGGTCTCGGCCGGTGCAGCGAACAGCGGCAGCGACGTCGGGTCCACCGGGTTGTTGGGCGCACCGTTAGGTGCTGGGTCGTGGCTCATGCCCGCACTCCGACCATCTGTGTGCCGAGCTGGTCTCGATTCGCGGCCACGGCCGCTTGGATGGCGCCCTGGCCGGCCGCCAAGCTACGCACCAGTCGGGACGAGTCGAATCGGCGAGGGGCCTTAGCGCCCTTGGCGAAGACGTCCGCTGCCGCCGGGTCCCAGGCAAGGGAGGCGGTCGCCGGGATCTGCAGGACCTTCTGCACGTCTCGTGCCGAGTAGGGCTGCCCCTCCCCCACGAGCAGCAGCCCGAGTGAGGACCTGCCTCCGACCCGCTCGAACCCGGTTCGAAGGGTCTCAGCCCAAGACCGTGCCGCGGACAGCGAGACCAGGTCGGTCCGGGTGACAAGCAGAGCGAGATCGGCCGCGTAGATGAGGGATTCGGGACTCCCTGCGAGGCCGAGTCGTCCAGCGTCGACGATGACGTCCTGGCCCGTGGCCTCGAGGGCCTTGAACTCGGTGGCCAGCTTCTCCCACAGTGGCAGCAGGCTGCGCGCTTGGCCGTGCGAGCGGGTGCCGGGCAAGAGCGCAACGGTCGCCTCAGGCGGGCCTGGCATCCGCACGGTTGATTGAGCGATCGCGTCACTCAACTCGCCATGGCGTTCCGCCAAGGCGAGATCGATAAGGGAGCTCGACGGCGCGGACTCGGCGCGAAGATAACCGGCGAACACCGCTGATCCCCCGGTCGGGTCACCCTCCACCAGCAGGACCGGGCGGGGCCATGTGAGGGCCACGCCCAACGCGGAGGCGGTGACCCCGGGCGACCCGGACGCGGAGAACATCACGATCAGGGCCATCGTTCAGCGCTCCCGGCTGTCCAGGACCAAGGCCACCTTGCCTGTGGCTGCGCGGGCGGCCAGCTCGGCAGCCTGGCCCTCGGGCACCTCGAGCGAAACCACCGTCTCGCCGTTCTCGCCGTTCGGGTAGAGACCCACCACCGTGGCGGTGATCGTTGCCGGCGGCTCCTGGCCGAGGTCGCCTTGCTGCCCCGGGGTGGCCACGACGCGGACGTGGTCGCCGTTCAGCAGCCTCTCGCCGGGCATCAGCGAGGGCGGCAGCGCGACACC